>CAZDTP010000005.1:0-107083 GCA_964508365.1 uncultured archaeon
TTTCTGATGAGAGATTTGTCATTGAATGGATCTCTGCAGCAGAAGGAAAAAAATTTGCTGATAAAGTCTCGCAAGTAAGTAAAATAGCGTTAAAATAGATGTTCCTTTTTTGCCTTTTCTTAAATAATTTGAACTTTTAGATAATAAGGGGATTAATTCTAGAAAAAATCTTCTGAAAATATAATTCCCATTATGATTGAGGTGGTAAAATTTTATACAACAATAGAAGAGATAGGTACAGTCCTAAGAGAAGTCTTTGGTGAATATGAAAGGCCTCAAAGAGTTTAAGTTATAATTTCGATTTATTCCTATATTTAGTAATTTTAGGCAATAATGGCAGAAATTCTTGTGGATCTCCGAAAATGGTTATTTTATTTTCTTTAATTTTAGTAAGAAAATCACTAATTTCATTCGGTCGAGTAAGATGCTGTGTAATTAAAATTAGAGGTTTATTATGTTTGTGTCCTAAGGTTAGGCTCTCTAAAACAACATTGAAAAAAGCATTAGTATCTTTTATTCTAGGTGGCAAAGTAAGATAAAAACCAGGCAAATCCATAATAAGGCCATCAATATTTTTATCTGATAATACAATATCTATAACTTCCTTAACGATATTTATATCAAAAAATTGGGCTGCGAAATCAAGTGGGTTATTGGGGCTTGTTCCAGCCATAAAAAACTTCTTTGAAATCTCAATTTGTATGTTGGGGGAAAATGGAGGAACTTTTAATCCTGACTTTTCAATTAAATCGGCTAAAACTACCCCATAACCTCCAGATATACTTATTACTGCTAAATTTCGTAGTTTAAAACCTCCGTAACAATCAATTAAACGAGCTGTATGAAGTAACTGCTCTAAAGAATCAACTTCGATGATGTTATATTGACGAAAGAAATTTTTCCAGATTTTATTATTCCCCGATATTGAAGCTGTGTGAGTTTTGGCTGCAATAGCTCCTATTTCGCTTTGTCCCCCTTTTAGAACTATTATAGGCTTGGTGTTATTCTTAAGAATTGCTCTAAGAGTATCTATCCGACCTTCTTTAATTCCTTCTAGATAACATAGGATAATTTCTGTTTCTGGATCGTTTATTAAAAAGGAGAGAAGGTCTACAAAATCTAAATCAGCGCCATTTCCAAACGAAAAGACTTTAGAGAAATTAATACCCAATTCAATAGAGGAATAGATAGCAATGTTGCATATTCCTCCAGATTGAGCAATAAATCCAATGTTTCCAGCGACTGATGGGAATCCTGTACGCCAAGCGATCCCAAACTTAGGATAGAATAACCCTAATCCATTCGGCCCTAAAATTCTTACTTTATTCTTTGCTCTTCTTACTAATTCTTTTTCCAACTCAGCACCTTCCTCTGTTCCGGCATCTGAAAATTCTGAGGTAAAAACGGTAACCAATTTTACTCCTTTTTCTACGCATTCATCCATTACTTCCAACACTTTTTTTGCTGGAATTGCGATAAAAGCGAAATCTATTGCTTCTGGGATCTCAAGGATTGAAGAATAAATTTTATCTTCAGGAAAATTAGGTATTTCCTCTGCATTAGGATGTACAGCGTATAGATTGCCTTTAAAAGCATATTGGTGGTTTCTCAAAAAGAAATAATCCCTCTTCTTTGATGCTCCAATAATAGCAATTGATCTTATGTCATTGATAAAAGATGTGTCTTTTACACCAATGTCTTTATTCTCTACATTCTCCATTATTATTTTAAAATTAAAGATGAGATTAATAGTTTTTATCTTTAATTTTGCGATGAAAATATATATTTAATAGTAAAAGGTTGATTATTCAATAACAGTACCTAAGAAAAACTTTTTAAAATTTTTTTAAAATAAGGAGCGGTAATAATTTGGAAGGATGGAAAGAACAACTTAAGTATGATCCATTGGCTCCTCTTATTTCGAGCAAAAACGAAGCGATATTATATTTCGCTAAACGAGATCTTCTGGAAGAAGGAGTCGAACCACTCGGAACATTATGGATTTTACCACAAGCTATCAAGATTATTAACCAACAACAGGAAGATGGGTATTGGAGGTATTCCGCTTGGAAAACTAAGTTAGATGAGCCAGAAAATTATAATCTTCTTGAAACATACAGACAATTAGGATTTCTTGTCGAAAAATATGGTTTTACAAAAGAACAAGATGCGATTAAAAAAGCTGCGGAATATGTTTTTTCTTGTCAAACGGATGAAGGAGATATTAGGGGATTTTATGGTACTCAATACAGCCCTAATTATACAGCAGCAATAACTGAATTATTAATTAAAGCAGGATATGGTAATGATCATCGAGTTAAAAGGATCCTTGACTGGTTATTATCCATGCGGCAAGAAGATGGGGGATGGGCTATTGCAATGAGAACAAATAACGCTAAATACCTAGATGCCGTGAATAGCCCTATTGCATTTGAACCTAATAGGAAAAAATCTTTTTCTCATATGGTGACTGGAATAGTACTTAGAGCATTTGCTGCACATTCTAAATATAGAAATAATAAAGCGGTGAAAGTAGCGGGTGAACTTTTAACTTCACGGTTCTTTAAACCTGATAAATACGCCGATCGCAGAAGTGTGGAATATTGGACAAAAGTATCGTTCCCATTTTGGTGGACTGACATTATATCTTCGCTTGATTCTCTCTCTTACCTTGGTTTCGCTACCTCTCATCCGCAAATAAAATTAGCACTTGGGATATTAAGAGATAAGCAATCAGAGAGCGGAATGTGGGACTTGAAATTATTAAAAACCAAAGATCAAAATCTCTCTTTATGGATCAATTTGGCAATTTGTCGAATAATTAAGCGATTTTATGCTTGATTATGCTAATTTATTAATCTACTTTTTCAGTCATATAAGGCTTTAAGGCTTTAATCGCTATCGCATAAAGAGGTATTACACTTAATTCGATAAATATTGAAATTGCGAAAGGAGCAATAGGGGCTATGTTATCATACGCAAATCCCCCTATTATAGGTCCCAAAACCGCACCGAATAAGCTTAACCATTGCGCTGCTCCAAAAACTTTTCCACGGTGAATTTTTGATATTCGACTAAGGATATTTTGTAAAATTAAGTTACCCCCCCACGCAAAAGTTGCGTCGAAGAGTAATAGGAGACCAAACATATATCCCGATGTTGTGCTAATTATTAACCATGTTACGAACGCACCTAAGCCGCTCACAAAAGCTACCCCTAGTACAGGATTAATTTTATCTGCTATCTTACCTAATTTAGGTGCTAATAATAAAGAAATAATTTGACTTGGGAAATAGATTATCATTACAAGCGTGGGATCTGCGATTTTCAATTCTTCTCTTAAATATACTTGAAAGAAAGGATAAGCTAACATTTGATTAAGATTACTAGTCATGAAAGCAATAACTAAAACACTGAAACCGAGAAAGAATCCAATACTTAAATTATTTCTGGACTTTAACGGAACTTCAAGTATAACTGGTTCCTTGGAAACAATACTCGGCTCGATAGAAGATGGAAAAAGATTAAAAACATGCTTTTCAAATGTTAATTTCTCATCTACTTTCAAATGGAATACAAATCCTCCAAAAATGTTTGATGTGGCAAAGAGTAATAGAGGACAATAAACCAAAAAGAGATTCTCCGGAACAAATGAATTTGCTAACCAAAATATTAAAAAACTAATTACTGATCCAACGAAGTTTCCTTTTCCTATCATTCCTGCACGCTTTCCAAAAGCAAATGAACGATTAAGTTTATTTGATTTCTCGGAAATTAATGTATCTAAAGGCGTCCAAAAAAAACCAACAAAAAATCCTAAAACAAACATACCAGCAATAAACAACAAAAAAGACGATAGAAGAATTCCTATATACATTAGAATATAACAAGCAGCACGCCCAAAACTTCCAATAAGGATTAAAATTTTCCTTGAAACGCGATCAGTCAAATAACCTACAATAGGAGCGCTAAGTAAACCCCCGATCGTTTGTATCGAAAAAGCAATGCCTAATTCCGTTTTTGAAACTCCTAATAATTGAACTGTGACATAAGGGATTAAAAATGAAAAGAAGAAGAATCCCATACTATTCCAAAAGATAATTCTTATCATTGGTATAAAATCTGGAGTCATTTTAACATTATTTTCATCCTCTTCCCCATTATCCTTTGAGTCATCTGATTTTAGCTCTTTGGGGGTGCTAAACGGATCAGAACGATTTTTAATGTCAGAATTTTTTACCAAAAAAAAAAACCCCTTTGGTGTTATTATATTTAAAAAAGAACCATATCCTAAATAGTTCATCATTTCAGCATAAATAGGTATCTTATCGATTATAGGAATAACCTTTTTTTTGTAGAAATACTAATCTTATTACAATTCGATTTTTTGAAAAAAAAAAGTGAAAAATTAAATGTTAACTCCAGAACACATTAAAGAAATCTTAAATGAATATACGATTAATCTTAGATTCCATGCTCGTGGAGGACAAGGAGGTGTAACTGCTTCAAATCTCTGCGTGGAAGCTTTCTATGGTTACGGTGTGTGCCAACCTAAGTTTGGTGCAGAACGAATGGGAAGTCCAACTGAAAGCTATGTTAGACTTTCTGCGAACGCTGATCTAGTAAGGTCAAACGAACAGGTATATGGCCCTCATTTCGTATCTGTGTTAGATGAATCGTTACTCTCAGAAGTAGATGTAACTGCTGGCGTACCGAAAGGTGGTTGGTTGATAGTAAATACCGTAATGGATCAACTAACCATTCAAGAAGCTGTAAAGAGAAAAGACATAAACATTGCTACAATCGATGCTACCCGAATTGCTCTAGATGTTTTAGGTCGAAACATTACAAATACTATTATATTAGGTGCTTTAATAAGAATCTCTCACCTCTTTACTCTCGAAGAATTATCTAATGCTATCATGAAGCGATTCAAAGGAGCTATAGCAGGAAAAAATATCGAAGCAATAAAGCAAGCAATTGAAGAAACGTGCATATTTGACATCGGAGTCGACCCAGATTTTACGGTTGACACTAAAGTACCGTGGCAACAACTAGATTTAGGCTTACCTGGATATAAGGAATTAGATAAAGCGGGTGTTTGGTATTGCGACGAAGAAGTAATCCCTGTTGGAAGCGATCAAGTGAATACTGGTTCTTGGGGCGAATGGGATATGATTTGGGATGCGGAAACATGTACAAATTGCGCTCAGTGTTGGTTCATTTGCCCTGATTTTGCTATTCTTAGAGAAAAAGGGGAAGACGGTAAATATCATATGATTGGAATTGATATATTTCATTGTAAATCATGTTTAAATTGTCTAAATATCTGCCCTGTTCAAGCAATAAGTAAAAAATTAAAACAAGGACCGGCTGCTTGTGCAGTACCGGAAGAAAGTGGAGGTATTTAAAATGTCAGTAGAACCAATGAAATTATTTTTCAAAGAGATTAAAGAGCCCATCGAGACGGCAATGATTGGGAATTATGCTGTGGCTGGAGGAGTTACCCAAACGGACCCTGATGTAATTTGTGCTTTTCCAATTACCCCTCAAACTCAATCCGTTGAGGGATTATCTGATGTCGTTCATCAAGGAAGATTAAAAGCAGCCTTCGTTAATGTCGAATCTGAATTAGCAGCTATAAGTTATTCAACAGCAGCTTGCGCTGCAGGTGCCAGAACCTTTACAGCTACAGCATCACAAGGTTATTTATTAATGTCAGAAGCCTTGCCTATGGCAGTTGGTTGGCGTGTCCCGCTAACGATGATGATTTCAGCGAGAGCTTTTAACGCTCCTAATCTCTCTATATGGAACAGTTGGGAATATGTGTTAACTGATTACGGTTGGAATTGTATGGTATCGGAGAATGTTCAAGAAACCTACGATGCAGCAATTTTGTCAGTTATGATATCTGACAATTCTTTGTTTCCAACTATGTTTGTACACGATGGTTTTATTATTTCTCATTCCGTTCAGAAATTATGGTTAATTCCAGACGAGGTGGTACGGAGATTAACGCCAAAAAAACATCGCCACACAATTACAACTAAACATCCTGGTGTATGGGGCGGAATTGTAACTCCCAGTTTTTTTATGGAAGGAAGAAAAAATCTTGATGAAGCGAAGAAACCCGTGTTAAATATAATGAAAAAGGCATTCGAAGAATTCGGAAAAGCAACTGGTCGCCATTATAACTTAATTGAAACCTACAACTTAGATAATTCTTCGAGAATGGCATTTATTACTATGGGATCGATGTGTGGAAACATCATTAGTTGGATGACTAAAAACAAGGACATAGGGCTAATTAAAATAAGAGCTTATAGACCCTTCCCTTACGAGGAATTACAAAAGATTGTCCAAGAGCATAACATCGAAAAACTAATTATTCTAGAAAAATCAGATTCGTTAAATAATCTTTTACCACCATTTTCCACTTCAATAGCAACAGCGTTGTATCCGCTTAAAACTCTATTTAGATGCTTTATTGTAGGACTAGGTGGACGGGACGTTACTCGAGATGAATTTGCAGTCGCAAAGAAGAAAATGGAATCTGTTAACGATATGAAAGGACAGCTCTATACTTACCTTGGCGTACGTGAGACTAAGAATAAAATCTATGAGGTGAACAGATAAGATGTCAAAACCAGAAAGAAATGTAATTAAATTCGAAGATATCTTAGCAAGAGATGGAAAATCTAATGTATTATTTTTAAACTACGATAACGAAGCTTTTATGAACACAGGGATTCAAGAATCAGGTGCTACGCCACCGCACGCTTCGACAACCACTGGACCCGGTGGAGAAAAAATTCCCGGTAAAGTTGGTGTAAAACAAGATTTAGTTACTCCTTTTGCTTTTTACGGGACAAAATCGTTATTTTTAGCAACGGCAAACCCCGCTTATCCAGCAGATTTTATGGGAAAAGTTGCTGATGCGTTAAAGTCAAATGGGTCTGCTTTTATTCAAATTTATTCAGATTGCATGCGAGGATGGCGACATAGTGCAGAAGACGCGGTGAAAATTTCAAAATTAGCTACGGATTGCGGTTATTGGCCTCTTTACACTATTAGAGTAAAAGATGGAATTCCAACATTTTCTTATTATCGTGGATTAGAAATTAATAAGGAGAAATTTATAGAATTCCTAAAATCAATGGGCAGGTTTAGACATCTCTTTAAACCACAATTTTTGGAAAAAGAAATTGATGAAATAATTTACTATACTGAACAACGTAACCTTAAACTAAAAGGACTTATTGAACAGTTTGGAGCCGAAAAACCAATAGACTTTTATCAAGTGAATCGAAGAACTTTAGAACCTCAAACTCACTTACATCCTGGACACGGATTATGCCCTGGTTGTGGCGCTGGAATGGTCTTGAATCAGATGGCTACAGCAGCTACAGCAGTTGCGGGTAATAATATTATTTACGTGAATAATACGAGTTGCAGTGAAGTATCGACAGCGAAAGATTTTGTTACCTCGTGGAAGGTTCCTTGGGTTCACCACTTATTTGAATCAGGTGCAACTATTGCAGAAGGAATAAGCACAACCTATAAAATTCTTAAATCTAAAGGTTTATTCAATGGAGAGGTGCCGTATGTTATACACATTGCCGGTGACGGTTCTACATATGACATTGGGTTTCAATTTCTCAAAGCTGCCCTTATTCGAACAAGTTCTTTCGTCGAAATGAATGAATACTTACAACAAAAATAGTCTACTTTTATTTACTTTTTTTTCTTAACAAAATGATCATGACTTATTCAAAAAAAAATATATTGATAACAGGTGCTAGTTCTGGAATTGGGAGGGCTTGTACTGAATATTTAGCACTCAGTGGGTTTAAAATTTACGCTGGTGCTAGAAAAAAAGAAGATATTGAAGCTCTTAATGGGATCAAGAATGTGATAGGCTTAAAAATTGATGTCACCAATGATCAGACTATTAAAGATGCATTTAATTACATAAAAAATGAAAATTCGGGGTTATTTGCAATTATTAATAATGCTGGAATTGTTTCAGCTGGGCCATTAATGGATATAAGTACCAATGATTTAATCAATCAATTTAATGTAAATCTAATTGGTGTCCATAGAATCACCTCAGTTTTTTTTCCTCTTATACTAGAATCTAAAGGGCGAATAATAATGATAAGCAGCAACTCTGGTTTTTTTGCTGCCCCTTTTTTTGGTCCATATAGTTCAAGTAAATTTGCTTTAGAGGGGTATGCAGATTCTCTTCGAAGAGAACTTTTATTGTATGATGTGAAAGTAATTATCATCCAACCGGGGAGGATTAATACTCCAATTTGGAGTAAAGGGGAGGAATTACTGCTAAAATTTAAAGGATCCATATTTGAGAAGGAAGCTGTTGTTATTGGTAAACATGAAATTGACAAAGGTAAAACTGACTCATTAGACCCGACAGAAGTTGCAAAAATAATTTTAAAAGGATTAATAACAAAAAAACCAAAGAATAGGTACATGATTGTCCCCAATGTGTTTAGGAACAAGATGTTAAAAATCCTATCATCTAAAAGAATCGATAATATTTTGAGAAAGGAATTATTGAAAATTAAAAATAGAAAAGAATGAATGGTAAAAAACAACAAGTGTTTATCTCACCAAAACAATTATTTCCACGAGATTATAGCTACATTGCACTAGATCTTCTATATCTTTAGAAAAGGATCAAATGAAATATCATTCTGGGATTAAGTAACATCAACATGAGATTCGATACGGGAAATTAATTCATCAACACGGTTGTAATCATCTATCCTTATGGAGATTGCTTCATTTGGGCACTCTCTTTCACATCGTCCGCATCCTTTACATTCATTTTGATCAATAAACGCTTTTCCATCAACCATTTTCATCGCATCAAATATACATACTTTAAAACATTTCCCGCAACCAACGCAAATATCACTATTAACTTCCACTTCAACGCCTTCCATCCTTGTTATAATTTTTTTAAGGTCTGAAGAACCATATTTCATAGCACTTAATATGCAGCAACAGGAACAGCAATGACAAAGCGACATGAATTGACCCTCATCAGGTAAGGTTCCATATCTTATTGAGTCTCCTTTTAATCTACCCAAATGTGGGACCAACCCATTTTCATAAGCTAAGCGTTCCCGTTCTAATGCTTCTTCTACGGTTGCCACATGAGCGTTATGTGTCTTCCATTTTTCAAGATCTATTCTCTTTGTAGCCTCACCTAACCATGTACAACCTTGATGAATGTCATGATTCTGACAATCATTAGCTAAGCGGCATCCACAATCCATTAACACTATATGACTTGCTTTTTTAATAAAATACTCTGTAACAATCAAAGGTAATACTTTATCCTCATAAGTACCCAAAGATATATTTATTGGAATAGCAGAACCATTTGAATTTTTTATATCCATCCATCGATTGAGAATGAATTTAAAACCAGGAATTTTAGATAGTCTTATTAATTTTTTATATCGATTTGCGCGAGGGGTGTCTATTTCAATTGGTTTTAAATCTATCTCTTGAGTTTTTTTCATACTTGATTTCAATACAATTTTTTTTAGTATTGTTATATTTATTTTAGATGTATTTATAGTTTTAATGAGATTTTGTTAGCACCAAAAAATTTGTCATAATTACTACTATTATATAAGTGATAAAGAATAAATTCAGAATTAAGAGGTATTGAAAATGGAAAAAAATAGAGCTTTGATTGTGTATGGAACACGGTATGGAGCAACGAAGACTACTGTTGAGGAAATAGCGAAAATTCTTCAAGAAGAGAATTTTAAGGTCAAAATCGTCAATGCAAAAGAAGAAAAGGTTCGAAGTATTGAAGAATTTGATCTCATCATTATTGGGAGCGGAATGAAAATTGAGAGATGGGTGAGTAAAGCTGAAGGATTTTTAAAGAAATTTAGTGCCGAACTTAAAAATAAAAAGGTAGCTATATTTGTTTCGTCAGGTGGGCGAGCACTCATGGAACATAAAGGTGAATTCACAGAAATTGAAAGAATAACAAAAAAATATCTTGAAGACAAAGCATCTAAGTATAACTTGCATCCTATTTCGATGACCATGTTTGGAGGTGTTTGGGATTATAACCAAATATCTAAAATCTTCAAAAAATTCTTGGATGCTGAGAAAGAAAACATGGTTGCTGCGGGGATTAAAGAGACAGAACCTGGAGTATATGATACAAGAAACTGGGATGAAATTCGAAACTGGGCAAGAGATTTAGCCAGAAAAGCACACAATTAGGTAATTAAGATTCAATTGAGTCAAATATAACTGTCTAGTAACCCAAAAAATAATTTCTTGAATTTTTTTTCAATTATTTTAGACCAAAATGTCCATGTTATATAGTCTATTATTGGTCAATAAAAGTAAATTAATCTAAACAAGCTAAATAAAAAAATTCAATTTTTTAAAATATCATCTTTTATTTTTCTCCAATTTCGTTGAATATAATCCTATTATTAGCATTCTTTACTGATAAGTTAAAATTCCCGAAATTTGAGTAATATTTTTTAACATTCCACTATTCTACTCCCCAAATTTAACTCTAATTCTTAAAATAACCAGATTTCAAATGGATTATGGGTTTATCAAAACGAGAACGAGTTTTTAAAGCTCTTGAGCTTAATGGCGAACCGGATGTTGTTCCAATAAATTATTTCGGATTTGAACAAACAGGGAGTTCCTTCCAAGCTTATAAAAAATCAGGAGAAATGGATAAATTTCGTCTTCATGTAGAAGATAAAATCTCTAAGATTAAGTATTATATCACAGAGCAACGCTTTTGGAACGTTGATATCTTCGGTATGGATCCATTTGGAGAAACTAAAATAAAGAGAAGATATGAAGACGCACCACCAGAATATCCTAACTGCCGTTTAAATAAAATGGATGGTAGATTGTACAGAACTGAAAAACAGGTAAACACTGGTTTAGAATATGCATGGTATGTAGGAGGCTATTTTAAAACCCCAGAAATCGTACACTCTTATTGGGATCGATATGGAAAGCCAACGGAGTTGATTAACAAAAGAGTAAAATATTCTTCTCAAACATGGGAACGATTTGTTGAAGCACTTGCGCCTTACTTCTACCCAATGGCCAATTTACCCATTAATCCTTCTGAAGTATTAATAGGGGGCATCACTTTTTCACGTTTTGCTTATTATATCCGGAAAAATCCTAGTTTTATTCATGAAATGATGGATGAATATACGAAAGTAAACATCGAAATAATTAAACGATTAGCTGAAGTAGGAGTTGATATTGTATTTTTTGGTGATGATCTCGGATACAAAGAAAATGGTTTTTTCTCATTGGATGTGTTCCGTAAATTTATCCTTCCATATCATAAGCAAATATATCAGGCATGTAAAAAACGGGGAGTCCTAGTTGTTCTACATTCTTGTGGAAAAGCAGATCAATATCTACCTGATTTAGTTGATGCGGGGCTCAATTGTATACAATCATTAGAAGCAACAGCTGGTGTTGATTTACCATGGTTAAAGGAATCATTAGGGGATCGTTTATGTTTCATGGGAGGATTAGATTCTTCAGGTATCTTAACTTATGGCAATCCTAAGGATGTCGAAGATAATGTAAGAAATACTATAAAAAGTGCGGGAAAAGGTGGAGGTTATATTGTAGGCCCTAGTCACGATATAATAAATATGCCTTGGGAGAATATTTTGGCAATGAGGGCAGCAATTGAAAAATATCGAAAATATCCACTTAAAGCATGATCTTATTCAAAATTTTCGAATTCTTGAAATTATTCTAAAAGAATTTATATATCTTTTACATCTTACTCCAAAAATAAATTTCAATCTTATTCTTTTATCAATTTTGTATTTAGTTATATTTTTACTCTTTATTTGAATGGTAAGAATTATTCTTCTTTTTCTACAAACAAACGTTTGTTGGTAAGATTTAAATATCAAAATTTATTTTAGTACATTAAATATAAAATTATTTTCTTTCATCAATCATAGAAATTATAGCATAAAGAACATGAAAAATTCAACCAAGGATAAAAAAACTAATGAAAAAAAAGAAGAAAGGAACTAAGGAACGGATTAGGGATGTGGCTATCGATCTATTCTCACAAAAAGGATACAATGCCGTCTCCATACGAGATATAGCCCGTTTAGTAAATATACACGAGAGTTCTATCTATAGTCACTTCAAAGGTAAAGAGGATATTATGGATCACATTATCGAATTCCTCATTGATGAGTTTAGATATGATCCAAATCAAATATCGTTGGATGATTTACTTGACAAATATGATCCCGAAATGCTCATGAATAATGCAATTAGCCCAATAATAGAACAATTGAAGGTTCCACACATCCGAAAGATAATAAGACTCATGTGTATTGAGCTCTACCAGAATGTAAAATTCTTAGATTTTTTTAAAAACCAATTTATGAAACCTTCTTATATTTTCTGGAGTCAAATTTTCCAGAAAATGATGAATAAAGGATACATTATGGAATATGATGCCAAAATACTAGCCGATGAATTCTTCAACTATTGTATTTACCTGTTCTTTGAATGCTTTATTCTTGATTACAACGAGACTTCCTATGAATTGTTAATCGACAATCTGATAATTAAACTATCTAGACATATTAAGTACATTTTCGATATGGTTAGAATAAAGGAGTCTTGAAATTAAGGAGGTGATAATATGAGTACAGAAATTTATTATTTTACAGGAACGGGAAATTCTTTGGTTGTTGCAAGAGATATCGCAAGAAAAACGAATGGAATATTGATATCAATACCTTCCATGATGGAAAAAGAAAGTATAACAACCGATGTGGATATGATCGGGATTGTATTCCCTGTCTATTATGCAACGAATGGTTGTAGCGGTATTCCGCTAATTGTTGAAAAATTCCTTAATAAATTAAAAAATATTGGTTCAAAGTACATTTTTGCGGTTTGCACACACAGTGGTATGCCTGGTGTGACTATTGAAAATCTAAGTAAGATTATTAAGTCACGTGGTGGTAAACTAGCGGCTGGTTTTACTGTGAAGTTAAATAATCCACCATCTGTCTTTGAGAAATTAAAGAAGTCCATATTTCATAAGAAATTAAAAGATACGGCAATTTTTGGAGCTCAAGAAAGACAGCAAAGAGTCTTTGATCTTTGGAAAAAGAAGCTTCAAATCATTTATGATTACATCAGCACTAAAAAAGAAGGTATGTTTGAAACCCGTAATAAATTAACTAAATTATTTTTTACACCACTTCTTTTTTTACTGATAAAGCCCGTGTTCTCATCCAGATATAAAAAACTTTCAAATTCGTTTAATTTACCTTTTAAAGAAATGATACCCCTAGCGGACAGGAGCTATCAATACGATGAAAAGTGCAATGGTTGCGGTATTTGTGCCAAAATTTGTCCTGTAAATAATATTAAAATGATTAATAACAGACCCGTATGGCAGCACTATTGCGAAAATTGTTTCGCATGTTATGTGTGGTGCCCGAACGAGGCAATATATGGTGATATCGTTTCTTATGCTGAGCGGTATCACCATCCTGATGTAAAAGTTTCTGATATGATAAAGAATAAATAATTATACTATATGGAGGTGATAAAATGGTGAGAAAAGAAAAAAAATGGGCTATAGTTACTGGAGTTCTTCTCCTAATTTCACTTGTTTCTGGCGGTGCGGCAGCCATCATAGCCGGAGGAGTGCTTTACGATATAATCTATGCAATCCATAAGATATCATCGGTTCTAACTGCTATTTTCTTTATAGTGTCAATTCGTCTTAGCGGTAAGAATTAGTATTTTTCTTTTTTTTTTTATTTTTAAGAGTTATATTTCTAAGAAATATACTGCAATTGAAAAATATCGTAAATATCCTCAAAATTTTTAAAATTCAGGTTTAAATCAATCATACCAATTATCTATGAACGAGTTTCCTATCTCTTTAAGTAAATCCTTTCGATATCTGTTTTCTATATCTAAATTTTGAAGAATTAGAAATTCGTCAAATAATTCCTTGGTAATTCTATTCTTTCCGCGTTCTATTAACCAGTTTTTTGCGTCCTGTATTAATTCTCCCTCCTGCCCACCCAAAAATTTCGGTAAATATTGGTTGGCAATATATTCTGATCTATAAAAAGTACGAACAAATAATCCTCTGGGATCTAGACTTTTATAAAGGTGCGAAACGTTATCAGGAGCAGAATCTATAACTAAATTTTTACCTGCCTTTTGAATTTTAGTATATAATGGAATCCACTTTTTTGAGCCCATTCGTGCATTTCCCACCCCTGGAACCCATTGAATACCTGTTATGCTTGGTTTATCCAGTAAGAAATCTAAATGAGGAAGCGCATTAGGACCATCTAAATGGTATATTGCGTAATCCATATGCTCTGCTTGTTCAATGATATCGGGTAAAGCGAATCTATTGAACCATTTAGGATTCAACATAGCACTGAAATCGCATTGAATAGCATTCCATCTCTGTTTACCCCACACGCCTAACCAGCAGCTACATCCATGGCAGTACTTATCGACTAAATTCTGTAAAGCATCATATACTTTTAGTAATTTTTCTAATATTATACTACGGCATGTATCTATTATCTCAGGATTTCGTTTCATGGTAAGTATTATATTAGTTGGTCCTAAAAACGATGATAGTATGTCCAAAACGCCTCCAATGTCTGTAATTGATACCACATAATTCTTCCCAGCTCTTTTTGCGGCATACTCAGTAATTCTGAGCAATCTTGAATACCACTCGTTATTTCGATTTATTTTAACGCTTTCAAGATATTCTACTATATCTTCTGGTTTTGTTGGACGACTAAACCATACTGTACCGGTGCTAAATTGGGGTTTTATACCAAAGACAGCAGATACAATCCCGGGGCCATAGTTAGGAAAATAGAAAGGAATATTTTCTCCTCCAAAATAAGTATTTTTAGCTCTTTTTTCGAATTCATTAAGAGGTTCCTCAATTTCATCATGATTTTGTGCTAAAGACCAGTCTTCACCAACAACATCTAAAAAGGCTCCTAATGTTCCCCTTTTTTTTGGATAATAATAGCTAAAAACAGGGCGATCGGCTATTTCGTGATCCCACCACGCATTCATTCGCTCTTTAGCTTCTATAATATCCTCCTTATATTCCATAAAAAAAATATTTACGCAAAACAAATTAATCTTTACATTTTCTATTTTTTGTAATTAACCATGATTAACTAATTTCAAGTTGGAGTTTTAACCTTGTTAAATTGATCCGAAATTTTTAAGATATTACTGGTATTATATAAGATAATTCGAGGAATTATAATGACAAGCGATTTAGCTAAAATTTACGATCACCGCACAATTGAAAAGGAATTATATGAGTGGTGGGAAAGAGAAGGTTTCTTTGCGCCTGAAAAGTCAAGAGAGTTGGGAATTACAGATGAAAAATCTGAACGATTTTGTATCACAATTCCCCTACCTAATGTAACAGGCCAACTCCATTCAGGTCATGCTCTTGTGATTTCCCTTGAGGATTTAATGACGCGTTATGAACGCATGCGACAGAAAGAAACTCTTTATATCCCAGGTACTGATCACGCCGGAATTGCAACTCAAAGTGTTGTGGTTAGAGAACTATTAAAACAAGGTATAAATCATAAGGAGTTAGGGCGCGAAAAATTCGTGGAAAAAGTTTGGGAATGGAAGCATAAATACCACGCACGAATTACAGCGCAATCGAAAAGTATGGGTATCAGCTGCGATTGGAGCCGTGAATATTTCACGCTAGATCCAAGCTTATCACGGGCAGTTCGTGAAGCTTTCTACAGATTATATCATAAAGGATTTATATATCGAGGAGAATATATGGTTAATTGGTGCCCAGGAAGGTGCGTTACCGCAATATCGGACTTAGAGACGGAGGCTATTGATGAACAAGGTCACTTATGGTATATCAAGTATCCAATTATTAATAAAGCCTGGAAAGGTCCCCAATTTCCTTGGGCGAGTGGTAAATGGGCAGAGGGTGCTACAGATTTTATTATTTTAGCTACCACTAGACCTGAAACGCTATTAGGTGACACCGCTGTGGCTACAATTAAATCTCATTCTAATTATGCTAAGTATATTGGCAAGCAAGCAGTTGTTCCTGCTGTCGGTCGTTCTGTTCCAATAATTGCTGATCAATATGTGGATCCCGAATTTGGTACTGGAGCTTTAAAAATAACGCCTGCTCACGATCCTAATGATTTTGAGATAGGTAAAAAACACAATTTAGAATTCATAAATATCTTTAACGAGAATGCTCAGATTCTCCCTGGTTTTGTTGAAGCTTATACAGATCTAGATCGATTAGAGTGTCGGAAAATAATCCTACAAGATCTTGAAAAAGAAGGATTAATAACTAATATCGAACCTTATGTTCATGCTGAACCACACTGTCAACGTTGTCATGCCACTATAGAACCTCGAGTTTCTATTCAGTGGTTTGTGAAAACGAAACCACTTGCTGGACCTGCAATGGAGAAAGTTCGGAATGGCGAGACAATTATAATCCCTGAAAGAGAGGAACATCGCTTTTTCCAATGGATGGAAAATATACATGATTGGTGCATATCTCGTCAGCTTTGGTGGGGTCACAGGATTCCAGTTTGGTACTGTGATGAATGTGGTGAAGAAATTTGTCCCGAACCTGATGTGGAAACGGTTACAACCTGTCCTAGATGTAATAGTTCAAATGTTCATCAAGATGAGGACGTGTTAGATACTTGGTTCTCAAGTGGTTTATGGCCTTTTTCAACTTTGGGGTGGCCTAATACCGATCATCCTGATTATAAACGCTTCTATCCAACCGATACTAGAGAAACGGGTTATGATATTCTCTTTTTCTGGGTTGCAAGAGAACTTATGATGGGGATCGAGCTAACAGGAAAAACGCCATACCATCTTGTTTATTTGCATGGTATGATTCGAGACGAAAAAGGACGAAAAATAAGTAAATCTATGGAAAATATAGATCAATATGATCCTCTAGTAATTATAAAGGATTTTGGAGCAGACTCCCTCCGCTATGTAATGATATCAAATAGTGTTCCGGGATTAGATACTAATTTAGATCCCAAAAATATTGATGTTGCTCACAAATATTGTAATAAAATTTGGCAAGCGTCTCGCTATGTTTTAAATAACATTACTTCAGATGAGATAATTCCGAAAATCGATGAAATCGAGTTGGATAAGCTAAAATTCCCCGATAAATGGATTCTTTCTCGATTAAACTCATTGGTTAGAGATGTACAATCCTACATGGATAATTATGATTACTTACGGATGACAAGAGAAATAAAATCGTTTTTTTGGAGTGAATTTTGTGATTGGTACATTGAGATGAGCAAAATTTTTCTGTATGATGAGAGTTATTCAGATACACACGTTCAAAAAGCGATACTCCTCCATGTATTAGAGACTTTCTTTAAATTGCTACATCCTGTTATGCCGTTCATCACTGAAAAATTATGGCAAAATCTTCCAGCCAACCTTAAAACTACTCCCACAATAATGTACGCTCCTTGGCCAATAGCGCAAGAATCATTCATCGATCAAACCATAGAAGATAGTTTTCTTCTTATGGCTGATTTTGTTAGGGAGGTAAGACGGGTAAAACATGATTTTGGAATTCCTTTAAAAACCCTTGTCCCATTACAAATAGAAACTGAAACTCATCGAGAGTTATTTGAATTGTGTAAGAACGAGTTAGTTAAAATGGCATTTATAGACGAAGATAAATTCGTATTAGATAAAAATATCGTTCCACCTCCTCAATCCGCCAGAATCGTGCTTAGCGGAATTCCTGCATTTGTTCCGTTGTCTGGAATGATCGATATCGAAAAGGAAAAAGCAAGAATCAGTACTTCATTGGAAAAAACAAAAACAGAAGCTCGTAAAATCGAAATCAAACTTCAGAGTCAATTTTCTGAGCGAGCACCAAAAGAATTAGTAGACAAGGAACTACAAAATCTTGAAGAATTAAGAATTAAAATTGAACAACTTGAAGATCAATTAAGGATACTGTAAATTCTCTAATAAAAGGGTTGATCCTTGATATCTGGAATTTTTACTTGAGGAGCGTTTTTCCTTATATATTTGAGCGATTTTATCGTTTCATCCTTAGTTAATTCAAAGACAACAGGACCATCGAAATTCTTTTGATGGATCATATTTAAAAATTCGGGGGGAAAATTCTTTCCAGTTCCTAAAGCGCTATGATCAGAGAAAAGATTATCGTCGTTGAAGTCTTGGAGATGAATTTCGGCAGTTATATCTAAATATTTTTCTGTGATTTTGAGCAAATCGTGATTTCCTGAAAACCCACCAAGAACATGTGCGGTATCTATACACAGCTTTGTCTTCAATTTTTTAATGATTTTAATTGTAGCTTCAAAAGGAAATACAATATTTTCTATAGCGATTTTACTTCTTTTTATATCGGTTTCTTCTATGAACCTCTCAATGCTTTGTATGGCATTAACAGAGAATAACTCCGATGTAATTTCTTTGATTTGAGGATTCTCGATAAATTCTATAACGCTTGCAACGGTTTCACCAGTGGGATGCAAAACAAAGACATCAACATCGTCTACTAATTCTTTAATAGAATTGTAGGCATGTATTAAAGAATTAACACTTCCTTCGCGTATGAATTCATTTGGACCTCCAAGATCTAGGCTTAAAAAAGGAAGATGAGCAGAGTAGGTGATATCGTATTCACTTTTGATGTCTTGTAATATTTTTATTTGATTAATATCCATTGTAATTGGAAAAACTTGAAACAAATCCAACGCAATCTCAAAATGCTGATAACCAGACACAGCAGCTCTTTTAATCAAGTCAGAAAATCTGAATTCTGATATTCCATCCAAACCTTTTTTGGCAAGGATTCCATCAATTAAAAGATCATAAGTCATAGGTGAAATTCCGAATCTCATACCATAAAGTCAACAATATTCTGCAATTATATATAAATTGTTAAAAGGGGCTTAGTTTTTAAATTTTAATTTCTTTTTTACATTACTATATAAACATCAAGCTTTATCATGAGATTATCAAAAAGAGAAAGAGTTATTAGGACATTAGAACTCGATGACAACATTGACAAGTTACCCGTTCATTATCTCGGTTTTGAAAAATCAGCCAGTTCTTATCAGAGATTTCTAAAAACTGACGAATATAATAAACATAAAACATTCATAGAAAATGAATACTCTAGGGTAAAATATTGTTGGGCAGGTGATATTACAGAACTACGATTCTGGAATGTTGATTGCCATTCCATGGATCCCTGGGGCCCAAAAAAATTCAAAGAACCTGTAAAGCGTGCTCCTCCGGAATATCCAGATTGTAACATCAGTGCGATTGATGGAAGATTATGGAAACTGGTTAAACAAGTTGATACGGGTATAGCTTATTTGTGGTACGTAGATGGATATTTCCGAACTCCAGAAATAGTAAATCATTACTGGGATAAATATGGAAAACCTTCAGAACAGGTCAATGATAAGCTTAATTATATACCCCGAATTTGGGATGGATTTGTAGATTCTCTAAAAAAGTATTTATATCCAATGGCGTTCGTACCTGTTGCTATTCATGAATCTTTATTTGAAGGGATGACAATGAGCCGTGTAGCCTACTATATGCGAAAAAATCCCCAATTTATCCATGAAGTTCTTAACGAATACACCAAATTAAATATTGAAGTCATTAAACGCGTTCACGAAGCTGGGGTAGATATAATCTTCTATTCAGACGATTTAGGTTATAAAGGGCGCTCAATTTTATCAATTGAGCAGTTTAAGAAGTTTATTCTGCCATATTATAAAAAAATATATGAAGCGTGTAAGCAAAGAGGAATGTTTATCGTCCAACACTCTTGTGGATATATTGATGACAATTTACCTTCTATGGCAGATGCGGGACTTAATTGCATTCAAGCACTTGAACCAGCAGCAGGTGTCGATTTAGTTCACCTAAAGCAAACTCTTGGTGACAAAATAAGCTTTATGGGGGGAATAGATTCAAGTCGGATTCTTAATTTTGGAACACTTGATGACATTGTTCAGGAAGTAAAACGGTGTGTGAAAGCAGCAGGGCATAACGGGGGTTATTTTGTTGGTCCTAGCCATAATATTTTAACTACTCCTTGGGAAAATATCAAGGTATTGCGAAATGCAATCGAAAAATACCGCAAATACCCAATAAATTTAAATTAAAACGCATTCGAAAATAAGAAAAAAAATATATTAGATTAAGGTAAAAATTGAGAGAGAATTATAATTGCTGGATTTAAAATCGCGCTATCACCCTCCCAGATTCTCCCTTTAGAAGCTTCAATTCTAAAACCACTCAGAGAAGCAATAGGAAATTCTATTCGTTCTTTTTTGCTTGCGATAAAAAATGTTTTCTGATATATGCCACACTCTTTTAACACAAAAATTAACATGGAATGTTCAGTTCCATCCTTTAAGGTAACTATTATATTCATTTTAACACGCCTTCTTGATTTACATTTCTATTTTAATTAATTTTTTTTTTAATACTAGTAGTACAGAGATTATCATGTCGAGTGTTTAGAAAGAATACCAACTGCTGTAATTAAATATGTTTGAGTACTTTCATGAAGAAGATATGTACGTGCTGCTTCAATCTTAAAACCATCAATAGAATCAAAAGGAATTTCAAGGCGACCTTCTTTATGGTTTTCGATAAAAAAGTTATTATCGTTAATACCAGATGCTTTTAATCTATCAATTAACATTTTGTGCTGAGTTCCATCTTTTAAGAAAATTATTAAATCCAATAGATTCACCCTTTTTAGATTTTAATTGTGAATGTTAGATAATATAAACCCACTTATACTATAAAAATCTTCAACTTTTTTATAAAAAAATTAGGAATATATTATTTTTTAAGAATTGCGATTACAGGGGACAACGGGGGAATCTCTATTTCAAAATTAGATTCTTTAAATATTAAACCATATAATAATTCATTTTTTCCATTGTAGAATTCTGCTTTGCTGACTTGAAGCCTATATTTTGAGAAGTCTGACTGAATATTCACTCTTTTTTTTCTGCTAGTTAGATTAAAAGCAGTAATAACACCCGATGTGTTATCTTCAGCCACGTGAAGATGTACGTTGTAATCCAGACCAAAAAATGTCCCTCGAGTTATAATAGATTTAACTGTTTTATAAAGAAGCATCGCATGTTGTAGAGCTTTGTATTTTGGACTATTTCTATCTTTCAGCCCGCCAATCCCTAAATGTCTAGCAAGAGAGGCATACCACCAAAATTGCAGCATGTTCTCGTTATCGCTATTTTCATTAATATGTAAGTATAGGGGGATAGAATAAGCTAAATTGTATTCAAAAAGCTGCGTTGCCCTACCAGATAATAAATCCTGCATAGGATTCCACATACATTCAAATCCCCAATTCTCGTCAAAACTGTGTGGAAGGCTGTGTTGATAATATAACGGATGTCGTGGTTTTACCCCTCTATCATGCGCCTCTATAAGAATGTGGGGAAAATTCTTCTTTACATTCTGAATCACCTTAAAGATATTTTCAGCATGGGTTTGTCTTCTCATAGGGACTTCATGACCGTGTTCTTTGCTAAAACACCCAAGATCGTCTGCCATAAACATTGAAAGGTCTGTGAAATCAAACATGAAGAAATCTACTCCTTCTTTCGCTATTTCTAATAATCTCCGCGTTTTTTCTTCTATCCAATGATCATTAGCGCATAAGCAAAAGAGGTTAATATATGGATCTGAAACAACCTTGACTCCTTTTCTTGATCTAAGGTACCATTCCTCAGGAGCATCCTTACCTTCAAAATTCATCATTAGATGCAGAGCTAATTTCAATCCATATTTGTTGTGAATTGTCTCAGAAAACTCTTTTAGAGGACCAAAGCGTTCTTCGTTCCAGATTTCAGAACCTAGTGCTGTGTTCCAACCTGGATCGAGATATAAACATTCTGCACCAATATCCTTAGCTAGAGATGCCTCTTCATATAATTGCTCTAATGTATAAACTTCAAATTCTATACCTTCAACAAAAAAACCAGTTTTTTCTGAAATCCATCCTAAGTTGTATAATTCATTCCAATGAACAGGTGGATCATAATCATCTTTAAATTTATGCCCTTTTTCTTCAAGATGACTTCTGTAAAGATAATAACCATTCTTATAATCACCCTCATAAGCAGCATATCTCGATACTCCAAATGAATAACTTTCGTATGGATCCAACCTTGTAACTGCTTCAGGATTACCCTCGTAAAGCTTAACACCTCCAAAAATAATGTATACATCTTCAACGCCTCTTCCAGGTAGCTCATTTCCAAAGCGGAAAAATCTAGAATATTCCATCTTTGAGGGATTATAATTACATGTTAATAATCCTCCTTTGGAATTACCCCAAAGCCAACCTTCATCGCAAAATCCTGGCATTTCAACGGAAACATCAACCCACGCTTTAAAAACGAGGTCATTTGCAGTATAAAAATCTTTTTTACGATCATCTCCATATCGATAATATCTACGTGTAGGTATTGATGTTAATGTATACTCATCTAAATGATCATTCCAGCCAGAATATTGCTTAAATAATGCCTTCTTAAAACCCATATTTATTAATCCTAATTTAGCTTTCTTTCCACTATTATTAATAATTGTTATATATTCGTCCAACCATTTACTTTCGTTTCTAAGAATGAATTTTTGCGATATATTTATGTCTATTCCTTCAAATTTCCCTTCAATAATTAAGGTATCAGTTCCATCATATCGAATTTGTCTCGATACTAGTTCTTTTGCGTTGTATTCTGAATTTGCACCGAACAAATAAGCATATCGAGACCCTTTTTTACTTGATTTCAAAAGACGATAATGGTAATCTTCATCAGCATATGTTTCATTAGTTATTTTACTCTTAAGTTTATATTTATACTTATGATCATCTTCTTGAATTTGTAAAATCCAATATAGGTTTTCAAGTTTATATACTGTCATATCCACGATTTCCAATATATACAATATTTATAATTTAATTTTAAAAACAAATTAATTTAATTAAATTTTCAATTTTTAAGAATCGCAATAATTGGTGACATAGGAGGAATATCTACCGTAAACTTATTATGAACTTGTTCTAATATAAAGATTTTCTCATTTAAACCAAAGGATGGTTAGTATCTCTACAATTTTCCCCTTTATTGGTAAAACTTGTCAGTTAAAAAAGGGAAATATTTAAAATAGAAAAAGTTGATTAGTAATAATTAAAATTTTTTATAAGAATTTAGAAATTAAAAAAATCTATAAATCTAAAATTGGTGTTTTTATGACAGAAAATGATGAAACAACTTCAAGACATTCTTTTTTTACTTATCTATCTTTTGGTACGTACAATATCCTATGGACAATTCCAACAGCAACAATGAGTCTTTTCATGTTTTTTTTTTATCATACAGTTGTAGGACTTCAGGCAGGTTGGATCTTGACTGTCGTTGCTATAAATACCGTGTGGGCTGGTCTTAACGACCCTTTAATAGGGTGGCTAACTGATCGAAATTTTAAGTGGACAAGAAAATGGGGTCGACGCTTTCCGTGGATAGCAATCGCATTTATTCCACAGTCTTTAGCTTTAATCATGATATTTTCTCCTCCAGATCTACCAAAGGATTCCCTTGGTGTACTGATAAATCCTTTGCCAGTGATGCTTTGGCTTTTGCTCTCCTTGTTTATGTTTGATTTATTTATTACGATGGTAGAAATCCATACATCTATACTTCGTGCTGATAAATTTCGAACAGAAACAGAAAGAAGGAAATACGCAGGATCTTGGGGTTTCTTTGACATGATTGCACAAGTCATGGGAATGATGCTTCCACCGCTTTTTCTGTTTTTTGGAGCCACAATATTATCATACACAGTTATGGCAGCAATTATAGCAGTAATAGGAATTATTTTTGGCATAATGTTCGTTATGAAGGGTGCTCGGGAGGATAAAATCATTATTGATCGATATTACTCAAGAGACTACGAACGAATCCATGTATTTAAAGGTGTATGGCTAGTTCTTAAACAAAAAAGCTTTATGGCTCTCTTTTTTCATTACGTTCTATGGCTCGCGGCTACTGCATCGATAATGACTGGAATGATAGCGTATTTAGTAACATTTATTTTCAAATCTAACGATCCGGATGCAATGATCCCATTTCTCGCACTTTTTCTCTTGGGATCATTAATTTCTATTCCAATTTGGCTCAAAATTCTTAAGAAAATGAATAACAATAAGAAAACCTACGTTATCGGAAGCCTTATATTATGTGCACTTACTGTGCCACTCACCTTTTTCCAAGGAGATCTTTCTTTAATGATTATCATATTTTTGGTGGGTTTTGGAAATGGATGTGTGTGGTCTATTGGAATGCCAGTATTGTATTCGAACGCACAAGATGATTTTGTTGTGCGTACTGGGAAGAACCAGAAAGGTATCATGGTTGGTACTTGGGCAGTAATAGGACTCGCTACAGCTTTTATTGACGAAGCATTAATAACATTGGTATTTACATTTACCGGATTTGATGCAGGACTAGTAGATTATGCCGCTTTAGTTGCTTCTGGAGCAGATGTAGAACTAGTCCAATTGGGAATTCGACTCCTTCTAGGAGTTATCCCTGCGTCGGTCATCTTAGTGGGTACTTTTATCTTTTGGAAATTCTATCCTCTAACTCAAGAAAAAGTTCTAGAAAACAAAGCTAAGCTAATTGAGCTTGGTTTTTAAATATATATATTTTTTTAACTTAAATTTTATGACCTTCTAGTTTACACATTTAATGGGTATTTACCATATTTCTTTGCGGTAGAGATCATCGTTAATACATTTTCCAATTTGCATGAATTTGTAATATCCGTACAAGCGCTTAACATATATCCCCCACCTTCACCAGCATCGCGAATACAATCTTTGACGGCATTTGTCACATCATCCATAGTACCATAAGGCAATAGCTGTGAAACATCAATATTTCCGATTAGGCATAACTTATCTCCATATACCTCCTTCAAATGCTTCAAATTTATGCCTGCCATGGGTTCTAAAGATTCTACACCGCTGAATCCTGCCTCGACCAGTCCGTCAAAATATGGTTCTGTGAAACCATCTGAGTGAAAGCACACATGTTTTCCCGCTTTTCTCAATATTTTAATTGCTTCTTTATATGCCGGGATAAATAATTCTCTGTGATATTTTGGATTTATCATTGTTGTACCTTTCAGAGCTGTATCATCGCAAATAAAGAAAACATCAAAATCTGTTTCAGAGTTTAATTTAGCAGCTTCAACCAATTTTTTTTTTCTTAGATCAATGTAACGTTTAATTTTAGCCTTGTCTTTTCTTATTAATTTTATTAATAATCCTAGTCCCATCCCCATCCACATTGATTCTAAAATTGGATCAAGATGACAACACGGTACGAATTCATCTGTTGGAAATTTTTTCAATCTTTTATTAATATTTCTGGCAAAATCTGGAGCTTCTTCCCAATCCATAGCAAAATATGTATCATAGAAATAATCTGCTTTTTCTTCAGAGTCGATATAATTTCCAATATAAAAAGCATCTCCTAATTCTCTATTACCTTGATTTAGAAATATTTTGCCATTTAAATCGACATATTTATTCCCCTCGGGCATTTTTGGTAAAGGATGTTCCTGCATGTATTTAGGAGGAATAAAGTATGGAAATGAGTTAAATCCCCATGCCATATCGTAGCCAAGTTTATATTCTAAATTGTAATCTCTATAGGATAACTTAAATTTTCTTTCCTTAATGAAGGAGTCTCCCCAATAATTCAGGAGTGTCTTCTGAAATTCTGGCATGAGAACTTGACAGAAAATTGGAATGCGATCAGGCTCTTCATTATTTAAAGCCTTAATTACTCTATCATGAGCATTCATATTAATCCCCTATTATGAATTATTCACGATTACTTATAAAATACTTTGAAAAGAGAAATTGTTTTATCTTGTATTTGACATATTTTTCCTATGACAATTCGAATTGAGAAAGATTTCCCTATATATACAATTATCATTGATAACCCCGAAGTCAAAAATGCGGTTGACGGAATAACTGCTAATGAATTAGCGAGTGCTTTCATGGAATTTGAAAATGAAGAAAAAGCTTTAGTTGCTGTACTTTGGGGGGCTAATGGTACTTTTTGTTCGGGTGCAAATTTAAGTGAAATAGCTACAGAAAAAGCAAATAAAGTTGAGATCGATGGAGATGGTCCTATGGGACCTACAAGAATGAGACTTGCTAAACCAGTCATCGCTGCTGTAGCAGGATATGCTGTAGCAGGGGGTTTAGAGCTTGCTTTATGGTGTGACATGCGTGTAGTGGAGGAAGATGCAGTTTTTGGTGTTTTTTGTCGACGATTTGGGGTCCCCTTAATTGATGGTGGAACTGTTAGACTTCCTCGATTAATTGGTTTAAGTCGTGCAATGGATATGATTCTCACTGGACGCCCTGTATATGCTAAAGAGGCATTTGCTTGGGGGCTTGCTAATCGAGTTGTTGAAATAGGTCAATCTAGAATAGAAGCAGAAAAATTAGCAAGAGAAATCGCTACTTTTCCACAAACTTGCATGAGAAATGATCGCCTTTCTGCGTATGAACAATTTGGATTTAGTATTAAAGATGCGATGGTAAAAGAATTTGAATATGGTTTATTAACATTAGAAAGCGGGGAATATTTAGAAGGAAGTCAAAGTTTTACTCAAGGCAAAGGCAAACACGGAAATTTTAAAAATTTATAAAAAAATAAATGATTTGAAAATAATATGATTATATTTGAGGAATTTAGGGTAAAAACCACGGAAAGAGAAGTTTTAGTTGAAATTACTAATGAAATTAAAAAAATAGTAAAAAATTCTAATATTAACGAAGGCGCCTGCTGCATATTCGTACCTCACACTACTGCGGGAATAACTATAAACGAAAACGCAGATCGATCCGTAATGAAAGATGTTGCGAATTATCTAAATAAGTTAATTCCTAAAGGTGGAGGATTAGGTTACTATTTTAAGCATAGTGAAGGGAATTCTGATGCTCATATTAAATGTTCATTAACGGGAAATTCAATATATGTTTTAATTCACGAGGGTAAATTAATATTAGGAACATGGCAAGGCATAATGTTCGCAGAATATGATGGACCAAGAAATAGAAAGGTATTTGTTCAAATTACGGGAGAACCATGAATTATTAATATTTCTTATCGACTAAAAATTTAGATATAATAAGAGATATAATCATCAAACCAAAAACAACATAGAAGGGAAAAAAGATATCTATTTCACCTATAGGGCTCATGATCATTGGAGCAATTGCCCCACAGAAAAACCCAATCGCATTATTGAATCCGATCCCCGAACCCTTTAAGTCGGGTCGAATATCTTCAATTACTTCTAATAAAAGGGTATTCCCCGCGGGATCAAACAACGCTATTCCTATTCCTAAAAATGAAACAATAATTAAAAAACCAGGTAGGTTCGAAACAAAATCTGGGAAAAAGAAAGAAATTCCGAAAACCATAACTATAAATTGTCCTATCATCATCAATCTTCGAGGACCATATCGATTTAATAACTTGCTGGAAATAAAAATAAACACAACATAAAGTGCTATAATAGCCAGCATTATATAACTTGAAGTAATTTCACTTAAACCAAAACCTTGTATATTGTCTTGTAATACCCATATCAAATAGGCAGTAATAAATCCAAATAAAAACCATCTCACACAATTAGTTAATAGTGAAAAGATATATTGACGCTCTTTAAGGAGAATCTTTATATTTTTTATTTTGAAATCCATATTTTTATTTTGATCCTCAATCGTCTTAGTATTGCCATTCTCTCTTAGTACGAAAAAAATAAGTATAATGCAAAAACAAATTAGAAATCCTGATATCAAGAAAATGCTCCGAAATCCTAAGAAACTCGCAATGTAACCTCCTAATATGAATCCAAGAAAGTATCCCACATTCATGCATAAAGAATAATAGCCCATTCCTTTACTGTGTTGATTTTTTTTGTATAAATCACCTATAATTGCTTGTAGAATTGAAGTGTAAGCACCCGCTCCTTGAATTGCTCTGTAGATGATCAATTGGATTACGCTTTGAGCTGTAAAGCATAAAAATGTTCCTAGTAAGTATATAAGCATTCCGAATAGGACCATTTTTCGACGTCCTAATTTATCTGAGATTGCTGCATAAGGATATTGAAAAATGCATTGAGTCACGGAAAAAGTGCCAATTATAATTCCATAAGATGTGAGAGATCCCCCTACACTTTCAACAAATGAAGGTAACCCGATTTCAACGATGCTCATCCCCATGCTTCTGAACGCAACAGACATCAGAACGACAGTTAATAGTATCCTCATATGCCTACCTAATCTTGTAACCGAAGAAATTTTAGTCTCCTCCCATTTTATCCCAATTTAGTAAGGAAATTCAATAAGCAATATAAATTTATTTTTCCTAACATTTAGGAATATACACCTCACATTCAATTAAAAATTGTAAATTAAGGGATTGTTTTTTATGAAAATTGGAATGAATTCTTTAACAAATTTGGCTCTAATAAGAAAGGATGTAAAAAGGAAACGAGTTTCTAGTTATGATAAGACTGGGAGTAATATGGATAATGTTCAATTAAAACCTAATGAAAGTTATCAAATCTGCGATATAGCAGGGGCTGGTATTATCAAGCATATCTGGATGACAATTGCTTCAGCTGACCCTAACTATCTACGAAAGTTGGTTCTGAGGATGTGGTGGGATAACGAGGACGAACCTTCTGTTGAGGTCCCGATAGGAGACTTTTTTGGAGTTGGTCATGGCAAGACCGTAAATTTTTGGAGTCTTCCATTTTCTAACGGGCCTGAAGATGGTAAAGGTTTTAACTGTTTTTTTCCAATGCCTTTTGCTTCTCGAGCTAAGATCGAAGTAGAAAATGAATCAGAAATTATGACCGTTTTATACTTTTATATAGATTACGAAGAATATAGCAATATTTCGAATGATCTGGGGAGATTTCATGCTTTTTGGAATCGACAAAATCCATGTGATGGAAAACCCTATGGTACGGGAGCAAAAATAGAGCGCTTTATTAAAAAAAATCCTACGCACGAGGGTGACTATTTAATTCTTAACGCAAAAGGAGAAGGACACTTTGTTGGGTGCCACTTAAACATCCATAATCTAATGACACCCGAAAATACGACAAAGAACGATCACTGGTGGCCTGGAGAAGGTGACGATTATATTTCTATTGATGACGAAGAGACAATTTTATATGGAACTGGAACAGAAGATTATTTCTGTGGTGCTTGGTGTCCTTCCCAATTCTATTGTTCCCCATATTTTGGAGTAACTATTCCTGGTGGAAGCAAATGGAGTGGGAAAATATCTTATTACAGGTATCACATTGAAGACCCAATATATTTCCATAAAAACATAAAGGTAAAAATTGAACACGGTCATGCAAACCAACGTTCCGACGATTTTTCTTCAACAGCATATTGGTATCAAGCAGAACCGCATAAAAAGCAAAAGTTTTTCCTTATGGAAGAACGGTTACCGCGGGATGAACCTAAGGAGATCGAAACATAAAAATAAAAATTAAAATTTTTTTTTAAGCTTTTTATAAATTCTTTAATTTAGTCAAACGTTCTTCGTGAAGTTCGCTCAACTTTTTTTGTTGTTCCATGAATTTTTCATAGTTAAGTGGGAAAAACTTAAACACTAACAAAGCAAGTAAACCTCCTATAACTGGAACGAGCGAAACTAATGCTCTTAATCCTATCTCCGCCTGGGGGGGTTGTGTGGTGGCGTATTGATCAAATCCCGTTAAAGCTTGTACGATTATCAATGTTAAACCTGAAAAAACTATTGATAGTCTTGCTACAAAAGTTAAAATCCCCATAAATGTTGCTTCTCGTCTTTTACCCGTCTTTAACTCGTCTGAATCTATTGCGGCGCTCATAGCTGGTTCAGTCATTAACATTCCCCCTGCTCCAAATCCTGGAATTATTGTAATAATAACTAGAAGAGGAAAATTATCAACAAGGAATAAAGGCCAAATTCCAATCGTAAAAATTCCAATAGAGAGCAATAATCCATACTTTGGACCTTTTGTGGCATAAATCCATTTCCAGAATAAGACGCTTGAAAGAATTCCTAGAGCAATTCCTATTGCCGCAAATCCCACCAATCCTACATCCATGTTAAGAATAAATCGGGCATATAAAGGGAGAACGGTTAGTGTTAATCCAGTAAAGAAATCTATTAGTGTGTAGGTCAATGTAATGTTTAGAAATGGAATATTCGATAAAGTTTCTTTAAATGCCGTGAAAACAGGGAGTGGTTCATCGATTTGATATTCTTTCCTTTCCTTTGTACCCATAAGAGACAATAACATAGTAACCGGTATTAAAGTACCAAATAATATACCTACTATGGGCCATCCCATTGCATCTGCTAATAAAGGAGGTAATATTATCCCAATCATCGCGGACAGAAAAGCGAGCAAGTCTTTAAGGGCAACAACCGACGCACGCTCCTTCTCGTCTTCATACATTTCTGTATATAACGCCGACCATGCGGTCATTGCCAGTGTGAAACCGAAATCGAATAAAAACAACATAATCAAACCATGTAAAAAAATTCCCGTTTGGTCTGTCCACGGAACCCACCATAAAAACATAAAACCAATAGTAAATGGAACTATTCCAATTACAATATATGGGATACGTCGACCCCATTTTTCGAATTTCCATTTATCCATGTAATATCCCATTAGTGGATCGTTAACGGCGTTCCAAATACCATAAATTAGCAAAAGTAAACCACCTAATCCAAGCGATAACCCAGTTACGATAGTATAAAAAAATATTAAAAATGATTGGATCATATTGTAATGCAATGAGCTGGGAATCGCAGCTAACGAATAAAGAAAATGACCTGAAAAAGAATGAATTCTATCTTTTTCTCTCAAATTTTAGCACTTTTCAGTTATTAATTATTATTGATATACCATTTTGTTGAGAACCTATATAAACATTTTATTTTTGATATTTATTTATCATCTTCGACAACTTTTAAACCTAAAATTTTTGCTCCGTTTATGAAATCATCCTTCCAATCGCCTATGAAAGTCACCCTATGCCATCCAAATGCGTTCCAATCATAATTTTTCATAATCTTTTCAACATCGCATTCTACTAGCATTTTAGAAACGCAGCCATTTTCATCAACTATGTTATCTATTATTTTTCCCGTACGAATTGAGATTTTTTTTTCAAAAACGCTGATTTTGATAGTCGTTACTGGTTTCCCTATTGGAAATTTAACGCGAGGTGAGGCACCTAAAAAATGAGTTTCACCATGGTATACGATATCATAAGGCGCTCGTGGACCTTCTGGACCGTGCAAATTACATGGAGCTACACAATGCATGTATGTGATTTGATTTTTTTTAATATCAAAAGTGTGGTTGGACACATATCCGGGTCTACCAGTTAAATACAATCCAAATAGAAAGCTTATGGTTGAATCCATATCTGACTCACATATGCCGTATTTTCCTTCGTTACTTAATTCGAAAAAAGCCATGCAAGGATAAGCGGGAAACGCGCCGCACAATAAGAATGTGCCACAATCGGGAGTAAAAATGTCAATGTCTTTATCTTTCAAGATATTTTTAAAAGCTAGGTATAGTTTTGCGGAATTTAAAATGGTTTTATCCGTGGGTTCTACTATCGTAGCATTTTCAATCCATTTTTGAGCGATCTCTTTTGCCTGGTCCGTGTTAACCTCATTATAATACTTGAGAATCTCCTCTGGATCTCCTCTAATCATTTCTATATCAAATACATTTTTTAAAATTTCTTTGTAAAGCGCTTCATCCTTTCTCCACTGGTGTGCTTGATCTAAACCAACCGTATCGGTATAGAATTCAAATTCCTTATCGCTACTCATTTTACCTACTTGATCCAAGAACTCTGGATGATTTTTAGCTATTCGCATTCGTTCGGGATTAAATAACCCTAATATGACATCCCAGTTCATTTTGATGACGTCTTTGGCGTAAACCAAGACCCTTTTTCCTCTTAAACGCAGGAGATTAAACATGTTTTCAAACATTTTGTTAAAATCTTCTAATTTTTTTGAAGATAAAATTGATATCTGAAAATTCTTGTCTTTAACACTTGAGAATATTTTTGTGAAAGTATGGTCTCCAGCATACATATAATTGGCTAATATTACCGGTTTTTTGCTCTCAATAAATTCAATGCCAGCTTGAACAATCCCTGGATCTCCATAATGCCCTATAGTAAAAACTATAACCCCATCAGCCTCTTCGATATTTTTTTTAATCTGGTTAACTAATTCGCTATCGTATGTTGTAATAATCTTACTATAGTTAAATTCAATTTTATTAAATTTCAGGTTTAGATGATTTCTAATGGAATCTATCGTTTCGTTATTATCAAATCCCAAATAGGGCCACCCAGCTTCCCATTGTGGTTTTCCTATAAACACAACTTCTATTTTTACATCTTTATAATTCATAATAAAATTCACTACGAATTATTAAATTATTTCACTTATAAAATAGATTTTAAACTTTAAAATCTTTAAACTTTAAAAATAAGATATTTGTAAAAACCTTATTGAACTAATTAGTTAAATGCTTCTTTCACGTTTCCAATCAGAATTATCGCTCGTTCTTAAGTACCACCGGAGCAATTGTTCTTTGAGATCTGCTTTTACCTTATCATAAGCATAAATATCGATAAGATTGTTCGCTTCGTTAGGATCGTACATAAGATCATACAGCTCTTCTTTACCCTGATCGCGAATAACGAGTTTCCATAATTTAGTTCTTATCATAGCAGAACGTGCAACAGTAGAACTATCTTCTTTAGGGATATTCGTTTTATCGTAGTAAATTCCTAATCCCGGTAGCTCTGGATTCGCGATAACAGGTTCAAAACATTGAGGTTCGCGAGGATTATATCCTCCTTCTGCAAAGACAGCATTCCTGAGTTTTGCTAAATCACCTTGGAGAAGGGGAATTAAACTTTTACCAAAATGAGTATATTGTGTTTCAATTTGAGCGATATGCAATATAGTTGGAAAAATATCAATGGATTGGACGAGTTGGTCGTAAATTACATTTTTACCTTCAATGCCAGGAATTTTTAGAATTAAGGGGATGTTAATTAAACAATCTTGAAATGCGTTCGGCCATTTCTCTGTTAACCCATAATCACCAGTAAAATCTCCATGGTCTGCAAAGAAGACTATTACACTATTTTCATAAGCCCCTATTTCTTTTAGTTGGTTTATTATCAAACCAAACTGGTGATCTATGCGAGAAACCATTCCGTAATAAGTAGCAATAATTTCCTTGAAGTCTTCTTTTGTTAAGTTTTTCAAACCGTATCTTTCATGAATTAATTGCATAAACTCTGGTTTGTCATCTAATTTTGGGGGTATTGGAGCGGGAACATTTTCTCGATTGTACATTGAAAAAAATGGTTCTTCTACTGTGTAAGGGGGATGAGGGAAGTTTAATGCTATGAACAAGCAAAAAGGATTTTTATGGTTTGAATTTAAATAGTTAATCGCTTCTTGGGTGTTGTAGTAGTCAATATCCTTTGCTTCTTCTTCCGTTCTTTTTCCAAAATAGAAAGATTTTCTCAAGGGATGTTCTAATGGATAAGGATTCGTCTTAATCATTCTAGTTTTGATTCTAATTTTTCTTGATATACTGCCTTCGATTGCATCTTTTCTAAAAACATCGTTCCGACCTACCCAAATCACTTCATACCCTTTATCTTTTAAAAATTTAAACAGATTTTCTTCATGGGGTTGCAGTAATTGATAAAGACTTCTATGATTGTTGGAATGAACATATTGTCCTGTAAAAGTACAACATCTTGAGGGCCCACAGACAGGATTAACAGTAAAGCAATTTGTAAAAGCAATACCATCTTTTGCTAATTGGTCAATATTTGGTGTTTTAATTATTGGATTTCTCTTTCCTCCAAGAGAAACACAGTCTCCTCTTAGTTCATCAGGTACAAAAAATATAATATTTGGAAGAGATTTCTCTTGTTCCATAATTAACTCATTATCATTAAGACTTTAAAAATTTAATAATTAAGAAATCAATAACTATGTAAATAGTATTAAATATCTTAAGATTTCATTAATTACAAAGTAGATAAGATAACTATTAAATGGTGTTGAAATCATGAATTCGAGGAATAGAGTAAAAACAACATTAAACCATAAAGAACCGGATAAAGTACCGATTGATTTAGGTGGCAATCAATCAAGTATCCATATCATAGCTTACAAAAAATTGCTTAAATATCTTGAAATTGAAGATGATAACATACAGTACGCAGATTTCGTTCAACAGATTGTACGACCTTGCGAAGAAGTTTTAAAAAGATTCCAAATTGACATAAGGTATATTCAACCTTTAGGAGGAATGATTAGGGTTCAAGATATGAAACCACAAGTTGAACAGAAATATCTGGGTGTTTACGACCAATTTGGCGTGTTTTGGGGAAATGACGCTAAAAAAAATATCATCGACATTTTATACTACGATCCTGTTATTCATCCCTTTGCAGATTTTAAATCTGTAAGTGATGTAAAGAATTACGATTGGCCAGATGGGCTAGATAAATCTCCTTTTATTGGTTTGAAAGATTTTGCAAGAAAATTGCATGAAAATACAGAATTTGCTTTATCAACACCTCCAATTGGTTGTGTTTACGAATACTGCACATTTTTATTCGGTTTTACTAAGACATTAAGGTTTTTAAAGACTAAACCAGAAATCATAATTTCAACTATGGAAGAATTACTTAAATATTGGATCAATTATGCTACAACTTTCCTTGCTGAAGTTGGAGGTTATCTAGATGTTGTTAGCATTAACGGAGATATTGCAGAACAAGCTGGTCCTATAATGAGTTTACAACTATACGAGAACATGATAAAACCTATAGAACGGAAGTTATCACAGAAAATTCACGAAATTGTAGACGCCAAAATAAACTACCATTCATGTGGTTCGATTTCTCAATTTATTCCTCACTTCGCTGACATCGGATATGATATCGTTAATCCAGTTCAAATAAGCGCCTATGATATGGAACCTTGTTCTCTAAAAGAAAGATATGGGAGTATTATGTCGTTCTGGGGAGGTTTATGCAACTCACAGAAAACTCTACCGTTTGGAACTCCTGAACAGATTAGAGAGGAAGTTAGAAGAAACTTCGAATGCTTGAAGCCAGGAGGGGGTTTTATAGCCTCAAATATTCATAACATCACAGCTGAGGTTCCGCCTCAAAATATAGTAGCAATGTTTGATGCAGCTAATGAATTTAGAAATTATTAATGAAAGAATTTTAAGCTAATCATTAATTTTACTCCAATAGAAATAGGTGATTTATTTTAAGGATGCAACAGTATAAAATTTTTGATGCTCACTTGCATACATTTGGCACTTTTCTAGCAAAAGATGACGATCTCATCTCATATTTGGATAGATATAACGTTGAAAAAGCTATAATAACTACAGTCAATAGAGCAGCGAGTTCTAAAATTTACGCGAATGACAATAATGGAACTGAAGAAGAGGTGTTAAATGAAAACCTGGTTAAAAAAGCTTTTGAAAATTTGAGAAAATTGATGCCTAAGGATCAATTAGATCACCAGGATGTTATAAGTATCTCAAACTTAGATCCCGAAAGATTTTTCAAGTTCTTTTGGTTCAATCCTAAAATTGATCTGGAAGAAGTAGATAAAAACTATAGGATATTAGAAAACCATTTTAATATGGGATTTTGTGGGGTAAAAATCCATTCAGGAATTCATCTAATAAAAGTTCCGAGAGATATTATCTCTTTGGCCTCTTTTATGCAAGAATACAACAAGAATTTTCCTTTATTTATTCACTTTACACCGAAATTTTCAGCTTTTGGAGGGATTTCCTCGAATGATATTGCAAAATTAGCTCAAAGTTTTCCAAACTTAAATATCATTATTGGACATGCTGCGTTGGCAATGGAATTTGCAATTGACTTTGGATTGAGCTTAAAACAATATAAAAATGTATTTTTTGAAACTTCCTGTTCAATACCTTACGGGATATTAAATTTGATAAAAATGGTCGGCCATAAACGATTGTTATTTGGCTCAGATGCGCCAGTTACTAATCCTATAAAGCTTGAAATTGATAAGATATTGTGTTTACCCATTACGAATGATCAAAAGCAAGATATTTTCTATAACAATACTAACAATTTAGTTCAAAATTAACGATACGAGTATTCACAAATTTTATTTATTTTAAGTAATCTTTCAGACATTTGTCGGATATTCCATCTATATTAATCAGTTAATTAGTACTTACTTGAAATTAATTGTCAAAAAATTACTAATGGATATAGTCAATTATTTTTGTTTTAATAATACATTATATAAGGGTAATTTTGTAATTTAAAATTATACTTAAGATTTAATTATATCGAGTGTATATTGTGAAATATTTAGGGGATGATATCAACAACACGGATAATCCTAATTGGGATGTCATTGAAGTTTCAAAAGTTAACGACAAAATAATTATGAAGCTTTTAAATTATCTGAAATATGATATATCGGATAAATTCTTTATTTCTTTTGAAAGTCTTTTAAAGTTGGGGAATAGAGTCCCAGAAACAACGATTAAAAATATTGTTAAAGAATTGGACCAATCTCACGATTTCAAAAAAGAATTATTTCAGTTTATTCTCAATTTTATAAACAATGACACTGTAGAATACCATTTGCTACCACAATTATATAGTCCCGATTTTATCGTTAGAGCTCGAGCTATAATGAAAATCAAAGAGAATGATGATGTAAGATATCTGAAATTCCTACTTCCTTTATTAGACGACCCAGATGATTCGGTAAGATGGAGCGTCATTAAATTTTTATCAAAACACTTCAAAAATCCTATAATTTATTCTGAATTGAAGAATCATTTAAATAAAGAGTTAAATCCAATTATATACGATAATCTAAAAGAAGTTTTTGAACAAGAATAAAGTCCTTATAATTGTTTCTTATCTCTTCTCTTTAATTTGTTCTTTGATATCTCATTTTAAACAAAAAGTAAAGAATTAAAAACGACATTTTTAATTATATATATAAATAGGATTTAAGACCCAACATATGAAATTTTTAATAAAATCTAAACATTACTTAATATTAATTAATAAGGTTAAAGGGATAAAAAAAATTTTCAAAGGTGTTAAAGATATCGTCGTATGACTATACATTTAAAATTTTACTGCTCGGTGACGCATCCGTTGGTAAAACTTCTTTCACTAAACGATATTGTTATAATGTTTTTAACCCTAGCGAGCGATTAACTATTGGGGTTGATTTTCATGTTAAAACGATTGAACTACAGGGAAAAAAGATAAAACTTCAAATCTGGGACGTTGGAGGAGAAGAAAGGTTTAGATTCCTACTCCCTACATATTGTTTGGGTGCAAACGCTGCTTTTCTACTTTACGATGTCACACGGACTCAAACTCTTGACAATATCAATGAATGGACTAATATTGTTCACCAGAAAGGAGGTCCTATACCAATTATGCTTGTTGGGTCTAAAATTGATCTTATAGATAATCAACGCGAAGTCTCTCGAGAATATGGTATACAAGTTGCTGAAAAGAATAATATGGCATCATTTGGCGAAATATCCAGTAAATCAGGACAAAATGTAAATAAAACATTTGAGGTTCTAACAGAGCTAACATTAGAAAGAATTGAAAATAGGTGATTTGATGTCTGACCGTGAATATTTAGCTCTCAGTTCTCTATTTGATGCAATAGGAATTATTGAAAAAGGTATCGAGAAAATATACCACTATTTGCTTAAACATAAGAGAATTGACAATTTACAAGAAGTCAGTACGCAATTCAATTTGACCTTAAAAAGAGGATATAAAATTTGTGCGGTTTTGAACGATCTAGGATTAGTTCAAATATACGATCGTCCAATGAAAATTCATTTAACAACTCCACCTATCTCGATATGGCAAACTATTATTAACGAAAGAATTGAGGAATTGTCTCAATTGTTCCAAGAGAAAAAAGAGGAGGCAGAAAATGCTTTGTCAGATTTTAGTCAAAATTTTAATTTGAATGAACAAATAACTCAAGAGTTCGTAGAGTTCGTTAATTATAACCTAAAAAATTTTGGAGAGACCTATCACTCATTTTTAGCTGAAAAAGAATGCAAGATCGCCTTAGGAATCCGGTATGAAAACGAATTTAGTTCAGTTATTAAAAAATACGGGATTTCTAGTATTCCTGAAGATTTAAGTGAATCTATGCGATCGGGTATAACAAAAATTAAAGAAAACCTAATCAATATTGATATCCAAGTAATCTTTAGTACAGAAGTAATTAAGGAATTATTAGTTAGTGAAGAATTTCAACTGGTTTCCAATTATCTCAAATCATTCGAATTGACTTTTAAAAAAATTTCTGTTCGCGTTACAAGTGAGGATTTCAGTAATTTTAATTTAACCGATAGTGAATTGGTTCAACCAAGTTTCGATCCTACTAATAGATTGATAGGAGCTTATATATCGCGAAATACTAATATTTATCAAATTTTCTATGAGAAATTTAACGAACTATATGAAAAAGGTATTCCATTAACACAATTTCTAAAAGAACAGAGCGATGTTAAAGAAGAATCTTATTCTAATACACAATTATTTGGTTTGTGCTTGTTATAAAAAAGAATTTTTAAATATCTTATATCAAAAATAAAAAATAAAATTAAAAAAAAAAATTAATTAATTAGTCATATCTTTTATATGTGAAAAGTAACCATACAAATCCAAGTACCCCAATTATAAAGGCACCCAGAATTATATAATTTGGCCAATAAGCTAAGTCAAATGATGCAGGATTAGTTATCCATCCTATAACTGCGTTTACTCCAGTAAGTGCCATGATAGAAAGAACGACTAAACCTATTCCCATAGCGTATTCTTCCTCTTTGAACATACCAATTCCCGCTACAAGGCACCAGAAGCCTAGTGCTATTGAGATTAAGCCTTGACTTCCGAACAATGTAAGAGCTGCAGCTAAATCAGGATCAGTGGCGAAATCACCTAACCAAGAAGGAACTATGATTCCTGCCCATGCTAAGAAATCCATTATGCCTTTAAACAAGAAAAGTATACCCAGTATAATCATTAAAAAATTTAAAAGTTCGTTCGAATCTTTCTTCTTTATTTCTTTTTCTTCACTCATTTTTTAATAACCCTTTTTATTTTTAATTAAGATTATGTGTTGATTATGAAAATATCTTCCCACATATATAAATTTAATTTATTGAGATTATAAATCCGATAATAAGTTCCTTCAAATTTCATTAGTTTTAATTAAGCAAAATTAATTAAATTTTAAAGACAATTTAGTGTTAACTATTGATTTTTTCAATTTCAAGTATAAATGAAAAACTTCTTATCGCCGGATAAAATTTATTCTAGCGTAGCAAATGGGAAAGTAAGTAAGGCTATGGCCACTGAGCAGTTGATCTCATTAATAGAAGGAAGCGATAACCCAATAACTCGTGCTGAATCAATTGAAATTTCTGAGAAATTGGAAATTCACGATCAAAAAATCTTTAAAATCTTAGAAAATTCTCTATTATCCGACGAAAGCCCATTAGTTAGGAAATCAGCTGCGAATTTCATTGGACAAATTTTTTTAAAAAAAGGTTTGAACACGCTAATATGGGTTTTGCAGCACGATAAATCTCCAATAGTTCTAAAAGTAATTTCTGATTTGAATAGCAGTCTTAATAGCGCCCGATTTGAATTGTTAAGTAAAGAAATAAATGGGTTTTTGGCAGAAATAGCGTTATCCGTTGGTATTGTTCAAAATGAAGCAAAATTTATATTAGATTTGGAGGCTATATTTGCTCAAAACGAATCTGATTATGAGTCCGAGTTAAAAACTTATCAATTCTACAAAAAATTAAAAGATAATAAACTTGGAGAATCTTGGCTTACGATAAGGAATAAACACATTGAATCCTTGAGTTTCAATTATTACAATTGGAAATACTTGAAAGAAATCCCTAGTATGTTCGACTCTATTTCTAAATTGCAAGATTCCATGGTTTATTTAAATTTCATAGGAGAACTTGGTCTTAAAAGCAACACGATTCTCAAATTACCCGACTCTCTAGCGCTACTCACAAATCTTAAAAAACTGAATTTAAGCAGAAATAATATTAAGGTATTTCCAAAATCAATTTTTTCACTTTCTTATCTTAAGTATTTAGACATAAGTCATAATAAAATTTCTAAAATACCTGTGGAAATTAAAAACTTAACCTCACTAGATATTTTGAGAATTAACCATAATCAAATTCGAAAAATTCCAAATTATTTAAGAGAATTCTTACTTACACTTCAAGATTTTAAAATATAAATACTTCTACTCTTTTATCTAAGATAATTATTTAAACAATAAAAACCAAATTTAAAATCAATATAACAATTTAGGATGGAAGGTGCAAAAATTTGGAAGAAAAAAAGAATATTATAAATGGTGGCGATGTTCTTATCAAATCCTTACTTGAAGAAGATATCAAATATTTGTTTGGGATCATTGGTGGCCAATTTTTAACTATGTTTGATGCTGTATACAAGTGGGGGCGTGAAAAAGGAATCAATACTGTTATGTTTAGACACGAGCAAGCTGCAGCGCATGCAGCTGATGCTTGGGCAAGAGTGACGAATAAACCCGGAATTTGTTTCGGTACTGTTGGTCCTGGTGCAACTCAACTAGTCCCCGGGGTAGGAGCAGCATGGAGCGATAACATCCCAATGATCGTCTTAGTACCTCAAGTAAATAGCAAATTTGCTGATTCTTTCACTCTGCAGGGAAATTTAGACCAAATTACAATGTTCAAACCAATTACTAAATACCAGAAATCAATACGAACGATAGAAGAAATTCCTGATGCCGTTCAAAAAGTTTTCCGGGAAGCTACTAGCGGGCGTCCAAGACCAGTTTTATTGGAGATTTACGAGGACGCTTTTTTAAGCCAGAAAGAAGAAAGTGAAATTCCAATTACGTCTCCTGATCAGTATCGATGCTTTGAGAAACCAGCAGTTAGTAATGAAGTAATCCAAAAAGCCATGGAAATGTTATTAAAAGCCGAGAAACCCTTAATCGTCTCTGGAGGTGGAGTGTCAAGATCAGAAGGATGGAATGAACTTCAAGAATTTGCTGAATACTTAAAAATTCCCGTTATAACCACTATTATGGGTATTGGCACTATCTCAAGTAGATCAGAAAGTTTTGTTGGTACAACTATAAATGGCGTGGGTTTAAAAGCAGCCCCAGAAGCAGATGTTGTTCTTGCTCTCGGATGCAAGTTCACTTATGTTATGGGTCATGGAGACGAGCCATTTTGGAAAAATTCTCAAAAAATGATACAAGTAGATATAGATCCAGGAATAATAGGGCGAGCTAAACCTATTACTCTAGGTATTATAAGCGATTGCAAACAATTTTTAGCGCAAATACTTGAAGCTGCTAAAAAAGTTCAAAAAGTTGAAAAAAGAGAGTGGTTAAACGAGTTAGTGAATTTAAGAAAAACACAAATGGCTGGTATGATGAAAAAAGCAACAAAGGATAAGATCCCAATATTACCTCAAAGATTGGTCAAGGATGTATTAGAATTTATGGATGAGGATGCGATATTCATTAACGATGGTGGGGATATAGCTTGTTATTCTATAGAACAAATAGATTATTATAAACCAAGACCACCACTATCCTTCTTACAAGCTGTCGGTATGGGCCATTTGGGGACTTCTGTTGGTTATGGAATCGGAGCTAAGTTAGCAAAACCGGATAAACAGGTTATTTCAATATCTGGTGATGGTAGTTTTATGATGAATATTCAAGATCTCGAAACCGCTGTTAGATTAGGTTTAAAGAATCTCATATTTGTTATAGCAAATAATAGTGCTTGGGGGATGCTTAAATCGGGTCAAAAATTATTTGTAGACAAGCATTATATCGATGTCGAGTTACCTGAATTTAACTTTGCCAGATGTGCTGAAGGGTTTGGGTGTTATGGAGAGGTTGTAGTTGATCCTAATGAGATTAAACCCGCGCTTGAAAGAGCTAAAAACTCTGGAAAACCTGCTGTAATAGATATTAAGACTTCTTGGTCAATTCCGGACGTGACTAAGCTCCTAGGAAGCATGGGAATACTTTAAATCTATTTTTTATTTTTTTTTATAAATTGAGGTGTAAATAAGTGAAGGGCGTATCTTATGAAGGTGTTGGAAAAATTGTTGTAAGACACGATTTACCAATGCCTAGTGTTAAACCAGACGAGGCTCTAATCAAAGTTAAATATTGTGGTATTTGTGGTTCGGATGTTGAATCTTTTAAAAAGACAGGTATGTATGGTTCAGGGACAATTATAGGGCATGAAATATCTGGAGAAATAATAGAAATAGGCGATAATGTAAAAAAATTGAAAATTGGAGATCGTGTAACTATAAATCCGAATGTTCCATGCTACAATTGTTATTGGTGTAATCAAAATCAAGAGAACAAGTGCAAATTTGCCCCTAGAGCTTTAGGATCGCTTACTGATGGTGCAATGGCCGAATTTATTAATATAAACGAGGAAAGGATTCACATTTTGCCTGAATCAATCTCATTAGAAGAAGGAGCCATGATCGAGCCACTGGCGGTTGGTATTTATTCTGTTCAAGAGTCTGACATAAAAATAGGTGATAGCGTTGCGGTTTTTGGAACGGGAACTATTGGTTTAATCACAATTTTAGCGTTAAAAGTAGCAGGTGCCGGTAATATTTATGCTTTAGAACCAGTAGAATCAAAACACAGAATAGCGTTAGAGATGGGGGCCAATAAAGCATTCACCCCACAAAACTGGAAAAAGATTAAAAAATTATGTGATAAAATAGGACCAGCTCACATATTTGATTGCGTAGGAATAAATGAAACAATTACATCAGCAATAGATCTTGTAAGAAGAGGAGGGTATATCACAATGATTGGTATGGATCCTGAAATCACAGACCTAAAAAATTTCTATGGTATTGCAATTAAAAATATCACTTTGAGAGGTATTTTTGCCTATAACCAAGATACATTTAAAACTGCTATAAATTTATTAGATCAGAAAAGGGTGAATATAAAACCACTAATATCTAAAATAATAAAACTAGATGAAGTTCCTGCCGCAATTGAAGATTTATCAAAAGGATTACATGATGATATAAAGATCATGGTTGAGATAGAATAATTCTTTAATTTTTCACTATTTTTTTTACTTTTTTTAACATTATAGCATTCTTGGATTATGATCAATTTACTATTTTTACAGATTTAATTTGTTGATTTTGGTAAATATTTATAAATTCATGTAACAATAAATAAGATATTCATCAATTTTGTGAATAAAAATTAAGAGGTTAATCTAATGGGAGTTAAAATGAGTCCATATGATGCGAAAATATGGACGAAATCTTATGATAAACATGTTAAACCGAATTTAGAATATCCCAAAGAAAGTCTTGGCGATTTATTTGATAAAGCTATGGCTAAATACCCAGAACGCATCGCTTGCTATTTTATGAAGCGAGAAATGCCTTTCAGTGAACTTAGAGAATTTACTCACAGATTTGCGACATTTTTACAGAAAAATGGTTTAAAAAAAGGAGATCGCGTAGCTATAAATTTAGCTAACTGCCCTCAGTATTTAGCTGCACACTTTGGAACAATTTTAGCGGGTGGAGTAGCATCCGGGTGTTCACCGCTTCTAAGTCCGACTGAAATTGCTTACCAAATAAACGATAGTGGAGCTAAATTTTTTGTTACCTTGGATGCTGTATATGAGAAAGTATTAATGAAAGTAATAGAGAAGCTGCCAAATCTTAAATGCGTGATTACAACTAATATTTCTGATTACATGGGGCTTTCTAAACCTATAGTATTTCTTGGTAAGCTACTAGGTAAAATACCAAAAGGAAAAGTTGAACCGTATTCCGGAAAATTAATTATTGATTTCAAGGATGTGATGGAAACATCCATTGACTTACAGGCCGTAATTATTGATGTGAAGAACGATCTTGCCCTACTTCAATATACTGGCGGAACCACTGGATTACCTAAAGGCACAGAACTTACTCATCTTAACTTAATTACTAACATAGTTCAAGTAGCTACATGGCTTAATAGAAGTGAAGCAAAGGAAGGAGAAAATAACTTATCTGCTTTTCCGCTCTTTCATTTAGCTGGTTTAGCTATGAGCATGATAACTTTATATACTTCAGCTGGACAAATCTTAATTGCAGATCCCCGAGATACCAACCATATTATAGAGGAAATGATAGAAAAAAACCCAAAAATAATAGTGAATGTACCAACATTATTTTTATCAATTAAAAACAATCCAAAAATAAAGGATGTACCCAAGGCTACCCTAAATAATATAGATATCTATGTTTCTGGGGCTGCGCCTTTTCCAGCAGAAGCAATTAAAGATTTCGAAGAATCTATGCTTGGTACTAATAAACTATTAGAAGTTTACGGGATGACTGAAACAAGTCCAATTCTTACCATGAATCCTTATAGCGGTAAAAAGAAAGTCGGTACTGTCGGCTTACCCGTACCCGACACTGAATTAAGGCTTGTAGATATTGAAACCGGAGAACAAGTAGAACTCGGGAAACCTGGAGAAATAATTTGTAAAGGACCTCAAGTTACAAGAGGATATCTCAACAAACCAGACGCAAACGCAAAGACTATTATTGATGGATGGTTTCATACTGGTGATGTAGGTGTAATGGATGAGGATGGATTCATAACGATTGTGGATCGTACTAAAGATATGTTAATCGTAAGTGGGTATAAGGTGTACAGCGTTCATGTTGAAGATATCTTAACAAAACATCCCAATATTGAAATGGTAGCGATTATTGGCTTAAAAGATCCCGATCGGCCTGGAAGTGAAATCGTAAAAGCGATAGTTCAGCTTAAAGAAGGAATCGAACCATCCGATAAGATTAAAGTAGAATTAAAAAATTACGCTGCTGAAAATCTCTCGAAATATGAAAATCCAAGAATATGGGAATTTAGAGAAACTTTGCCCTTAACTACTGTAGGAAAAGTCTTAAAACGGGCATTAAGAGAAGAATCAAAAGAATTAAATTAATTTTTTTTATAAATATATTATTTTTTTTTAATTTATCTTATTCTCTCAAGTTAGTAGTTAAAATTTCAGACTTCCTATTTTTAAGATGCATCATTGACCATCAATTACTGCCTCTATTTTGGAGATTGTATATATTATAGATTTAAAGATATATGATTAGAATAAAATAAGAAAAAAAAAATGATTTTGTATTAAATAGGATATGATTGCACAGTAAGCAAACACTCTCTGATAATATTTCCAGTAGTCTCGGACCAAAAGGCGATAGATATATTGTGGCGTCCCGCAGGGAATGACGCATTAAAATATTGTAAGGTAACTGAATGATAATCATAGATCGATGTTCCTTTGTATGGTCCTACACGAGTATAAGGATTCAACAATCTCGTACCATCTATCATAATATAAAAAATGATGTCTGCAAAAGTGATGGGATCTGGAAGAATTTTAGTACTCGCTGAAAACGTGACATAGAGTTGGACTGGAGACCTTAAATCTACGATGACGTAAAGATCTGGAATTGTTTCGTACGATAAATCAGGGGCTGTGAAATAATCTGGCTCATAATCATTCCAAATGTTTACTTGTGACTGATTTATCCCGGTTATTACCCCAAAACCTAATCCTATAGAACCTATCAAGATACCAATTATCCCTAATATAATACCAGCTTTTCCCATGAGGAATTACCTTCTTATTCTTTGTTTTACATTAAATGTTATTTTTAATAGATTATAAGAACTAATTACTTGATCAGAATAATAAATATTTGTATTAAAATGATTTTTTCACATAATCAAAATTCAGATTAAGAATGAATATGATAACCAATTCGAAGGAAATTTACCATATTAAAATTATTCATTTAGGAACAAAATTCTTTTTATCCTCATTAATAAATCCATGCTGTTCAAGTATAGAAAAGTTATATACCATAAAAGAAACAATCAAAATAATTAACCGGATTTAATAAATCTTAATTCTCATTTTTTTTAAAGCTTTTATCTTTTTGTTTGAATATCTTAAAATATATAAAATATTATGGAATACTTTTAAAGACTTTCTGTAAATTATAGAGAAGTCTATATGGGAACCTATTAAATTAAATTAATTTTTTTTACTCATTATTATAAACTTATTTTAAGGAATTAATCAAATACATATCATAATTATTAAATTATTTCTAAATCAAAGAGTTGATAAAAGTGAATAATAAAAAAGGACAAGTTCAATGTATTAACGATGAAATTCTCGAAAAACTCTCGTTAAAGACCCGAAATAAGTTTTTAAATTACAATTTGATGAGTTTTTTAAAACCGAAACACTTCGATTTCCTTAAACAAGCCCAAAAGTTTTTCGTGAAATTTGAAAAAGACAATAATATAACCCATAACGAAGATTTCTATGAATGGATACCAGAAATTGGCAGAAACGGATATATTACTCATATGTACAAATTTGATTCTCTTGGGTTAAACTTCGAACCTTATGGGATGACTGCTGAATTTATGAGGGTTTTAGCAATGGATTTTTTTGATCCTCAGCTATCAATGGGTGCCGGAGCTACAGTTTTAGCAGTGAATCCCTTATTACTCCATCACGAAGATGTTGATGTTCGATTGAAAGCTTTAAAAGAATTAGTAACAGGTGAAAAAATAGGTTGTATATGTATCACAGAACCAGATAGAGGATCTGATGCAGTGCATATGCTAACTACATGTGATGAACAAAATGATGGAAATTTTATTCTCAACGGAGAAAAAATATATCAAACTAACGGTAGTAAAGCAGATTGGGCGGTTGTATATGCAGTTACCGAAAAAGATAACGGCAATACTATGGCTCAGTTTTTAGTTGATACATCATGGGAGGGGTGGAATGCTGAACGGGTTAATATTCCTTGGACTCCGAGGATTCATATAGGAAAGGAAACCATATCAAATTTGAGGGTCCCTTCAGAATATGTCTTAGGAAAACCGGGCGAAGGGAGGTCACATTTATTCGAAGGGCTCAATCTAGAACGATTAGGAATCGTATGTTTAAATCTAGCGGAAGCTTGGAATGCGATTACACACGCTGTAATATATTCTAACATGAGAAAGCAGTTCGATAAGGAAGTCTTGAAGTATCAAGGAGTAGGATTTCCGCTTTCTGATTTATGGGCTCAAACTATGAGCTTGACATTAGCAAATTTAAATATTTGTCAAATAATTGATGATAAAATGGAAAAATCAGGCACGTTACCCAAGGAATTTAATTTAGCGCTGGTCGTTACTGCATCACAACTTAAACTTGTTAGCACAAAACTATGCGAACGTGTTGTGTATGAATGTGCTAATCTTATGGGCGGAGCTGGAGTTTGTGATAATACAATAATGCATGATCTACTAGGAATTACTAGAATTCAGGAGATAGGCGGTGGAACAAGGCAAATACAACAATATATTCTAAGTTTATCTCTAAGACAGTTATTTAAAATGCTTTAATGCTTAAACTTTTTAAATTAAGTATAGATTTTTTTTCTTTTTTTTAGTTGAAAACAATTATAAGGGAGTAAATCCAACTCTATATATATTCAAATTAAGGTTATTGAGAATTAATAATGAAAATTGAAGATATTCAAGATATCATTTATAGGAAGGAAGATAATGGAATCTGTACAATAACAATTAATCAACCTAAAAGGAAAAATGCTATGTCGTTCCTAACCTTTTTGGAAATTGAGACTGTGTTAACTGATATGGAAGCAGATAAAAATGCAAAAATATTAATTATTACTGGTTGCGAGGAAGCGAATGCTTTCTCGTCAGGTGGTTATTTTAACATGAATATTTACCCTCAACTCCCTCCTGAAATATTGAAAGAGATTGATTTAACTGATATTGCTGTAAAAAGGTTATGCATGAAATTCTGGTCCTTTTCTAAACCAGTTATAGCTGCTATAAATGGATTAGCGGTAGGTGCGGGATTTACCATGCCTTTAGCCGCAGCTGATTTAATTTACATGGCTGACGACGCATGGATAGGATTTTACTTTGTAAAACGTGCGGTTATGGCGGAGTTTAGCTCTCATTTTTTACTTCCTTTTTACATAGGTTTTCAGAAAGCGAAAGAACTGCTCTACTTTGGAAAGAAGATTACTGCTCAAGAGGCTTATGAACTTGGTTTTGTGAACCAAGTTTTACCGCGTGAAAAATTAATGCCTTTTGTTAGAGAACAAGCTTTAAAATTAATACCTCCTAAAGGACCATCTTTATCAATAAAATTAATGAAAAAAACATTACATGATTATTTTAAGGAAATTTTATCAAAAACTCTAGACCTTGAAAACGAAGGCCTGAGAGAACTTTTAACTACACGAGATTTCAGAGAATCATTAAAATCCTTAAGTACTAAAAAAGCTCCAACATTTAAAGGAAAATGAACTAAATTAGTATCACTACAATGTAAGGTTAATTCTAATTATAATGATAGAACAAAAAATTGGATTTGATAATGAAAAATATCTAAAGGAACAATCTGAGAGCATCCTAGATCGAGCAGCTCAATTTGGGAATAAATTATACCTTGAATTTGGCGGAAAGCTTGTATACGATTATCACGCTTCACGAGTTCTCCCTGGATTCGATCCAAATGTGAAAATGAAGCTTCTAAAGGTGCTTAAGGATAAAATAGAGGTTATTATTTGTATATACTCCGGAGATATAGAAAGAAGGAAGATCCGAGCAGATTTTGGTATAACTTATGACCTAAATGCAATGAAATTAATCGATGATCTTCGAGATGGAGAAATTAAAGTAAGCGGGGTGGTTGTTACACGTTACAATGGACAACAAGTAGTAAAACAATTTTTGAATAAACTAGAGCGCCGTAATATTAAGGTTTATACGCATAAGTTAATTAGAGGTTATCCAACTAATATTGATTTAATTATAAGTGAAGAGGGGTATGGTACTAATCCCTACATAGAAACTTCCAAACCAATAATAATAGTTACTGCACCCGGTCCTGGTAGTGGAAAATTAGCAACATGTCTTTCACAAATATATCACGAACACACAAGGGGGATAGATGCGGGTTATGCTAAATTTGAGGTGTTTCCAATTTGGAATTTACCATTAAAACACCCCGTAAATATGGCGTATGAATCTGCAACTGCTGACCTTGGTGATTTTAATCAAGTAGATCCTTTTCATCTTGAAGCTTATAATATAATGGCAGTTAACTATAACAGAGATGTAGAGATTTTTCCAGTAGTTAAGAAAATAATGCAAAGAATTATGGATAGCAGATTAGTCTATAAATCACCTACAGATATGGGCGTAAATAAAGCAGGTTTTGCGATAATTGATGATAATCTGGTGCAACAAGCCGCAAGACAGGAACTCATCAGAAGATATCTACGATATAGTTGTGAATATGCGATTGGCGTTTCAGATAAGATGACTGTTCAAAGAGCGGAATTGTTGATGAAAGAACTAAATCTCACTGTACTTGATCGAAAAGTTGTAAATGAGGCTCGACAGGCTTCTATAGCTGCTAAAAAAAAAGGGAAAGGGAACGAAGGGGTATTTGCTGGAGCTGCATTACAATTGGCAAATGGAAAAATTATGACTGGTAGCAATTCTCCTTTGATGCATGCGGCTTCAAGTTTAATCCTAAATACCTTAAAAGAATTGGCGGGTATTCCTAAAAATATACATCTTCTATCTCCCAATATTTTGGAATCCATTAGTTATTTAAAATCGGAAATTTTCAATAACAAACGATTAAGTCTCAATCTTGAAGAAACTCTAATAGCTTTAAGCATCAGTGCTGATTTCAACCATTCTGCTAAGGTAGCCATAGATAAACTTAAAGAATTAAGTGGATGTGAAATGCACTCGACTCATATACCCACTCCTGGAGATGAAGCTGGTTTGAGACGATTAGGTCTAAATATAACATCTGATCCAAACTTTTCATCGAATAGCCTATTTATAACCTAATTCTTTTACATCAATATCTAGTTTTGAGATAATCTCGAAATTCTTATTAAATGTGTTTGATATTTAATATTTTTATAATAAAATTATTATTATTTTTGATCCCATCAGAGAAGTGTAATATAAAATTGACAGCTGCGATTAACAGTAATACTCGATTTATATTCGTTACGGGAGGTGTAATGTCAGCCGTAGGAAAAGGTGTAGCTACAGCAAGTTTAGGAAAAGTACTCCAATTCCGGGGATTCAACATCTCTGTAGTTAAAATTGATCCTTACCTAAATGTTGATCCAGGAACACTTAATCCAATAGAACATGGCGAATGTTTTATAACCGAAGATGTATGGGACTTTACACCTGTCCATGGATCAGACGAAAGGTCCTATAGAATCTCTGAAATAGACCAAGATTTTGGAACATATTCAAGATTCCTTGGTATTGAGATGCATCCTTCCCATAATATCACTTCTGGTCAAATTTATCTCTCAACAATTTTAAGTGAGAGAAAAGGTAAATTTTTAGGTAAGACTGTTCAATTAATTCCTCATGTAACTAACATAATAAAAGAAAGATTAATGGAGATATCCAATAATGAAAATTTAGATGTGCTTTTAATCGAATGTGGAGGAACTGTAGGCGATTTAGAATCCAGCATTTTTCTAGAAGCTTTTCGTCAAATTAAATTAGAATATCCTAATCGTACAGCCTTAGTTCATGTTACACTTGTTCCATATTCTCGCGCAGTTGGTCAACAAAAGTCTAAACCAACTCAACATTCTGTTAAAATGCTTCAAAGTATGGGATTACAGCCAGATATAATAATAGGTAGGAGTGAAAAACCTCTCACAGATGATATAAGATCAAAAATATCCCTTTATTCGAATGTTCCAGAAGCCGCAGTAATTTCGAATCCTGATTTAAATATCGTATATGAGCTACCTATATTATTTGAAGAACAGGGATTAGGAGACTTTCTCTGCGAGCTAATAGATTTAAAAGCTAAGTTGGTGTCTTATAGCGAAGTTAATAATTATTCGGAATGGCTTAAAATGGTTGAGATGTATAAGAATGCCAATAAAAAAATAAAAATAGCCATGCCTGGAAAATATTTCAATATCTCCGATTCATATATCTCGATAAATGACGCCTTAGAGCACGCTGCAGCTCATCAAGGCTATAAGATAGAATTGAAAATGATAAATATAACGGAAGAAACAAACATAGAAGAGGAGTTAAGGGATTGCGATGGAATACTATTAACCCCTGGATTTGGAGAGAGAGCTGTTGAAGGAATGATTCAGTCGGCAGAATATGCTATGGCTGAAAAGGTGCCATTTTTAGGCATCTGTTTTGGTGCTCAACTATTTTATGTAGCCTTTTGTCGAAAATATTTGGGGTTAAAAGGTGCAAACTCGACTGAAATCAACCCAGACACACCCTACCCTGTTATCGATCTTCTTGAAAGTCAGAAAGTTGTTACTGAAAAAGGAGGTACAATGAGATTAGGCGCTCATAAAATTGTACTTAACGAGGGTACGAAATTATTTGAAACATATAAACAAAATGAGATAAAAGAACGATTTAGGCATAGATATCACATACAAGAAAGATATTTAACTGAAGAAGCAAAACAAAAAGGCTTAATTGTATCGAGTAGAGATGAAACTGGAAAAATTATTAATAGTATTGAGTTAAATAGGGAAGATCATTGGATGGTTGGAGTACAATTTCATCCCGAGTTTAAATCACGACCATATGCTGCGAGTCCTTGTTATACGGCATTCATCAAAGCTTGTATATCCTATAAGAATTGTAAATAAACCAGATAGATAAGAGAATCAAATCATTTTTATAAATAATAATCGAATTAAATAAGAAAATTAAAAAAAGATTGTTATTCTGAGTTTATATCAAGGATTCTCTTAACTAAATTTTTCTTTTCCTCTAGATTTGCTTGGCGAGAAATCATGATTCTCTGAGCTTGAGGAGAACCTGCTCCATGCATAGATTCTGTTCGATAACTCACAGAAGCAACTCCCATTGTGAGATTTTCAATGAACCGAAGTACTTTATATCGATCTTCAGTGCACATTCCTTCACATGTCGTTAAATACTTCTCGATTAAAGGACCTATCTCCTTCGACTTGAGATCAGCCTCAGAGGGCATTGTACATATCATTCCTCCTGCAATATCTTCAGCTAATCTCCCGATCTCGTAGGGAAAGCGCGTGACATTTAGTTTACATACATTTGCTAATAACATGTCCATTTCATAATTACCTGACTCTCGTTGGAAACCTAGTGAACTACAAGCTATTCCACAACTATACAAAGTTTCATTTAAATGGGTCATCTCAACTATTTTATCTTTTATGTGTGATGCATTTTGGGTTCCATTATATTCTGAAATTAATGCAGTTGCTCCTATTAACACATCTCCTACTCCAACCTTACATCCCCCATAAGATTGTCGATGAAATCCCGCAAAACGGTTAACTAGTTCTCCAGAAAATTCAACTTCACCGTTCATAAAAATATTTTCTTTAGGTACAAACACATTATCAAATACTACGAAAATTTCTTGACCACCGTACTTAAAATTTCCAATATCTAACTCACCAGGTTCCATTTTTCGTGTATCACAAGATTGCCTTCCATAAATCATTGTAATTCCTTTTGCATTTGTGTCTATTCCAAAGCTTACTGCATAATCCTCCTCTCCTTGTCTTAGAGAAAGCGTGGGCATGATAATAGCTCGATGCGAGTTTAAGAATCCAGTTTGATGAACTTTAGCTCCTCGAACAATGATTCCATCCTCGTTAGAATCTATGACATGTAAGAATCCATCGGGATCTGGTTGATCTTTCGGTCTTTTACTCCTATCGCCTTTTGTATCTGTCATTGCTCCATCAACCATGAGGTCGTGATTTTGGACTTCAATCCAATAATTTTTAAATCTGGAATGGTAATTTGTACCATATTTTTTGTCAATTTCATGAGTCACGCTATATAATGCATTAGCAGTATCAAACCCTACACATCTTTGGAAGCAGCAGGCAGTTTGCTGTCCTAATAATCGTTGCATTTTGACTTTATTAACCAAATCTTCAATCGATTGATGTATGTGAGTAAATCGATTGATTAATTCTCCGGTTAAATGAGATTTTGTAGTCATTAAATCTTTATACTCGTCCATCTGAGCTAATTCATAAATTTTCATAACGGTGTTTATCGAAGGTTTAATGATTGGATGATTCCAAAATTCTTCTACTTTTTCACCGAACATATACAGATTAACAGGTCGCTGGATGCTTTTTAAATACTCTTCGGGGGTTTTTAATGTCATTTTTATTAGTTTTCCTATCTTTTTGTTATAATTACATATATCTCAATTAGTTATTAAAAATGATTCTAATATTTGTTAACTTTTTCCTACTGGACAAGATTCAATGCATTTATTACACCAAATCACAGTATTTTCTGACAAATTTTTTAAATTCTTCAGGCAATAATTAAGGCATAACTCTTTATTATACTTTCCTTCTTCTAGAGCGCCAGCAGGACAAGAATCAAGGCAAATGTCACAATTTCCACAATAAGCGCTCTCATGAATAGGTGTACCGTAGGATAATTCTGCTACAGTTACCAATGCCCTTAATCTTATTTGAGATCCAAAGGTTTTTGTAATAAGGAGATTGTTTTTTCCAATCGGACCAATTCCAGCTAGCGCAGCAGCATCTTTTAAGTATAATCCTGGTTTATAAGGAATAACTTCTGATTTGAAACCTTTTTTAGCTAAAAAACTCTTGATTTGATGGCATTGATCCAGTAAAATTGAATCAGCAAAATGATAACTTTTTCCTTTCTTTTCGTCTTTACTCCAAGCATCTAGACTAAGATCGTATAAGTGAAATCCAATTACGATTACAGTTTTAGAATTTTTCAGATATGATTCAGGAGTATGATCCTTATCAAATTTATTGAAATTAGTCGGATCACAAAATCCTACAATATCTATACCTATTTTATCACAATAAGCAATAAGTTCATCTGTGAGTTCTTTAATCATTACCATAATTTCGCTTTAACTATATAGTATATTATTTATTAAGAGAAAGTAAAATTTCATTTAGAATTAAAAAATACGAGAGAACGAACTTTTTTTCGTTAAGTGCTTTTTAACCATTGTTCCTTAATATTATCTATATAAATTTTTAATTCAATATAAAATGAAACCAAATAATTTATACCTATTTTTAATGAGAGATTAAGCTAATGCAAACAATAATTTATCCAGTTAATAAATAAGCTTAAAAAATGTAACTTGTTATCTATATGTTAAGAATATAAAAGAAGATAAATACATTTTTGTCGATGCTATACAAGAAAGAAAGACCAGCAATTTTAATGTTTAAAGATGGTCGTTATTTCGAAGGGATTGGATTTGGAGCGACTAAAAAAGTATATGGGGAAATTGTATTCACGACAATTACGGGTGCTGGATATAATGAAACTCTAACTGATCCTTCATATAAGGGACAAATAGTAGTTATGACTCATCCCCTGGTTGGAAATTACGGCGTTCCTGCTTGGGAAAAAGATTCACACGGGATTCATAAATATTTTGAATCAGATTCGATAAAAGTAAGTGGATTTGTCGTTAACGAATGCTGCAAAAATCCTAGCCATTACGAAAGCGTGAAAACCCTAAACGAATTTCTATTGGAAGAAAACATTCCTGGAATCGAATGGATAGACACCAGAGCAATTACAAAACTATTAAGGGAAGAAGGAGTGCAATTAGGAATGCTAGCAGTTTTCAACCCAGGAGAATCTCCTAACTTAGATATTTTGAAAGAAGAAGTCAAAAAAGTGGAAGACCCAAACCTTAGACACTTAGTAAGCGAGGTATCCACTAAAGAAGTTAAAATATTTACTCCCTTAAATCCTAAAGGTAAAGTAGTGGTATTAGATTTAGGAGTAAAGAATAATATCTTAAGAAATTTCTTACAGAGAAAAATCGAAGTAATATTAGTACCGTATAATTATACATTTGAAATGATTTTGTCTTACAAACCAAATGGAGTATTTATTTCCAATGGTCCCGGAGATCCTGCAAAATATAAAAATGCTATTGAAGTCGCTCAAGAATTAATCAATAATAGCATCCCTACAATGGGTATCTGTTTAGGAAACCAAATAATTGGTCTGGGTGCGGGGGGTTCATCTTACAAATTAAAATACGGTCATAGAGGAGGGAATAAGACCGTTATAAACGGTAAAACAAACAAATGTTATATCACCTCACAAAATCACGGTTATTGTGTAAAAGAATTCAATCAAGGAGGGTTTTCAGAATTTCTTTATAATATCGACGATAAATCTAATGAAGGAATAATTCATGAAAGTAAACCTATTTTTGCTGTTCAATTTCACCCTGAAGCCTCGCCTGGGCCTTTAGACTCGCTTTATCTTTTTGATAACTTTATTAACTTAATGGGGCTATGATTTCATGCCGTTAGATAAATCGATTAAAATAGCGCTAGTTCTAGGGTCTGGGGGAATTCGGATTGGACAAGCTGGAGAATTTGATTATTCTGGAAGTCAAGTTCTTAAGGCCCTGAAAGAAGAGGGTATTAAAACAATACTTATCAACCCAAATATTGCAACAATCCAAACTGACCCTGAGTTATCTGATCAAGTCTACTTGCTCCCAATAAATGTAAAATATGTCGAAGAAGTTATAAAGAAAGAAAAACCTGATGGGATTATATTAGCGTTTGGTGGGCAAACAGCTTTGAATGTTGGAGTCGAGCTAAAAGAGCAAGGAATATTAGAAAAATATAATATACGCGTTCTTGGTACGCCGATAGAAGCGATCGAGGTTACAGAAGATCGAGATTTATTCGTAAAAGCTATGAATAAAGCAGATGCAAAAGTGTGCCAAAGTAAAGCGGTAACATCATATAAAGAGGCGATTAAAGTAGCTCAAGAATTTGGTTTTCCTTTAATGCTCCGAGTAGCTTATACTTTAGGAGGTAGAGGTTCAGGTATCATTGATGATATGAAAGATTTCGAAAGAATGGCAAAAAAAGGGTTAGCCCAATCAAGGATTAACCAAATCTTAATCGAGGAATCCGTTTGGGGTTGGAAAGAAGTTGAATACGAAGTGGTACGAGATTCTGCGGATAATTGCTTTATAAACTGTAACATGGAAAATTTTGATCCTGTGGGAATTCATACAGGAGAGAGTATTGTAGTTGCACCGAGTCAAACTTTAACTAATGAAGAATATCATATGTTACGCTCTGCGTCAATCCGGGTTATCAGAAGTCTTGGGATCATTGGTGAATGCAACATTCAATATGCGTTAAATCCCTTTTCAAAAGAATTTCGTGTAATTGAAGTTAATGCCCGTCTTTCAAGATCGTCCGCATTAGCTTCAAAGGCAACAGGATACCCCTTAGCATACATTGCCGCTAAACTGGCCATAGGATATAATTTACCTGAGTTAAAAAATAAGATTACTGGTATAACTACAGCTTGTTTTGAACCAGCCTTGGACTACTTAGTTCTTAAAATTCCCCGATGGGATTTAACTAAATTTCAGAAGGTGGATCGCCGTATTGGAAGTCAGATGAAATCCGTTGGAGAAGTGATGGCCATAGGGAGAACTTTTGAAGAAGTTCTCCAAAAAGCAGTAAGAATGTTAGATATCGGTATGAAAGGATTAGTAGCGAATGATTTAGAAGAAATTGAAGATATAAACGAATTAAAATATGCGTTAAGAAACCCCACTGACTTAAGGCTTTTTAGAATTGCTGAAGCGATCAAGAGAGGCATATCAATAGATGAGATATATCGATTATCAAGAGTAGATAAGTGGTTTTTGTATAAATTAAAAAATATTGTAGATCTTAACCGTCAAATCCAAGACATTGAATTACTTGAATCAGATGATAATACGAAAAAATATTGGTTAGAAAGAGCTAAAAGATATGGTTTTTCAGATGGACAGATTGCTAAAATAATGGGTGTCGATTCAATTTTCATTCGACAAATGAGAAGAAGATTAAATATTCAGCCTTATGTTAAAAGAATTGACACATTAGCAGCTGAATGGCCTGCCGTGACTAATTATCTTTACCTTACTTACAGTGCTTCTGAACACGACATTGATTTTGAAAGCGAATATAAATCTAACCTTACAAAAGTTATAGTGTTAGGTTCAGGGACTTATCGTATTGGTGCTTCTGTGGAATTTGATTGGGGGTCGGTCAATTGTTTATGGGGATTAAAAAAGCTAGGAATAGATCAGGCAATAATGATAAATTATAATCCAGAAACAGTATCGACTGATTACGATATATCCGATAAGCTTTATTTTGAAGAATTATCTGGAGAAAGAGTGCTGGACATTTGCGAGCTTGAAAAAGCTGATGGTTTAGTAGTTTCTGCAGGAGGGCAAATAGCTAATAACTTGGCCGCTAAATTTTCTAAGTATTCCGATTTTTTTAGAAAGACAAGCATAAAAATTCTCGGTACTCACGGAACGCGTATAGATATGGCGGAAGATAGGAGCAAGTTCAGCACTTTATTAGATCAATTACATATTAAGCAACCCGAATGGAATGCTTTGACTACTAAAGAAGAAGCCATTGAATTTGCTCAGAAAGTTGGTTACCCTATACTAGTTAGGCCTTCATATGTATTAAGTGGCGCCGCTATGAGGGTCTCCTATGACGAAAAGACGCTTCAAGATACCTTAGACCTCGCGGCATCTATATCAAGCGAATATCCCGTTGTCATAACTAAATTTTTTATTAATGCCCGAGAAATTGAGTGTGATGGCGTATGCGATGGTGAAAATGTGCTTATCGGTGCAATTGTAGAACATATTGAGAATGCTGGGATTCATAGTGGAGATGCAACTATGGTTATACCACCACAGACGGTATCCAAAGAAGTTATATCAAAAATTGAAGATTATACCAAAAAAATCGCCTTGGCATTAAAAATTCACGGTCCTTTTAATGTTCAATATCTTGTTAAAAATAACGAGGTTTATGTTATTGAATGTAATCTGCGCTCAAGTCGAAGTATGCCTTATGTTTCCAAATCTCGGGGAATTAATTTAATGAGACTTGCAGCTGAAGTTATTATGGGCGGTAAAATTCCAAAAAGGTTAATGAATCTTCCTTTAGGAGACTATGTTTCAATTAAAGCCCCTATGTTTTCTTTTATGAGACTTGACAAAGCTGATCCCGTTCTGGGCGTAGAAATGAGCTCTACAGGAGAAGTAGCATGTATCGGAGAAGACTTTCCAGATGCATTGATGAAATCATTAGAAGCTGCTGATATGAATGTTCCAATAGAGGGAGGAAATATATTAATTTCGGTAGGTGGAGAAAAGTTGAAAAATGAAGTAATTCCCTTGGCGAAAGAGATTAGTAAACTAGGATTCACTATATTTGCTACAGAAGATACAAAAAATGCTTTAACAAGGAATAACATAAACGCTGTGAAACTTTATAAAGTTCACGAATATGGTTTGGAGCCTAATATTATGCAATGTTTGCAGGATGGGCGTATAGACATGGTAATAAACATCCCATTGCCAACTACAGTAGAAGAGAAATTTAAAACCATAATGGAAGACGAATATCAAATTAGACGCATGGCAGTAGATTATAATATTCCTGTGATAATTAATCTACAATTAGCAAAAGCTATTATCGACGCTATAAGAAATATGCGTGAAAAGAAAATTGAAATAAAGTCGCTTAACGAGTATCATCAAACGCTAAAAGAAGTATACTGGTGATTTTGCATATCTTGGTTATGATCTCTTCTTTCTTTTTAAAATTACTAGTCGTTCTAAAATCTCCAATTTAATGGCAATAATTTATGCATAAATTTCCTGTCTCGAAATTGAAAGATTTTTGTAGTTTAAAACGAGTTTAATGCACTCCCTATAATTAGAGACCCAGCGAGAATTTATAACGTATGGTCTCCTATCTCCAAAATAAATCCGAAGTTGAATAGTCTTCCGCCTTCTAGGTTCTTTAGAAGAATAAAAAAGAACCCAAGATGATAGCAATCGACGGTGATCTTCTTTTATTTTTACGTAATCTATATCGGCAATATCTTCAAAAGGGATAAATCTGGTTTTTAGAGATAATAAAATCGTTGGTTTACGAAGCATTATACCGTTCTCGTAAATTATGATGTAACTTAAAAAATATCTAACGACGGATAAGAATGTGATTATACCCATAATGCACCAACCGAGAAGCAGCACAATTGCTATGATTGGACCGCCTTCACGCATTAAAGATTCATTAAAAAAATAGAAAATAAAAAACACAATGAACATTAATGTAGAACTAAGCCCATAGCTGAGATCGCCCTTCCAACCACTTTTGTTCCATTGAGCAAGCTCGTTCCTCCATATTTCTTTTAATAGCGATTTTTCCATGTTGAACTGTTTATTTCCTTTTATATTCAAAATAATAGTATTATCTTTTCGTTTAAAATATTATCGGAGGCATTAAAAAAAAATGAAATAAAATCGCTTAACAAGTATCATCAACCGCTAAAAAAAATGTATTGGTAAGAGAAATAAAAAAAAGATTTTAGATTTTTAAATTTATTTTAATCTCGTTTAATTTTTGTGAAGATCCAAGGGACTAATGTAATAACTAAAAACGCTAATACGAAATATTTAGTAAATCTCCAAACAAAAAAATCAGAAGAATAAACGCTTAATGTAAAATAAAAAACCAGAGTTAAAACTATCCCTATTACAAGATTAACAAGTTTCTGTTTGTTATTGAGTGCTTTTGGGTCGTAATGAATTTTTTCGTTTTCGATTAAATAACCAAGCGCTATCCCCATTAGCCCGCCACAACACAAACCGTAGTCAAGCGTAGTAGCAGGAAATATAATAAGAGCTATAGTTAACATGACAATAGGAATTATTATTGCTAGAATTATCTTGGTTAGAAAATTCAGAGATTTGGCTTTTTCAGAGATTAGTGGCTCAAAGTAGATGAACAAAACCAAGAAAAGAGTGCCATAAAAGAATCCCCCCCATACATCTTCTAAATCGTGTACTCCGACTACGATTCTCGATATTCCGATTAAATAGATGAATATTATAAATAACCATTGCAGAATTTTATTATCTTTTTTGTACGACTCATAAGACATTAGTCCCCAAACTGCTACGGCATTTTGTGAATGCCCAGAAGGAAAACCAAAGCCTGTTTCATATGTGTTAGTCACAGGACGGGGATCTTGAAAGATGTCCTTTAAAATTCCGTTAATGTAATAAGAACCTAAAAGAGAGAACCCTACATTTCTTCCAAATTTTATATCGTATACGAATATTAAAGCCGCAAGTAATAGGATCTGTACAATATCTTCTCCTATATAGGATATTGCCCGAAAAATTGTGAAAGTGACTGTATTACCATAAAATACTAGGTTGAAATATATGTTAAGTCCTAATAGTAACAAGATTCCTCCAACTACGAAATTGACCGCTGCGAGTATTACTATAATGAGTAATATTTTTTTTGATAAAGTACTAATTTCGCTCAATATTTTTCACTTTTTATTTTAGATTTTCAAAAAAACAATTAATATGATAATATTTTTTCAAACTATTATAAAAGGTTTTCTTCAAAAATTACAGATAAATATATAATTTCACTATTAATAAAAATCATGAAAAACAATAAATAGTAATTAAAGTTTGCTTTAGATAACTGTTTAAATGTGATGAATAACAAATTATATCGGGTGTTAAACGCATTTACTATCGAGGATACATTTTGGTTCGCTTGAAGATTATCGGAACTCAGTGGAAGATCGTAGAGAAATTAAAATACTTTCAACCTATTGAAGGTCACGATTGGAAAATTACTTACTCATCACCTACTTACGGTGGATGGGATTTAATTATAGAATGCGTATTTAATAATCTAGATGATTTGGATGAGATCGTATCTTTTTGTCGGATGGACAACGATTTGAAAGAGTGGATCGATGCAACAACCACCCTAATTAGCACAAAAAAAAACTTTGATATCAAATCATGAACAATTTCAAATCAAATTATTGATAATTATTTCTGAAATATCTGACGAATATTCGCCAGTTCTCCTTATACTCTCAATAATAAAACCTATTTCTACAAGGTATTCTGAGTTAGGGCTAATTTTAATGGCGTTACACGCTTTTATTAACTTTTTTATCGATTCAATATTTTCATTTGCTAACTTTAAATCTTTTTGGAGCCAAGCATCTAAACTCATATTAAGTAATTCAAGAGAGATTTCGCTTGCTTTCATGATGTTATTGTATAATTCCTTATCGATTTCTTGATAGTCTATTAGAATTACATTTCTAGCGATTTTCACGGCATGATCTCCTATTCGTTCTAAAAATCTGCTAATAAATTTGTAATTACTAGCATCCTCTAAGGTGATATCTAATTTTTGACACAAAATTATATCTCGTAATACGATATGAGCCTGGCGCTCAACTAACCAATTCAATCTATCAATATCATCATCAATTTCAATTACTTTTTTTGCTAATGTTTTATCCCCTGTTTCCAAGGCTTTAAGTGCGTCTTCGTGCATACCGTTAGCTAAAATATACATTCTTTTTATGGTTTTTTCAAAGGGCATTTCTGTAGGGTCTACTAAATCTTTCATTTTAATACTATTTTCTGATTCTTCTTCGATTTCTATACCTATAGTAATTTTACTAAACTCTCTTACTGTGTGTTTAATATCGGAGTTAAACTTTCTACTAGATATCACTTTTATAACATTGTAACCCATGATATAAGCACCTATTAAGAGTCTGAATAAAAAATCTGGATCCTTAATTTCCTCAACATCAAAGATTTTTTCTTTAATATTTTTCTCTGAACTCATGTATGGAATAATTAACAAATTCCCATCGGGTTGTGAAATAATACCAATTGTATCTTTAGCTTTAATTTCGTGCCTATTAATCCATTCCTTTGGTAAGCTAATAATAAAAGAAGAACCACCCGTTTTTTGTACTTTTCTTGCCTCAATGTTGAAAGACATAACTTTTTCACCTTATTTAATATTTTATATATATATAATATAATTTTTATGATACTAAATATATACTATCTCTATATTCTATATATATTGATCTTAAAATGCATTAATCCCCGATTGGAGAGTTTATAGTTTAAAATTTAAAGTTTAAGATACCTTTATATAACTGAAATGCATCTCTTTTTTTATATAAGAAGACATCAAAAAATCCTTTCAAAATGGAAAGTAAGTTTAACCTCTGCCCTCGATGCAAAGGTACTAGAATAATTGATATAGGCGATACCATTGAATGCCCAGATTGCAGATTAGAATTTGAAAAAGCTGATATTGAAGCCCTTGAGTCTGACCAAATTTTCGCAATATCTGAAAAACTAGAGTTTATTAGGGGCATTAAGAACAATAATAATAATATTTGATCTTTTTTTTAAGTAAATACCTTTTCTGTTAGTTTTTACTTATAGGTTATTATAAAAATTCTATTAACGAATCGTTATTTTTCTAATTTATAGTTGAGAATTACAAAATAACTTTTTATTAATTATAATCATCGAAATGGAATGACGCTGAATAAGAAAAAATTAGTTTCTGAACCGTTAGTGGAATTTTCTCCGGGTAAAGATCCTTATATTAAAGCGCGGAAAAAAGGGCCTAGCTGGTTTAATAATATTAAAATCTTTTTCTACCAATAAAAAGGATATTCTAATTAAAAACAAATAATTATGTCTATTATGAACATTAAAAATTGGAAAAATCGCGCAGTTTTTTCATTATTTCTGAGTTCTGTGATATTTCTAGTATTAGTTTTTCTTGCGATGGCGTTCTATGCAGGTGGAACACGCGATAATCCCGCTTTTCCAGGATATTCTTTTTGGGGGAATACGATAAGCGACTCTGGGCGTTCTATTGCATGGTCTGGGATAATCAACACCACATCGATGGTATTTTTATCTTTGTCCTTGATAATTTATGGGGTATTTTACATACCGTTTTATCTTTTGGTTTCGGATTCACTTACCGAAGGAAAGTTAGAAAAGATTTCAAGTAAAATTGGTGCAATTTTTGGCATTCTGTCCTCAATTTCTTTAATAGGAATTGCATTTACTCCCGCTGATATTCTCTATATCTACCACATGATTTTCGTCTTCATTGGATACATCTCCATTTTCTTAAACGGCGTATTCTTTTCAATCGCATTTTATAAAAATAAGGAATTTTCAAATACATATGCTCTAATCTTCGGAATTTATACGATATTTTATTTCATGTCCATTCTTCTAAGCTTGATTGGGTTATTGATTGATAGAAACCTTATGGTGCTTTTTCAAAAACTTGGAACTTTTGCCGGTCTCGTTGCTTTTCTCATTATAGGATATGGATTTTGGAAATTTAAGAAAGCATAAAAAAATAAAATCCTTTTTTTTTCCCTTTAAAAATTTAAAACTGGAAATCTTCTTCAAATCCCAGAAGCGCTTTTACTTATTTAAATTATCTGCACTAATTGTCTTCTTTTATATTTCGAGTTCTAAATCTTGTCCAAATTCCCTGAAAATTATTTTTTAAAAAAAAAATAGAGAAAAAAATTATAAACGAGTTATATATCTATTTCGCTCCCATTCAGACACTACAAGTTTATAAGCGTCGTTTTCTTCTAATTTCGCATAATAAAAGTTTTTGAACGGTTGTTCCCCGAAGATTTCTTTCATGTATTCAGAATTTCTAAATTCTTTCAGCGCTTCCATTAAACTTCCAGGGAGAGAATTGATTCCTTCCTTCTCCATTTCTTTCGATGTCAGATGATACACATTTCTATCAGTAGGTTCGTAGAGTTCAATGTCATCAGATAAAATTCCATATAAACCGGTACTTAATAGAACAGCGAACTGTAGATAAGGATTACCCGCGGGATCTGGGCAACGAATCTCGCACCTAGCAGCAGTTCTCTTGCCATGGAAGTCTGGAACTCTGATTAATGGTGATCTATTCCGGAATCCCCATGCTATATATACCGGAGCTTCATACCCAGGTACTAATCGCTTATACGAGTTTGGCCAACTGCTTAATACTGCACACATAGCTTTCGCATATGTCAGCTGACCAGCAATCCACTTTTTCATTAATAAAGATATATGTGCTGGGTCTGATTCATCATAAAATACGTTTTTACCTTCTTTCCATAGGCTCTGATGACAGTGCATCCCAGATCCGTTTATCCCATCAAAAGGTTTAGGCATAAAAGTTGCCGTCATATTATTCTGAGCAGCCACAGTCTTTATAATTGCTTTTATCGTAATTGTATTGTCCGCACTTTCAACTGCTTTGTCGTAGCGAAAATCAACTTCGTGCTGACCAAAAGCTACCTCGTGATGAAGCGCTTCGATTTCAATTCCCATTTTATCACAGTATTCTGCAATCGTGTAGCGCATACGTTCATTAATATCATATGGATCATAATCAAAATATCCTCTCATATCAGAAGGTTTAAAAGCAGCCTGGCTATTTTCTTGGTCCAATATAAAAAACTCCATTTCTGGAGCACAAACATAATCAAATCCATGCTTTCTTGCTTTTTTTACAGCCTTCTGTAGAATATAGCGAGGATCTCCATCGTATCTCTCCCCACTTGGAGTATAAATATCGCAGATTGCTCTGGCTACTCTGTTATTTGTCGCATTGTTTCGCCAAGGTAATATATAAAAAGTACTAGGATCAGGCAATGCAACCTTATCGGATTCCTCGATTGCCCCATACCCCGTTATAGAACTCCCATCAAAATTCTCGCCTATTTCAAAACATTCCTCTATTCGTTTTGAGTTAATTTCAAAGGATTTAATTATCCCATGAATATCGGTAAATTGAAGGTATATAAACTTAATGTCCTCCTCTTTAACCCGCTCGATTACGTCTTCACATAATCCCTTCCTATTTGGATCTCCCTTTTCAATCATTTTTTATCTCATCTTAATTTATTCAGTAAAATCTAAAGATTTACATTTTGGTTAGATTATATAAATCAAAGTTCTATAATTATTCATTCATAGATTAACAAATAATTTTTTTCTTTTTCGAAGATTTTTGATTCAATATTTGGTAAATTTTTGATAGTTTTTAATTGAGAAATTCCATATTTTAAATTGAAGAAATTTCTAAATTTAAGACTCGAATTACAGTTCCAGATAAACTCCTCTTTTGGTTTAAAATCAGAAAATTTAGGTTCAGAAGCGATCTTAATGTAAAATTCATCTGGTTTTTGATGACCAAATGCAGTTGTTTGTTCATAATGAGAGTAAGTGTAGTTCTCGGGGATATTTATGCTATCAATTGATTTATCTTCACATGTGTGGCATATTTTTCTGTCGTAATAATATTCCTTTCCGCAAATTGGGCATTTTAATGACATTTATAATCAATATTCAAATCTAATTTTGTTACTAAAAGGGATTAATTCCCTAATTTTAATTTAATAAATATTATAATGATCACATATATAAAAATATTGACTTTTTTTAGTACATTTGTTAACATTATTGGAAGAAAAAGTTTTAACATGGTAACTTATTGAATAAGAAAATGAACGAATGAATAATTTTATACTTTTTGTCGTTATGAAAAATGATCAACCGAATATATTTTCACTTAATTTTTGGACAATTGCATACTTTTATAATGATTATATAACTTTCATATACTATGACGGAACAATCTAGCCTTGACAACATTGACGATTTAGATTTTGAGATCTTAAAGAAATTGAGCGCTGACGGTAGGATTTCCCTTCGACAGCTTGCAAATGATTTAGGAAAAAAATCGCCTGTAACGATTAAAAATCATGTTGAGAAATTGGAGAACAATGGTATTATCACGAGTTATGGAGTTCAAATTGACTACGAAAAATTGGGATATGAAATTATTGCGCTTATCGAAATAACAGTTTCCAAAGGTAAACTGCTTGAAGTTGAAAAGAAGATTGCCCATAATCCAAATGTTTTCGCTGTATACGATATTACTGGAACGTATGATGCACTTATTCTTGCACGATTTAAAACGAGGGCAAAGCTCAGTGAAATGATAAAAGGCGAGCTTCTTGCTTCTCCTTTTGTTGAGCGAACAAATACTCATTTAGTCTTAAACGTGATTAAGGAACGTAGTTCGTTTAATGAGTTAATGAAGAAAAAAGAGAATTAGAAATCTCTAATTCTAATTAAGAAAGTTTAAATAAACATTAGCATGTCGAGTCTTTTTACCACCGATACCGCAATTAGCGCTATTAGGAGCCCGAACACGCTCATTACTTGAGATAATTCGGAAACGATAATATCAAGAAATTAGAAAACAATTTTTAAAATATAATAATCCTGTTATTTTGAGAATTAGGAATATTCATTAAATACAATTGATCTTAACTATGGATCGCAATCAGAAGAAAATTAGCATCGTCATAATTGTAGTATTGCTTGCCACATCATCAATATTAATACCATTTATTTTTGTATTCTTGAGCAATACTGCAACTAAACCTCAAATAGTTTTCACTCCCAATTATTTAAAGTCCTTTCCAAACCATACAGTATGGTTATTAGCGGAAGCATATTCGGGAGAAACAGATTTTAGCGGTAACTACTCAGTAAGAATTGAAGCAAATGAATCAATTGATATAGAGTATAAAGTTTGGGACAATCAGGTTAATTATAAAGTTATAGAATTATTCATCAAACCAAACTCTACACATCTAAATCATAAAATAGAAATAAAACTAGAGCTTGTAGATAATGAAATTATTTTAGAAAGTTTTGCCACTATCGATGTCATTGACTGGGCACCTAAGAATATCACAGAAGTTGAAATAATGAGAGATGCTTTTATTTCTTATCTTTCATCAAATGCGAGTTCGATTGGAATCAATGAAAGTATAATATGGGACGGGTTTGACAACGCGCCACAAATTTTGATTGTGGAGCATTATCTTTTTAGATCTGAATTTTGGGAATTGGAACTTTCTAGACATGTTACAACTGCCCCATATGACTGGGTAAAGGTTTACATTAGGCCCAGAAATCAAATTAGTCCTATTTGGTCAGGAATCATCGAATCGTGGATTAGTGGTAACCATAATGTGTCTGAAATTGAACCTCCATCATCCATTTATCGTTAAATCTTAATAAAGATTTAAAATTTGAAGAAATCAACAACATCTCCATTATAAACTTGATACCCTTTTTTCTTCATATTTGTCCTTTTAAATTCAAATTCCTTTTTTGCAAAGATTTTAATCGAGATGTTCCTTAATTTTTTAGTTATTCTTATTCTTTTTAAAAAGTCATTTCGATTTTCCTCTGGAAAAAACTTATTTATATTGTGAGTTTTTTTATTTTTCTTTAATATATTGATTATTTTACTATTCCATCAGCCCACAGTTCACATGTCTTAAAATGTGCTTAAATTTTCGCGAATTTTTATCTAATTAGGATTTAATTTCTTAAAAAAATAAAAAGAATATGGTTATTTCAATAATTAAATTGGTTTTAATTCTTGGACGAATAAAGTTCTTGTATAGTTATATGTTGGAGCATGTGCAACACTTAATGAGTTAGCTGATCCTGTAGCGTCCCAAGTGGATTTCCAATATATTTCAATAGAATAAGTTCCAGTTGGTAGAGGTTGAGTTAATAGATTGATATGCAAATTATATGTAAGCTGACGGAAATATCCTCCTGAAGGTTCAGAATCGTAGTATAAAACTATAATAGTACGATTAGTTACACCGGTGACTACTAATGAAACATTGTAGCTAGACCTTATAGTAAAAGTATTATCCAGCGATAAGAGCGCAATGGCAGAAAATTCAACAAACAATCTTGAGTCTTGATTAATTGTTATATTTACTTAGGTATCATCCATTTTCTTATAAGTTAATTCATTATCAAAGATATATGCTGGAGAGTTCCATTCTTCGTATTGATATTGAAGGACGATATTGCGTTCAAGAGATCCTGGAAGAAATACTGGTGCCATGAAGTAAATAAGAGCACTCGTAATTATAACGGAAAGTATTACACTCCCAATAATGCTCCCTAAAACTCCTTTTCCTGACATTTTTTCACCTTTAAAGTTATGCAGAATTTTTAAAATTAAATTGATTTAAATTTATATTAGCACAAATAAATATAAATGGTTTCACTAACTAATATGCTCTGAATTCTGTAAAAACTTAATCTGTCTTTACATTTCTACGAATTTATGAATTTAAAATAAATTAATATTCCAATTCGATTTTTTAAAAGATGCTTTCATTTCTATATTTGCGTGTTTGCATTAACGTCTTATTGTATATTTTCATTTTCTCTTATAAATTCGGCAATTTTTGGGCGTCTTATGTTCATCAAATTTTCATTGGAAAAAAACTCTGAATTTACCTTTATAAACAGTAAATATTTTCAAACGATACAATTAAAGAAAAAGCTAATAATTCTTTTTTTGATTTAGTGATAATTATTCTCAAATTATTCAACAATTCTTGAGATCCTGGATAACGGATGCCCCTTAGCTTTCATTTCTAACTCATTAAACCATCCAAAAGGAAGGCGGAGCACTGAATAATCCTTTAATTTTAGATTCGATTCGATTTTTTTAAAAGACATGAAGGCAAATTCTAAAGTGCTAAGTTGGCCAAAAAGATGAGCAAACGGCACAATTACAATATTTGATATTTTTAGTTGTGCTGTAATTTTTTCAATTTCAACAATCCCTTTTTCTAAAAACTCTGGATTTTCTTCGTCTCGTTTTTCTGTACTAATAAATAGAACTAAAGCATTTTTGATTTGAGCTTCTCTATTATTTTCCGTAATTTCTTCAATAATCTTTGACCGACCTTTCTTGGTTACTTTATATCGGAAATAATCAACATGAAACGATAAAAATCTCATCTTTCTTCTAAACTTTTTATATTTGAATGTTACTTTAATTTATTCAGATAAATTGGATCCACAAAACGGGCAAAATTTAATATCTTCTTCGATTTTTTCGCCACAATACTTACATTTAGCGCTCAACTTTTCTGTAGTCAAAACTCCTTGCTCTATCTTTACATTGGTAGTCCTAGTATTATCAGAGCCCAATTTCGGCACTTTAAATGTCGTTTTTGTGTCATGATCTACATTGCTATGGAGAAGTTTGTAAACGACAATAATTATAATGATGAAAACAATAATTACAACAACAAATATCAGAACAAAAATACTAGTTATAAACCCAAAAATGTCAAACGGGAAGGAATTTTGCGGCATCTTTATTCTATCAATATGATTTAAATTTTATGCATATTAAACAAATTCAACTTAATAAAACTATGCCTAGACGAGTTTTTCATTGGAGTAAAATAATATATCCGAACCTAGATATAAAAAAGTTCGTATCTATTCCCTAGTTTTAGTTTTACCATTAAATACATTTAAATATCCCATCTTTCTATATATCCCATAAATTTAAAATTTTAAATAGAGAATGAAAATGATATTTCAAGGATTTGATCTGTTATTTATAATATTGCCTATTGTAATCGTTCTTTTAATTTTTTTGGCATGCTTTCTACTTGCAGGGATAAAGGTAATATTGGAATATGAACGGCTTATAATATTCCGTCTTGGTAAATATAAGCGAACTATAGGACCAGGTGTTGTATATGTACTCCCAATCCTCGAAAAGTCTAGAAAAGTCGATTTGAGAATTGTAACCGCTGACATTCCTCGGCAAGAAGTCATTACGAGGGATAACATACCCGTTTTGGCGAATACAGTAGTTTACTTCAAGGTAGAAAAACCATCGGATGCAATCATCAAAATAGAGAACTATGCTTTTGCCGTTAGACAATACACACAGGCGGCTTTAAGAGATGTTGTCGGTAATATGGAATTAGATAGTGTTTTAACTGAAAGGGATAAAATTGCTGCCGACATTAGAAAGATTGTTGATCAAGAAACTAACGAATGGGGTATTGATATAAAAGCCATAAAGATACAAGAAATAGAATTACCTGCTGAAATGAAAAGAGCAATGGCTAAACAAGCAGAGGCAGAACGGGAAAAACGGGCAGCAATTATTGCTAGTGAAGGTGAGCTTGCGTCAGCAAGAAACCTAGCGGAAGCAGCCACGATGATGTCATCTCAACCTGGGGCTTTACAACTTAGAACTCTTCAAACTATTAGAGATATTTCTCAAGATCCTTCTGAAAAGATAGTTATATTCATGCCGTCTGATATAGGTAATATTCTTAAGAAATTTACGTGATATGGAGGGTTCAAGGATGAGTAGAACTTTCTTAGATAATCAAAGATACGTACAAATAGCTTTCAATCATACAGCGGCAGATGTTTTAAGAATTTTACCCAAGATACCCTACGATCCTCGCTTAATTATCGAAGCTGGTACGCCATTCATTAAAAGAGAAGGAATTGCAGGGATAAGGTTGATTCGAAGACTTTGGCGAGGATTGCTTGTTGCGGATTTAAAAGTTACAGATGGAGCATACGAGGAAGTAGGATTCGCATATAGCGTCGGAGCTAATGCAGTTACTGCCGCGGGAACGGCCCCAACGGAAACTCTGGATTTCTTTAACGAAATTTGTGAAAAATATGGATTAATTTCTATGATTGATATGCTTGGTCAAGAAAATCCTTTACGTAAATTGCTCCCGTTAAAATTTAAACCTAAAGCAGTGGTAATTCATAAGGGTAGAGACGAAGAAATCAATCCACGAAGTATTATCAGATTTAAAGATATAAATAAGGTCCGATCAAAATACGGCGTTTTAATATCTGTGGCGGGTGGTTTAGATCACGATTCGGTAAGAAAAGCTTATTTCAATGGAGCAGATATAGCAATTTTAAATATTGTTAAACCCTCAGATGAGAACAAAGGATTAATAGATACCGTGAATTTTCGATCACTGATTCCCTCAATCCTAAAAGAAGTTTAATAAAGTAATTTAATTACTTATTTTTTTATTTATCTCTATTCTATTCTAATCGTATTTTTACAATCTTTACAGAATAATTCTAAGTAATTATGAGATTCCTTTAAGAATAACTTATGTCGTTTTATATCGCAACCATAACATTTTCTCTTTCTATAAAAGAAATTGGGGGTAAAAAAGTTATTAGATTCTTTTATTCTACTCATGAAGAGGAAAGATCAAGATTTTTATTTAAATCCCGCCTCGGTAACGATTTCTCGTTTTTAAAATATAATAACTAAAATTTTTGTTTTATTTTTCCTTATTAAAACCTCAGAATCTTTCTTTGGTATTTTGATTAATATTCTTCTTTTTTAGCATAATTCACTTTGAATAGATCAAGCCATGGAACGAATGAAGTTAACCGTTTCTGAAAAGATTCAAAATTTTTCTTGTTTTTTAGCGACCATCCCGTTTCTGCAACAGCAATTAAGCGAGGAAATGTTTCCCAATCTAAAATTTCCTTAGTTGGTACAAATTCAGTCCATAAACAGGCTTCAAGACCCAATATATTCTTATGAAATTTTTCTTCTAAATTGCTTGGGATGGGATCATAGTTATATGTTTGATGGAGTGGAATTAATTTATAAGGATAATCAAAATAAAGAGTTTTCATTTCCGACATCACAACTTCTCTCCCTCTGCGTACATGATCTAGCACCTCATTAAAATTATTTATCCAATATTGACACAAAGCGCTACTAATAAGATCATCGTTAAGAATATCGTTCCAAACTATTATCCTTCGACCTTTAGATGCTAAATATCTAGCAATTCTATTTGTAAAATATGATTGTAAATTCGCAACAGTGTTAAGCCCTTCAGTTTGAATAAGAGCTTGACATTTAGGACATTCTTTCCATCTCATTGTAGGAACTTCATCTCCACCTACATGGATTATCTTAGAAGGAAAGATATTAACAATTTCGTCTAAAACATTTTCTAAAAACTCAAAAATTTCGCTGTTACCAACGCAGAGGACATCTCTATGAACGCGAAACCGGGTGCTTACTTCAAAAGGACCTCCAGTACAACTTAGATGGGGATAAGAAGCTAAAATAGCAGTTGTATGACCGGGAATATCAATCTCGGGAATAATGGAAATATGGCGTTCAGTAGCATAGCATATTATCTCTTTTAATTCTTTTTGAGTATAATATCCCATTACTGGTATTCCATCAATAGGAATTTTCTGTTTTTCAGAGCAAAGGAGTGCTTTTTGCCTAGCTGTAATAGTTCCTTCTCTCTTTGAACCAATTTCAGTAAGTAAAGGATATTTTTTTACTTCAAAGCGCCAACCTTGGTCATCTGTAAGATGCCAGTGAAATTTATTTAACTTTAAAAATGCCATTAAATCGAGGATATACTTTATAACTTTTTTTCCAAAAAAGTGACGAGATTCATCTAACATAAATCCTCGCCACTGGAATCGAGGATAATCCTCAATTACGACACACGGAATAGAGAATTCCAAATTTAAGTTTTTTTTTCCATTTAATTCAAGTGGAATTAACTGTCGCATTGTCTGGATACCGTAATATACCCCATTAGGTGTAGAAGCCATTATCTTAATATGATCTTGTGAAACTATTAAATCGTATCCTTCTTGGTTTAGCTGTTTTTCGTTATTAATTAGTTTAAGAATAATTACGTTATTATTTTCCTTAGTTTGCAAATCTTCCTTTATAACAATATTTAATCCGAATGTGGACAATAAAATATCCTTCAATTGCTCGGCAGTTTCTTTTAAATTTAGATCTGTCAAAATTATTGTTTGTTCGTTTAGAGTAAATACCCCCTCTTTTGAAGAGATATTAACAGGCTTCGGGATTATTTTCAGATATTCTTCAATCATAATATTAACTTCCGTTCTTAAATTTAATAGGAATAGATAAAATGGTTGATCGTAAGAAATTCTCATTCGAATAAAAATATTGTTTATTAAGAGAATATGTATTGAACCAAGAAATCTTAAAATTAGTTCATACTATTTTGATCACCATGACCGATAAGTTACTTTTTGTTGAATTCTTAGAAAAAGAGAGGAAAAAGAAAGAGGAGTTAGAGGAAATAAAAGAGTTAAAGGATTTAGAGACTCCTTAAGAGAAATCGACGAACAAATTTCAAAAAATGAAAGTAGCGATTAAAAAAGACAGATAAAAATAGGTAAAAATCGTAGGGAGAATGAGCTAGTAATAGTTAACGGGAAATAAATAGTTGTTGAAAGCAAAACCCTTAATCTTATAGATTTTGGGATTATTATCTGAGTTCTTATAATTTATTTTTAATAATTACCTTATTTTTAAAATAGAAGTTAATCACTAACGCTATCCCCTTAGGTTATACAAGGATAATTCAATCAATCTCAATCCATTACTATAACTTTGATTTATTCTTTCTTTTAGTTCTTATTAGCGAAAATATTCCGTAAATTAACATTATTATTAATAAAATTAGTACTGGGAACATATCAATAATGAATGATGAATAAAATGAATCTGTAACAACTGGAACTAAACCACATATAAATAAAGAAATAATATAAACTATTGAAATAAAAAAAGTTGTTAATAGAACAACACCAAGAATTCTTTCGTTCTTAGCATTTACTATACCTTTTTTAGTATAAAATAAATTAAGCTCCTTATTCCCTATAAGAGCAAAAAATGCGCTAAAGATAAATCCCCAAATCGATAACCGCATAACAACTAACCCGGAAAATTCATAAAATTGACTTACCATTAGTTGTATAACTGCAATTATATAAATTCGATTTTTATCGTATTGATTACCAAGTTTAGCATTACGCAACTGAACAAAATATACCCTTAATAAAACAATAGCACTAATTAACAAGAAAAGTTCAAGAAAATTGAAAACGAATTTTGGTTCCCCAACTGGATTACGAGGTATAAGGATATAAAATCCATAAACCCAATGAATCATATCACCAATATCATATCCTATAGCATGAGTTACATGAGTAGGGAAAATAAATCCACACAACGAACAACCAAGCGATAAATAAAAGTATATACTAATTTTCCAAGGCATGTGTTCCTTCTTGTTTTATAAGTTGTGTAAAATTCTCTAATAATACATTGGTTTTTGTCAATTTAAATATATTTCTCATTTCTAGAGTAGACTCTTCAAGAAATTTTTTAGTAATACGCTATTAAATTCTCAGTTTTTTGTCGGTACGCGTTTTTTTGTGGTTAAAAATTTTTTAGCGCAAAACAATAAGTTTATAAGCAAGAAGAGCTAATTCTAAACAAAAAATGAAAATCTCGAACATAAAATGAACAAATTTTAAGAAAAATAACGAGACAAAAGACTTAAAAGGCTACAAACCTTACTAAATTTAAAATATTTTCATTTGAGGGAAAAGATTCCCATAAAAAAATTAAAAAAAAATTGGATGTGAATTATGAATGATGTTGGAAGAAATAGAAAAAAGCCCTGAGGCTGCAATAATTGCAGTAAACGAAGTATTTAAGACATACGAGCTAATGTGTTTGGATAAGTTAAAGGAAATTGGAAGATCAACAGCTCGAGAATGGTCTTTCGCAATGGGCTACACACATCGTTCTTCACTTGCGAAAATCATACGAAGAATCACAGAGAGATACCCTGAGATGATTAAAATCTATGATAACCAGTTTCCTCGACTTTACGAAGCAATATAATGTTCACTAAAGAAATGTAAGCTGAGATGTCTTTCTGGAACTTTTTCACGCATTTGATTTCGCACAAATTAGAAATTCAATTTTTTTATAAATATGAAGATCAATTAAAGTGGTTGAAAAATGATAATAAAGTGTAAAGATTGTGGAATAGAGTACTCATATAGCCGAAATATTTGTCATATGTGTGGAGGTAATACATTATTCTTTGGTGCAATTTTTGAAGAGGAATTATCAGAACGCAATTGGAACTGTGTTTCAAGTGCTCAATGTATTGAGATTTTATTAGAAAAACATGAATTACCTGAATCAATTATTGAAGTATTTCCTGAAAATAGGAGGGAGCTGTGATATAGAATGACAAAATTTTCTATGACAACACACCAGACAAGCATGATTGGTTCAAGGACAAGGGTTGAAGATTCTTGCGAGTCTGGATTATGTCCAATATGCATTGCAGATTGTCCTGTGTTCTGCGAAGTTTCGAAATCAGCATTAAGAGGTCGCGAAGCGTTATATCCTCGAAGAGAATATTTTGGAAACTCAACTGCGGGAACACCAAAAGATTTTGGGTTAGCCTATGGTGATTTCCAAATTCAATTTGAAGTGCGAGGCGCTCAAGGGATCGAAGCTCATGAAGACAAGGTGATTTTTCCAAATGTGGATATGACGATGCGTTGGGGTAACATACAGCAAAAATTACCTATCGTGATTGCTGGACTTGGCAGTACGTACGTAGCTAAACGAAATTGGGAAGGTTTAGCAATTGGCGCTGCTTTAGCAGGTGTAAGTCTTACAATTGGAGAAAATGTAGTTGGAATGGATCAATTTGCTCAATTCGCAAATCACAGCGTTTATCCCAAAGTAACTGATACAGATGATATGAAATTTCGTGTTAACACCTATCGAGATTTTTGGGATGGAAAGCATGGTGATATTATTGTACAGAAAAATGTTGAAGACACTAGGCTTGGAGTATTCGATTATGTAATGTCAAAATTGGATATAGAATCACTTGAGTTGAAATTCGGTCAAGGAGCAAAAGCAATCGGTGGGGAAGTAAGGTTATCATCTTTAGAAAGAGCACAATTACTTCAAGAACGAGGCTATTTAGTCTTTCCTGATCCCTCAGATCCAATGGTTGTAGATCAATGGAACGCTGGGTTAATACCTGATTTTGAGAGGCATAGCAGAGTAGGATTGTCCACGACTGAAGATGTTTTAGAAGAAATAGATCAAGTTCGCTCATCAGGAGCAAAAAATATATTTATTAAAACTGGAGCCTATCGTCCAGCGGCAACAGCATGGCTATTAAGGTTAGCAGTGGAAGGAAAGGTAGATGGAATAACATTTGATGGTGCTGGAGGAGGAACAGGGATGAGTCCAGTGAGTATGATGAATGAAGGGTCAATTCCAACCGTTTATTTAGAAGCTCTTGTAGTTGGATGTTTGGATATGATAAAGAAGAAGAACCCTAATGTTAATATTCCAACCGTAGCCATCGCGGGAGGAATCGCAAACGAGACGCAGATGTTCAAAGCTCTTGCCATGGGTGCCCCCTATGTGAAGTGTATCGCCATGGCAAGAGCTCCGCTTACAGCTGCTATGAAATCTAAGTATGTTGGTGAAATAATATCAAAAGGAATGGTCACTCCAGCAATGCTGAAGAACTTAGGATTTCCTAGAGATAAGGATCCTTCAAGTTTAAGCCTTAATGAAGCTTTCGTAGAATACGATAAATTGCAGAGGACTTACGAAGGAAAAGAAATTCCTCCCTCCGCAGTGGGAGTTTATACATATTTTGAAAGTAAGCTCGGTATAGGTCTAAAACAACTATTAGCTGGGGTTAGAAAATTTAATTTGGACCTTTTAGATCGTCATGATATCGCTTACATTTCTCAACGAGCTAAAGATGTATGCAATAAATGGGATTTGCAAATTGAGTCTCAAGAGTCTCTTGATTTTGAATTGGTAAAGAACGAGATATATTCGGGTAACTACGAATAACTAATTGAGAATTTAATAAAATAACCTAATTCTTTCATACTAATTTTATTTCTTTTAACTGAAATAATTCAATGATGAGAAAAAAATAATAAAAAAATTAATTCATTGCTTTTTCAAATTCGTTAACAAATGCTTCATATTGGTTTATCCCTAACTCCCAGAAATCTTTTTTTGTGATATCTAATCCAACTATCTCACCTAAATCTTCTGGAGATAAACTACCGCCAGCCGCCAACAATTTCTTAAATTTAGGAACAAAGGCTTTACCCTCTTTTTTATAAGTCTGATACAACGCATATACAAAAAGCTGAGCGTAAACATAGGGATAATTATAGAATCGAAAATTCGGGAAAAAGTAATGCGGTTTCATTGTCCATTCCCAGTCCATCTCTTCGAACCATTCAACAGAATTTCCGTAAATCTTATCTCTTCCAGCGCACCAGTATTTTGAAATCGTTTTACCATCTAAATTTTCACCATTTTCAATAGCTTTATACAAATCTTGTTCAAACCACACCCTCGCGCTTACTTGAAATACTGCTTGTCCTGCGTCGTCTAAAACATGTGCTAAAATAGCTAATTTTTCTTCCTTAGAGTTAGCCTTTTCGAGGAGGAGATCTGTCATTAATAACTCTCCAAAAGTGGATGCTGTTTCTGCAACTGTGTAACCTGGAAATGTGTTAAAGTACGTTTGTTCATCAATCGCTAGATAATTGTGTATAGCGTGGCCAAGTTCATGCATTAATGTAAATATTTCAGTCAATTCTCCAGTATAGGTCATGAGAATATAAGAGGATTTCCCTTTAAACCAAGAAGCGCAGTTTGCTCCATTCCGTTTTCCCTCCCGTGGACTTGCATCGATATGATTTCGATTAAACATATCACGTACAATCTCTACACATTCTGAATCGAATTTTTCATATGCTTGAATTACTAATTCTATTGCATCATCCCAGGAATGCTTTGTATGTGGAACATTAGGCAGTGGAGCTCTGATATCCGCGCAATTTAATTTAGGAAGGTTCAAAACATCAGTTTTAAGTTTTAAATATCTACGGTACACACCTACACCCTTCTCAATAGCTTTCATCAAATTATCGATAATCTCTTGCCTTGTATCATTAGCTAAGAGACTATGGTGCATTGGACTATCGTACTTGCGCCTTTTAGAATTATTTACCCAATCTCCACATATACTTCTTAATGCTAAAGAAAATACTGTTTCCTCTTTCCCTAGTAAGCCATAAATCGATTTATTTGCTGATATTCGGGTCCCTCTATCTGGGTGAGTAAGTAATGCGTTAGCTTCCCCATACGATAATTCTTTATCTTCACCTTCGACATTTACTGTGAATTTTCTTGTATTCAACCACTTAGACTGCAAGGTACTCCATGCTCTTACTCCATATTGATCCTTTTCAAGAATTAGTTGTTCTTCTAATTCGGTTAGATTATGAGGAAACTTTCTTTTAATATTTTCTAAAATATGTTGATACTTCAATAAAATGGGATCATCTACTAAAACTGGATTATCATTGACTAACTTCGCTACATCGAGTTCTAAAAAAGCTAAGTCCTTAGATATTTTAGTCGTGAAATCTTCAACTTTGTTTTTTAAAGCTTCACTCTCAGGAACAGTCATTTTTGCACTATATAGCCTATTCTGATAGAGGTCAATTTCGCTTATATCGGCTTGAAATTTCTCTTGTCTCTTGAATAAATCTAACAAGTTTTGTGGAGTAAAGCTAGCAGAAGTAATCTTTCCTTTGTAATCGTTTATAATATTTTCTGTTTCTTTTTTAAGGCTGTTCAATATTTCAGCTATTTTGGGATCATTATGACTTGCAAAGATTTCAGTTAAATCCCATGCAATTTCATTTTCGGTCATAATAAACAAAATGTAGGTCGTCTAATAAAAAAATATGTTTTTATACGAGAAAACGAATCTTCACAGTGTTTTTAAGATAGGAATGAGGCTACTCATATTCAATTGTGCTTGGTGGCTTGTTAGAAATATCATACACGACGCGATTAATTCCCTTTACTTCGTTTATGATGCGAGTGCCAATTTTTTCTAGTAATTCCCAATCTAGCTTGGCAAAGTTGGCAGTCATAGCGTCTAAGGACTCGACAACTCGTATAGCACAAATGTATTCATAGGTACGATAATCTCCCATAATTCCTACGGTTTTTAAAGGTAAAAATACGCAAAATGCTTGCCAAAGATTATCGTAAACTTTAGCTTTCCTGACCTCGTCGATTAAAATCTCGTCAGCGTCTCTTAGGATGTCTAGTTTTTTCTTTTCAATTGGACCAATTATTCTTACTGCCAATCCAGGACCCGGAAAAGGATGCCGTAAAACAATACTTTCAGGTAACCCTAATTGTATTCCGATTTTTCTTACCTCATCTTTATATAGCTCTTTCAGTGGCTCTATAATTTTTAACGTCATATCATCTGGTAAAGTTAAATTATGGTGAGATTTAATTTTTACTGATGCACTGCTCGTAGCGCTCGTTTCTACTCGATCAGGGTAAATAGTTCCCTGAGCTAAATATTTAATATCTGGATAAGCCTTTTCTAATTCGATTGTTTTTTTTTCAAAAACCTCAATAAAAGTGTGACCGATAATCCGCCTTTTTTCTTCAGGATCATCAATGTTTTTTAACCTTTCTAAAAATAAACCTTCGGCGTTAACATAATGGAAATTTTCAAATTTTAACTCTTGTTTAAATGTTTTTTGGACTTGAATTTCCTCGTTTTTCCTTAGTACCCCATTGTTTACAAAAATACTATGCAACCTGTTTCCAATGGCTTTTTGAAATAGTGCTGCTACAACAGAAGAATCTACTCCTCCGCTTAGACCTAATATAACTCTGTTTTTCAGTCCAACTTCTTTCTTAATATTTTCAATTGACTTTTCTATCCAATTCTCTAAGTTCCATTCTTTTTTGGCGTGAACAATTTTCTCAATAAAATTTTTCAAAATCTTCGTGCCTTTTTGGGTGTGTACTACTTCAGGGTGAAATTGAACGCCATACAATTTTAAATCTTCATTTGCATAAACTGCTATTGGACATGTAGCTGTTCTGGCTAATATTTCAAAGCCTTGTGGCATTATTTCTACTTGATCTCCATGGGACATCCATACAGTTTCCTTTTCATTTAGTGAATCTAATAATTTCCCCGGTTTCAGGATTTCCAATTCAGTTTTTCCATATTCTTTTTTAGCATATGGTTTAATTTTACCCCCTAATTGATGGATGATTAAGTGTAAACCATAACAGATTCCTAAAACTGGAATTTTGTCATTTTTTATAAACTTAAAGAAATCGTCTGTGAGATGGGGGCTACCATCCTCATATACACTACTTGGTCCTCCTGAAAGAATTATCCCTATTGGTTTATACTCCCTTAGCTTTTCAATTGCAATGTTATTTGGTAAAATCTCAGAATATACTCCTAGTTCTCTAATACGTCTAGCTATTAAATGAGAATATTGAGATCCCATGTCAATAATACAAATTTTATCCATATGGTGTTAACTCGTTTACTATCAAATTTATGTTAATATTGATTTGATACAATAATTAACTTTCTGAATATATATTATATATCTCTTTAATATGCACCCTATTAATACAAGAAATTACTTGGTTAGTTATAGGCTTAGTGTTATAATTTTAGCTTATTTTTAGAAAAACATATATCACTCTAAAATTAATAACATAAAATGAAAAACTTTTTTATCTTTTAATTTTTAATGAACAAAAAAACAATTCTTACCTACTAATAGATTGTTTTATTAAAAATAATTTAATTTTAAATACAATATTAAATATAAATTAATTAAAATAATAATAATTTAGAGTCTAAGCTTATGATAATAAACCCCTATGAGAGTGCTAAAAAGAAAATTGATATAGCAGCAGAATTAATTAATTTACACCCGAATACTTTAGAATATCTCAAAAAGACGGAAAGAGCGCTCGTTGTTTCTATCCCAGTAATGATGGATGATGGTTCTCTCGAAATTTTTGAAGGATTCAGAGTTCATCATTCTACTTTACTAGGTCCAGGAAAAGGAGGTGTAAGATTTTCTCCCTTTGTGACTCTTGACGAGATGAAAGCTTTAGCCCTTTTGATGACATTTAAGACAGCTTTATTAGGGTTACCTCTTGGTGGTTCTAAAGGTGGTATAAGAGTCGATACTAAAAAGTTATCAGAGAGAGAATTAGAGAATTTAACGAGAAGATACACCATGGAAATTATAAATATGATTGGACCTGATAGAGATGTTGCCGCACCAGATATGTATACAGACTCGCGTATAATGGCTTGGATGATGGATACTTATAGTATGCAAAAAGGTCGAACTATTCCTGGAGTAGTTACTGGTAAACCAATTGAGATTGGAGGCTCTATAGGAAGGACTGAAGCTCCTGGTACAGGAATGATTTATTTACTACAGCATTTATGTCAAAAATTAAATTATAATTTGAAAAAAATGAGTGTTGCAATTCAAGGTTTTGGAAAAGTGGGATCTGTTGTTGCCAAGCAATTATGTAACAACTCCTGCAATGTTATAGCAATCTCTGAAGAAGAAGGAGGAATTTATTCACCAGATGGTTTAGATATAGACACATTAATCAAATGGAAACTACAAGGTAATTTATTAAAAGAATATGAGGGTAAAAATACAAGCCCAATAACTAATGATAAATTATTAAGCACTGAATGTGATGTTTTAATTCCTGCTGCTGTTGAAAATCAGATTTATAGCAAAAATGCAGATAAGATAGATTGTAAAATAATATTAGAAGGAGCAAATAGTCCAACAACTTCCCAAGCAGATAAAATCTTGGAGGAAAAAGAAATAATAGTTGTTCCAGATATTCTTGCAAATAGTGGAGGAGTTTGTGTATCTTATTTTGAATATATTCAAGATATGCAGAGTTATTTCTGGAAGTTAGATCGCGTTAATCAAGAAATGAAATCGATTCTTATAGATACATTTGAGAAAATATTTGAATTTTCAAAAAAAACGGATTCATCACTCAGAACGGCAGCATATGCTATTAGCGCAAATCGATTAGCAAAAGCACATGAATTGAGAGGGTTATTTCCATAAATATGTGAGTTTTAGTTTATGAGGAATAATTAATTATTAGATTTAGCAGAAATTATTATATAAAATAAAATAAAAAAGAAAAAAAGTGTAAAATTATGGCCGTCAATCCTTTTGAAATGGCAAAAAAACAGATTGATATTGTAGCAGAAGTGCTGGATTTAGATCCAAATATTCATAAGTTTTTAAAAAGAGTAGAACGTTCTTTAATAGTTTCTATTCCAATTATGATGGATGATGGTACTGTAAAAATTTTTGAAGGTTATAGGGTTCATCATTCTACAATCAGAGGACCTGGGAAAGGTGGTTTACGATATTCTTTAGGTGTTAATCTTGATGAAGTTAAAGCTTTAGCAACATGGATGACATGGAAAACTAGTCTTTTAAACTTGCCTTTAGGGGGTTCTAAAGGAGGTATATGCGTTGATCCTTTTAAATTGTCTAAAAAAGAGCTAGAAAGACTTACAAGAAGGTTTACTGCTGAAATTATTAATATCATAGGACCAGATATTGATATTCCCGCTCCAGATGTAAATACTAACCCACAAATTATGGCTTGGATAATGGATACATATAGCATGCAAAAAGGACGAACGATTACTGGCGTTGTAACTGGAAAACCCGTTGAAATTGGCGGTTCTGTTGGCAGAGCAGATGCTACCGGAATGGGCTTGTATTTTGTACTCCAAGCTATGGCTGAAAAACTTAGATTAGAATTAAAGTCCTTAAAGATTGTAGTTCAAGGATTCGGTAATGTAGGAGGTACGATTGCTAATCTACTTTATAAACACGGATGTAAAGTTATTGCCGTCTCCGATATTTCAACGGGCATTTGCTGCGAAGATGGTTTAGATGTAGAAAAATTATTAGATTGGGCTAAACAAGGTAATTTATTTAAAGATTATAAAAACGAGAATTATAAACTTATTGGTAACGACGAGTTACTTACATTAAAATGCGATGTATTAATCCCGGCAGCTATAGAAAATCAAATAACAGAAAAAAATGCGGAGAAAATAAACTGCAAAATAGTTTTAGAAGGTGCAAATGGTCCTACAACACCAGAAGCGGATAAAGTTTTGTTTAAGAAAGAAATTTATGTTGTACCAGATATTCTCGCCAATAGTGGTGGGGTTTGCGTATCGTACTTCGAATATGTCCAAGATATTAATTCGTACTTCTGGAAACTTGATCGTATTAATGAAGAACTTAAAAGAATCATAATTGAAGCATTTGAAGAAACATATAAAATCTCAGAAGAGAAAAAGATACCCCTTCGGACAGCAGCTTACATAATAGCGGTATCAAGAATTGCAAAAGCAATTGAATTGAGAGGAATCTTTCCTTAAACCAAAATATCGATCTTTTTTTTAATTTTCCTTTAGGTAAAAAGAATAATGATAAACAGAAACCCCATTGCACATGCAATATGAATTAATGCAAAAATAGCTCCAGTTTTTAATAATCGTTTGTATCCAAGATTTTCAACGCCATTATCTTGTGCTACCTTAAGTGTCATGAGATCTGCTGCAGCTCCTTGTGGAATCAGATTTCCACCTAAATTAATTGCTATAATAAAAGCAAATAAAAGAGGAACAGAAGGAAAATTAAATGTAGTAATAAGAGTTTGAATGATGGGTATAAAGATTAATGTAGTAGGGGTATTAGCAACGAAACCTGAAATCAAACTTACTAAGATAAGAATAATAAATGCTATCAATATCGGATTAAACGATTCAAAAGGTATAGCAATAAAAATTTCCTGAAAACCGGCTTTTAAAAGACATCCAACAATAACATATAAAGAAATAAAGAAAAAGATTATCTCCCATTCAATATCTTTTAATAATTCCCCCATTGGTTTTTTAGTATAGTTCCGATTTACTAAAACAAGTATTAAGGCTGCGATGATTGCCGTTAAGTACAAAATAGGTAAGATCATAAAAAGCACGATGGTAACAATAAGCGCAAAACTATTGAAATAGAACATCTTTTTATTTTTGATCATAATATCTGCATCCACGAGTTCTAACACGAATTTCTTGGTTTGTTCGTCAATTTTCGGCTCTTTCGAGAGTATAAAGCGATCTATTAAAAATATTGTAAAAAACAATAATAGAAAAGAGAAAACCCAATAATATTGGATGAAATATAGTGTATCAAGCCTAAACGCTGTAGAAATGATAATATTTTCTCCTGACGAGAAGGGTGTGATAATGCTCCCGATGTTTATACAAATAGTCATTCCCATAAGATAAGTACCTGCTCTAATTTTTAAGAAATGACACAATCGGACAACGACAGGAGCCAAGATTAAAACTACAACAACATCAGTAATGACTGCTGCTAATAGCGTTGTAATCGTACAAAGAAGATAGAGAAAAGTTCTACGATTTCCTCTTGATAGTTTAAACAATTTTACTGCTACATATTCTAAAACATTTGAATCTTGTGCGATTTTAGTCAATATGCTCATGCTTAAGATAATAAGAATAGCTTCCCATTCTACATCGAGAATAAATACCTTTATATCAATTCCTAATTGAAGACCCGTAATTGTAGCACCCAAAAACATGCAGAATAAGGATATTGCCACAAAATCTGAGCCTTTTATGGAATAACTTATAATTATTATGATAAAAAGCACTAAAAGAAAAATTAAAAGCGGTAGATTCATCGGCACCTAAATGATAGATTTAATGTTTTATTATTTAAGTTAATAAATACCTTTTAATAAATCTAATTAAAGTATAAGATTTAACATTTTCATTACTATAAATTAAGATATGGATATGTATGTAAGTTAAATTACTTGAATAAGAAAAGCTGTAGAAGAAATTTAAATAAGTTTAATTCGTTTAATAGAGTAATATTTGAGATGAGGTAATCAAAGATATTTTCTTCGATAAAATAATGTAAAGTTACATAATAACCTTCTTCATGCTTTATCATCTCGGTGATCTTTTTAACAAGATTGATGATTTGCTTCTCTACTACAAGCATATCGCAGTTTTTAGGATTTATATTGATAATATTGATGCCAGAATTACGATTAAACGAGAATTTACTTAATTCCGGATTATTTTGAACATATTGATGGTTCAAATAATTAGTAAACATGGATTCGATCTGAACATAAATGTTCTCTTTTTTCTCGGTTGTAAAATGGCCTTCAATTACATTTATGAGTAAATTTAAAATCTGTTGAAAGACACCTAAAATATCGAAATATTCAGCAATCGTTGATATATCTTCAGCTGTTAACCATTGGGAGTAGTACTCGTCGATAATATCTTTAAATGAACTGAAATGTTCGGTGTTGCCTTTCCATAAGCTTTTCCATTCATCTCTATTTTTAGAAACAAATTGTTCTAGGAAAGAATGCTTGATAATGTTAAGTCGAGCTTTTAACATGTTTGAACTGATGTTTTTTTCTGAAGTTGCAACAAATAATAAGTTAGCTGATTTTTCCTCCAAATAGCACCATCTTAGGCCACCCATTTCGATGCTTTCTATCCCCTCTTTTAATTCATAGGTCGTAAACTGGTTTAGGGCAGCTAATAAACCACTTATAAGATCTTCGTCTATTGGTAAATCCATATAGGGCTTGTATAATAGCGTTATACCGCTTTCTGAATCAAGAATCCAAATATTCATAATAGAATGCGTTTTTAGAAATTACTATTGATATATAAAAGCACGATTTAATAAATGATTATTTTTAAATAAAATTTAAATATCATTGTAAAAAATCTTTTAGATCTTTGGTTTTGCAATATTTTTCAATGTTCCTTAACATTTCAGAGATTTTATTTTGCAGAACTAAATCACTTACACCGCCTATAATACTTAAGAAATCGCTACTAAGCGTAAAACTTTCCACAAAAACCCCAACTTTTGACTTATTGGGAGATAATGGTTTGATGCGTATTCTTCCCTCCAATTCTCGGATATCTTTATTATTCCTTACATTAAATTCGATCAGATGTCCTTTACCGGGATCTTGACCCCTATCAGACAGTACCAGTTCTCCTTCCATTTCGATTGGAATTTTTATTACATCTACTTCATCATATATTTTAGTATGTAGTACATTTGGTGCGGTAAATTTTGCTTCCATTTTCTTGGAAGGGTTAATTTCTTCCCAGAATTCTGGTACATAGAGTGCTTTAAAGAGGTTGTTCTCATTACAGTTATCAATTTCTAAAACTTTCGAGATTTTAGCCGTAATTTTCACCTTAATTTATTTTAAGTATGATTTACTTATAAAAATCGAAAGTTTTTAACTTTTTATATTAATGAATACAAAAGATAGAATGGTAGCCTCAGACTTCCTTGATTATTTCATCTTTTAGACATTAAATCATTTTTAGTTTGTCATCATTGGCTCTTGTGCAAATCTCTTCAACTTAAAGAATCAGATTGATTTTAATTTTACTATAATTTATTTATCACGAAATAACATACTTTTACCTAGATTTCGTTCTTCTTTACAATTGGGACATACCCAAGTAGCATCGTTTTTTTTTATCGAATTTATGCACATATCACAAATAGCTGTGTCGCAAATGCAGTAATAGCACCTATCTAGTTTATCTTCACAACTTTTTCCGCATATATAACAATTTGGAGGATTTTTAGACATATCTATATTACAATTTATATTCTTTTATAATATTCATAATTATATTTATTATTAATTAAATTTAACAACATTTCTGAAGATAATGGATAAATTTAGGTCGCGAATTCAAATACTCTCCTTGTTCATAATATTCTTTATGTATAGAGCGATTTCAGCAGGAATCTACAATAATGCTCCAGAATTTATACTTTGGTTGCTGATCTCTATAATTTACGCGATCTCTCTTACGATTTTATATATAGTTTTCAGACAAAGAGAAAATCGTTAATTTTATTCTCTGAGAGATAAGAAATAGGCGAACATATATTTAGAGTCGTTTTAGTTCATTTATCCCTTTTTTTAAAAATGTCAGGGATTAAACCCTCTATTCCTAAACTCTTTAACACGCTATCCCTAACATCTACTTGTACCCTCATGTCTTGCATTACTTTTAATGTATCTCCTAAAGATCTTGAGAAAGTATCGCTCATTTCCTTAATAGTATCTGATGTAAGTTTTAGAGATTCTCGAATTGATAAGTTAGTTTCATGCAATTCCGCTGTTAACTCTTCCATTGTTTTTCTCATTTCTGAGAGTTCTTCTTTCAGTCCCATTTATACTTGAGATTAACAATTATTCTAATAATCTTCTTAAAGTAAGTTTGATTAAAAGTTTTTTTTATCCTAAAGTTTAAAACATTATCAAATATAATCAATAGTCTTTTAAGAATTCATTATTATATTAGATCAATAATAAGAAGACTCTTGTAAATATTATGTCAGAATGGAAAAACAGAATTAAAAAGCCAGTTTCAGACGAGTATTACTGTACGGGCTGAAATATTGTTGATGGATTTATACAAATAATCAATTCATTAAAAAAAAAACGTAAAGTAAAAAAAGCTATAAAAAATACAAATTAAAACAAATCTCATAGATTAAATCAAAAATTTTAGGATTTTATCTAAAGTTCCGCAAGAACTCGAGATTCTACTAAAATTTAAAACAAAAGAACTCAAAGCAATTTTTAGATTTATAGGAATTTTCATCATTTAATTTTTAGCGATATTATTATTTTTAATAAAAAAATGATAGAACGAAAAATCAAGGTTACTTTCAACAATGATTTTTATTTAAATAGACATTAAACCGGTTTTTTAGCACCTTCTCCGACTTTCCGGTAAATGAATCCTAATTTTTCAACAGTTTTCTTATCGAATATGTTTCTTCCGTCAATAATAATTGGAGTATTTACTCTTTTTTTAAGATCATCCAAATCTATATCGTAATATACAGAATGATTCGTAGTGAAAAGTAAAACATCAGCATTATCAACAGCTTTGTTGAAATCGCTTGTAAGTTCAGTAAGATTATAATCTCGCTCTTTTACAAAAGGATCATGGGCTAAATAGATGATATTGTGTGAATGATATCGTGTTTTTAGGATTTTTACAATATTTTCAGTTGGAGTATTTCGGGTATCGTCAGTATTTGCCTTGTAAGAAACACCTAAAAGAGTGATTTTAATATTGTCTACTAACCGATGCGAGTCTCTAAATACATTTTCCATCAACTCGATCATATGATATGGCATGAAATCATTTAATTTTCTTGCATCAGGAATAATTTTCATTTTCGATTCGTTAATTCTTTCAGTGTATTTGTTAAAACCGTAAAGTAAAAGCCAAGGATCCTTCGTGAGACAATGACCTCCTACTCCAGAACCGGGATAATGCATCATTCTGTCATGACGGTTATTGATTAAAGGGATAATTTCGAATATATTTCTATTAAAATCTTCACATAATAAAGCCATTTCATTTGCAAATGCGATATTCACATCTCTATAAGCATTTTCTATGCATTTTGTTAGTTCTGCTGTAAGCGTATCAGTTACTTGTAGTTCTTTTTTAACGACCTTACCGTATAAAAATTTAGCTCTTTCATTGGCTTGTTCGCATCCACCTCCTATTACGCGAGGAAAATCTGTAATATATTCAATTAATTTTCCCGGCATAACTCTCTCAAACGAAAACACTAAATAAAAATCAATTCCTCTTTTTAGACCACTTTTTTCCTCCAATATAGATTGAACAATGTTATCTGTTGTTCCAGGGGCGACCGTAGATTCAATTATTATTGTTGCTCCCTTTTTTATATATTTGGCAATATTTTTGGATACTTCCTTTAAAGAAGAATATCTTGGAACTTTTTCGTCATCAACGGGAGTTTGGACATCAATCAAAATGAAATCAGCTTCGTTTGCATCATCGTAGCTATCTGTAACTTTAAATTTTCCTGTTTTTACCACTCTCTCGATTAGTTGATCTAAACCCGGTTCTTCTCCCTCGTAAGGATTCTTACCGTTATTAAGCCAATCAATTTTCCATGCTGATCTGTTCGATCTCCGCTGAATTCCTGTAACATAGAAGTCATCAACATCAGCTAAAATTGCTGCCATAGGAATCCCAACATATCCCATTCCAATTACTACGATTTTTGTTGTCATTTTCTTAAATTAAAATTGAGTACTATTTTTGAGTTATTAGTGGATTAAATAAATCATAGTTCAATAAATTATAGATCAAAAAGTAAAAAAAAAGATAAAAAGTTAATTATTTGTTTTTTATAATTACTTCGGTTTCTCCTTATAAGAACTACCTTTTACGGATTTAAAGATTATCGCTATTATTGCACCAGCAACAAAGCCGCCTACATGGGCAAAATGAGCTGTTCCAGTTAACTCAAAAGAGAAAAATGCATAAATCAATTCCGTAATAAAGTAGGTAATTATAAAGTAACTTGCAGTCACTTTACGCATGTAAGTTCCGGTAGGGAGATAAAACTTATTATTGGGATAGAGTATCACATATACTGCCATAAGGCCAAAAATCGCTCCGGACGCTCCAAGTGAAGGGATATATTGTGCTATTGTTGTCCCCCAGAAAGGAATGAAGACCGTACTCCAAGCGTGAAGCATTGTCGCGAAAATACCAGAAGCGAAATATGTTATTAAATATAGAAGATGCCCCATTGCGTGTTCGCAATTATCCGTAATAACCAAAAAAAACCACATATTCATAATAATATGAACGAAATCTCCATGCATAAACATAGAAGTGAAAATAGTCCATAATTTCACTCCTGCAAAGAACTCTGCAGGGACAAAAGCTGCTTCAATATGCATTTGACCAGAAGGATCCATCAATTGCCAAATGAAGAAACCTATATTCGCTATTAAAATTAAAACCGAAAAGTACTGCTTAAAAAAAGAAATTTTGTCATCAGTTGCTTCTAATACCATATTAAAACATCGATTAGTTATTGTTTGATTAATACTTAAATAAATATATTGATTTAAAGAGTTATTTAAAATTATTCTAAATAATTAATAAAAAATTGGAAAACTTTATCCAAGGAAATTAAAAATTAAAATACTAATTAATGCTTATTTAAACTATGAAATTAGGTAAATCGAGTTTAAACGATATAGCAAGGATACAACCAGATTCCGTGAAAAGAAGAAGAATTTCGAGTTATGATGTTTCTGGTGGCAATCATGATTGGGTTGATATCGAACCAAGGGAAAAGGTTGTAATAGGCGAAGTGAATGATCCAGGTTGCATTACTCATATTTGGTGCACGATTTTATGCAAGTCACGCTATTATCTAAGGAATATTATACTAAGAATGTATTGGGATAACGAACAAGAGAATTCTCCGAGTGTAGAAGCCCCTATAGGAGACTTTTTCGGATTAGGTCATGCCAAACACAAAAATTACGTCTCATTACCGCTCCAAATGAGTCCTCAGTGGGGTAAAGGATTTAATTGTTGGTGGCCGATGCCGTTTTTAAAAGGGTTCAAAATTACAGTAGAAAACGATAATTCAAAACCCATGAGATTTTTTTTCTATATCGATTACGAAATATATCAAGAGGGATTTGAAAACGAAAAAGATTATGGCCGGTTTCACGCTCTCTGGCATCGAGTAAATCCAACAATACCAAAAAAGAAAGATAGCAATACGAGCAAGAAATTTACTAAAACAAAACCTAAAAACTATTGCTATGAAGGATGTAACATCGAAGACCCCCAATCTCAGAATTATAAAATTCTCGAAGCCCGAGGAAAAGGTCATTTTGTAGGATGTCATTTAGATATTGATAACATAACATTTCTCCCGTGGTATGTAAATTGGCCAGGTGAAGGCGACGATATGATATATATCGATGAGGATATAGACAGAAAAACTCCCACCTTACACGGAACTGGAACCGAAGATTACGTAAACCAGTCTTGGGCGCCATTTCAGAAATATCACGCTCCCTACCACGGTACAATCAAAGCGGGGGGAATAAATTGGTGGGGAAAAATTTCTTATTACAGATACCACATTGAGGATCCTGTCTATTTCAACAAAAAGATTCTTGTAACCATTGAACATGGACACGATAATCATCGTAAAGATGATTGGTCTTCCACTGCCTATTGGTATCAGATAGAACCACACGATCAAGCTTTATTTCCTAACTTATTGGATAAAAAAGGAAGAAAACCACGCTTTCACTATGCACATATGGCTAGAAAAACATGTTGTATTGTTTTAATACTTAGTATTGCATACGTTTGGATTTTTTTTTAGCTTTTTGACTTTATTGTTTAAAAAGTGAGCTGAAAAAATTAACAAGTGAAAATTATAAGATATAATAATTTTTAACTAATATCTATGTCAGAAGTTAATTTAATTAACGTAATTGTTGGAATAATTCTTGCTTTAATCACTACTTTTTGTTTTAATATAGGAATTGTTTATCAAAAAAGGGGTTTGAAAGAAGCTGCAGTGAAGGGCATTGAGATAAAAACTGAAGAAGGCTTTATCAACGTAATAAAAACTTTTTTGAAGTTATTTAAAATTAGGCCATGGTTAATTGGTGCGATTTTAGGAGTCGTAGGTTGGTTTCCGTATATCATTTCTATTGGACTGGTTGGAGTTCTAGTTACAGAACCTGTAATGGCGACCGGTTTTATATTTTTTGTATTTGCAGCTATGAAAATATTAAACGAAAGAGTAGGCATTATCGAATACATTGCAATAGGAATATTAACGGTTTCGCCAATTCTCATTGGACTCGCCGGGATATCCGATGTTGATCTAAATCTGTACGAGTTTGTGCCTTCCCTTATTCTATTTTTAATAGTATCGCTTTCGCTCAGCATTATATCTTTGACAATCGCAAGGAAAAATAGAGGGAAGAGCTCTGAGGGACTCTTTATAATGTTTGGAGGCGCTATCCTTTTCGCTCTCGGAGGATCTGCTACAAACATATTAGCACAAGCGTTAATTCAGACAGGCGAAGGTTTTCAATGGTATACTTTATTCCAATTACCTTTTGGCATATTCTGGTTTATTTTTGGAGGAAACTACGCTGTTTTATGGGTATTTTTAGGATTTTGGATGATGGCTATTTTTAATCTTAGTAGTCTTCCGTATTATCAAGGTGGATTCCAAAAAGGGAAAATTCTTATAATGTATCCAATATTAGATTCAATTGCTTTACTCTTTCCCATTTTTGCGGGTATTTTTGTATTCAAGCAAACTTTTGCGAATTTTCCGTTATTCTTTATTGCTTTACTCCTTACAGTTTTTGCGACAATAGTTCTAAGTAAGTATCAAGTAGCAGTTGAAGAGATGGGCACTGTTCGTAACCCAACTAAAGAAAATGTAGATAGCTAATCAGACATCTCCATAAAATCGGGCTGATATTACTGTTATTTTCTATTTTAAAATAATTCTACTAAAATAAAATTATTAAATTGACAATTTTTCAATCAATGTAATATATCAAATAGTAATTAATCAGAAAAAATTAACGAAATATCTTTTCAATAGTTCCTATTATAGTTAGTTTTAATAGAAAGTCAATTATTAGTTTGATTTTGTTTTGAGGATATTTTTAATGTAAGCTAAAATTTCATTACCAGAAACAGCTTTGACCAAGTAACCATCAGCTCCTAATTCCTTACCTTTTTGAATATCTTCAAAAAAATTTTTCACAGAAAATAAAACTACAAGAATATTAGGATATCGTGATTTGATTTCCGTTAATATTTCATATCCGTTCCTTCCAGGAAGCATAATATCAAGCAAAATAAGCGCTATGTCGTCATGTTTTTCTTCTACTATATCTAACGCATCGTATCCATTACTACAAGTAATTGTTTCATATTTCTCCAATTGCAAAAACTTTTCAGTCAAATGTGTAATATCTTCCTCGTCGTCAACTATTAAAATCTTTTTTATTAATGACATTGAAACGCTAATTTCAGATAAATCTAATTTTTATTTAAAATTCTTAAAATTTAATCTTTTTTTAATAACTACCTAATATTGTTTCATTTTAGTTATATAAAAAGTATATATAATTCGCAGGTTTTGATCCCTAGGCTCGATCAATTTTTTTATTTAAAAAGGGATTGAATCCTTGTGATTAAGCATTAAGAGATGTTATAAAAGTCCGATAATTGAACTAATAATCAATAAAACTTAATTATTTAATATTTTCTTTACATAAGATCGAAGCTCGTTTCCTGAAAATGGTTTAGTTACATAACCATCTGCACCTAATTCCTTTCCTTTTTCTATATCTTCCTTAAAACTCTTAACTGTAAAAAGAATTACTTTAACATTTTTATAGGAATCCTTCGATCTAATGGTTCTCAGAACTTCAAATCCGCTGAGCGCTGGCATCATAACATCTAACAATATTAATAAGATTTCATCATATCTTTCTTCTAGAATTTTTAATGCTTCTTTACCGTTACTACATGTAAGGGTATTGTAATTATCAAGCTGTAAAAATTTTTGAACGAGACTAACTATATCAGGCTCATCATCACAAATAAGAATAGAATTTTTATCTGACATATTAAATCTTAATTCCTTTTTTTAATCACTAATATTAAATTTCGTTTAAATATATCAATTTATTTAACTAATTTATATGTATACTTTTTACTATTCTTAATTAAAATTCAATTATGTCAAATCACGATAGCACTCCGAAGTTCCCTGACTCTTATCTTGGGAATAATTCCCTAGACTATGATTCATCAATATGGATGGAGAGAAATCAAAAAAAAACTACACTCCTTTGTTTACAATATTTGTATGATGAAAGATTAGATAATCTAGAGAAACCGGATTTTTTAAAAGATGAATCTTTTTTCATTATTGATTTAGGCTGTGGAACTGGTTTTTCCACTGAGATTTTAATAGAGAGAGGTTTTAGAGTAGTTGGAGTCGATGTCTTACACGACATGCTTTCAAAAGTGAAACCTAAGAAGAATCATATGAACAATCAAAACAACCTCGAGCTCATTTTAGCAGATATAAACTATATACCCTTAAGAGGTTCCTCAATTAATCACGCAATTTCTATCTCAGCCTACAATTTCATCACCCATAGAGCAGAGTCGATTCGAGACAAAACGAAAATTACAAATAATACCGCAGAATATTTGTATAAAATATTAAAACCAGATGGAAGAATTATAATCGAATTTTACCCTAAAGACGAAAATGAGCTGGAAATGTTTACTTCATCATTTAACAATAATGGGTTTAATGGGTTTGTCATCAAACAGAATCCTAATCAAAAATCAGGACAGACTTTCTTATTGCTAAAAAAGCGGTGATTAAATATAGGAACATGTAAATTTTGCGGTAGCTCTGACAAAACCATTTCAAATATACTCAATACATGTAGGAATTGCATTATTAACAACAATTGGAATTTAATTAAACCACACATCTTAGATGTTCATAAACAAGTTAGAAAGTTAGTGGAATTACCATCTACACCCCCAAGAGCAAGTAAAAATGAACTAAAGTTGAAATGCAACTTCTGTATTAACGAATGTGCGTTATCTGAAAACGATATTAGTTATTGTGGGTTGCGAAATATTAGCAAAAATAAAAGTGGGAAACTACCATTACCTTCGAAACAAAAAGGATATATGCATGGTTACCTCGATCCGATACCTACCAATTGTTGTAACGCATGGTTTTGTTCTGCCGATAACAATACTTATTCTTACGCAGCTTTTCTATATGGCTGCTCATTTGACTGTCTTTTTTGTCAGAATGCATCTCATAAACATTTTTCTAATTATAACTTAACTGATGTTGAACTTATAGCGAATAAAATATATATGAATAAAAAAATTACCTGTATATGCTATTTTGGTGGCACACCAGAAGTACAACTACCTTTTACAATTAATTTAGCTAATTTAATTATTGAGAAGATTGAGAAGGAAGATATTTCACGAAAATTTAGAATATGCTGGGAATGGAATGGAACTGGGAATACGGGTTTGGTTGAGGAATGCATGAGAATTGCAATTAGTTCCGGAGGTAATATTAAGTTCGATTTAAAAGCATTTAGCGAAAAGTTAAATATAGCATTATGTGGAATAAGCAATAGGCGAACGCTGGAAAATTTTCGATACTTGGGGGAAGAATATTTTGGTAAGCGAAATAATGATGTACCAGTAATGAGTGCCTGTACTTTATTAGTTCCAGGGTATGTAAACCACGAAGAGATTAGTCTGATTGCAAAATTTATTAGTGATATTGACATAAACATACCTTATAGCCTGTTAATCTTCCATCCTGATTACCAGATGAAGGATTTACCTATAACACCTCGAAAACAGGTAGATCAGTGTATCAACGCTGCAAAGAAATATCTAAACAGAGTTAATTTAGGAAATAAGTTTCTACTAGGATTCTCGTAATTTTCTTTAAAATTTCCATAATATTCTATAAATTTAAGTCAATTTTTAGAGATTTTTCCAATTTTACGACTACTTTTCTTTCAATAACAATCATTAATAGTAAAACAACATTTTTGTATAAATATTATAGGAAAAAAAATGGGATAGAAAAATGAAGAGAGTCCAGACCATTGATATGATTCGAGGATTTTGTATATTTCTTATGGTATTCGGACACTTACTTGATTGGTGGATAATAATCTCGGATAGATGGTTAATTTTTTATTTATTCTCATTTATAGCGTCTATAGCCGCTACGGGATTTTTATTTATCTCTGGATTCAGCGCAGCAATAGCATTTAAAAGTAGGGTTAAAAAGGCAGAAATTTCTACTGACAATAGTATGACCCAGGCCAGGAACATCTATATCATTCGAGCATTACTATTATTAGCAATAAGTTTAATTTATAATACAGCAATTGCTTTAACACTAAACGACTTGAGGTGGATTTGGGCTTGGAATGCTCTCCAAACAATTTCAATATCGCTCATATTGGCGTGGCCTTTATTACGCACCCCTAAATACTTGCGAATTGGTTTAGGAATTGGATTATTAGTTGTTAATGAATTGCTATCACCATTTTTACTTACATATAGCGGTCAACTAAATACTTATGGCGTTTTATTCCAGATATTTTATCATCCAATAGAAGCATTTACGATTTTTCCTTATTTCGCAATATTCATAATCGGAACTGTAGTTGGAGATTTCTTCTTTAATTTCAATATCATTAAGGATTCAGATGAAAGGAAAGAGTCTATAAAGTGCGTGTTTATAAGGACGATATTAATAGTAGGGATAATATTTACTTCATTCGGAATTATATATCGTTTTTATGATTTTTTTTATCGCCGAACTCTTTCGGCTATGTTTTATTCTATTGGGGTTATCTTCATTTTGCTCGCAATACTCTTGTATCTCGAGGAATTTGAAAAAATAAAACCGAAAAAAAGATATAGATTCTTCTTTTATTTCTCATTTTACTCTTTTACTATCTATTTAGCTCACGATCTGTTGTATTTTATATTTTACCGTCAATTAAACGCTATAAATATCTGGTTAGTTGTTATAGCGATAATTATTTTAATAACACTTTTACTCAAGGGTATACATAAAACGTTAGGAAGAAAAGCCTCATTAAAAGCACAATTGGGTATCTTAAGTGTAATAATCGCAAATAAAATCGAACAAAGGAAAAGTAGAAATTAGAAAATTAAGGTCTTTTAAGGTATTAATGATAAAATTTATTACATTTTGATAATTTTTTTAACTACTCAATTAAAAAAAGTTTAAAAAATGCAACAAGCACGTATAAGACTTAGTAGCACTCAATTAACTGCTTTGAAAGCTGTGTGTGAGCAAATTGAAAGCGTGTGTAAGAATCAAGGAATTAGAAAACTAGGTCCTATTCCATTACCTACAAAGAGTTTACGAGTTCCCGTGATGAAAGCACCATCTGGGCAAGGTACATCGACTTGGGCAAAATTCGAAATGAGAATTCACAAACGCCTTTTTGAAATAACTGCCAACGAACGTTCGATGCACCTTATTATGAAAATTCAAATTCCTGAGTCAGTTTTAGTAGAAATTGAGTTAATGTAATAAACTTCTTTCTTTGGATTTTTAATATTTCTTCAAGAGAATTAATATAGAATGAATTTATCCATTATTTATGCCCTTTACACCATTTCATTTTGGTCCAGGGTTACTTATTAGTTTAACATTTCTTTCGTTCATTGATATTCCTACTTTCTTGATAGCGAGTGTAATTATTGATGTTGAACCATTTTTAGTTTTGGTTTTTCAATTAAATTATCCACTTCATGGATTTTTCCATAGTTTTTTAGGAGGTTTTATCGTTGCCGTTCTTTTAACGATGGTTATGAGTAAAATTAGGAGGTACTTTACACCTTTGCTTACATTTTTTAAATTAGAACAATCTATATCGTTTAAAAAAATATTTTTTTCGAGTACTTGTGCTATTTTTCTCCATATATTATTGGACTCTCCTATGTACTTGGATATTCGACCCTTTTTTCCTTTTGATTTTAATCCCTTTTATCAAAGTAGCGTTATACCTGGCTTAATAGAGCATATGATTTGTGTTTGGTGTTTTTTAGGGGCAATATTAGTATATATAATTAGACTGCTTCAACATCAAATTAAAATTAAAAAAACCCTATTAAATGAACTTAATAAAACCCCCTTAATGTTATTAGATATGTCTGACGATTTTTCTCTTGATTCCGGTTCCATAGAAGAAACTATGCTAGGACCTTTGTGGGCTCGAGCAACCTATAGTAAACTATATCCTAAAATATTAGATGACCAACAAGCCATACAAATTATTGAGAAGCTAGATTACGATTTTACTGAAATCTCGAATTATTTGGAAGAGTGGAGATCTCTCGGATTGTTAGTTAGAGCTAAAAGTTTTGATGAAGCAATTAAGAAGTACATTGAAAACTATCCCGATTCAACAGTGGTAAATATAGGATCTGGGTTAGATACTACGCTTTTTCGCGTTGATAATGGTACCATTAAATGGTTTAATTTAGATTTGCCTGATGCAATTAAATATCGCAATCAAGTTATATCGGAAACTTCTAGAAGTAAGAATATTTCTAAATCTGCGTTTGATTACAGCTGGATGGATGATATTGAGTTCAATCCAGAGAATGGGATTATCTTTTTTGCGGGTGGTTTTGTTTATTATTTTAAGGAAGAAGAAATCTATAAACTTATCACTAATATGGTAGAAAGATTTCCTGGAGGAGAATTTATTTTTGAGGGAATTTCAAAACTAGCTATTAAAGTTATTAATAGGAGGGCAAAAAAAGCCGGTGTAGATATACGCGTTCATTATGGAATAGGTAATCCAACGAATGAATTCTCAACATGGTCGAAAAAAATTGAACTGATTGATTGGTATACTATCTGGGCTCGTACACCCATTAATCCAAAATGGTCAAAAAAAACCCTAAAAATGCTCAAAGTTTCAGAGCGACTTAAAACAAGTAAAATTATTCACTTAAAATTTAATGGATGAATTTAAATCAATAGATAATTATTATGTTTTTAAAATATAGAGCTCTTTTTGAATTATGACAGACTATCATACTAAAACATTTTATGGTCAAAAATCAAGCATTACCCTGACAAGCCCGTCTAAGTCGGTTCCATATGTTTTCTTAAATTGTATAAATCGTAAGGAAGATGGGACATGGGAGAAAACTTCGGAGGGAGAAGGGAAAACTGTTAAGATAAGCATTGAAGAAATCATTTGTATATTAGAAGTTCTTCTTAAAAAGAGCGCAAATTGGAGAGGTTTTCACGTCTTTAAAGAGCGTAAAACAGAAATATATGTAGGCTGGGAAAAAGAATCTCGTGAAGTAATTCAAATTAGAATTGGTGAATACATTAAGAAACTCCGTTTTCCTAATCTAAATTTTTTCTCCTTAATGCTTGAACATATATTAAGCGAAAAAATTGAATTTGCTACTAGCGGAAAATCTAAGAAGAAATCAAAAGACGGAGATACTCAGGAAGAGGGCGATTATAGCGTATTTTCTGAACAAATCATTGCAAGAGACGGATTACAAGTAGTAGAAACTACGGAATTTGGTGTTTTAGAAGAAACAATCGAGATTAAAGCTAAAGTTAAAGTAGAAAGCCCTAAAGCTCTTTTAATATCATTAGAATCGGATAAAGAATTTTGGATTCCAAAAAGCACAATTCACAACAAATACGATGTGGAAAACAAACAAAAACTGCAAACATTTATTGTGGATAAATGGATTATAGAAAAACAAAGAATAATCAAATGATAAGTATGGAGTCAAGTGAAAAATTTTATAGTAAGCCATTATTTGTGAATTTACTATTATTAGTTATGAATCTACTTTTGTTTTTATTCAAACTTATAGTCTCAAGTATAAGTGGAAGTTTAGCCCTTCAAGCAGATGCTTTTGATAATTTAACAGATATAATTATGGTTTTTGCAGCTGTAGTTGGAATAATCTATTCAAAAAGAAAACCTAATAAAAAATTCCCCTATGGCTATTACAAAATCGAAAATATAATAAGTCTAATTATTTCAATGGTCATATTTTTTACGGCTTATAACATAATTACTTTATCATTTTCTGAAATTTTTGAATTCATTGCTGGATTTCCAAAACAGATAATAGTTACACCTACCATTTTTCTTTTTTTAATAATCTCTTTACTAGTTTCGTTCTTATCAACTATATATTTAAAAGTAATAGGAAAACAGACAAAATCACCCATAATTCAATCTCAAGCTACTGAAAAGCTCTACGATAATCTGATATCTTCTTCAGTAATAATCGGATTTATTAGTGCTTTATTTGGTATAAATCTCGTAGATTCAATTATTAGTTTAGCTATTGCCCTGCTTATCATTAAAGGAGGTTATGATATTTTCTTAACATCTACTAAAACATTATTAGACGCAGTGATAGATTTTGATAAAAGAAATGAACTCTATAAAATAATAGATACTTTTCCAAATGTTAAAAAGATTGAAAATATTGACATACGCTCCTATGGGCGATATATTTTTCTTGAAATTATAATTGAATTAAATAAAGAACTTCATTTACATCAAGTAGATTTATTAAAAAATGCAATATCAGCTAAAATAGTGAAAGAGTTCCCTGAAATCTTTAAAATTATAATTATTTCTCAGTCTCAACCAAAAGAAATGATTAAAATTGCTGTGCCCTTAATGAACGACAACGGTTTAAATTCTAAAATTTCTGAGCATTTTGGAGAATCTCCTTTCTTTTCTATAATGGAACTGCAAGAAGAAAAGAATCAATTCAAGTTAATCAATCATTACATCTCCCCAAATAAGTTTAAAGACGAAGAGAAAAGGAAAGGAATTTTGATTTCTGAGTGGTTGTTAGAAGAAAAAATCGACAAGCTTTATTTAAAAAATGCTTTAAAAAAGGGTCCAAAATTAGTTTTAGAAAGTAGTTTAGTTCAAATGACAATTACTAAATTTGATAGTTTACAAAAGATTGTCGAACAAGAAACACAAATCCAAGTCGTAAAATAAGAAATATTTACCTATAACTATTTTATTATTTAATTAACCTTTTGATTGATTTCTATGGAACTATCTATTAACCTGTTAAAAAAAATTGCGATAACTGTATATGAGGTAATTCATCCTATTTTAGGATCTAGCATAGCCGCAGAAAAATCTCAGAGAGGCGCAGGAGGTGATATCTCTATGCATATAGACTTACTTGCAGAGAAAATCATTATTGACACTTTAAAAAGTGAGAATGTAGATACTTTGCTTATTAGCGAAGAAATTGGAGAAAAATACATTGGAAATAGAGATAAAGCGATTAACAATCATAATGTAATTATTATCGATCCCGTTGACGGTTCCAACAATGCTGTAAGAGGGATTCCTTATTGTTCAGTTTCAATCGCCTATGCGATAGGTAAGAGTATGGAGGACATAAAAAAAGGTTTAGTATTAGATTTAGTTTCAAAAGACATATATTGGGCTGTTAAAGGAGAGGGTGCTTATCTAAATGATAAGAAAATTCTAGTCTCAAATCTGGACCTTTCAGATAATTGCTTTTTTGAGCTGAATCTTCCAAAAAAAAACGCTTTTCAATATTTAGGTAAACTAAAACCTATTATTGAACGATTGCATCGTATTAGAATATTAGGGAGTAGTGCTTTAACCTTATGCCAAGTTGCCAAGGGCAGTATGGAAGCTTTTATTAATTTACGAAAAACTAATAGGTTAGTTGATGTTGCTGCTGGCCTTCTAATACTCAAAGAAGCAGACGGTCTATTTTTCTCTCTTGATGGAAACGAGATTGATCAAAAACTTTCTATGGACTCAAAATTTCCCTTTGTTGCTTGTAATGCGAATTTAGAAACTTTCTTAAAAAACGAATTAAGTACCAATTATTAATAGGAAAAAAAGAAGTTTCCAACTAATTACATTAATTATAAAAAGTCAAGGAGGAATATCAATTGGATATTTTCCGTATTTTCTTCTAATATTTTGCATGGCTTCAAATCTATCAACAGTAACTGCAGGATTTATACTATGACCAGAACTGAATATGTATCCTCCACCTGGTGCTAATTCTCGTATTAGTTTTTTAGCATAATCTTCAATCTCGTAAATCTCTCCAATTGCTAACATAATGGGGCTTAGATTGCCAATAAAAGTTATCTTATCACCGTATTTTTTGTTAAGTTCAAAAATATCATAATCCTTATTAGCAGTTGTAGACTCAACAGGATTGATGGCATCCACTCCACAATCTACAATATCGCTAAAAATTTCCATTAAATCGCCATCCGAATGCAAAATTATCTTGCAATCTTGCTTATGAGCGGCATCGCATATTTTTTTTAACCATGGAAATATATAGTTACGATATAAACTCGGTTTCATGAATAGACCATTTTTAAATCCGTAATCATCCCATAATAATACCATTTGAGCGTCATTTTCTGCGAGAATTTTAACAATTTCTAGTGTAAAGGAACCCCTATCGTCAAATACTCTTTTAATTTGCTTCTCGTTGCCTAATATTCTTGAAAATGTTTCGATTCCAAAACCCTCCCATGTGCATTCCATAAGTGCCCCTGTGGATGGAATTGAAAATACTGTATCATCCATTTCTTTCTGTATTTTTCTTCCGCTTTTAAATTGCATTAATCTGGTTTTTAAATTCGGATCTGGCTGCTCCCAACTTTCATAATCTTCAAAACTTTTAAAATGTCCGCCGTGATATGTAAGAATCTGAGTTCCATCTTTGTAAGCTTCGAATTTCATTAACCTTCCATACTCATCAATAAATCCTTGCCCATGTTTAAGAAATGTTCTCGGGAAAAGGCTTACTGTAGTAAGGACTAAATCAATTCCAACTTTCTCAAAGAATGCATAAGCACCCTTGTATCCTCCTGATGCACGTGGATCAATACCATAATGTTTTATAATTGTATTGTTTGTAAAGGCACTTTCAAAAGCAGGAACACGATCCGGTTCTCTATGTTCAATAGTATTTAGAATTCTTTCTGGAGCTTTCATTCTATCACAAGTTAATTATCTTATATTACAATCTTTTATTACATTAAAAAGGGCTTTAAAATATATAAACATTTAATTTTAAAAATATGGGAGAGACCGTTCCGATTTGACCGAATTCAATAGACTTACAAGGGACTTTTTTTCAAGAGATACTGTCAAAGTCGGGAAAGATATTTTAGGTAAGTATTTAATACACAGAACAGAGAAAGGAGATATTATTGGAAAAATTATAGAAGTTGAAACATATTTAGGTCAAAACGATAAAGCTTGTCACGCTTATAATAACAAAAAAACAGAAAAAACTAAAGTAATGTTTATGAAACCAGGTACTCTTTATGTTTATTACATCTATGGTATGTATTTCTGTCTTAATGTTATTACTGAACCAGAAGGGATACCATGTGCTATTTTCATAAGAAAATTGTTCCCAATTGGGGGAATAGAATTAATGAAAGAAAACAGAACGGTAAAAATCGGAAGGAATTATAAGAATTTGGCTGATGGACCAAGCAAGTTGTGTATGGCATTGAATATAACTAAAGAAAAAAATAATGGAAAAGATTCTTGCAAAGAAAATTCAAAACTCTATTTTACACAAGGGGAGATGATTAAAGATAAAAAAATATCATTTAGTAAGAGGATTGGGATAAAATATGCTGAAGAAGACAAGGATCGCCTTTTGCGTTTTACTTTAGAATAAGCGTTATAAAAGACCTAAATCTCGATTCCAATTCAAATACTATGACCAGATAATATGCTCCTCCCCGACCTTACCATAAAGCGTGAACACCTAAACTTACGATTGCTCCATCCCTGGCCTGATCGGTTTTGTTATTACGAGCTTATGCCTTTCCTACGAAAGGCACTACTCTGGCACCCACCATTATGGGGATCGCTTCGACGGAACATAAAATTGGATAATATTCCTCATGAAACCTGAATCTAGGCAATTTGCGCTAAAGACCATTTTACGCTTCATCCAATATAGGATTGCAGAACGGGCCTAATGTTCCAAGAAATACAATGAATGCATTAATAAAAACTTGATGAACTATTGAGAATAAGAGAGATCAAGCTTAAGGGATTAATCTAAAGTTAATTCTTTATTGATTTTACGTCGTAATATTGCTAAAAATTCTTCCGTATCTGGAAAGACATAAGTTATGTTGTCTCCATCGTCCTCAATCGTAACTTCTTTGAAAAATTTACCTTCTACTTTCATTCTCATATCGTTTAATATCATACTAAAAGAATATTAATCGAATTTCAAAAAACCACATAACATGGAAGTAATATTAAGTTAAACTTTATGTAAAACCAAAAATAAGCTAGAATATAGTTCAATTATCATAAAATAATGAATTATTAGTAAATTTTAAGGGATTACTATGTCTGAAAATATTATATATCTCGACACAGAAACACTTGAAAGTTTCATGAGAGATGTTTTTATTGGGCTTGGGGTGTCTAAAGACGACGCTCACATTATTGCTGAAGTATTAATTGCTTCTGATATTAGAGGAATCGATACCCATGGGATACAACGCTGTAAAATGTATTTTGATAGAATAAAGGCGGGTATCTATGATGTAGATACAAAAATCGATATCATTAAGGATGGTCCAACAACTGCTCTTTGGGATGGAAATTGTGGGATGGGACATGTTATTGCTTATAAGGCCATGAAAACAGCAATTGAAAAAGCGAAACAATATGGACTTGGCTCTGTAGCAGTGAGAAATTCAACTCATTTTGGTATTGCGGGCTATTATTCGCTCATGGCAATAAAGGAAGGGATGATTGGTTTTGCAGTAACTAACGCGCGACCCTCTATGCCCCCTACATTTGGAGTTGAACCAATGCTTGGTACAAATCCTTTAACTGCGGGTGCCCCTACGGACGAAAATTTCCCATTTTTAATCGATTGTGCAACTACTATTGTTCAAAGGGGTAAAGTAGAGTTATATAATAGAATAAATAAACCTTTGCCTGATGGGGTTGTAATAACGGATGAGGGAAAGACAGAAACTGACCCTGCTACAATATTGGAAAATATGGGTAAGGGTAAAGCTGCTTTACTACCTTTAGGTGGTAAGGGAGAAGGAACATCAGGTTATAAGGGTTATGGATACGCCACTTTAGTTGAATTACTATCTGCTGCATTGCAAGATGGAATATATCTTAAAGATACTATAGGAATTGTTGAAAATGGTCAAAAACGCTTAAAAGTAGGACACTTTTTTTTAGCCATTAATATTGAAAGTTTTCTGCCTCTAGAGAACTTTAAAAAAACCGCAGGAAACATTATGAGAGGGCTTCGAAATTCAAAGAAGGAACCAGGTGAAAACCGAATTTATACAGCAGGAGAAAAGGAATATGATGCAGAGATAGACCGAAAAAAAAAGGGAATACCTCTAAATCGAAGTTTACAAGCAGATATTAAAACTATGAAAGACGAACTGGATTTAGATAACTATGAATTTCCTTTTTAAATTTAAAATATAATTCCCTCAGTTCGTCCTTCTAAGGGTTCAGAATGAAGAATTACTTCGGTTAAATTTTCAATTTGCAGAGTATTTTTTATTTGCTGCTCTACTTTTGTTATCAAAGTATGAACTCGAGATATATTAAGAGCCCCGTTAAAAAAAACATGGAGTTCGAGAACACAAAAATCAAGGGCAGCCCAAAATTCCAAACCATGATATCCTTTAACCTCTGGAATTGATCTCAAAAGACGATCTAAGGAAGCTTGAATTTCTTTCTTCTTTTCAGGTTCAATAGGTATGTAAACCAGATGATCTGTTAGAGATTCTTTCTGCTTGGTTTGGGATTCTATATGGGTAATAATTCGCGAGATAAATGGGATTTGCTTTTGTAACTGTTTTTCAAACAGACTGCTTAATTCGTGAGCCTCTTCTAAAGATAAACTATCATCGACAACTATAGCTAATGACAAGAAGTAATTGTTTTCAATTCTAAACACGTTCAAATCTTTAAAATCTGATATCTCTTTAAATTCACTTTTCATAGTATAAAGCAAGTTGACAATCTTTTCTCCGAGCGAAGATTCTCCACTTAAGGGATTCATTTCAACTAATGTCTCTACATTATAGGACGGAAAAAATTTTTTGCTCAAAGCTCGAATCGCTTTAGTAATATCATTCGCATGTACTATAGATATATGATCCTCCACAGCTAGTCGAATTTCTAAAAATAAGGTGTTACCACTAAATCTAACTTTTAAATCCTCAACGCCATTAACATGATCAAGATTGAATACACTTAGCTTTATTTCCTCTATAATAACTGAGCTTACTGGGTTTACATCGATTAAATCTTTAATTCCTTCTTTAGTAAGATTGATTGAACTCATAATTATCAATATAGAAAGAACGATACTAAAATAGGGATCTAAAAATTGAACGCTAAAAAGTATTGTTAAAACAAAATTAAGTATAACTATGAGTGCTCGAAGAGAGTCTTGGAACAAATTTAACCCTTGAATTTTAAGGGATAAACTATTCTGTCTCTTTCCTTGCCATATTAATATTCTAGAAAATACTAAATTAATGATAAATGATATTATTAGTATAAGGAATCCCCAGTCGGGATTTATTATTCCAAATGAACTAGTTAAAATGGTTTGAATTGCAACAAAAATAAGAATACAATATATATTGATTAAAACAACACCTTGAACCAATCCTCCTAGCGAATCAATTTTGGAATGCCCGTACATATGTTCGAAATCTGGGGGTTTCTGACTATTGTAAATAGAATATATCGTGAGAGAAACAAAAAAAATGTCAGTTATTGTATCCACGGTCTCAGATAAAAAGCTTAAACTACCCGTTATTAGTACTCCTATTGTTTTTAAGCTGGATTGGATAAGAATTATAAAAAATGCTATAATTCCATATTTTATTTTAATATCCATAATCTTCGTAGAATTTCAATATTTACTAACAAAAAACTTAAAGCAATTATAAGAATTAAATATTTGGCAATAAAATAGTAATAAAAATAAAGAATTTAACAATTTTAAAGGTTTCTCGGAATGATAATTTCGAGATCTGTAATTGGATAAGATGCACATGGATGAAAGTAGTTAAATTT
>CAZDTP010000005.1:107183-110372 GCA_964508365.1 uncultured archaeon
TAATTTCGAGATCTGTAATTGGATAAGATGCACATGGATGAAAGTAGTTAAATTTTTTGTCACCCGCTTTTCTCCAATCAGAAACCGGATTTATATATACTTTACCATCTATAAGAAGTGATCGACAGAAACCACATTCACCAGATCGACATTTTGAGGGTGGTTTTAAATTTGCTCTTTCTAAAGCTATTAAAACAGACTCGGTTGCTATTGCAGGAATGTCCTTCAATAAATTACCGATATGGACTTTAATCTTAAATATTTTTTCAGCAACTTCTTTAGGAAAATCTGGATGGGTTAAAATGTCTTTTACCTCACCGAAAGCTTCTCTTCGAATTCGTTTAACAGGCAATTTAAACTTATTTAACTCCTCTTCAACGAAATTATACATGATTTGTGGTCCACATATGAAAAAAGTACTTGAATTTGCATCACAATATTTTTCAATTATCTCTTTGGTTATAAAGCCCTTTTCACATCCTTCTAATGAAACAACATCACAACTTAATATATAAACAATTTTTATTTTCGAAGGGTTATTCTTTTCTATTTCTTTGAACTCGTCGTAGAAAATGATATCAGCTTCCTCGGAACTACCGTATAACAAAGTAATTTTCGCATCTAATTTACCCTCGGCAATTTCTTTTATTATGGAACGGAATGGAGTGACTCCTGATCCCCCAGCGATACCAACAATTTGTTTCAAATCCCGAAGAGGTTCATAAAAAAAGTATCCTTCTGGTCCAGAGCTCTCAACCTTAGTTCCGTTTTTCCAGTTATCCCAAATATATTCGGTTAAAAATCCATGTTCTTCTTTCCTAATTGTAATTTCATAGAATCCTTTTAAAGCATCCGAAGGAGTAGAAGATATTGAATAAGGTCTTGTAATTGCTACACCATTCACTTGAACCTTCAAGCTTAAATATTGACCCGCTCTAAAATATGCCAATTCTTTAGTATTTGAATTGGGATCGGGTATGAGCTTAAATGTTTTAGTGGAGTTTGTTTCATCTTTGATATCACTGATAACTAAGTATTGTCTTAAGGGATGAATTCGAATAGCGAGTTCATTCATTGGATCCTTTGTTATCGGCTCATTAGATGCCTTTTCGAACCTCTTTTTTCGGTTTGGGACTAATTTTGTAAACGCAAATAAATCTCTTGTGTTGCTTTTTACAGTAATATCAAATTTCTTATTTTCTTCTTTCATTTTAGCCCACCCTTTTTATGTAAATCTTGTAAAGTTAGTAACGCGGCAGTTTCTCCATCCTTTAAAGAACTACTATATCCATGACACCTTTTACCAAAACCTCCACAAAATTCAAGACCTTCAATATGTTTTTCGTCATTCATCGTCATCAAGCGTGGGACAAAAGAATCCCAAGAATCCGGTTCGTATCCATATACTACTCCATTATAAGCTCTGGTAAATCTTGCGATGGTTTGAGGCGTAGCAACTTCAACTTCTTCAATATGTTCCTTTATTGGAGCACCAGTGGTTTTTTCCAATGTGTTAATAAGGTCTTCTGCGATTTTATTTTTTAATGTGAAATAATCTTCGGGTTTTACATCGTCCCATACTCCTGGTAGAAAAGCCGTTGTAATCGAAATAATACAAGTACCTGGAGGTGAGCAGTCTGGGATTGCATTATTTAAACAAATTGTTGCTTGAACCTTAGGTGTTTCAAGATTGTTTAAAGAATTATAAAGTTCATCAGTATTCATATTGTTATTAATAAAATAACTATAATCCTTGAGTCCCAATTCATCTACCGTTGCATCTAAACCCATATAAACTACAAAAGTAGAAACTCCATGCCGTCTAGCGTTTATTTCTTTATAAGCAATTTCTGGAACTTCTGATTTAGGATGTATTAATTTGTTATAAGTAAGCGTGGGGGAAGCGTTGCAAATTACATGATTCGTTTTAAGTTTATCTCCTTTAGAAGTTTCAACTCCGACAACTCTACCATTTTCAACTAATATCTTTTCTACTGTCGTGTTATATTCTATTTTACCACCTAAATCTCTAATCTTTTTATCTAGAGCGGTAGTGTAATCATGAGATCGAAGTTTTGGAATATAAGCACCTTTTAAAATATAACCATAAACCATAGAAGCAAATATCGTAAAATTTACTCTACTACTTGGAACACCCAAATAAACCCAATATGCGTTAAGAATCTCCTTTGCTTTTTCTGGAATATTAAGTGCATTTTGAACATCCTCCACAGAATAAGCAGTAGTTTTAAGAAAGTTTGAATGCTCCTTTAGTAAAACGTTTTGATCTGGGTTTCCTTTTGACTGCCCTATATAGGCAGTTGCCCTTTCAATATCCTGTGCTAGGCCAAAAAATTTACTTACCGATTCTCTACTTCCCGGGACTTCTTTTTCAATAGTATCAAGATATGAATCAATTCCGAAAGGCATTACTACATTAAGATTTTCATCTGGGTCCGTCAAAATTAACCTATACGCCTCAGGAACTTCTACGAACTCTGAATCTAGTTCATATTTTTCTAACAATCTCCTAGTACCACCTTTATTTGATGAAGGTCCCCAATCATACAGTTCGTGTAGTGAAGTCTCAAACTCAAACCTTCCCCTTACAAAACTAGAAGCAAACCCCCCAGGTAAGTTATGTTGTTCTAAAAGCAGTACGTTAGCACCTCTCATTGCTAATTCTGCGGTAGCTATTAAACCCCCGTTACCAGCTCCAATAACGACAGCATCATATGAGTTTTCAATTCTTTGTTCTTTATCCTCACTCATAATCTCTTTCTCTTTTTTATTTTTTTTAAATATTATTATATCATAATTCTTGATTTATTTTGAATGGGATAACTTTTTATTATTGATTAAGAAATACCTTAAATTCTCTTAATTCGCACTTCCGTAAAGAAAAGTCTTGTTGTTCTCAACAGATATACGGGAAAATGAACATTTATTGGAAACTGAAGGTTTTCCTTGTGCCCTCTATACTCATCAGGAAGAATTGATTCAAATCGCGTCTAAATTCAAAATACATAAGATGAAAACTATTTAGTTCTTTTAATTGAAAAATTTTAATAAAATCAAAATTAATCTTTAAATAAGATAATTTTTAGTGAATTTACTTATGCAAATATTAGATGTAGAAAAAGAACTTGAGAATTTTAAAGATCAGCTAAATCTGCTTGCCATGATCTT
>CAZDTP010000006.1:0-109776 GCA_964508365.1 uncultured archaeon
CTTTACTCGAACTATAAGGATCAGCCCCCCCAAGGCGATCTGTTTCTTTATAACCTTTTCTTTTTTCTCTATTTTGATAACACTTATCTGTGGAAAAATTTATCATTAAGTTGGCGCTTTTAGATTTTCTAAAAGCTTCAAAAATGTTAGTTGTACCTCCCACATTTATATCATAAGTTTCTTTAGGAATACTATAAGACTTTCTCACAATTGGTTGAGCAGCTAAATGATAGACAATTTCAGGTTTATATCTCTCAAAAGTTTTATTTAAATTGTTATAGTCTCTAATATCTCCTATAATGCTTGTAATTTTATCTTCAAGATGAGTCATAACATAATTATCATCGGATGTATAAGGAGGTAAAGCATATCCAATAACATTAGCACCTAATTCGTTTAAAAGAATTGCCAACCAAGAGCCGATAAAACCAGTATGTCCCGTTATTAAAACCGTTTTATCTTCAAAATGGGTTATAATTTTATTTTTCATTACCACACTTTCCAAAATGCTTTATTCGTTGACCATAATTTGTTTAAATGATCAACATCTCTTTCATGATCCATACATTCCCAATTTCCCTCATGCTTATAAACCATTAGTTCTCCCATAGTAGTAAGCTTATCGAGAAGATCTTTCTCAAAATCGCAATCCTCATCAGGAGTAAGCATATCCAAGATTGAATTATTAAAAACCATAAATCCACCATTAATTAAACCCACAGAAGTCTGTGGTTTTTCCATATAACTAACAACTTGTCCATTTTTCTCACCAATTTCACCAAAACGAGCTGAGGCATGAACCCCGGTAATAGTCATTGTTTTACCACAACTTTTATGAAATTCAACTAATTTATTAATATTTATATCCGCTACACCATCTCCGTAAGTTAACATGTTCACATCCGGATCAAGGTATTTTTCAACTCTCTTTATCCTCCCACCTTTTAAAGTGTTTAATCCTGTTTCAATTAAACTAACTTTCCAATTGTCATCTTCATTTTGATTATGGAATGTTATGTTTCTATTTGAGATTTCGATTGTAAAGTCATTATTTTTTATGTTATAATGGTAAAAATAATCTTTAATAATATCCCCTTTTACACCGAGACAGATAATAAAATCATTAAAACCATATGTAGCATAAATTTTCATGATATGCCATAAAATTGGCTTATTACCTATTTTAACCATTGGTTTAGGAATGACATTGGTTAAATGCCCTAATCTAGTCCCCCACCCTCCAGCAAATATTACAACCTTCATAATATATATTAAATTTACCTCTACTTTATTTTTTTAATCAATTAAGTATGTATATCTTTTTACAAAAGTTTTTATAAAAATTTAATAAAACATTAGATTGTTATTTTCTATAAGTTTGAAATCGATCTAAATACCTATATTCTCTAATCATTAATCGGTGACATCGTCTATGGGTTCGTCGTTTTAAACCTATTAATGATCCCATTAGAAGCGCTCTAATATGTGCAATAAAAAAATTATATTTATTCTTAAAAATAGAATAGAGAATTTCAAATATAGTTTTCCTTACTTGATGAATAAGAAAAAATAAAACAATATCAATGAAAGAAAAATGCTTAAAAGTTAAAATTATCTTATTTCTTGTATACAGATATATTTGAAAGTAATTTCCTCTATACCCTAACCTATTTTCTTTTGTAATTAAATCGATCTTATGATATACCCGTGTTTTAGGAAAATAAATTAATTTATATCCAATTGCCTTCGCTCTGTAATTCCAATCAACCTCCTCAGCATACATAAAGAAAATCTCGTCTAATAACCCTATTTTTTGAATAACCTCTTTTCTAATAAATAATGCTGCTCCATTAGCATATGATGTTTCCCTTATTTGGTCATATTGACCGTTATCCTTTTGACTTATTCCATAATGATAAGTAAAAGATATTGATCTCGGATTTAAATAAGCTCCTGCATACCATATGTAATTAGGTTTCTTATAGTATACGATTTTGGGACATAACATTCCAATATCATTATTTAATTCTAAATAACTTATGATAGTATCAAGGAAATCTGGCTCAACTTCTGTATCATTATTTAATAAGCAAATATATTCTCCTTTAGATTCTTTGATTGCTTTGTTAGTACCTCCAGCAAAATAGAGTTTAATATTACTTCTTATCAATTTGATATTCAGTTTGGATGTAAATTGCTTAATATCATTTTTTAACTTGATAAAATTAGCATATGTCGATCCATTATCAGTAATTAGTATTTCAAAATTTTGATACTCTACTTTCATCAAGCTTTTCAAACAATCGATTGTATATTGATTGTTATTGAAATTTACTAATAAAATCGATACTAACTTGTTCATTTTTATTTTTTTAATCGTTTATTCAATTTCAAGTTTAACATTTTTAGATAGAATGAATAGTTTAGGTATTTTATGGTTTTTCAATTCTCTAATTATCGTTATAGAATAAGTTTGGATCTTTATTAGAAACTCTTAATGATTCTCTTACAATCTTAATTAATTCCTTAATTTGATTAAATTGAATTGCTTTTGTTAAAAAAAGGAATAATGATGTAATTCCAAAATAAAAAACAGTCAATAAGGCTAGATTATATAAACTATAATTATGGATATTAAAGTATACGATTAAAAAAAAGGAACAAAATCCAGCTAGTATTGATGAAAATAAAAATTTGATAAGAGAAAGGCTCATACATGAGTAGAACTGAATATTATTCATTTTCTTAACTTTATTCAAAGTTATTATAATATAAGCAATATGGGGTATTATAATTGCCAATATCGCTCCGTAGGTAAAAATAAGTGGAATTAAAATTACACTTAAAATTACTGTGAAAAGCGCTGTGATACCATATAATTTAACGACGAGTTTTGGTTTATTTGCTGCCCAAAGAAAATGCCCTCCTAAAATATCTATCATTTTAAAATTTAAATAAAAAATGAATACTTTAATGTAGATAGACGCATTGTAATACGCCGTCCCAAAAATGCTGATAACAATTTGATCAGAAAACATAAAAATAAAGATGGTAACAGGGATCATTATTAACAAACCATAATAGAATGTTAAATTAAATATACTCTGAACATTTTTGCCACCTTCTTCTTTTTTTAGCATGTAATATGAGACATATGGAAAGACTAAATTAGATAATATAATTATAGGTAAGGATACAATTTGAATTATTGTAAGAGTAATAGAATATACAGCAAATTCCGAGGGAGTTATAACAAATGCTAAAACAAATTGATTAAAGTTATTAATAATATAGAGAAAAACTCCTGGTAAAAACATAAATACTGAAACTTTTAAAATTCGTTGAATAAATTTAAAATCAAACGAAAACATCTTTTTTATGAATTTTAATTTAATCACTATAATAAAGAAAATTAGAAAATGTATCATCGACAACAATGCGTATAATGCCAATATTGTTGGAATTGATAAACGGATTATAAAATTTAAAAATATAATCATTAGTTTTAATGAATTGAATATAATTTTGGATAATGCATAGTACTCATATAACCAAATGCCTAAAAATACATTCTCAAAATGTAGAATAAGGTTTGAAAAAAATAAATATATGGAAGCAAAGCTTAGTGCTATTCCTAAATCTGGAATGTTATAAATACTATTAACAAAATTCGACATTATGAACAGAATTAAGGAAGCTATTGCCGAAAAGATAAAAATTAATTTAAATCCTTCTGTTACTAACTTTTGGACGCCTTCTTTGTCTTGATCTTTTTTAGCTGCTACAGATTGGATTATTGTCGATCCTATTCCAAAATTTGCCATAATCATGAAAAATGAAATAAAGGTAAAGGAAAAGCTATAGGAAGCAAACTCAGTCTGAGAGTAAAGATGAGATAATATGTAGATTATAATAACATTAGCACTAAAACCAATTATCTCTGTAATTAATGTTAATACAAAATTTTTTAACGTTCTTCCAGAAATTGACATTGCCGAAATGAGATTTTAATTTTTATTATAAGGTTAAAATAGTTTTGAAACACTAAAAATTTTTTTTTATTTAATCATGACACTAATATTTTTTTTAAATATTCATGATATTGACGAGTAATATTTTCCCAATCATAATTTTTTGCTATTTTTAGGGCATTTTTCTTTAAATCATCCCTTAGACTCTTATTTTGCAGGAGTTGCAAAATTTTCAGGGAGAGATCATTATGATCATTTATTTTAAAAGTAAGCCCTCCATTGGAAAGAATAGTTGACATCGGGGGTTTATTCGCACATATAACGGGTGTGCCACTAGCCATCGCCTCCAATATAACTTGTCCAAAACCTTCCTTTTCTGATGGGAAAACAAAGATATCACTTGATGCAAGAAATTTAAGATAATCATTTTCATTTACAAATCCCAAAAATGAGGTATGATTTTGAAGTCCTAACGATTTTGCATATTGTTTACTATAATTCCATAAAGGTCCTTCTCCCGTTAATATTAAATGAGCATCAGGGATTTCCTTTATCACAAGGGCTAGGGCTTTTAATAAAACAGGAATTCTTTTTCTTGGGATCATAATTGCTGAAAAAAGTAAAATATTATTTCCATATTTCAGTCTAATTTCTTTTGATTTATTTTTAGGGTTAAATTTTTCATGATCAACACCTATAGGAATTACAATAATATTTTTTTCATTTATTCCGTAATTCTTTACAATCTCATATTTTGAACTTTCTGAAATTGTAATGATTTTTTTATGATATTTAAACTGCTTTTTTTGAAGATAATGTAATGATGGATATGTAAAATAATCTCTAAAAGATGTCACTTCATCATAATGAAAAAAAATTGAGAAGAGGGGAAGTTTTTTAAGGAGAAAGAATTTTGAAAAAGGTATTACCATAACTATAAGGATGGCATCAGAATTCTGATAAAATTGAACACTTTTTTTTCGAAAAAGATTAAATCCAAAAGTGATATAATTTAAATAGAATAGTGAGCCTATTTTTCCAATAAACATATGAGAATCTAAGAGTCTTAATATAGGGATTCCTCGGTAATTATCATTTTCCTTACCACCATTTCGAAAAGTAGTTAGTATTTTAACGTCATTACCCATCTTTTTTAAAGGAAATGCAATATTCTCTACAAATCTCTCAACACCCTGTAGCATACCACGTTTTGGATAAGGGAAGACAGGAGTTATGATTGTAATTTTCATGCTTTATTTTTAAGATAATGATTATTAATCATTAATTATCGTTATTTAAAATAATTAAGTAATTAATAATTGAATAATTATGAAGTACATGGATGCAAAATTAAACTCATTTCTAATAATTAATATAAAGAAATCATAATACTAGGTAAAGTAGATGAGTTATGAAGGTTTTATTTATTTTTAGCTTACAAAATTACCAATATTCTATTAAACCTCTCCAGAATCAAGAGCAAATTCAATTTGGATTATCTTATTTATCATCTCTTTTAAAATCAAAAGATCATTATACAGATTTATTAGTTATTACGAGAGGTATTAAAAAGTCGTTTATTTTTGACTATATAAAACAAATGAACCCAGAAGTCATCGGGTTTACAGCGGTGGCTACTGAATATGAATTTATATTATCAATTGCAAAATATATTAAATCACAATTCCCTACAATATTTTTAATAATTGGAGGGCCACATACATCTCTCAATCCTGAAAATGTTATCACAGGCCCTTTCGATGCTCTTTGTATTGGAGAAGGAGAATTTCCAATTTTGGAATTAGTTGAACAATTAAAAACAAGAAAAAGCCCTTCAAGTATTCAAAATTTATGGATAAAGAAGGAAGGGAAAATTGAAAGAAATCCAATAAGAGAATTCATTCAAAATTTAGATTTTTTACCGTTCCCCGATAGAAAAATATGGCAAAAATGGATAAGATATCCAGAAACAAGACATGTAATTTTTCTTGGAAGAGGATGTCCATATCAATGCACTTATTGTTGTAATCATGTTTTAAAAAAATTAGCCCCAGGAAATTATGTAAGGTTTAGATCTGTTGATAATATTATGAGCGAATTAAAGAAACTTATTATTGAATTTCCAAAGACTAAAGAAATTTACTTTGAAATAGAAACCATTGGGATAAATATCAATTTTGCGATTGATTTATGTTTAGAATTAGAAAATTTTAATGAGGTAATCGAACATAAGCTATCGTATGGAATCAATCTTAGGATTACTCCAAAAATGAATTTTGAACCTCTTTTTCAAGCCTTAAATCGAGCAAATTTTAGATTTATTAATATTGGAATAGAATCAGGTAGTGAAAGAATTAGAACGCAAATTTTAAAAAGATATTATTCAAATAAAGACATTATTGATACTGTAAAACTGGCAAAAAATTATGGTCTTAAAGTTAGCACCTACAATCTAATTGGGATTCCTGAAGAAACTTTCGAAGATTTTGAGAAAACAATAAATTGCAATAGAATTTGTTTACCCGACTGGACGCAATTATCGATATTTTTCCCTTATCAGGGAACTGAGTTGTATAATGTTTGTAGGGAAAAAGGCTTACTAAAATATAAAATTGATCAGAGAATGGAAAGACGTAGAGCTATTTTGAATCTGGAAAACTTTTCTAAAAAACAAATTCAAAAAGAATTTGAATGGTTTCATTATAAAGTATATAGAGGGTCTAGACCAATATATTTCATTTTATTAAGAGTGTTTTATTCAAAATTAAATTCAAATCCTTCATTTAACAGATTATATCGATTAATTACGAGTTTATCAATTTTTAAACGAATAGAGTTATTTTTTGATAAATCTAGGGATTTTTAATAATTATTTAATTTCTTTCTTCTCTTTTGATACAGCAAATTTTAATACTCTTCTTATTATTTTATGCGATTTCTTATCTTTGTTAAAATATAACGATATTAACTCGAAATCCTGATTAGAAAAAATTTTAAATAACAGATTAGATGCAAGGAAGATTAAAATGAAAATCAATAATGAAAAGATGTTCAGCGTCTCTAAAAACTGCAAACTTAATGTATTTAAAAAGAGTTGATTAATTCTAGAAAAAACAACATTCTCTAAAACAATAGTTAGGATTAATGCTACGAAAAAAGATAAAAACTGTAAAGTAATTTTTCTCTTATTAATTTTCACAGAACCAACCTTTAGACTTAAATAAATATGAAATAGAATTTCCATTATCCCACTAAAGATTAATGATATTATAGCACCAATAATTCCAAAATAAATTAATCCTATGAAAAATAGAGGCACTCGGAGTAGGAAAATAATAAGAGTTATAATTGGAAAATATTTTACTTTATTTAGAGCACTAATCAAGGCACCTAATAAGGGTCCTAGACATTTAAAAATTGCTGTAAGAAGAAAAAATTTAATTAAAAGTGAATATATCAGAAAAGATTCTCCGTAAGCGACTACAAGAAAGAAATCTGTTAAGAAGATTAATATGCCAGTGATAAGTAAAATAAGAAATAAAGAATACTTGAATGAAATGTTATAAATTTGAATTATTTGATTATCTTCATTCTTTCTATTTAATTCTGAAAACGTTGTAATTAATGGTAATGAGAAGGATTCAGGAACTTTTGTAGATAGAGAAGAATAATTCATTGAAATAGAATAACCTGTTACCATTAAGGAATATTCAAAGCTACCAATTGCTTGTATTTGTAATTCCTTCCAAAATTCATTAAAAACGATGCCTATACTTATTGGAGCACCATATTTGGTAGTTCTTAGAATGTATTTCTTAAAAGAGTCTCTTTCCTTATTGTCAGGTTTAATTTTAATGTAAAGGGGTATAAAAATCATGATACTTATTAAAAAGGGCACTAAAGATGAAATAACGCTGATAAGAGCTAATAACTCGATTTGAATGTACCCTATACACAGTAAAAAAAAAAAAAGAGCACTAATTTTACATAAATATTGGATCAGTAAAATAAGAAATATAGTTTTAAACATGTGGAAACCTCGATATGTTGACTCAACAATTGAATTCAACCCATTTATTAGAATCAATGGGGATAATATCATCAATATATTTGTATAAGTATTAAGATTAATAGCAAAAACGGGAGCAAAACATACAAAGACTAAAAGACTAATTAGAAAAATAGGAATAAGAATTACAATTTTTAAGATGATGCTATTTCTGATAAAATATTTCAATTGATTTGTTTGATTTGAAGCTATATAGGTTGGGATATAATAATTTAACGAAAAAGACAATGCAGGAGGCAAAAATTCTAATATCAATGAGATTATCATAATATAGGAAGAAGCAATAATGAAAAAACCCCATAATTCTTTTGAAATTAATCTTGCCATAAGAAAAGAAGTAAATAATGAGAAAATGTACAATCCATAATTATTCAAAAAAGAGTAAAAGGAACTTTTAACTAATATAGCTTGTTCTACTGTAATGTTTTTAGCAGAGTTTTGAATTTCTTCTTTTTTCATTGTGCATTAAGTCCATTATATTTTATAATCCCAATCCCACAATTTCCTTGTTCCCAATCCTCAACAAATTCAAAATATTCATAATTATTTTTTATTTCATTCCAAAACTTATTCACTTCTACATTTTCTTCAGAACATATAACTATATCGTGAAATGCAATTATCCCATTCTTTTTTACCAAGGGAGCATACATTTCAAAATCCATCTTTACACCTTCATAAGAATGGTCACCATCTATAAAGAGAATATCAATTCTTTTAGTTTTTAATTTCTTTGTTATTTTTTTAAGAGTTTTAGGGTTATGTGAATCTTCAGCCAATAACATCATTTTTTGTTTACTTGATGCAAATGCTTTATAAAAGCTTTTTGTCTTATAATTAATTCCTCCAATAAATTGCCCAACGGGTAAATCTACACTCATTATTAGAGCATTAGGATTGGATAATTGAGAAAGTAAATATAAATTACCTCCATTGGCAGTTCCAATTTCTAATACCACTTTTGACTGGATGGGAGCTATAGTTCTGCAAAATTCAATAATTTCACTTTTAATTTGTAGCGCAGATAAAACTAGAATAGGAGGTGCTCTTTTTGGAATTGAATATTTATATGATAATGCTATATTAATATAATCCTCTAAATTTTTACATTTAGCAGTTTCTCTTCTCAGATTTAATCCCGCATAATAGTAAAGTAAGTTTAAAAAAAAATTCTTTTTAAAGATTTGATCCATTAAACTACTTCTTAGCGATAAATTCTTTATTGTAGCTAATAATTTGTTAAGCATTTTAGTGATCATAAAACATCAAATTTTAATTATTGTTAGGGATTTTCTTCATTTACTCTTGATTTAATAATTATTTGTTGGTAAAAATCATTTTTCATTTAGCTTTATAATTTGATTTATATAATGTTGATAAGTTTTCGCAATATTGGACCATTCATACTTCTTAATAATTTTTATAGTATTGTTTTTGAGATCAGTTAATTTGTGTCTATTTTTTAATAAATTAATAATTTTTTCAGAAAGATCTTTTGGATCATTTAATTTAAAGGTGATACCACCATCTTCAATAAGATCAGACATCGGAAGTTTATTTGCACAGATTACAGGAGTTTCACTTGCCATTGCTTCTAATATAACTTGTCCAAATCCTTCCAATTCTGAGGGAAAGACAAATAAATCACTTGATGCATATAATTTTGAGAGTTCTTCATCTCGTACAAAACCTAAAAAGGATACATTTTTCTGAATTCCTAAAGCTTTAGCTAATTTCTTGTAATAATCCAATTGCAGTCCCTCTCCAGTTAAAATAAGATGAATATCTGGAATTTCTTTAATAATATAAGTCATCGATTTTAACAAAATTTGCACTCGTTTTCTTGGCACCATTAATCCCGAGTAAAGTAAAACCGAATTACCATAAATTTTTCTCAATTCAATTGAACTTTTGGTTAAATTAAAGTTATCAGTATCAACACCGATAGGAATTACTTTAATTGATTCCTCTTTAATATTATAATATTTAACTAAATCTATTTTCGAAGAATTCGAGATTGTTATTACATAGCTATTTCTATATTGTTTTTTCTCTAATAAATGATAAATTGGATAATATAAAAGCCCTAGTTTATTCTCTCTAGGTACATAGTGGAAAAAAATTGAAACTAGAGGAATTTTTCTTTTATTGAAGAATCTAGTAAACCCTATAGGAAGGTTTAAAAGAATTACATCAGAATTTTTATAGAAGTTATAATTCTTTTTTCTAAAAAGATTTAGTCCAAAGGTAATGTAATGTAAAAAAAAAAATGACCCTAGATAGTTGCCGATTATACTTTTTAATTCTAAAATTCTAAGAATCTGTATATTGTTGAAAATCTCATATCTATTTCCTCCATTCCAAAAGGTTGTTATAATTTTTATATCATTTCCTAATTTTTTTAAGTATAGAGCTAGATTCTCTATAAATCTTTCTGAACCAGGAAACACTCCTCTTTTTGGATATGGGAATACTGGTGTTATAATAGTTATTTTCATTTTTTATTATTAGTTTTTTTATGTTTTTATATATTCATAATATTTCTTTGCGATATTCAGCCAATCATACTTTTTTACAACCTTTAACGCGTTTTCTTTAAGCAAAGCTAATTCTTCTTGATTCACTAATAATTTAATAATTTTTTCTGACAAATCTTTTGGATTGTTTAATTCGAATGTTATGCCCCCATTTCCAATTAACTCTGCCATAGGGGATTTATTGGCACAAATCACTGGGGTTCCGCTTGCCAATGCTTCTAATATTACTTGTCCAAAGCCTTCTAATTCTGAAGGAGTTACAAAAATATCAGCTGAAGCTAAATATTTCAATAGCTCTTTATCGTCAATAAAACCTAAAAATGTTACATTATTATGGATTTCTAATTTTTTAGATAACTCCTTACAATAATTTAACAGAGCACCTCTACCCGTCAATATTAAGTGAACGTCGGGAATTTGTTTAACTACATAAGTCATAGCTTTTAACAGAACTGGAATTCTTTTCCTAAAAATTATTAATCCCGCATAAAATATTATTTTATTTCCATATTTATCTCGAATTGCCTTTGAACGATTAGAAGGGTTAAATTTCTTGCTATTTATTCCATTAGGTATTACTTTAATGTCCTTTTCATCAATCCTATAGTGTTTCATAAGTGCTATTTTAGAAGAATCAGACACAGTAATAACACGCTTAAGTTTATTGAATTGCTTATTTTCAAGGTAATGATAAACAGGAAAATAAAGGTAACCATAAATCGTATTAATAGGGACATAATGATGAAAGATAGAAAAAGTACGAAGATTTTTGATTTTAAAGAAGCTAGTAAGTGGAATTGGTATATTTAAGATAATAGCATCGGAATCTTTATATAGCATATAATTACTTTTTCTAAAAAGGTTCAAACCAAAGGTAATATAATGTAAAAAACCAATAACAGCTATTTCTCCAATTAACGCTTTGAGTTCTCGAATTCTAAAAATCTCAATGCCTTTATATTGGTCGTATTTATTACCGCCATTCCAGAAAGTAGTAATAATCCTAACATCATTTCCCAATTTTTTTAAATTTACTGCAAGATTTTCAACATATCGTTCAAGACCAAAATAATCTCCGCGTTTTGGATATGGGAAAATAGGAGATATGATTGTAATTTTCATAATTTTATACTATATGGTTATAGCACTTGAATCATATGTTCAAACATGAAAATTATTAATTACTCTTAAATTATTTGTTATATAATAAATTGTATTTCATTTTAATCATCTGATAATTACATTTTTAAAAGTAGATTTTGCCAGTAAACTTGAATAGTTTGAAAAGAATAACTCTTACGATTGTAGGTAAATTTATCCCCGTAGGAATACCCATTCCTATACTGAGAGGACCTCTTCAAGGTTTTAAATTGATTACTGGGGCAGCTTCTGGAAAAGCTAAAGGAGTGTCTTATATCTTAAATTTTAGTGAAACCCGTAGATTAAATCTCACAAAACAGTTAATACCTGTTAACGGAATATGTTTTGATGTCGGGGCAAATATTGGGGTTTACACGCTTCTCTTTTCGAAGTTTTCCAAGTTTGTCTATTCATTTGAACCGTCTCCTCGTAATCTTAGCTTTTTATATAAAATGCTTGAAATAAACAAGATTAAAAACGCTCAAGTGGTTAGATCCGCAGTTTCAGATTTCGTGGGATTTTGTTCTTTTAAAGAAAGTAATTCTTGTGCAACAGGTAAATTGGATGATGAAGGTGACCTAAAAGTACGGGTAACATCACTCGATAAGTTCATTGAAAAATCAAAAATTCTTCCGGATGTCATAAAGATTGATGTTGAGGGCGCTGAATTGTCTGTTCTTAAAGGTGCAAAAAATTGTATTTCAAAAAACCACCCATTAATCGTTTTAGAAACCCACGGTGACGAAATAAAAAAAAAGTGTTTTGAATTTTTAAAAAATATGAATTATAAAGAGATCATACCATTAGATTCAGAATCGATAAAGAAAGCTAATGATTTTATTATTATTTCGTAAATTTTTAAAATCTTAGTATTAATTACTAAAAACAACTTTTTCTAAAATTTTTTCTAAATCTGATACGGTGTGTTCTATGTTAAAATTGTCTTTCACGATTTGATTACCACATTGAGAAAATTTTCTATAAAGTTCTTTATTTTTTAAAATTCTAATTGCTTTGATAGAGAAGTCATTAATATCGTAGTTTTTAATTAAATATCCACTTTTTCCATTTACAATGGTATCTGAAGGACCTCCTTCAAACGCAACGACAGGAGTGCCATTTTTCATAGATTCCAATGGGATTAATCCATACGCTTCGTCTATAGGAGTGTATAATGTTAAAGAGGCTTTCTGGTAAAAGAAATCTAAAAGGTCATCTTCTATAAATCCAGAAAATACAATGTTTTCTGAGGGAAGGTCCAATTTTTTAATCAATTTTTTAATTAAAATACTATTTTCTGTCAATAACCAACCCCCGATCAGTAATTTGGCTTCGGGTATTTCTTTTAATATTTTTTCAAAAATATATATTAGTTCTTTTGCTCCTTTTAGGTGGTGGGTAAGCCCCAAAGTAAAAATAATTGGTATATTATTTGCTATATTCCATTTTTGCTGAAATCTTAAATATTCTGAATCGGTAAAACCGTTACCAGTCTTTATTCCAATATGGTGAACAATACCATCGCGACCATAACATTTTACACCTCGCGCTCTAGTAAAATTACTGTTATAGATAACTTCATCTGCTCCGAGAGTTCCTTCGATATCGAATTTTTTATAAAAAAGCCTTAAACCCCAACTGGCAATTCTTAAGAAAAATGGAGCATTAGAGTAAAATTTTTTATCGTGAAAAAAGCGAAAAGGCTCGTTACAGAAAAAAATGTGTTTCGAACCGTTCCTATTATTAACTTTCGTACAGATATAATTAGATGGAAAATTTACAGAGATATTTATATCGCTTTTTAATTGGTTTAAAATTCTAAGATAACTTTTTACGATATAATCAAATTTTAGCCAAAAAGGCGGGTGTGAGGGTAAAGGTCCGCCAACTTCGAACAATTTAATCTTATTATTAAATTTATAGAGTTTTTTATCAACCTTTTGTGAAACGACGGTTATATTATGACCTTTCTCGCATAATTTGTTTGCATAATCAGTTAAAAATATGCCCCCACCACCGTAAACGGAGAGATAGGATGCAACAAAAGTAATATTCATCTAAACACTATTTTTTTTTATTTTTTATTAAAGAGTTAGTTTTACTAATATAAAAGGGTTTAAAAATAATTAGAACTAAGAGAGAAGAAGATTGGAATCAATCCAAATTTGTCAAAAATAACTTTTAATTTTGCAGTTAATTTATACCAAATATAGTTTGATAGCTGCTTTAGCTCGACTTCCAAGTTAATTTGGTTAGATGTTATTAAATTTTAATCATAATAAAATTATTAAAAGATATATAGTCAATTTATGGTTTAGTTTAGTAATGGATTCTACTAAATTTTTTTGTGATATTAATAATCCCTCTCTCTCGAATTTGCAAATATAGTTCATTTGCACGCTTTGCAAGAAGGTCATAATTTTGCGAAATTTTCAGTAATTGAAAATACGCTTTCCATTTTTTTTATGGTGTTATTTATATCTCCAAATATTTTCAATTTTGGCGTCTTTGGGGGAGCACTTTCATATATTGTAGCAAAAAAAATAATTCAATTAATCTATCGTCCTAAAATTTATAGGAAATTTAAACTTTCAAATTTTAATTGAATAATTGAATATATATGTAGGTCTATGATCGACATAAAATATTTTTTTTTATCAGAATAGAAAAATTTTATCAGAAATAGTTAATTTATGAAAAATGATAATGCAAAAATTAATTTTCTTAGCTTTAGACGGATTGAGCTGGAATTTAATTGAAGAGTTAATTGCTAAGAAGCGATTAACAAATATCGAAAAAATAATCAATTCTGGAAGTTCAAGTGTATTGAAAGCAGAAGGTTTTTTGAGTTCTCCTAAAATTTTTTGCTCAATTTTTACCGGAAAAAAAGTAGAAAAACATGGAATAAGAGATTTTTATTCCAAAGAAGAAGATTTAAAATCCGATCAAATTTGGGATTTATTAAACGAAAAAGGCTTCAGAATCGGCGTTTTTAGACCATTGAGTGTTTGGTCTGCTAAAAAATTTGATGGTTTTTGCATACCTAATCCCTTACTTTTAGAGAAAAGTACTTATCCTCAAAGTCTAAATTTTATTGGTGAATTAGATAAAAAAGCACGATCAGAGAAGTATTCTATATTTTTTATGATTAAAATTTTTTGGAAACTTGTGACATTTGGTTTCCCACTAATGCAGCTTCTTAAAATAATAAAAAGTAGTATTTTGTTAGCTTTTAAAAGAGGTTTGGAAGAGAGAATGCATCTTTTAAAAGAAATAGAATTAAGAATTCATACAAATTTGTATTATAAATTATTAAAAAAATATTCCTTGGATTTTTCCGTCTTTTTCGATTATTCATTTGATACCCTTGGTCATATATATTGGAGAAAAAAAGGCGAAAAATCAAAATATTCTGAAATTCTTCCTAACGCTTATAAAATTATCGATACATTCATAGGAAAGGTAAATAACTACGCTAAAAGGCATGATTATCATCTAATAATTTGCTCTGATCATGGCTTTGAAAAAATAGAAAAAAAATATCGTGAAAATTTTCGAACCATTAAAGTTTTAACTCTCTTAAGAGAACTAGGGTTTTATTACGATATTTACGGTATTTTCATGATCGGAAGCGTTGTTTTTCGACTAAGACCAGATTCAACAAATTCGTTAAAAGATTTTGAAAACACACTTAGGGCGATTAAATGTGAAGAGACAGAACTCTTTAACATTAAATCGTACGAAAAGAAGTTAATTGTTAAAATAAACGATTTTTATGAGGATACAGCAGGTTTAAAAGTGGAATTACCAAATAAGAAAACCTTGAATTTGGATTCGATTATTGATTTTAATCCAGGACATACAGGAGCTCATTCTGCGGATAATGGTGTTTTTATATTTAAAGGTCCCCTTGTTAAAGAGGGAATTAAAATTAAGGATATTACTCCGTACGATATTACTCCAACGATTCTTGCGCTTTACGACCAGCCAATCCCTCCCGACATTGACGGAAGAGTTCTAAAAGAAGTGTTTAAAGAAAAACCAGATGTTATTTGAAAATCTTATAAATGGGTCTACTTCTTCCGTCGGATTGTTTATTAATTAGTTTAAATTTATTTAAACACGAATTTTTAATTATAAACCTAACAAACTGCTCGTTATCGTAGTTCACGAAGGCGTTGCGCATAATTTTCTCGCTAGGGTCGTGTGGTTGAAAATACATCGTCCTTAGTTTCAAACGGCCTAAAAATTCAATTAAATTCTGATAGAGTTCTTTCTCTCTCAAAAAATGATGAAAAATGTTAAGAGCTAATACTATATCATAATCTAATTTTTCATTCAAATCAAAAATAGATTTATTTATTATTTTAAACTTCTTACCTTCAATATCTCTTAGTTTTTTCATGTAATACACATTGCTCGGCCGAATTTCAACAGCATAGCAATCAAATCCTAAATCTTCGAATTTATGGCAAAAGTAAGCAAGATTTGCTCCAATATCCAATAAAGATCCCTTTTCAATTGTTAGATTCTGACTAATTATTACGAATCTTTGATCTGTATAGGAAGATTTAAACCTTAAATCAGGGTGGATTAGTGGTTGGTAAAGTTCTCCATGAATAGATTGAAATTTTAAAAAATCGCTACTAAATTTAAGCCACAAGGGGTGTCTGATCATAACCTTAACAGTGACATCTTTTACGTTTAACAGCTTTAGAAGGGAAACGATAAACAAGCCATCAAACACAACAAAATTTCCCTCCGTTCCAATACCTACTTTAATCTTTTCTATAGATTTATTTGATTTGAAGTTTTGATATATATTTTCCAAAGATTCTAAGAAACTTAGAAATTCTCTTTGGTCTGAACAACCTGCAACCGGTTGATTGGAAGTAATTTTATCGATAAATTCATTATAAGTAGCGATATCTTCCCATTTTATTTTTTTAATTAGACGAGATTCGAGTAGATTATATTCTCTGGTTTCAACAATGGGGATTAAATTACCAGAAGAATCCCAGTCATTTGTAAGATTTGGCAAATGCATCAATATGTTATCTCTTCTTTTTATCGAATAATTGATTCTGTTAAGCTCTACTTTATAACTATTAATCTGATACTTGGAAGGATCAAAATGTTTATTTTCAATAAGTAGCTCAATAAACCAAAACTTATCGTACGCTTTATATATTAGCTTCTTAAAATAGGGAACAATTTCGAAAATCCTCCATGCGTAAAATGTATAAATAGTGTTTTTCAATATTGGAATTCTATTAAAAAAATACCAAATCATTCGAATTATTTTTTTTTTCATGAGTTAGGTCTTATTTTATTATTATTTAATACGCTCATATAGAGCTTATAGTGTGAATCTGCTGCTTTCTGCCAAGTATAATACTTTTCAACTCGCTCAAGACTCTTTTTACCCATTTGAGTTAGCAATTTTCTATCATTGAACAGTTCAATAATCTTTTCACTTACTTTTATTATGTCCATAAAGTCAGAAGTGTAACCCGTTTCTCCATTTACAATTATTTCACTTGGGCCCATAATATTAGAACCAATAACAGCTTTTCCACAAGCCATAGCCTCGCATATTACAAGCCCAAATATTTCTTGTCGCGAGGGATATACGATTAAGTCAGCCATGTTATAATATTCTGGGAGGTTAAATTTAGAGACATAACCTACAAGGGTAACATATTTTGATAAATTGTATTGTTGAATTAGGTTTTTAACTATTGGGAGATATCCCGCATCTCCTCCAATAATAACTAGTTTTACACTTTTTTTTTTTTTAATCACTAAATTTAGAATTTTTATTAACTTATCCACACCTTTACCTTTAGCAATTCGTCCAACATATAGTATGATGTCGGAATTTTCTAGTCCTAATTTTTTTTTTAAAATACCCCCATCAACAGGTTTAAAAATATCTGTATTGACTCCATGGGGAATAAAATGTATGTGATCCTCGTCAGCACCGTATTTCTTTATAATAGGAATCTCCATTTTAGTAACCGCAATGTAATGTGGTTTCAAATATTTTTTAAGATATCCAGTTGCTATATCAGAAATCATTTTTGGGATTTTGTCTCTATAATCCCAATTTATACTGATTCCTCCGTGTGGAGAAATTATCAATGGTTTTTTCTTGATAAGCGAGACAATTAATCCGATATTTTCCTGAAAGCTTCTTAAAGAATGGGAATGGATAATATCAATATTTTTTTCATTCTTTAACAGAAAGGGTAGTAGCTTAAACGAAGTTCTATATTCCTTAAATTTTAAGAAAGAATCAAAACGATAAATTTTGAAATTTTTACTTCTTTCTTCGTAAAATTCGGTTCTTGCCCGTCCAAATTTCCGAATAGCTGATGTAGTATATATATTAGTCGAAATTCCTTTTGTCTCTAGAATTGGAGCAAGTTCCATTATGACATTGTATGGTCCGCCTAACTTTCCCGTGAAAAACGGAGTGAACATTGCAATATTAATCATAGGATCTTGGTTCTCCAATTAATTCTATATTAACTTAATTGTTTCTTTTCTTTAATCAAATCAAACATTATTTTTTTCAAATCTTTCAAGATATTTGGCCACATATAGTGCTTTTTAATTAATTCGTAGCCTTGTAGACCAAGGTTTTTTAATTTTTCTTTTTCTTTTGTTAAATCTCTAATTTTTTCTACTAATTCTTTTTGATTTTGAGCAAAAATTACTCCGTTATTTTTTCCTATTTCACGAACTACACTTGGTAGGCTAGTTGATAAAACAGGTTTTTTCATTGCCATATATTCCATTACTTTTACAGGAGTAATGTCTTTTGTAACATCGTTAAGTTCAAAGCTCATCAAACATAAATCTGCCAATTCAATGTACTCTGTAATTTCGAAAAATGGAACTTTGCCAGTTAGAATTACCCAATCTGCGTTAATCTCTTTAACATGATTAATTAAACGATTGTAAATTCCACCATCGCCAACGATTAAAAATTTAATATTTAATTTGCCGTTTTTTACATCAGCATTATAATAGTCAATAATTTCTTTTAATCCAGTAAAATCATATAGATACCCCATATATAAAATAACAAAATCGTTGTCTTCTATTGAAATATTAGATTTCAAAACTCTAAGTTTTTCTCTATTTACAATAGTATTTTCGAGGGATATTCCATTTAAAAGAATGTTAACTTTCTCGATAGGAACACCTTCGTTTAAAACATATTTTTGAAGTGGTTTCGTAACAACAATCACGCGATCTGAGTTTTTAAATAAAAATCGTGAAATCAGTCTAGCAAAATATTGAGCGTAATGTACTGGGACGAGCGTGTGTAACAAATCTATATAGTAAAATATGTAGGGGATTCTGAATAGTTTCGCTAATAATAACCCTATAGCTCCATTTGTTATTGAAAATCCTAGGATAATGTCTGGTCGATTTTTTCTGAAAAATGCTAATAATCCAAAAAAATTTGTTATTAGGGAAGATATTCTTCTTATATATGGTACTTGAATATGCGCTGTTCGAATTATAACAACGCTTGAATTTTCTACTGCGCGATCTATGTTTCTATAAATATGTTTTTTTATAATTAACGATTTTAACTGCATATTTTTATCAATATCATAATCAAATATAGTAATCTTAACATTAGGGTTCTTTGACAATCTTTCAAAAACATGATGTTGCGTGTGCGGTCCCCGAGTTAACCAATCAGTTTCTTGCAATCCAAGAATATTCATATCTTAATCGAATCAAAATTAAATGTTAATTTATAATAAAATACAATTTATTTAAAAGTTAATACCCCAGTCCCAATATGTCAGTAATTACCAAATTGAGATGATGAGATTTCAAAGGTATTATTAATCTCACCAATCAAAAGAATTTTACATCAATTTTTATTTTTAAAATTATTAAAATGAAATAATTAGTATAAAAATATTTAGAATAAAGTAGATAAAAATTAGAATTTCTCGTAGGAAATCGAATTATGACGCCAAATGTTTTACTTGTAGGTGGACTTGGATATATTGGTAGTATCTTATACGATGTAATAAAGGAAGAGGGTTGGAATGTAGAAATATTAGATAACCATCTCTATAAGGAGCTAGAACCAACTAATATATTTACAGAAGCGGATACCAGAGATAAAGAAGTTATCAAAAAGTTTATTCAAAACTACGATGTGATCGTAAATTTAGCTGCTATCGTTGGTGATCCTGCTTGCTTGATTGATACAAATCTTGCTATTGATATAAATTGTATTGGGACCAGACATGTTGCAGAGATTTGTAACAAATACAATAAAAAAATTGTTCACATCAGTACTTGTAGCATCTACGGAAGTGAACCAAATGTTATTGTAAGTGAGGAAAATGAAGGATTTCCAATTGATTTTTACGGTCAAACTAAGTATACTCAAGAAAGAATCGTTCGAGATATATGCAGCAAAGATTTCTGCATCCTTCGATTAGGAACTGCCTATGGTTTAAGTCCAAGAATGCGATATGATCTTGTTGTAAATACATTTGCTGCTCGGGCTGTAAAGTATAATAAGATAATGGTATTTGGAGGAGAACAAGAACGTCCGTTTGTTCATATAAGAGACATATCGAGAGCAATTGTTCATGTTATCAAGAATAACTTAAATGGAATTTATAACGTACGAGGAGAGAATTTAAGCTTACTAAAACTAAGTGAGATAGTAAAAGAGATTACTAACTGTCAAGTAGAAGTTAACAAAAACATCACTGATAAAAGGAGTTACATGGTAGATAGCTCTAAATTGCTGAAAACAGGATTTGAATTTAAATTTACTGTTTCCGACGCTATTGAAGAAATTAGAAACTCACCAACTGCTCTTGAGATGCATAAAGGGGTATATTCAAATTTAAAATTAGCAGAGAGTGTCCATATAGCAAAAAATATTGGTATGAGAGAGATACGGCTAATTCCTGGAGGGATTGCGGTAGACGATCGAGGGTGTTTAAACTTTGCCAACGATTTTAATTTTTACGGAGTAAAGCGTTTTTATCAAGTCCAAAATTTTGGGACATCAACGATCCGAGCATTTCATGGGCATCTAAAAGAAGCTAAATACATTTATGTAGCGAAAGGCTCCGCTATCGTTGCAGCTGTAGAGTTAGACGATATAAAATCACCTTCTAAGAATAAGAAAGTGAATCGTTTTATTTTATCTGATAAGAAATCCCAAGTACTTTTTATTCCACCAAAATACGCAAATGGTTTTAGACCATTGGAAGAAGACACAAGAATTCTATTCTTTTCAACAAGTTCATTGGAAGAGAGTAAAGGCGATGATTATCGGTTTCCAGTTGATTACTGGGGAAAAAAAGTGTGGGAAGTCGAGAATCGATAATCTATAAGAGTAAAGGGGCTAAAAATGACAAATGTATTAATTCTTGGTAAAAGTGGGATGTTGGGTTCAATGGTTTATCATTATTTTTCAAATTTTACTAATCTGATTGTTTATGGAACTGTTAGAAATCCGGATTACATGCAAGAGAATGATCTATTCTTTGACGCTTATAATTTTAAGCAATTAGAGGAAAAAGACTTCATCGATTTGAATATCGATTATATCATTAATTGTATTGGTATCACAAAACCATTTTCAAAAGACAACGATCCTGAAGGAGTTAAACGAGCAATAGCAATAAATTCAAAGTTTCCTTGGCAGCTAGCTGAGTATGCAAGTAAACACGACATTAAAGTAATTCAAATTGGTACTGATTGTGTATTTTCCGGTAAAGGAGGGTTGTATGACGAAGATAGTCCGCACGATCCCTTAGATGTGTATGGCAAGTCAAAAAGTTTAGGAGAAGTTTTTGATGGATCAGCGTTAATAATTAGATGCTCGATAATTGGCCCCGAAGCAAAAGATCAGAAATCATTTTTATTAGAATGGTTTTTTAGCCAACCTCAAGGCGGTACAATTGGAGGTTTTGAACATCATTTATGGAACGGGGTCACCACGCTTCAGTTTGCTCAACTTTGTGAAAAAATTATTGTTTCTAATGGCTACGATGAGTTACTCGAGAAATCGTATGTTCATCATTTTACACCAAATACCACAGTAAACAAATATGAGTTAATGAATATTTTCAATGAGACTTTTAAAAAAGGGCTATCAATAAATCAAATTAATAAACCAGATGAAAAAGTTGATCGCACGCTAGCCTCAAAATACAACATTTTAGATAAGTACTACGAAAAGAAAGAAATGAAAGTAGCTATTGACGAATTAAAGGAATATAATGATAATCGTATAACTAGATAACACTATTTTTTGCTTGTATTTTACCTACTAAAATTTTTTGAGAAATTCAGTGAATTTCCTATAAGAATGTTACAAATTTTATCTGAAATATTTTCCCCATAATGAGTTACTGGCTCAATTTTGTGTGATAGAGCCATATCTGTTGCATCTAGCATTTGATCAACATCTATACCACTAAGTGAATTCACTCCAAGTTCAATTAAGTCTATTCTTTCAGTGCTTTCTCTAATCGTGATACAAGGAGTACCAAATATAGCACTTTCTTCTACGACAGTTCCACTATCAGTTAAGACTAGTTCTGCTTCTTTCTCCATTCCTAAAAATTCTAGAAATCCTTGAGGAGGGATGGGTATGACACCTTCGGGAAATTCAAATCCATATTTATCCATCATTATCTTAGCTTTAGGCATTAGTATGAATTTAATCTCAATGTTCTTTTTTTGATAGAGTATCCCTAGGAATGTTAGAATCTTGTGTAATTTTTCTTTAATCTCTAAATTTTCCGCACGATGGCATGTAACCAAATAAAAGGGGTTGTCTTGGTGGAATGTTGTTTGCACAGCGTGAACTACCTCAATTATTGGATTGCCAACGACCCAACACCTACGAGGATTAATTCCCTCTCTTATTAAATTTTCTCTGTGCTCAGGTAAATAACAAATGTTCAAATCTGCTAAATGATCGATTACAACTCGGTTCTTTTCTTCAGGCATTATCCAATTCTTACTACGCATACCAGCCTCTATGTGGATTAGAGGAATATTTAATTTTGATGTTGCTAATGCAAATCCTAAGCTACTGTTATTATCACCTAGAACTACAACAAAGACGGGAGCTTCTTTAATCAAGACTTTTTCAAAATCGATCATTAACTTAGCTACTTGTGAAGCGTGGGTTCCACTTTTTATGTCAAGGTTGAAATCAGAAGGGCGGACATGTAACTGCTCGTAAAAAATCTTATTCAAGTTATAATCGTAATGTTGACCACTGTCAACTATGATGTTATTAAAAAGTTTATCTAACTTCTTTATAATTTGGGAAAGACGAATAATATCCGGTCTAATTCCGATACAAGTTATAATTTTCTTCATATTTTCTTAAAAGGTTTATGATATATAATTTTAGTATATCTTTTCAACCATTTTAATTTCTCTTGTAATCGTTACCAAAGAAATCCCTTTATGGTCTTCCTTTTTTTCTTTAAATTAAGAAAAAATTTCTTGAGATAATAAATAAGTAAACAAGCGAAAATATCAAGCGTTAGGGTTCTTAATATTATTTTTGAATATCCATACTCACGGTTATAGAGTTTAATAGGACATTCAAGAATTCGATGTTCTGATAATTTTGCTTGAAGAATTTGTTCAGTGCAAAAGGCGTAACCTATAAATTTTGCTTTGATGAAGAGAGGGATGAGTTTCTTATCAAACGCGCGAAACCCGTTTTGGTTATTCATAATTTTAATACCAAAGAAGAAATGAAGAAATTTCTCGATTAAAACTTCGCCTAGTCTCGTAGCTATGGGTAAACGGTAGTGATAAGAGCCTAAATACCTTGAACCAATAGTATAATCTGCTACTCCGTCAAAAATTGGTTTTATAAGATTATATATATCATCAGGGCTGTGTTGTCCATCAGTATCCATACTTACAATGACGTCTCCAGTTGCACATTGCATTCCCGTAATTATAGCGTTGCCGTATCCTCTATTTGCGAGATGACGAATTATTTTAAAATTAGCATATCCATCTACTTTTCTGATTTCGTTTAAGCTATTATCAGAAGAATTATCGTCTATAATGATGATTTCAATACTTTTATTCCTAGGGAGATCCTCTAGTATTGACCGAATAGTATTTTCTTCGTTATATAAAGGTAAAATAATGGATAATATTATGGATTTTCCAGCATTTTGATGTTTATCTAAATATTCATACATCTCTTGAAAATCTGAAGCATTTTTAGTATATCTGGTTCTAATACTATTAATTGGAACCGCACTTGAATTGACGCGATTTAATAGCTTCAAATTAAGACCTTAGGAGAATTTAGATTGAATGATAACAGAAAAAACTACAAATGAGTTAATAAGAAAAGAGTATAATACAATTTAAATTTAATTATAACATTTTCGCTTAAGAATTCTGTATGTTCGCATTATTCCATACCATTAATGCCAATTAGAGGGAAAATCTCATTGATAGCCGTATCTTTAGTTTAAAATTTTAATTAAATTACTAAATCAAAATTAGGTTCAAAAGATATACTTATGATAGATAGATTTTGTATGATAAAAGATATTTTTACTTAAACTATGACATAAGTTTGGAACTACGTTCAATAAAGAACACAGGGTTAATAGTATCTATGTGTCTTGTATATCGAGCATAGGAAAAAATCTTAGGACCTTTAACAACTTTTTCGTAAATCTGAATCTGACCCGTTTTTAATCTTTTAAAAATTGTTATATTCAATTTAACTAGAATATATTGAAGGATGCAAGAGAAGAGGTTCATAGTTAATTTGGTCAAAATGATATTTGAGGTTCCATATTTTCGATCATAGACTTTAATAGGGCATTCTTTTATTCTATAGCCTTTTATCATAGCTTTGATTATCTGCTCAGTACAAAAGGCATATCCTTCGTATTTAAAATCTTTAAAAATAGCTATGACCTTCCTATTAAAAGCTCTAAAACCATTTTGATTATTCATTATTTTTTTGCCAAAGAATATCTGGAGCAGTTTTTCTATAAGTACTTCACCTAACCTAGTTGAAACAGGGAGTTTATAGAAATAGGATCCTAAATATCGTGAACCAATTGTGTAGTCAGCTTCGTCCATTAAAATTGGTTTAACCATTGCTAAGATATCGTAGGGACTATGTTGTCCATCAGAATCCATAGTTACTATTATTTCGCCTTGTGCGTTGTTTATTCCAGTAACAATAGCTGCCCCGTATCCGCGGTTTTTGTCGTGTTTAATCACTTTAATTTCATTGTTTTCGTTAATCCTTTCAATTTCTTTTAAACTGTTGTCTTTTGAGTGATCATCCACAACAATTATCTCTATCGATTTATCTCTTGGTAAGTTTCCTAATACCTTCCCAATTGTTTGTTCCTCGTTATACAACGGTAAAACGATTGATATTAAAATCTGGTCATCTTTAGGTTTAAACTGATTAATAAATTCATAGAAATCGAGAAATGGGTCTTCTATCGGTTTAGAATAATCGAGAACCTCTATTAAAGACGAAGTAAGATTTTTAGATTCTAAAGATTTCAAAAACGGCTCCATACTTTTTATTAAATGATTTACGGGTTTTTTAAGTGCTTGCTATAATTCATTATTAATGAGATAAATATAAACTTATTTCAATTTAAATAGAGATATATTAAAAGTAGTAATTTAATTAACTTTCAATCCATAGGAAATTTGCCATTTGTATTGATTTTTTAGTCCTACATCGATGTTTACTTTTGGCGAAAATCCCAGTAATTTCCTCGCTTTGGACACATCAGAATGAGTAAGCTCAACATCTCCTTTTTGTTTTTCGATGTATCTTATTTTTTTATTAACACATGTTATGCTGTACATTTTTTCGACAAGTTCGTTAACTTCGATTGGAGAAGAGCCTCCCAAATTGAACACTTCTCCCTTTGCACTGTCTTTCTCTCCTGCGAGGATTAAACCATCAATGATATCAGATATATAAGTAAAGTCTCTTTTTTGAGTCCCATTACCATAAATCGGTATTTCCTTATTCTGCAGCATTAAATTAAAGAATTTTCTTATTGCCATATCAGGACGCCCCCGAGGACCGTATACAGTGTAAAATCTTAATGAAGTAATGGGAAGATTATATTCCTTATAATATAGATCCGCATAAATTTCCCCACATAGTTTAGTAACTGCGTATGGCGATATTGGACTTTTTGGATGCTCCTCGTCGACTGGAGTATATACGGGATTGCCGTAAACTGAAGAAGAGGAAGCATAAATTACCTTTTGTATTGAGGGAATATTAATTGAGTATTCAAAAACATTTACCGTGCTCACTATATTGTTATAAGTTACAGCTGACGAATTGTGAATAGAATATCTCACACCAGCTTGAGCAGCTAAATGAAAAACATAATCGATTTCGTCGTTAATATTAGTTAGAGTTGAAAATTTAACTAAATCCCCTTTAATTAACTTATAATCACTGTTTTTTGAGTACTCGCTCAAAATCTCCTTTAACTGTTTCTCTTTACCAGGATAATAATCGTTATAATTATCTAATAAGATAAGTAAATTGTTGTGTTTCAAGAGGGTTTCGGTTAAAGATGAACCTATAAAGCCCGCTGCTCCAGTTATCAAGACACATTTATTTTTAATCATAGTTTTATGAAAACGAGTATTTATAAGAATTTTTCTTATTGAATATTTTTTTTAATTTTCTGTCAAATTAGAGTAAAAAATAAACCTTATGTTTAATGGTAAATGATTAACTTCTGATTATGTACAATTTTAAGTTGGGATTAATAAAATCACTTCTTCACGTACGTAAGCACTTTAATTGCTATATATTTGTCGTATCACTTATTTCTGTAGCATTTTTATTATTAAAGTTAATAGGGATTGATATTCTTCTTAATTTTGAGGGTAATATATTATTTGGTTCATTTTTTGGCTTTTTCTGGATGATTTCTTCAATTTTCATTATTTTATTCTTACCATCATATCCCATTTTCTTTGCAATCTATAAAAATTTCAAATTTAATACACTAGAGAAGATTTGTTTAACAATAGTTATCAATTTGAGTTTTTACATTATTATAGGGTATTTTGGAAACGGATTAGGGTTTGCTCTAAATATTTATTACTTTTTTTCACTCTTACTTAGCTTCTATTTCGTACTACTGATCATAAGCTTGATTTTAAATAAGAATAACAAGATCAATAAGAAAAATTCTTTAAAATCTAAGAAAAACTATTCAGTAGATAGCTATGAGGATTTCTCGGTTTTTGAATATATAAAAAATAAACTCTCCTTAAATGTAATTCTGTTGATTATCTTTACGGTTTTGCTAATTATAGCATTACTTGTTAATGTAGAAATTTTTGGTGGGACAGATCCTTGGTACCACATTTTAATTATTAGAATAATAGTAAATGCTAATTCTTTACCACTTAACCAATATTTCGGAGCAATGGGTTTTCATATAATTGGTGCTGTGTTTCATCTATTTTCAGGCATAGAGTTATTATTGATCCCTAATAGCTTTGTATTATTTACCATCCCTTTAACATCACTAATCGTATATAATATTATAATGAGAATATTTTCAAATAAATCATTAGCGATCTTTGGCATTTTCATCTTGTTAATCACTACATTAGGTTTCATTAATTTAACTTTTCAATATTGGCCTTCCAGTATCGTTTTTATTCAAGGATTAACAATTTTTTTTCTGTTATATGTTAGATTAAGAAATTACATCAAAGTAGAGAGACCCTCTTGGAAAAAAATCTTAGCTAATTTACCTTTTACTTATTTGTATATCTCTATAGTTTTTATTGCGCTATATCTCTCTCACTCTCTAATAGCGTTAATATTTCTTATCTCATTTGCATGGATATACCTTGTTTATTTGGTTAAAGACTATAAGCGAGGTTTTGATTTTATGCTATGCGTTATACTTTTCGTTATTTTTCTAATTTTATTCATATCTAACATAAGTACGGGGCATCTGAGTGCGTTTAGCTCTATTTTCTCTTTACCCTGGATTTACCTGTTATTTGGAGCAATTTCAATTACAATTATAGGAGGAATTTTGATCGTCTACTTAAGAACTCAAATCACATTTGAAAAAGGACGCTTTAATTTAATTTTAATGGGGAAAAAATTTAAAATTTATACTACAATTGAGAAATATTTTATCCCCTTAGTTTTCGTTGTGACTTTATTCTTTACTGTAGGATTTTTTATTGCTAACCTATTATTGTTGAACTTAAATTTAATAACTATTTTTGTAAGTTTCGAAGTTATAATCCTAGTCATATTTGCATTATGGGGGCTCGTAATATTTCAAAATAAGGCTAAAGGAAAACCATTATTCTTATGGTTACTGTCCTTTGTCTTTATAATTATAGCAGGTCTATTCTCTGATGTGCTTCGAGGCTCATTAAGTTTCATCTCAAGATTGTTTTACCTTGCCTCGCCTATTATCGCAATTGGGTTTCTTTCATATTTGTATAAATTGATAAAAACAGGTAAGATAAAAAAATTACAAATTAAATTTTTTTTTCTTTTCTTTGTGAGTTATTCTTCTACAGTTTCATACTTAGAGCTTTTCTCATCCATAGACTTTTATAGTATTAATAATAACGAATTAACCGCAGTGCAATGGTATTTACAAAACTCTGATAATCGAAATTTGTTAGTATTAGAATTTGGGTGGAGCCCCGTCTTTGTCTATTTTGATTATCCATATGAAGAGAAAAATAGTTCGCTTCCTATTACCACAACTCAAGACTTTTTCACTTTCAATAATATCTTAATTGTACCTGAAAATCATATAAACGAAAATGGAACAAATATTTTAAGGGAGTTAAAAGAACAAAGAAATATGGATGTATACATCCTTTTAACTAAAAATTATTTAACAACATTTCAAATGGAATTTTTCGGAGAACTTACTGACGAACAATTCGAAAACTATTACACATTAGATTATTTAAACAGGATTTTCTCAGTTAAGTACGTAAATGGTGAAAGTCTTCCATATTATTGGGTTATTTAAGAATATCGTATTTCCCAGGAAAAAGACCTTCAAATTTATCTTTTAATATGAGATTTTTATTTCCTTCAATTTTAAAAAACTGTGGTAATTTTCCTACTTGTCCAACTTTATTCTCTCGAGATATTAACGCACCATAAACTCCTTCTATATCTTCTGCTGCATCTAACGCATTTTTTATGGATTTCTCAACATCAACCCCTTTAACTAAATTGGCTACTCTTGTAGCTGCAGCATCCGCTAAAGTTGCATCCCTGGCAAATATGGTGACTGCATCTGCTTGCCCTAAACTAATAGCATGCCCTACAGTTGCAGAACTCGTCCCAATTCCGAGAGGACAGTTTTTCTTTTCAATCAAAAAACCAATATTTAAGTTTAACTCGTTGTATCCTGCAAATAAGGCGATTTTCATATCCTTTTCAGAGTCGACTGCAACTTCTCCTCCATTTTCAACTAACGCAATCTTTGCGGGTACGTAATCGGGATCATCCTCCAATTTCATCCTATTTAACATGACATCAGCAAGTGCACCTGCGACAGCAGCCATAGGCCCAACATCACATAATACTGAAGCTTCGCTCATTAAATTAATAATTTCAAACTCAGTGGTAATCCTTATTGGCGAAAAAGACGTGAGAAATTTATTATTTTGTTTCAGATATTTTTCTAAGATCTTACGATGATATTCAAGGCTTTCTTTTGCTTTTCTAATAGCAATTTTTGATTCAGAGATTATAGTAACATCCGATTCTTGTTCTAAAAAATGGTGTTTATATATCTTCAATTTTATGATTAATTACCCATTACTAGATCTTAAATCTTGAGATATTGATTTAATTAAATATAAATAAATTCGACTTTATTAATTATTCAAAAATTTAAAAATCGAATTATGAGACAAATTAACTACGACGAAATCATCTCACAGCTGAAAACAGAGCTTAATTCTGAATGTGCAATTGCAAATATATATGGAATTGTATTGTCCTCAAACATAAAAGAATTTTCTAAAGGGAAAGTCATTCCTTATAAAATTCTTTCACTTATCTCTAGTTCTAAAGAGATAGCGACTGAATTAAATTTAAATAAGATAAATTCCTTTGCATTAGAAGCTCAAGAGTATAATTATTTGTTTACTTTTAGTAAAGAATTAATTTTAATCTCCAAATTAGGCTTAAATATGAATTTAGCTAAGTATATGCCTTCAATATCCGTGTTCTTGAAGAAATTAAACGAAAAGTACAAGGAACAAGAAATTACTGAGTTTTCATTATTTGATTTTTCAAAAGAAATTCAAAAAATTAAAGATACCTTCCAAGAAAAGAAAAGTAGCGATAAGCGATATTCAATTATTAAAGATTTGGTAAATTACATCTCAAAGTAATAAAATAAGAATTGAAAAAAAGATAATGTATTGTGGATGAAAAATTATGCTAAGACAAGTTTACATTTATAGAAGCGGCAAGCTACTCTATTATCGTCATTTTGGAAAAGCACTTAAGAAAGAAGCTTTTGAATCGTTAGTAGGTGATTTGATGCAAGATGCTTTTGCCAAAGGAGGTAAAAATGTAGAATATCACGATTATTATAAATATAGAATATCGTACATTACAGATAAAGATTTAGAGTTAATGTTTTTATTTGTTACTGGGCTAACAGATAATTTCGATAATATTAAAAAAGAATTAATAAAGTGTAAAAAAGAATTTTTAAATTTATTTGAAGACATACTCCAACACAAATTTGACGCTAAAACATTCGAGATTTTTGACCCTACAATCGATTCAATTCATAGGAATTTAAGACCAAAAATATCGTTAGTAGGATTTTCTGGCGTAGGAAAAACTACTATAACTCGTTTAATCAAAGCTGAAGAAATTCCTATGGAACACATTCCGACCATAACAGGAGACATCGCTACAATCAAAATAGGAAAACTACACTTTCATTTATGGGATTTTGCTGGACAAGAACAGTTCAGCTATTTGTGGAATAATTTCATTAAAGGGAGCGATGCTGTTTTATTGATAACAGATTCTACCTTAGAAAATGTAGAAAAAAGTAAATTCTTCCTTGAGCTCATAAAAGAACAAGCCGCTCAAGCACATACTTCTGTAATTGGTAATAAACAGGATTTAGACGATGCTATGAAACCAGAACAAATAGAGAAGATATTGGGGTTAAAAACCTATTCAATGATCGCAAAGAATTCAGGAAATCGAGATAAAATGATAACTATCATTGCTGATATACTTGAAATGAGCGCAGAAGTTTCACCTCTATTGCAACCATTGTTAGAACGAGATACTTATACAGAAGAAGCTGTTAAAGCTTTAGAAAGCGGAAAATTTGAGGATGCTGCAATGTGTTTTGAGAAAATAAGCGATCTCTGCATTGAATTAGGAGATGATTCTCTTGGGAAGGAATTTTATGAAAAATCACAAAAAATTAAAACCATGATTCAAGCAGCTAGTACACCTCAAACAGAACCAGTTCAAGAACCACCTACACCCAAAGAAGAACCGCCTAAACCGATAGAAACACCACCCACACCCAAAGAAGAATCGCCTAAACCGATAGAAACACCACCCACACCCAAAGAAGAACCGCCTAAACCGATAGAAACACCACCCACACCCAAAGTAGAACCACCTAAACCGATAGAGGGGCCACCTAAATTTAAAAAACCTACATTTCCTGATAGCCCTAAAGTTGAAGGTTTAGAAAAACCAAAAATACCTATTGCTACTCCACCACGTCTTCCTAAAAAAGTAGAAGAAGCTGGAAAAGAATCAGAATTGGTAGAAACTGTAAAACCAACAGAACAAAAAGAAGTAGTAATCCAAAAACAAAATGAATCTGAGATGCTAGTTCAGCCAAAAATCCAAAAAACAGTTGTAGGTTTGAATTTAAATCCCGAAGATTTTATGGTGAAACAAAGACCAAAAACTGTAACTAACGTACCTAAAGATGCTAAAAATAAACTGAAGACATCACCTTTCGCCCACGTTTCTAATCCTACGGAATCAAAAAGACCCGTACCTATTTCACCAACAGAGTTAGTTAGTAAAAAATTACCTTCGGGATTCATACCACCTGAGAAGAAAGCCGCACCTAAGATTCAGAACATACCTAAAATCCCAACATCAGAGATATCAAAAGAACCTCCTGCTCCTCCTATGCCTGTGAGCCCCACTACTTTAGTAAAAACCACTCCAAAAGTAACCCCTCCTCAACCTCCTAAAGAACCTAATGTGAAGACTCTACCTGATATCGTGCAAAATCAGACTATAGTGGATATGCCCGCAATAACGGTAACTACAGATGCAGGGCAAAAAGCAGATTTAGAAAAATCTTTAATGGATCTAAAAATAAAGAAAGCAAGCACTACCAGAATGTCGTTGGATTTTGACATGAAGGAACTTACAGGGGAAATCACTGGAGAAGAACTTGAGAAAAAGAAGAATAAGTTATCTATAATTGAAAAAAATATTAATGAACAAATCAAAGAAATAGAAAAATTACTGGGAAGATAATCTTATCTGAAATCTCTTAGTTTTATAACTTATTTTAAAGATTTTTAGAATTCTAAGAAAAATCCTTAAGATTAAGAACCATTATTTCATCATAATAATAAGACTTTTTTTCTTTTTATACTTAAAAGAGGTAATATTCTTCAAATATTTATATTGCATCAGCGTATATTATGACTCCAATTGTTATTATGAAATTTGGTGGAAGCTGTTTAATTGATAAGAAAGCTTTCAAAAAAATTCTCGAAATATTAGAAATTTATAAGGATGATAAAAAAATAATTGTGGCTTCAGCACTTAATGGAATAACGGATTTGTTATTGAATACGGCGCAAAATGTTAATAATTCTAAAATTCTTGATGATAATATTGCTATCTTGGAGAATAAGCATATTGATAGGATTGAACAAATATTTGAAGAAGATTCTGAGTATTACAATAAAGCAAAAGATTGGGTTGACAAAAAACTTAGTGAATTGGAAGATGCGCTTGAGGATATTAAAGAATTCGGATTAGAACCATATTACAAAGATTATGTCTTAAGCTTCGGTGAGATTTTGTCAACATTCATCTTAAATCAATATATTTTAAGTAAAGGGTTAGAATCAGTTTACATTCCTGCAAATAAGGTAATAATAACAAATGATGAGTTTAACAATGCTTATCCTTTTTATGAATTTACTAATGAACGTGTCAAAAAATTAATAATCCCTTTATTAGAGAATACTAAAAAAGATATAATAATCTCTATTACTGGTTTCATAGGGAGAAATAAAATTGGATACACAACCACTTTAGGGAGAGGAGGTTCAGATTATACTGCAACTATTCTTGCACATTCCATATACGAAGTTGCGAACGATAAGAACATAAAAGTAATTTTATGGAAAGACGTAGATGGTTTGCTAGCTATTAATCCAAAGTACATCTCACAATCAACGCTTATAAAAAATTTAGACTACAAAGAAGCAAAGCATATTGCAAATTTTGGGGCAAAAATACTTCATCCGAAATGTCTTGAAGCGATTGAAAATAAAAATATTCCCCTTGAACTGAGAAACTTCAACAAACCTCTTGAGAAAGTTGAATTTACTAAAATATCTGCAGAGACAGATAAAAATGAAATCAAAGGAATTTCCACTGTTGAGGACGCTGTAATAATAACTGTATCTTCAGGGAGTTTAGTTGATGTACCAGGCGTTTTAGCAAAAATATTTAAAGTTATTAGCAAAAATAGAATAAGCGTCTCCTTAGTTGCTCAAAGTGCTTCGGAAATTAGTACCTCGTTTATCGTAAAAGAAGCAGATTCCATCAGAGCGGTAAAGGCGTTAGAGAGCTCTGGTTACTTTTCAGATTTTTTTGAAATTAAATCTGAAGAAGTCGCAATAATAAATGTTACTGGTTTTAAGATCTTAGAAAATTTGACAAAAGTAATGATATTTCAAGCTTTAGAAAAGAGAAAGATACATGTGAAAGCTCTAACTCAGAGTACTGAGGAATTGAACCTCTCCATAGTCATAAAGAGAGAACATATCGAAGACGCTATCAAAATTATTCACGAGGATTTATGTGAGAATTCTGAAGAAGAAGAAAACAGCTTATGTAACCAAACATAGTTAAATCTATATTTTAGATTTATAAAAAGAATTAGTTAAGATTATTGAGTTCTTGACTCAACAATTCTACGTGTAAGTTCAGTAAAGGAGTCGTCAACATTAATACCTGATTTTGCTGAAGTTTCAATGTAAATACTGCCTTCCTTCTCAGCAAAAGCCCGAGCCTCGTCTCTATCTATTACTTCTCCGACATCTTCAAGTAAATCTGCTTTATTCCCAATTAATACAAATGGTATGTTTTCGTTGCTAAATTGTCGTATTTCTGTTAGCCATTTTCTTGTTTCGATGTAAGTTTGTTCTCTTGTTAAATCAAAAACTAATAAAGCGCCAGCAGCTCCCTTGTAGAAAGTTGATCGGATGAATTCGAACCTTTGTTGACCACCAATATCCCATATGCTTAAAGTTGCTACTTCGCCTGGTTTAAATTCTACATCTTTGGTGAGAATGTCTACTCCAACCGTTAATTTGTAGTTTGCCGCGAATCGGTTTTTAATAAACCTCTGAACCAAACTCGTCTTTCCGACAGCAGCAGCACCCGTGAGTAAAACTTTTAATTTAAAACTTGACATAAAAGACCTCTACCTTGAATATTATAATTAAATTATTACAAAATTTATTTGAATATAATTTATTATCTTTATTATTAAATTCTATTTATTTAATTCTTTTTATAATATTAATACTATTTCGGATAAAAATTTAATATATTTATCTCTTAAATACTTTTATACTCTTTTTATAGAATAAGTGTGAATTATTAAATGTTTCTGGTCTTTAAGACTAATCCTACAATGCTTAACATTTTCCGAGTTATAATATGGAATAGTATTAGTTCTAAAAGAGCTAAATACTAATTTTAAAGTGATTTATCTTTTTGGGATATGCGCATATTCTTTCAGACTGGGAAATAAATTTAAGTTTAAATGAGGAAAGTACATAGCTGAAGCAAATTCTTTTTGGAAATCTTTTTCAATTGCTATTTCGACATACTTTATTTTTTCCTGTAATTTTCGCGCTTTTTTTCTTAAATCTACATTTAATAAACAATTTTGCGCTCCGATCCCTGCTGCGTTACCAATTTGAAAAAGTTTTTCGTCAGGAATATCAGGAATCATCCCTATAAATTTCGCGTTACTTTTATTGATGTAATTTCCAAATGCTCCTGCTAAAAGAATCTGTTTAATTTCTAGTTCTGAGTTGTTTACACGATTTAAATGGTTTAAAATCAAACGTGCTCCAGAGAAGAACGCCCCTTTTGCCATTTGTAATTCTCTAACATCACTTTGTGAAATCGTAATGTGTCTCTTAATTGGGGTATCGTCTTTATTTACTAATATAAATTTAAAGTTTTTCTCTTCTTTTACTATACGCTCGTGGTCTATGAATTCTTTATTAAAGTTACCACTTTTTGTAAGCAGTTTCGCTCGTAACATTTCGGCTACTGCATCAATAATACCAGAACCACAAATACCTATGGGTTTTCTGTTATTAATTGTGGTATATTCAACACCAAAATCAATCGGGTCAATTTTTAGAGTGTCAATAGCCCCTGCTGCGGCTCGCATGCCGTGGTTAATATGAGCACCTTCTAAGGCAGATCCCGCTGCACAAGATCCCGTATAAAGTACATCCTTATTACCTATCACCAATTCACCATTAGTCCCAACATCAATTGCTAATGTTAATTCTGGTTCTTCATCAATCTCTGATGAAATAATTACTCCCATTGTGTCAGCTCCAACGAAACCCGCAATCAATGGTAATAAATAAACATATCCGCTTCTAGAAATCTCAAGATTAACATCTTTGGCCTTTATGTTTAAATCACTCTTCAGCGCGGGCACATAAGGACTTAAGCCGATATATGTAGGATTTATATTGAGGAATAGATGATGCATAACCGAATTTCCAACGATTGTTGCCTCATATATTTGACTAGGTGAAACATTAGCATTAGTACATGTTTCTTCTATTATTGAGTTTAAAGATTCTATCAGAACAGAATTTAGTTTTACAAGTCCCGCGGGATTATCTTTTGTGTATGTTATACGCGAAACAACATCTTCCCCATAGGCTGTCTGTGGATTAAGAGCTGATGCAATTGAATATACTTTTCCATTGAGCAAATTGATTAAATAACCAACAAGAGTAGTAGTTCCAATGTCAAATGCGATTCCGAAACAATCTTCGGTTTTATTACCTGCTTCGCAGTCTATAAATTTCTTATTATTGTATAATGTTAATGAAATACGGTGCTGCTCTTCTCTTAAGACTAGGGGAATTTTTCTTATGGTATCGATTTCAAACGAAACATCACTATGAATTCCTTTATTATCCTTACTTGACGAAAGAGAAGATAAAATTCTTTCAATATCAGGAACAGGGTTTTCTAAATTTGGTTTATTAATTTCAACAAAAATTTTCCTTACATTCGGATTAAGGTTTATTTTTTTAGATTTTCCTGATGTCAATATCTTAAAATCTTCGACTAGTAGATCTTTGGGCAGAAATATTCTAAACTGGGGTGGTTGATGTGTTTCAACTGACTGAATTTGGGATTTTTTTACTCTACATTGACAAGCCAACCGCCAGTTTTCTTTAATCTCCGACTGCGTAAGAAATTTCATTTCAGAGTTTGTTGGCGGATTTAAAAAATGCATTCCTTCTTGAACCACTATTTTACACTTTCCGCATGTTCCGTTACCACCACAAAGGGACTGCACACGGATATTTGAATTGATTAGTAATTCGTAAAAGGTTTCATTCTTGGTGTAGAAGAGCCTTCTCGAGATCGGTTCAATATCGACTATAATCTGAAAATTATTACTTTTCACGAAAGCTCCTCTTGTTAACTTTTTCAAAATGAGTTTAAAGGTTAATTTTAATAATAAAATTAAACATTTAAATATAAAAAGTTTAATTAATAAATCGGTTTACATTATTGTAGGAACTAACAATAAATTCACGCTTCACTTATACTTTATATGAAATATTAAAAGAGGTTTTTAGATAAAGATGGAGGGAAATGAAGAACTTGCTCAGGAAGCTTTAAGGTATCTCAATTTAGCTCAAAAATTTGAGAATGAAAAAAATTTTGAAAAAGCTGTGGAGAGTTATGATTTAGCAGCAACTTATCTTAAAAATAGTGGTTTTTTGATGGATAAAATAAGTGATATCTATTTTAGGATCGAAGAATTAAAAGATTTTACAAAACAAGAGATAACATATAATCAAGCAAGAGCAAAAAATCAACTTGAGCAATTACAAGAACAAGCTTTTTCTTTGTTGGATGGAGCTCAAAAATTAGAGATAGATGGATTTTTGGAAGACGCAATTGAACAATATGAGGCAGCAATCAAATTATTAATTCAAACAGGTTGGTCTGAAGCTCAATTAAGCAATTTACAAAGCAAACTAATTACATTATCAGAAAATTTAAGACACCATAAAGTAGTGACCAAAACCAAAATTGGGGAAGTTCAAGAACAAGATAATAGTCAGAAAGAAATTAAACCACAGGTTGTTAGCGCTTTTGGAGAAAAGAAAAGCACAGTAAAAGCTGAAGAATTAAAGAAGTTTAAAGAGATGAAACAGCAAGAGCAAGAAATACAAAACGACGCGTTTAAGTTTATTGATAATGCAAAATTTTTTGAAAACGATAAGAATTTCGATAAAGCAATCGAGAATTACGAAAACGCTGTAAAATTATTGAATTCTATAGGGTGGCACGACCAAACAAAGAATATCAACCTAGTTATTGAAAAATTAAAAAATGATAAAAAAGAGTTTGAACAATTTAGAACTCAGAAACAAATAGAACCTAAATTTAATAAAGAACAGACTGATGAGTATGAAGGAATAAGGACACATATCTATAGAGATGAAGAGAAAATACAAATTGAAGCATTTAATTTAGTGGATTTTGGTAAAAAATTGGAAAGAGAGAAGAAATACGATCAAGCGGTTAATAAATTTCAGAAAGCAATTGAATTGTTTAAATCCATTGAATGGGATTCTTATATTCAACCAGTTATCAACTTTATCAAAAATATCGAAAATAAACAGTCGCGGGAAGAAGAAGAAGTTATTTTAAGACAAAAAAGGGAGGACCAGCTAAAAAACCTACAAGATACGATATATTTTAAGGAAAAAGATGAAATTATTGAAACCGCAAAAGAACTGGATAAAAGAAGATTCGAATACGAACAAAAAAGAAAAGAAAATTTGAGGAAAGAAGAGAACTTGTTTATAATTTTAGATGACGCGGATAGAATACTAAAAGAAGAATCTGATTATAACAAAGCAATTAATAGGTACACAGAAGCATTAGAATATCTAAAGGGATTAGGGCCAGATTGGGAATCGAATGCTTCTACAATTGAAGAGACTATTTTAAGTATTAAAAACTTAGAAGAATACAAAGTTGAAAAAGATTTAGAGCACCAAACTAAATTAGAACTACGCAGAAAAAGTGATTTAGAATTTCAACAGCTCACCTCAATAGAGTTAGCAAAGGAAAGAGCAAAAATAAGGCAGAGAGAAAGCACTTTACAAGAAAAAATAGAAGAATCGGAACAACGCGAAAAGCGTAAAGCTGACGCGTATAAAGCTTTAGATAAAGCTGATTATTATATAAAAAAATCGGAGTTAGATAAAGCAATTGCTGCTTATCAAAATGCGGGAAATATCTTCGCAAGTATACAATGGAACGACGAATTACATTTAATTGAAAATTCGATAAGAGAATTAGAAAATAGGAAAAGAGAACAATTATTAACAAAACAAAAAGAAATGATGAAATCTATTGAGAAATTTAAGGTTGAACAGCAGTTTCAGGAACAGATATCAAAACAACTCCGATTAGAAAGAGAGCAATTAAAAGAGAAAAAAATCTTATTAAGAGATCATAATGCAGAATTAATGCATCGAGAGAAGCGAAAAGATGAAGCCTTTAGGATATTGGAAAATGCTCATGTCTATCTTGAAAAAGGCAATTTTGATAAAGCAATTGAATTCTATCAGCAGGTAACTGGTATTTTTGCTGAAATTCAATGGTATGATGAAATGGAGAGGATAGGGAACGCTATAATCGAAATCGAAAATAAAAAACGTGATGTTAATCTCAAAAAACAAAGAGATATGGAAATTCTTATCAAGAAAGAAAGAGAGGATAGAGAATTTCAAGAAAAAGTAATCAATGAGATGAACGCAAAGAGAAAAAAACTAGAAGAAAGAGAGATAGTTAAGAAAGAACGCGAAAATGAACTTAATTTTAGAGAAATGCAAAAGGAAAACGCGTTTAAAATCTTGGATGAAGCGCAAAACTATCTTTCTTTAGGAGAATTCGAGTTAGCAATTGAAAGCTATAGAAATGTAAATCAAATTTTTGCTCAAATTCAATGGATCGACGAAATTACATTTATTAACCAAACAATTAACAAAATCGAAAATGAAAAGAAGGAACAAGAAATAAGGAAACAAAGGGAGTTCGAGCAGTTAATCAAAGAAGATGCCGAACACAATCAATTTCTAAACAATTTAAAAATTCAAAGAGAAAGAGAAAAAAGATTAATCCAAAAAGAAAGGGATATTTTAGAAACAAAAAAGGAATTGAGTTCCCAGAACGCTTTAAAACAACAAGAAGCGTTCAAAATCATTGAGGAAGCTGATGAATTTTTAGCGAAAGAGAACTATGATGAAGCCATTGACTCATATCAAAATGCGCTTAAATCCCTCAAAGACATAGGGTGGACGGGAAAATACATTTCATTGTTAGAAGAGTCAGTTCGAAATCTGCAATTTAAAAAGAACGAAAGAGAGCGCCAAAAATTACTCGAAAAAGAAAAACTACGAAAACAAGTAGAAGAAGAAAGAGAATTTGAGAGAATAGTGACAGAAAGTTTTCAAAAAGAAAGAGAAAAGATGCTATCTAAGAAGATCGAGCTTTTTAAAAAAGAAGATATGAAGAAATTAATGGAGACAAAGAAGATGGAAGCCTTTTCCATAATGGATAAGGCAGACCAACTATTAACAGAAGGGAAGTATGAAGAATCTATAGAAAATTATTATAAAGCAGAGTTAATCTTAATTCAGATTCAGTTTCCTATTGAAATAATAAAAGATACCATCATAAAAATTCAAGAAAAAAAACGGGAAGCCGACATATTAAAGCAACAAGAGTTAGAAAATGAAATTAGAAAACAAGAAAAAGAGAAACACTTTCTTCAGACTATTGCTGATAACATGAAATACGAAGAAAAACAAATGAGAGTTAAACAAATTAAAATTAAAAAACAAGAAGACCTTAAATTACATTTGGAAAAACGCAAAGAAGCTGCTTTCGAATTGCTTGACGAAGCTGAATTATATATAAAGCGTGCAGATTACGATAAAGCATTAGAGTACTATCGAAGCGCGGAGTTAGTGCTAAATGAAATTAACTACCCTACGAATTCGATTAAAGAGTCAATCGTTCAACTTAAAAAGAAGAAGAGAGTCCACGAATTCCAAAAACAAAAAGCACTTGAAAAAAAGCTTCAAAAAGAACGTGAGGAAATTGATTTTCAAAAGAGAGTCTCGCAAAATATCAGTAAAGAAAGAGAACGCTTAAAACTAAAAAAGATTGAAGATAAAAAATTAATTTTAACACAAGCAATTATAGAAAGAAAAAAAGATGACGCTTTTAATATTTTAGATGAAGCTGAGCTACACATTAACAATTCTAACTTCGAATTAGCAATTATGAGTTATAGGAAAGCTATGTTAATTCTTAATGAGATAAATTTTCCAACAGATTCCATTAGCGCTATGATCGTAAAGGCGGAAACGCTTAAAAAACAAAGAGAACAAGAAGAGGAGCTAAAGTTAAAAAGAGAATTAGAACGGCTGAAAGAGGAGAGGAATTTGGAAAATATCTTAAAGGAAAGAAGACGTCAAGAAAGAGAAAAGAAGAAAGCTCAGCAGATTGCAGCTAAACAAAGAGAAAGAATTATTCAAGACCAATTGACGTTTAGAGAAGCAGCATATTCTCTCTTAGAAGATGGTGGAAAATATATTAAAATGAGCACTCCTGATTTCGATAAAGCAATATCTTTGTATATTCAAGCAAGAGATTTATTAGCTGAAAAAATAGGGTGGGAACCCGAAATTACTAATTTAAACACTTTAATCAAGGATTTAATCCATGAAAAAGAACATTATTTAGAAAAGAAAAAAGCAGAAGAAGAAACTAACATTAAAAGACAACAAGAATATGAACTTTTTCGCGAAGAGATGGAGAAACAACAAATGGAAACTGAACTTAGAAAAAGAGAACAACAAAAGAAATTTAAGAAGTTATACGAAACTCAGAAACAAACTGAAAAAATAAGAGAAGAAGGATTAAAGCTTATAGATGAAGGGAAAGAATTAGCTACTAAATATGATTTTACGGCTGCATACATGAAATTTAATACAGCGATTACTAAGTTTAAGGAAATTGGTTGGAGCGAACAAGCGAAATTTATTAAGAAAGAGATTGAGAATACGAGAGAATTTGAGCAAAATGTAATTGAAAGTGATCGGAAAATAAAAAGAATTCACCAAGAACTAGAAAACCAAAAGATAAAAGAAGATCGTAAAAAGAAACAAGAAGAACAAGAAATTAAAAGCAAGATAAAAGAAGTGAGTGTTTTAGCAGGAGAAGTTTCAAACCTAATCAAAATTAAAAAAGAAAAAGAAGAGTTGCTGTCTCATCAAAGAAGAGAAATAGTTGTATCTAAATCTAAGGAATTCCGTAAGGACATGCAAAACTTATTAAATTTGAAGCAAGATTTAACACGGGAATTGTCTGAATCAAAAGCAGCATTAGAGAATAAGAAAAAAGAAGCTGAACTAGCAAAGGATAAAGAAAAGGCAGACGAAATAAAGAAAATGTTGAAGGATATATCAAAAAACAAATAATCTCGTATTTTCCTAACCTATATCTCTATTATATACCCTCTTATATAATATGCTTGCGTAAATTAATCCTATAATATTAATTCCTAACAAAACCATAAAGGTGATATTACCATATTCAAAAACCAGTCTTACTAAAAAATTTCCTGATTCTTTGCTATGTAATTTTACTAATAAAAAATAATCTTGAAAAACGCTTGTAAAAACACCCAATCTTTTTAATCGACGATCTGGAATTATTTGGTTAATAGTATTAGAAATCATCGCAGGTATCCCGAACTCGTTAGGTTCACTGTGAAACACATACATTTCAGCTTTCGCTAGACCGAGCTGCACTAGTTCGAAATAATAGTGGTTAGGAGCCAGCCTAATTGGTAGACAATAAACGCTATAATTTTCATTAAGTAAAAATCCAATTTCAGTACTATCATTAATTAGAACAGGTGGTTCTAAGGCGTCTAAAGCAGCGTAACCTTGAACTACACCCCATCCTTGAACATTGTCCTGAAAAACTTTTGCATTTATAGTTTTAAGAGAAGTTAATGATATTATGCTTTTTATTTGCGATGGAGTGAGTGATTCATCCTTTTCAAGCATTAGAGCAGCTAACCCCGCGACGAATGGTGTAGCTCCCGAAGTTCCTGATCTAAAACTGTACTGGTTTAAAAGATCTATATCCGCACCATAAATCGCAACTGCAGGGGCACATACATCTGGTTTTTTAGTCATCTCAATAGTAGGGCCTTTAGCACTATACGGATACATGTTACCATCATAATCTACACCACCAACTGCAAGTGTTGCTTTATCAGAAGCGGGAGCGTTAATAGTTCTATCTCCATAAGCGGAATTGGGATTGCCATCATTACCTGCTGCTGCAATTACTAAAATTCCTATATCTGCAAGTCTTCGAGTAAGTTTCTGAATGTATAATATGGAAAAAATATTATCTGCTTCAGGTTTTGCTCCAAAGCTCATACTTACTATTCTAATATTAAATGTATCCTTGTTTAGAAGAATCCAATTGATCGCATTCTCAAATATAGTTGCATTTGTTTCTCCACTACTATCAAAAATCCTCAATATGACAAATTTTATACCAGGTGCGACACCCCGATATTGACTTGAATTACCACCCAGAATAGATGCCGCCCATGTACCATGACCATAATCATCTTGTGGATAGTCAGAATTGTTATTAATGAAATCAACGTACATAATAATCCTATCGGTCCAATTCAACTTCCCATCGTTAGTAAAAACGCTATGGTTGCAAAAAATACCAGTATCTACCATAGCAATAGTTACATTATTTCCGGTTAATCCATATTTATTATCAATGTCTCGTAGTCCAATATGATCGCTAGCATTGAATGTAGAGCTAAGTTCTAATTCATTAGGCAATATCTGACGTGAGTTATCTACATTCCAACTAGTTAAGTGTAAATCGACTGGATGAGGAATATTATATCCGAAAATACCAATAATTAAAAATTGGGAAATGGGAAAAGCTATAAAGATGATACAAATTAAACAAGGCTTTCTCAAAAAGAAACACCAAAAGAATTTAAATTTGCTTGAAGGATAATTAATATATATTATAATAAAATTTAGGGATATTTAAAATGACAGAAAACAAGGAAAATATCAAAAAATCCCGTATGTACGCCCGCCAACAATTAATTGACGGTTGGGATCAAGAAATTGTAAGTAAAGGTTGTATTATGATTGTTGGTGTGGGAGCCTTAGGTTGCGAAATAGCAAAGGATTTTGCATTAATGGGTATTGGAAAATTAGTTTTAGTGGACCTTGACACCATTGAAACATCTAATTTGTCCCGTCAGATGTTATTCAAACCGGGGGATGAAGGTCGTCCTAAAGCAGAAGTCGCAGCTGAAAGACTTAAAGACATGAATCCTTTTTTGAAAGTCGATTTTTATTTTGAAAAACTCCAAAAATTACCAATGTCGGTGTACGAAGAATGCGATGTCATCATTGCCGCTTTAGATAACTTTAATGCAAGGTTAGATTTGAATAAGATTTGTCTTCGGATGAAAAAACCAATGGTAGAGGGAGGAACAGTAGGATTTGAAGGTCATGTACAAATAGTCATTCCTAAAGATTCAGCACTCGAATATAAAAATAGAGAAATTGAAATCGAAAACATTGTAGAAACGAGAATGTGGGAATTTGATAATCCAGAGTACTTAGATGCACAAAAAGAAATCGAACAACTAGAATATTTGATAGAGCGGTTGAAGCAAGAGAAACTCGAACCATTTAGAAGGTTAGTAAGAAAACAGGTAGAAGCAGAATTTGATAACAAATATGCAGAGGATGTTTTGAATATAACGCCTTGTTACCGATGTTTAGTCCCGATTCCTCCTGCAGATGATAAGTTGATTGCAGCGTGTACTTTAAAAGGGCTTCCAAGAAATAGAAACCATTGCGTTATAAAAGCTGAAGTCATTTTCGAAAAAGAATACGGTTTTAAACCTGATATGAATGTTGATGACGATGTGGTAAAATTATTGGCTTTAGCTCAGAAAGAATTGGCAGAATTAAGGAACCGAGTTTTTAATGAAAATGTTCCTGAAGAAAAGTTAGAAACGCTTACGCCAGAAGAAATTAAAGAGTGGAAAGAAAATATTAAAGAGACTTTCGGAGAAGATTATAAATTTGAAGAAATGGAAAACATCTTAGGTAATAAAATTGCTGCTATTCAATCAGTAAGTTCTATAATTTCTAGCATTCAATCGCAAGAAGCCTTAAAATTGTTATTTCGATTACATGGAAGAAATATTGGTCCACCTATGGATCCTCCTTATGTTAATTATAATGGCGTATATGGCCAATTTGATCATTTAGATATTATCAAACGAGAAGATTGTCTAGCGTGTGGAGATATTGAAGGTGAAGAAAATGTACAATTAGTCGTTCCTTTTGATGCCGATATAGGTTATATTTTCAAAGCTATGAGAATAATAGGTCATGCTTTAGAACCCATTTTATGGATGATTACAAACCCTGTTAATAAAGAAATGTATTGGAATCCTTATATGAGCGGTGAATTTAAAGATCCAACTATAAAACTGACAACACTAAAAATAAAAAGCAACGATATAATAGCTCTCACTCCACTTGGAAAAGCAAAAGTAGAATCAGAAATTAAAAAATACAATGTGGTTATTACTTTCATGTAAAAGTTGTTTTTCTTTTATGTTAATTCCAATCATATTCGTGAAAAATTTTTTATTTTTCTTACATGGTTAATAAGAGTGTCGATATGATAAGTCTCTACACCTGCATTAGCTCCAGCTAATAAGTCTACTTCTAAATCGCCAAAATAGATTAATTCTTCAGTATTAACTTTGAAATGATCTAAGATTTTCAATAGACCTTCGGGTTCTGGTTTCCATTTTCTAACATCTTCTCGCCCTACAAAAAATTCAATTTCATCAAGGATTCCTGCCATTTCAAGTGATTTGAAAATAGTTGATCGTGTGTTTAATGAAAAAACTGCCAACTTAGCGTTATGAAATACTCCAAATAACTCTTTATTATTTATAAAAAAAAGGATCTCTTTAATGGGCTCGTTTCTCGTTATATTTTCAAGTTCGTATTGCTTTATAAGGTTAAAATTCAATTGAAGTTCTTCTTCATCCCCTTTCTCAACGATTCTAGATAAGATTGCCGACATACTACTGTAATTGATAATTTCTCGATACTTTTCAGTAAATCGGGAAGTTAAAACCTTACGTAATGAATGCCAATCTGCAGCCAATCTTACAATAGTACCATCTAAGTCAAAAACAATAACTTTCTTACCTGTAAATGAGAATGGTATCTTTCTTGTCATGCGCTCGAAAAAATCTTCTTCTATTAGATATTAAATTCTTAACAATTTTTTTTATTTTAATTTATAGCATCTTAAGTTTAACATATTATCTATAGGAAATATAAATTGATGGATAGTCTATAAAAAATAAGGGATAAAAAATTGTATTTAATCCTAATCCATGGCATATTTAGCAGTCCATGACTTAGCTTTTGCTTCAAACTTCTTTTGAGCTCTGAAATATTGCTCGCCCGCCTCGTGGTTAAGAGGGTCTCCTGGGTTAAAGAAGGGAGGTTCAACATGCATCATACCTTTTAAGGCTTCTGTGATATTAGTTAAGGTTTTTGAAGGTGTCCACCCAGATGCACCAGTTGAAGCGTCTACCTTGCCAACAAGGTCAGGATTAATCAGATCTAAACATATATTAAGTTTTCCTGGAGGAATGCTGCTATCTATATTAGGGTGCCACATTAATGTAACTGCGTATGCGTATGGAGGAGCAAATGGATAATTTTCAGGGAATTTGATTTCGAATATGAACTTTCCTTTTCCGTAGGGAGTTCCTTCCTTTCCTATTATTGTAAGTCGAAGGTGATCGATACTGCGCCCCCATGGTTCGATGATGACATTAGGATCATCCTTGTACGCTTCAATAGCTTCCGTATAATCGGTTTCTTCTCGCATTAAATTTCACTTCTGTTTTGAATTTTTTAAATTATATTAAATATTAGTTAGGGTTTTCTTTAAAAAAATTTGTGCTATTTTAGATTTTTATTATAAATAGAATATATTGCAAAAACTACCAAGATTGAAAAGATTTATTTTTGTAAATTATTAATTCCCTTCATTCATACAACATCTAAAAGAAAATCGTAAAAATTATATTACTACATTAATTAAAAAATATATCGAAACTTTACCCCCCTTAGCTCAGTTGGTCAGAGCGCGCGGCTGTAGATCAATATCGCATACTAAGGTTTTTACCTATGAAGTATTGTCAGCCGATACCGTGAGGTCCTCGGCTCAAATGGATTTTCCGTTTAGGATATTATGGGTATCCGAGAGGGGGGACTATTTTTTTTTCTATATATTACTTTTAATCTTCCTTCTATGGTTAACTATTACAAAACCACTTAAAATTAAAATAAGCATTAGAAAGAGCGCCAATTCATAACCAGGTATAGCTTGATCGCCATTTTGAACTAATGAGTCCAATGATAGATGAAATTCATCCTCTAATTGAACCAGAACATAATTACTATAAATTAAGCTTACTCGATGAGGTTGCTTTGAAATGTTAAAAAACAATTCGGTTGTTCCATTAATCCAGACTGTTTGACTAAAAATCAAAGAATTTGAGGCATCATATACGTATAAAGGAACTTGTTGGGAGTAATTATACTCGTTCAGAGGCTCGTTTAAATCTACAATAACTATATTTAAATTCTGAGTTTCAGAATTGTAAATGTTTTTTGTAATTGAATATTTTGGAAGTAAGAGATTATCGAACCAGGGGAAGAAAAACCAATCTAACGACATTCCTACTACATCCTCGAATGCCTGCTGTATATCTGATAATATGACGATCTCAAATTGGTGTCTCTCAAAATATAACTTTAAACCTTCTAAAAAGGCTGTAAGTCCTATAGTTTGGCGTAACTTTTCAAAAATTAGCGGTGCTTTATGATAGGCGACATAGTAATAATCAGTATCTGTAGCTATACATTCGTAAATTGTTTGATTTATTTTTGAACTAAACCCATTATTTGCATAGTAAACTCTTACTTCATCAATATAGCGCGTATATTGGAAATATTCCCAATCTCCATGATAATACTCTCCGTAGTAATCAGTTGACCAACAAGTTAACCCTTCGTCTAAAAATCCTACATCTATTTCGTCGTTTCCAACTAAGTTATACCACCACTGATGGCATATTTCGTGAGCAATTATTTTTTCTAAAAGCCTTCGTTCTACATCGAGAGGATACCCCCAGCTAGCTATTGATTCCGAAATGTACACTTGATTGGGGTATTCCATACCTCCAAAATCCGTGTATTCTTCTACGACATTAAGTGTCGGGTAAGGATATAATCCAAAAGAATTGTTATAAAGAATTAAGGCATTTTCAGCGTGATTTAAGGCAGAATTGTTCCATAGATATTCATCTTTTAGAAGAAAATAGGTTGAAACATTTACACCATTTAAAATTTTTGATTGTACTTGAAAATACCGCGAAGCTGAAAAAGTGACTTCCCGTACAGGATAAATAGGATTAAAGTGATAACATGTAGTTGCGCCGCTTTCTAATTTTTCTTCTAAGTTTCCGGTAGCTGCAATTATCAATTCGTTAGGGGCGTTAATAAATAAGTTATAATAAGCCATATCAAAATAAAATGGATCACCCGTAGTCAAATAAGAATCAGTGTTCCAACCGTCTTCACTATCATAAACGCAAGGTATAGGATAAAAACTCGCAAACTTATAAATCCTCGATTGGTCGTAAACGCTTCCGTGAGAATTTGCTCTATCAATTCCTCCATCTGGAAGGGTTGCGTTAAATTGAATTATAAATTCGGTTCTTTTTTGAGGTTCTAAATTTGTAGTTAGGTTTACCCACATAATTTGCTGATTTGAATATACCTCAAACGGGATTGCTATATTTGGGTTATCTAAATCTGTAACATTTACAATTTCAATGAGACCAGGTCTTATATCGTAGTACATTCCTGATAAATAAATGTGAAAAGGAATTCTTGTATAGTTTACGCTATCGTCATTATAGAAATTCACCGTCAAATTTCCTTCAATAGAAGAGCTTGCTTCGTCCATGATTACAGATAAATTATAACGAGAGAAATTCCCGCTGATTTGAGCTAATTTTGGATAATCTTTAACCTTCTCAACAATTTCATCTCCCAAACTAGAGATAAAATTATTCTTTTGGAATTTAAAAGGGAAGATATAAACGGAAGTGAAAACGCAATTTATTAAGAAAATACCTATTAAAACACAAGTAAATTTATGATATTTCTTTTTCATGTTTCTAATCAAACAAGTTATTACAAAAAGTTAAAGTAACGTATCTTGATAAATATTTTTACAAACTTCTACTAACTTGATAAAATTCTTATTTTGATTAGCATTATTTTTCATTAGAAATAGTTTGATTTTTTGATTGAGAGCAATGAAAAAGAAAAGAACTGCTGTTGTTGGTGCTGGTTGGTTTGGTAAGGCACATATAAGAAACTTTCATGACCTTTCAGAGCTTGTTGGAATATGTGATACTAACGAATCTAAAATAGAACCATTAGCAAAACAATACGATGGAGTAAATGTTTATACTAATGTAGATGACTTGATTAAAAACGAATCCATAGACGCAGCAAGTATAGTTACACCACCCAAATACATTCCAGAAATCGCTAAGAAATTTGCTGATGCGGGTATCGATATTTTAATGGAAAAACCTATGGCGCTTAAGTTAGAGGATTTAATCCCTTTTAAGGATTACGATAATATAAGAATAATGCCGGGTTTTATTGAACTTTTTAATCCGGTTGTTGATAAACTATTAAACCATCTTGACGAGATTGGTGAGATTATCTCAATTGCTTCTAAACGCGTTGGTTTGTATCCTAAGAGAGATTGGGATATGGGAGTAATTCTGGATTTGTCAATCCACGACATTTATCTTCAAGAAAAAATTATGAGTAAGAACGAGATTGTAAATGCTTTTGGGTTAAAAAAATGTTATAAAGATAATATTCATGCTGATGCGGCATTCATTATTTTAGATTTTGGCACGGTTATCGGTCAAATTGAATCGAATTGGTTGACTCCATCGAAATTCAGAAGAATTTATGTTAATGGGGAATTTGGGGGTATATCCGCTGATTTCATCACTCAACAAGTAAATATACGAACAGGAATAGATTTGCAGGGAGAATATCCAATCACTAAAGATACTTCGTTTACACCCTTAAGAGGAGACGAACCTTTAAAGAGAGAGATTAATAATTTTCTTTACGATAAAGAACAGGATGTTACCCTCGACGATGGTATAAGAGCATTAGACATTGCTTTAAAAATAGTAAATTCTTAATTTTATAGTAAATACAAAATAATTAGGTTGTAATGATGGATGAGTCTAATAAGGATCAAGAACAGCACGAATTAGAAAAATTACGTATGAAAAAAATGAAAGCGCTTATGGAGGCTCAAAAGAGGCAGCAAGCAAGCCAAGAGAGAGTTGTATCAATTAATGATAAAATTATCTATGTATTAAGAGTTGTCCTAGCAACAGATGCTTTTTCTTACTTAGAAAAAATAAGGACGAACGAACCAATGGTATATCAGGCAATATACAACGAACTAGTGAGTCCAGATGTTATATCCAATATAGATTATTTAATTTCCATTATCAATAGGCAAGGTGGCATACCTAGAAAGATTCCTTTGGATGCGATTATCTATTTAGAACGAAAGATTAAAGGAGTTAAAGGAAAGATTCAAGTTAAAAAGGGTAATGGCGAGATGATGGATTTAGGATCTTTTTTGAAGAAATAGTCTGCTTTTCTTCTATAATAGGATAAGATTTTAATTTTTTAGAGCAGTTATTAGTCGGTAATGAATCTATTGCTCTCTGGCTGAAATTATCGCATTTACTTCCCATTCACCATTATTCATAGGATTAGCATCAATACTCGAAAACTGAAATGCGAATGGACGCTTAAATATTTGCTCAATCATAGGGCTGAATGAACTAACAGCGAAAATTAATATTCTCTTTAAAATACTCTCAACTTTAGTATCTATTTTGCATTCTTTTAGGACTTCCTCAACAATATTAATCTCTGCTAAGTTATAATGATATTGATAGACCAATTTAAAATCGACCGGCGTTGGTGCTTCAGGATAAGCCATAGTTAAACCCCTCTTTCTGAAAGGAAAGAGCGTATTCAGATAAAAGGTAAATATCTCGTCGTAATGATCCCTAAGTAAGTAGGAAATTCTAGATCCTTCTTTGTATTCTGGCCAATATGTTTGCATTAACTCAATTAGTCGAGGATAATTTTTGTATTTGTTTTGGCTTTCTTTTTGCAAATAGTATAGTAATCTGTTTTTCAGCGGTTTGAATTCGTTGTCTTTCGCTACTCTTTCCACGAATTTTCTAAATCTTAGGCTCATGTTTAATAGAGGAGGAATAGGTTATTAAGTACTTTACTATAAAATCTTTATTTTTTTATATGATACTCATATATTATAATCTTATGTATTCTGTAAGGACTTTCTCATAAAACATTTGTGAAATATTTTTATTAATTATTCTTGGTAAAAATAAATAGTTGGTTAAATTCATAATAGTATCATGTTCAACAAAGTTGCTTTAGTGTATACTGACCAGTACGATAGATACGATTTTGGACCAAATCACCCGTTACGTCCATTAAGGTTGAAACTAACCTATGAACTTATGGAAAAACTAAATCTCCTGAGTCATGAAAGGCTGGTAATAAAAGAACCAATAATAGCAACTAGAGAACAAATAGAACAAGCACACGATCCTGAATATGTTGAAGTTGTTAAAATATTGAGTGCCAATCCTGAAGATAGAAAAATTCAACCCTATAGATATGGTTTAGGTCCAGGTGACAATCCCATATTTAGAGGAATGTATGAAGCTTCCGCTCTTGTATGCGGAGCAAGCATCGTAGCTGCAGATTCAGTTTGGAAGAACGATGATATTATAATTGCTTTTAATCCTGCTGGAGGATTACACCATGCTCAAAAAAAAAGTGCTTCAGGGTTTTGTATTTTCAACGATATCGCGGTTGCGATACATCACCTAAAGCAATTAAAAAAAGACATTAAAATAGCGTATCTAGACATCGATTGTCATCATGGTGATGGTGTGCAATGGTTATTTTACGACGATCCGAATGTTTTAACCATTTCTTTTCATGAAAGTGGAAAGTTTTTATTTCCCGGCACAGGAAGCACAAATGAGATTGGTGAGGGACTGGGAAAAGGATTTTCATTAAATTTTCCTTTACTCCCCGAAACCAATAATAGAATGTTTGTAAAACTATTTAGATATTGTGTGCCTAGAATTTTAGATGCATATTCTCCCGATTTGTTATTTACTCAACTCGGCGTTGATATGCACTTCAATGATCCGTTAACTCAAATGGGACTTTCTATATCGGCATACAAGGATATTGCTCAAACCCTTTATACTTGTGCTCATGATTATTGTAATAATAGATGGGTCGCGGTAGGGGGAGGGGGTTATCTCATGACGGTCGTTCCAAGAGCTTGGAGCATAATCCTTGCGAGGATGCTAGATGTAAAATTAAAAAATGAATTACCTAACGATTGGATAGAACAAGTTAAGAAAGAAGTTCCGAATGAGGAAACACCTTATTTATTATGGGATCGCGATGATAAATCGGAGGTCCAGCTCCTTTCTCATCCAGAAATAGCAAAAAAAATGATTGATTATAATAACGATTTAAAAAACCTATGCGATAACGAATATTTACCTAATATTTCACAAAAGATAAAAGAAAGTTAATTGTTAGGGATATTATTTTTTTTAAGAATCCAGTTATCAATTGTAAAGTTTTGAGAGATATCGTTTGAAGAATTGTAATTTGATCGGATTACCGATTTGGGTATCCAGATTTCTTTATCGTTATTAAATTGGATAAGTAATGCTTTTTCTGTTTCTCCCTCTATAACTCCCTTAATTTGACTTACTTCGTTTTCATTAAGTTCGATGGATTGTTTAATGATAGGTAATGCCGTAGCGTCATTATCATGATTCTTTTGTTCATTATCTTTTAGACCATTAACACTAGATTTTTCGGAGTTTAGTTTTACTACCGTAGCATACTCTATTTTTTCTTTCAAAATATGCCTTAATAATAGCCGGAAAATCTCAGTTTGAGCAAAGTTCAACATTTTAGAATAATTACCAATATAAATCAGAAGTTTTTTCTTAGCCTCATCTTCCCATTTGAAAGATATCTGAGTCTTCACTTCATTAAAATTATGATAGCTAGACCAGGAATCAGAATTTCTTTGTAGTACCTCAAGAATCATAATTATTTCGTCTAAATTGCATTTTATCGTCTTTCCTTCTCCTAAAGATGGTTTTTCCCACGAACCATCTGGTTTTTTCTTAATACACTTCAAATATATAAACGAATCCGATTTTGAAGAGCTAAGAAGTGTGAGTCCTGTTGATTGTCCAAAAAAGCTTTGACTGTGTTTATCTACCATTTTTATCAATTTTTTATAGTTAATTTTACTTTTTTACTGAATACAGTTATTTGGATTTTTAATATTCTAATTATATTTAAAGGAAAATTTTGGGGTGGATACAAAATTCAGTGTTTTTTAATATATTTGAATTTATTCAAGGATTATAATTCATATATTTCTTTATTCCATAAAAGCCCCAAGACATAGTAAAAATTGGAAATAATAGAAGAATAAAGTTAAAAATAGCTAAATCTATAAATTCTATTTTCTCAAAATAAATAACGTACATTGGCACAATAAAGAAAAATATTGATAAGCAAAATATTATAAGAAAGAGTAATTGAAATTTAAAATATTTTTTAAAGCATTTCTTACAGAAATATCCTTTGATCCAAAATGACATTGGTCTAATGACTTCTTTTTTACTTTGCTTGAATATTTCATTAGATATTGTTTGACCACAGCATCTACAAAAAGTTGTTGAAGATTTTTTATGGTTTCTCTCCACATAGTATTGATTATGAAAATTTAATGCTCTTTTAAATATGAAATAGATTATTATTCCTTGAACAATCCAGAAACTACTCAGAATTAACCATAAGACTAACATTATAAAGTCATGATCATATACAGGAATAACTGTATTCAAAACAATAGCAAGATTATATTCCAAAAGAAATGCTAATAATTGGAGTAAAATCATTGAAATGCCTAAAAAGATCCATAAATATCCGTATGAGATGGAATATTTCTTTGAAGGAATGTATTTAAACACTCGTGAATCCATATAAACTCAATAGTTATAAAGTTTTACTAATCTATACGATATTTGAATATTTAAAAGTAAGGATTTTTTATTTTAACTAAATCTTGTATCCACCCAAATTTTATGAACTACCTTAACCATTCGTATGGGTAAGAAACGAGAAAGAAAGGACTAAAGACTTAAATATTAATTAAAAATAGTTATGTAAGAAAATAGTCATTTTTACTGAAGTTTAAACATAAACAACATTGATCATGTATTGAAATACAAGAAACAAAAGGTTTTTAGAAAAAAATATTAAGTTACAATCGAAATTTTTTTAATTTAATAAATCTAAAAATCTGTTTAGAATAGCATGATATTCATCTCTTTTGAGTAAAGTGCCCATATGCCCTACATTCTCAAATATTATTTCTTCCACATTAGGATATTGACTTCTTAATTCCTCATGATAAGGAAATCCATGATCGTCATTTGCTGTAAAAATAAGAACTTTACCATCCCACCCGTAATAATCTTCTATATTGTATTTTTCACCGTTGAATTCACCTGTGAGAATTGATTGGCATTGTATAACGCTTTTCTCTAGTTTATTAAACCTTTCTTTTATAAATGCCATTGTAAAATTAAACTCCTCCCTAATTTCAGTGATCATTTCTTTATCTTCATCGGCTAATTTCAAAAGTTTTTTTGACATCACCTTCCTTAATAGAAAAGCTGGTATGAATTTAAGCAGCTTTTTCATTTTTTTAAAATCTTTTACCCATTCATTTTTTGGAGGATAACTATTGATAAGAATAAGCGCCTCTATATTTTTATAATTTCTATGGAAGTACGGTTGAGCCATAAAACTTCCAAAACTCTGACCTATTAAAATATATTTTTCCACGTTTTCTTTTTTTAGAATTTCATTTACTCCTTCACTAAATTCATCTAAACTTTCAAAATTGGTAATTGACGGGGCGATAATCCTATAATTTTTTTCAAAAAATCGAATAGCTTGTAAATTACCTTCGGCATTTCCAAGTGCTCCATGAAAGGTAAGAACTGTTTTTTCACCAGTTCCACAGCTAATATATTCTAGTTCCTTATTTCTGAACTTAATAGTCTTTATGGGATGATTTTTTCTATAATCCACAAGGCGTTGATAAAGTTCCGGGGTTATATCCTTATAAAATTTGGAATTCCTTTGATTTTTCATCTCTACTACCTTGATTTTTCATCTCACCTAAAATTTTTTTGTCGCTAATTAAACATAGCTATTTTTGATATATAAATATTTTCATTCTTTTATGGAATTTGAATAATCGAATTCTTTTTTCTAAATGATTTATCTGGAAAAATAATGGTTTAATTATGAATAAATGAATGAATTTTTTAAGGAAAATATTAAAATACTGAAAATTTTATTTCGAAAAAATTCAATTCAATCCTTTTAATAGATGATTCATAATTCATTCGATACTAAAAATTTATTATGTTATTTTCATTTATTTAACCTGATGACCAAAAAATCTGATTATAAATCAGAACAGGAAAGAATACTCCAGATTAAATACAATTTAATTAAATTTAACCTATTTGAAGGAACGATTGCAGATCATATAGAACACATTATCAAAATAATAATTAATATTGGAAAAATTCGGGGGAGGAGCACTCGATTATCAATTATCTTAGTAATTTTTTTCCTTCTTAGAAAATTAACTCAAAAGGAACTACAAAAATTAACAGGATATTCACGATCTAGTATTTCAACATCCATGAATTATATGTGTAAATCTGGTGTAGTCAATAAAGTACCAATTAAAGGAACTCATACATTTGAATATCGATTAAAGGGCAACGAATTTGAAATGCTCTTAGGAAATTATCTGGCAATTTTAGATTCTGTTATAACAGTAAAAAATGCATTAGAAATTAAAAAAATCATCAAGGCAAATAGAAATCAAAATAACAAATTAATAAATAATTTTATAGAAACTCTCGATAAATACCAGATATTGCTTGAAAACATATGTAACAATACAATATCAATGATAAGAAAACCTATAAATCTCATAAAAAATAAAGAAGATAATTGGATTATAAACAAACATACAGATAATCCAAATGAAATTATTGCCGCCTTTTTTAATCTAACATTGTTTTATGACCAAAAAAAGAGCCTCTCGGAGATATTATGTCACTTTATAGAGCATAAAAAATTAACCCAAAAGGAATTATGTAGTCTAACTAGCTATTCAGCGGGAACAATTTCTCAGGGCTTAAAATTTTTGGTCAATAATAGTTTAATCAAGGAGATAAATACAAGGAGAGGTGCACAAAAAGAATACTTTGTTATATCAATTTCAGATTACTTCATCCAAAGAAATATTATTATTACAAAAGCCATACTTGGACAGAAATTAATTTATGAAAAAATAAAGGAGGAATTGGATACAAACATTGGTGAATTAAGCTATTTGAAAGGATATAATGAATTATATATATATTTATTACAGAATCTAACAGTTATGCCAATATTTGAAAAAGCATTAGAAGATTATATTAAAATAAAAAATGAAATGAATAAATAAATGTTCTTTTCTAATCCTCATTTATTTTTAAAATGCTATTTTAGTTCAAGATTCTTTTGGGCATGTATAAATGGTGATGATTGGGATTAGCTATTCCAATGAGCTATTAAATTTAATTTATTATTAAGTATTGAAAATGAATAGATAACTTTTTCTCATACCTGCTTTTTCCTAAAAATATTTTGGGATATACTAATTAATACTTGATTATATCAACTTTTCCTCCATCACTGAATTTTGTACCTACTCAAAGTTTGTTAGAAATTCAAGAATCTAGAATACCGTTTGAATATATTAGTTCTAAGAGAATTTTTTTTTACAAAAACATCAAAGTTCTTGTGTTTAAGCGCCAAATGAAACAAATATCGTTAATAAGCACTCCCGCAGAGTCATATTTTCATAGAGCAATCAAGCTATTTCTATATAAATATATTTATGAAAATAATAAAACAATCGTAAAAAGATCACTTGAAAAATACTTTGGCAACCGTTATGCTGATGTATATTTTAAACTTGATACAGGCAAAGAAATCGTTGTTGAAGTTCAAAATTCTAAAATTTCTGTTAAAGAAATAATAGCGAGAACTAAGGACTATAATATAAAGGATATTTTCGTCCTATGGATGTTATACGGGGATGGAAAATGCGCTGCTTCTCCTAAGGGGGCTAAAGATGTAAAATCTATTAAAATAAGTCCAGCAGAAAATTATTTACATCGAATGTATGGAGGTCGTGTTTATTACGTAAACTTAGATATAAGAAGAAATAAAGCGTCGTTAAAAACTCCTTTCGCAATCCATTATTCTAAACCAATAAAGAAGAACCAACGAGGTTTGTTTAAAAATCGTTACGACAGTTTTTACATTCGTAATTCAAATTTTATAACAATTCCTAATTGGAAAATTGTGTGTACAGAATTCTCGGGATTTAAGATAGCTCGCTTTTACGATAAAAATATTAAATCCATCTTAAAGAATAAGATTTTGAGTTTTTATGAGATTGAGAAAAAACGAATCCCTAATGATAAGAAATTCATTCGAGAGATATTGAAAAAATTTAATAAGAAATATGGGATTTACATGATATATAATTCAATTCTTGAATTATCTTCTGAAAATAAGATTGAATTTTCTCGAAAAATTATTACAAAGATTAAGAGTAAAATTAATTTTTAATACTTATTATTAATTTTAATTACAGATATAATAGTCGTTAAAAATCAATTAGATTTTTATGAAAAATCTCATAAATACGACTAAATAACTTGCAGTAATTATAATTTAGATTTTCCTTTTTGTCATGTGAAAAGATAGATATCTTTAAATAGTTGAAAATTCAATATAACCTTAGAAAAAAAAAATTGGAAGCCATGATTACATATATATTCTTATACCTAAGAGTCTTAGGACTCAATACCTCAACCCTTAACCCTGTTATTAGATAAATACGTCTCCTCTTTTTATATTTTTGAACATCTTGGTTTCCGATTTTACTTCTTTTTACATATTTTCGATTTTTGAACTTAGAAATCGTCTTTTTTTTTAGAAGATGCATACCTTTGGTCGTAGTTTAATTAGGCAAAATGTTGAATAGTTAAAACCAAATCAAGAATTGAAAAGTCTGAAAAAATTTATAAAAAACAAGTCTATTAATTAATAAGAAGAAATTATTAATTGAGTTGAGGTTGGAAATGGTTAAAACAATAAAATTAAGAAATGGTTCAGAGATAGAATTTGACGAAAAGGCACCCCAAACTCTTTTTGAAATAATAATTAGCGAGATTTTAATACCTAAATATAAAGAGAATAAGGATTGGAACTTAACCATAAATATTATACTTGAAGAGATAAATCAAATCATATCCAAATACGAGTTAGAACCGACGTTAAAAATAGGGCTTTTAAACCAGGTAGAAAAGCACTTGGATAAAGACATTGAGGAATTAACCGGTTGCGATAAAATTGAGATATTATTTTTGAATATGGATGATATTGTTGAAGATCTTAAGAAACTAATTGTCGCTGGTAAAGATAAACAAGATTTACGTAATGACATGGCACATCTAATCTTCCCACTCACAGTTTTTGAACTTGGAGAGCTATTTATTTATTTAGGAAAGAGAGCGTTTCTCAAGTAGGTTAAATTAACTTACATTCAATTAAATTAACTTGTAGAGTCTGTATATAAAAATTCTTATCTACTTTTTTACTAGAGTTGTTATTGGTCGCGATTGCAAAGTGTATAATGTGTTGTTTTCTATTGCCCATTCAATATCTTGAGGATAGTTAAAAAGCGCTTCCAACTTCAAACCTAAATTATGAATTTGCAAAAGTTGAGATGAATTTAAAGAGCACATTTCTCTAAATTTTCTTTCAGTGTCAATAAGTATAGTAGAATCGCCTTTTGGATTAGCAACAGAAGTTTTTTCTTTTTTTCCAATTATCATTTTTATTATATCAAAATTGTCTTTCTTAACTACTATCAAATCGGGAATAATTGTATTGTTCGTGATTGTTTCACCAAGACCCCAAGTAGAATTAATCATCATTTGGTCAATATTGTTGTTGATTACATTTGCTGTAAATAATACTCCTGAAACTTGAGGTTTTAACATTCTTTGAACGATGATAGCCATTTCTAAATTCAAAGGAGTAATATTGAATCCTCTTTTGTTTAATTGTATAAGATATAAGAGAATTTGAGGTGAAAAAAGAGAAGCCCAACACATTTTAATCGATAAAATAATTTCTGTGATACTTTTGATGTTAAGAAACGATTGAGCTTGCCCAGCGAACGAAAAATTATTTGAGTCCTCATAATTAGCAGAAGATCTAACTGCATAAGAGTAATGCTCATCAATATCTGAAAATTCTTTGATGTGCTTTTGTTGTATCTCTGAAATTATGTTTGATGGCATTTTAGAAGTTAAGAATAAATCCTTAATCTTTGTTGAAATTTCAATTACTTCTTTTGGGTTGTACTCTTTCGCAAAAATTTCTTCAATGATAGGCTTAATGCGAGATTCTTTGATGAACGATGTAAAAGCTTTAGTACTTATAGCATACCCCAGAGGGACATTTATTTCATTTTTAATTAAGGTAAAAATGTTGGAAGCTTTCCCTCCAAAAAGACGTGTATCTTCTTTACCTTCTTTTAAACTTGTTATATATTCCATAATATGATTGTGAAAACTATCTTACTACTAACCATGAATTTAATCATAAACATAAAGAAACCCTTTATCTTCTCCATCGTGTGTAATTTTTACTTTTTTATCGATCAGTAATGGTATCTCGTTAGGAGAAATTTTAATTCCCATGATGCAAGGGATTCCAAACTCTCTCGAGATAATAGCTAAGTGGGAACCAGCCCCACCTGTAGAACAAATAGTACCGGTTAGATCTGATAAAATGGGCCCTAATGTTGTTATCCCGGCATCGTGTACTAAACATATTTTACCTTTTGCTTTATCAAACAAATCGATCACGTGTTCAATCTTAGTAACATAGACTAAAGTTCCTGAAACCTCTAATTTAGATGAACATGACAAGCCTTCACCTACTTTCCTCATGATTATAATCCCCACGGAGTAAAATCTTTCTCAATGTTTAATATATCAAAATCTTAAGTATTGTAATTAAATGTATTTAAAAAACTTAAAACTATTTCATAGATTTAAATAGAATTAAGTTTAAAATTAAATATAAAAGGAAAGATTTTAAGGGATTAACTTATGGACATTAAAGAAGCAAATGAATTAATAGCTCATGCTTCCGAGCTAGTTGATTACCAAGTATCAAAAAGAGGTCTTTTAGAGACACAACTTTTCCCAGTAACTGCTTATATTTGCGTATCGTTTTATAATGCTTACGATATGTTATATGAAATTTTGAAAAAAATTTCGGAAAAAACAACTCCTGAAATTATGGGAAGGGAAAGTCGAAAAATCTTGTCAGAAATTCATGCTCTAAGTATATTTTATATTCCGTTATACTACATGATTGGGAGAATGGGAGAAATTCAAAGGAAGGGTGGTGATCCTAGAAGTGAAAGCCCAGAAAAAAGAAAACAAACATTATTTGTATTAGATTTTTGGAAAAAGTTGGCCACCTCTTATTTCAAGGATGAAAAACTATCTGTTTATGACTCTAACAAAAAAAACATGGTTTTAGATCATTCTACCGTTAAAAAAACTTTAAAAAATGTCATAGATCTTTCTAAAGATGAAGTTATTAAACTAAAAAGAACCGTAGCAAATCTTGAGGTTGTTTCTTTTCTTGACGAATGTGAAGCAAGAGCAAAGATATGTGATCATGGACCCTACAAAATTAACGATAACGAAAGTTTAGTTTTTAGAGAGATTTCACATCTTTACGATGGTGGTAGCCCACACTTCCCTTGGTCAGAAACAAATGCCAAAGCTCCTTTTAATAATATTGCTTTTGCTTTTCGATTGAAGGATGTACAAAATAATTTCGATGATTTCGCTACTCTTGAAACTATTCCTCAAGATTTTACGGATAACATCACAGGTGTTGCCCTCTTAACTCGTAGCGAACAAAAAATTAAAACTCTTGATTGGAACATCTTAGATTCATTTAAAGACTATTCGGAAAGAGCGAATAAAGAGTTATTTTTGAAGTTTTCGAAATGGGATAGAAAACAAAGGTTAATTGCTGGTGCGTACGCTTACTGTTATGGATATGCTAGATACACCAATTTTGTTGGAATCACGAATGATATAAATTGGGATCTTACGGAGAAAACGATGAATACTTACGTACCAATGTTTATGGAGAGCGATTTTGACCCAGGTATCCCGAGGCTTTTTCGGAGTAAATCTAAAAAGAGAAAAGAAGGCCCATCGTTATACTTACTCCCCGAGGAATGAAAGTTATGGATAAAAGTTGCTTACCTCTTGGTTTAGATAGTCGCGATGAACTACTACATCAACCTACTGACGAATTAAAATGGCGCGAATCTTACTATTTTAATTGGGCAGATTTGGAAAATAGAATTTCAGGTTTTTCAACAATAGGGATTGTTCCTAACGAAAATAGACGAGAGATTGTATTTTTATTATTTTTAGAGGATCGAAATGAAGTATATTATAAGGAACTTCCATTACATGAATACGAGACAGATGCAAATGTGATGTTAAAATATAAAAATCTCTCATACAAACTTATTGAACCATTTAAAAAGTGGGAGATAAGTTATAAATCAAGAAAAATAGAGTTTGATATTACCTTTGAAACTAGATTTCCAACTTTCAATTTTGGTAAAGATTCATCTAAATCTTGGCACCAGCATTTTGAATCGTCAGGAGTAATTTCGGGTAAATTGATTAAGAAAGACGGAGAAGTCATCAACATTAACGGGTATGGTCAACGCGACAAAAGTTGGGGCTTTCGAGACTGGCACCAGTTTGATAAATGGTACGCTGGTCATTTTCAATTTAAATTTTGGTCATGTGCATTTCGAAAAGATTTTAGTAGTGATCAAATTGATTTATCGGGTCATACATCGACTGAAAAAGGAAATATTCCTATATCTAATCTAGAGATTAAAACTCAAATAGATTCTGACCTGTTTAATAGTCCACTTATTACATACTATGAATTTACGGATGCAAATGATAAAACATATAAAATTAAAGCTGAGCGATTTGCTAGAAATTCTTTTATTCGGTTTGTTAGAAGTTTTGACGGGGGAAATACAGAATTATTTGAACAAATGGCAATTTTAAAAGATTTGAAAAGCGGAGAAACTGGAGTTGGTATGATGGAACATTTAAGGACCCATAAGTTAGAATAAAGAAATAATTTCTTATTTTCGGCTTCCATTTGTGTTAAAAAATATGAAAGAAATAGTTTTATTAAGTAAAAAGTCTAATTTGTATTATTAAAATTAATATTAAAATTTTGAAGCAAAAAGGGATTAATTCATGTGTCAGTGGTGTATGTCTCACGGTGCGGGTAAAAAATGGTATATGAACGCTAAAAATTACTCCGATGAGCTTGCTGAAGAAAGTAATATGAAAGATTACTTGACGGAGCAATGGATGAATTTTGAGCAAGTTTATATTAGAAAAATTATGGGGTTTTCTTCTAAAGATTTAGGATATAAGTTGAAAATGCCAGTAATTGGAAAAATCCTTCGTTGGAGGGCTGAAAACATGATCCACAGCCAAAAAAAAAGGAGAAATCCCGTAAGAGCTGATGGGCATTTCGGTCAAGTTATACCCTTAGAGGATGCTCAAATTATCATGTCAGAACTTGCGGCTGAACCTATAATATGTAATTATTGTATGTGTCGTTGGATGCAAAGAAAGAAAAAAGAAGCTGTCTGCATAAACTTTGGTGTTTTGTCAGAGGTCCTCGAAAAATTACCCCGTTTTATACCAAAAGATCGAGTAGTAAGGATTGACCGAGAGACAGCAGTTGAAAAATTGGAAGAATTTAATAAAAAAGGTTACATTTCAAGCGTTTGGTTTCAACCAATACCATACATAAATGCAGTCTGTTCGTGTGAGAGCCCTGAGTGTGGAGCGTTTACATTACGTAACAATTTTGATATCAACGTGATGTATAAAGCGGAATATATTATCCAATTAGATCAAGATAAATGCCAAGGATGTAAATCATGTGTTGCTATGTGTCAATTAAGTGCGATTCGGTTTATTCCTTCAATGGATAGAGTTATAATCGATTATAATAAATGCTTTGGATGCGGCGTTTGTCGTCACGCTTGTAAACACGACGCCTTAAAATTAATTCCCCGAGAGGATTATCCGGGATTTGATGGAACGTACTAGGTGATTATATGAGTAAAGCAAATAAAAAGAAAAGAACTAAGATCAGAATAGATTATTCTATTTGTGGAGAAAAAGGAAAAATTGATCCCAGAAACTGCGGTTTGTGTATGAAAGCGTGTGATCCAGCGGTATTTATTATGCATGAAACGTTAGGCACCGAGAAGAAGCAAAAAGACATGTACGATCCTCAAGATTGGAGAATCACGCCTATATGGGGCTCACTCTGTAGTCGTTGTTATAAATGTGTCGAAGTTTGCCCCGAAAATGCAATTACAATTACATGGTAAATCGTTAAGTTCAAAAATCTTTAACTTTTTATTATTTTTAGAGTATGAAAAGAAAGTTTAATCCTAAAGATATAAAGATCGGTTTGAAATTACCAACTATTCTAACCCCTTTAAGTTCTATATTTATCCGTATGGCATTTCTTGTAGATTATGTTTATTCTCCCCTTTTCAAAATTTTTGAACTAATTGGGCGATCGAAAAGACTCAAAAATATCAATTTTCTACCAGAAACTAGTTCGATTAGACTCAAGGAAGTCTTGATAGAGCTCGAAGATGGGGGAAAATTAGCGACAGATATTTACTTACCTAAAGAACTTTACAAAAAAAAGGGAACGGGGCCGACTATTCTAGTAAGACTACCTTATTGGAAAGATCGTCTTAGTATTTTAGGATACTTTATAGCTTCTAAAGGATATGTCGTTGTGATTCAAGATATTCGGGGTTGTGGTCGATCAAGGGAGTATGGTACTAATTCACTATATATGTACGAACGACAAGATGGAATCGAAACTTTACGTTGGATTACTCGTCGATTTTGGTATAACAAAAAAATAGGAATGTGGGGGTTATCATATTTAGGTATAACTCAACTAGCCGTATCTTGGAATAATGACAATTTACTGGCTTGTTTAAATCCTATCCATAGCTCTTATTCCAATGTGTTTTGGCATCCTGGTGGGTTGTATCCTGTTGGTTTATCGGGAGCTTTATACTTAATAATGAATTCTACCGCAAAAATGAAGAAATTAACAACTATGGATTTTAACCAATGGGATAGGAATGGATACTACAAAAAACTCTTTTTCGATCCTTCGAATAGTTTTTATAACGAACCATTAGACTCCAAAAAGCCAAGGTTGTCAGATATGGCATCCGTCGAGAATCCCAAATACTCGATGAAAATGATGAATAGTGTGTATAAAACAGATGTCGATGTTTCAAAGATGGATGATGGATCGTTTATAAAACTAATAAAGGAGTTATTTTACAAAAGAAATATATTTCATAACTATGACCTATCTCCATACGCATTTGGACTCAACTATGAATTTAACACACCCATGTTATTTATAGGGGGGTGGTATGACATGTTCATAGAGCATATGATGCGAGATGTTATGTTAATACAAAAAAACGCACCAGATTTTTTCAGAGAGAAGTTTAAAATGATCGTTGGACCGTGGAGTCATATGAATATGGATAAGCTTTTATTAAAGCCATTGAAATATTCACATTTAAAAGATGATTTTAGATTCTTCCAAAAAATCCTCCCCTTCTGGTGGTACGATTGTTATTTAAAAGGGGAACAATCGCTTTTATCTGAAATTCCTCCATTACAGATTTATATCTTAAACAAGGATATTTGGAGAGCTTTTTATAAATGGCCTCCAACTTCGACTGATTTAAAGTTATATCTTCATTCAAATGGGAAGAGTAACAGCCTAAACGGAGATGGACTTCTTTCTAAAAACAAACCTAAAGAAGAACCGCCAGATCAATACCAATTTGACCCTTCTAATCCCGTGATTACTAAAGGTGGGAGAAATTTGTTCTTATTAAGTGGTCCTCAAGATCAAACCGATAATGAAAGATGTGACGACATTCTAATTTTTACTACTCGTGCCCTTGAAAAAGGTTTGGAGATAATCGGAGAGGTAAAAATAATATTTTATGCATCAACTACCGCAGAAGATACGGATTTCATGGTTAAACTAACCGATGTTTACCCAAACAATAAAAAATCAATAAATCTAATTGATTCAGGGATTAGAACGCGTTATCGTAGCGGTAACTTAGATGAACCTGAATTAGTTGCCCCTAATAAGATTTACAAATTCGAAATAGTAATCGGATCCATTGCTATTTATTTTCCAAAGAATCATAAAATACGGTTAGAGATTACTTCAAGTAATTTTCCAAGATTTGACGTTAATTCTAACCTTGCTGGGAAAAAAAATAAAAAGAAATACCAAATCGCCACCCAAACAATATATCACGATAAAGATCACCCATCACATATAATTATCCCTGTTTTTAATGGAAAAGAAAATAAATAAGATAATTACATAAGAAATCGAGGGAGTAAGATTATTAGATTATTCCAGCTGAAATTGTTATTTCGTCATATTTTTCAGTGGTTTTGCTGATGTATATAAATAGCTAAAATAAAAGTTGCTTGCGGGTCCAAATGCTATATGATCGGTAGCTACCCCGAAATAGCTTAATGCCTTGAAAAAGCCTTGCGTCAGTATAATAAAAGCGTCTTCCCCTTCGTCCATTACTACGCTTGCTCCAAACACTTGATTACGAGAACGAATTTCAGAGATTTCACGATATTTTTCGATTACTTCTCTAAATTCTTTGTCTTTCAATGCGTCTTCTTCAATAAGCATTTTTATATCAGTAACTCCTCTAGCTCTTGCTTTTTTAACATCATCATAAAATACATCTAAAAACTCATAATAGGGAGCAACGAAGTATAGAGAATTTTTAGCGCGATTGATGAGATCAATACTGCGACTGATACATACATCCCGTCCTCGGTGAACATATAAAGCAATTTTTATAGGAGTGTCATGAGATTCGTAAATAGGTTTGAGCATGTGGATGATTTTGTTTGAGTGTTCATCAAAATTATCGTTAAGTTGTTTCTTTGCGATAATTAGCACTTCATCAGGACTTTTTGCAAAATAAGTTGACGGACGAGTGTTTTCTTCTCTTAGAATGAACATTTTTTCCTTTTCTAATTGAGTTAAAATATTGTAAATTCTAGAATATGGAACACCTGAGGCATCAGAAAGCTCCCTTGCATCCATAGGTCCTTTTGAGATTAGAGTTAAATATATTGAAATCTCATAATCTGTTAATCCAATCGCATGCAAAGAATTTTTAACATTATCGGGAGTTTCATTTGACATTATACTGCACAGCTATTCAAATTTGTGTAATAAAGATGTTTTAAATACTTATAAGAGTTTTGTTAATTATTAGTTGAATAAATATTACATACTATATAAGATATTATTGGTATTATTTTTTTTTTGAACCCTTGCGGGGCAAGTCATCTTGCGACTAATATTTTCTCGCAAAACTCATCCTTTTTTTAAAATAATGTTTAAAATACATTTGTAAAGATACTGCATGTACTAGGTCATCCTCCTCCTGCTTCCTCAAGAGACCCAAAATATATTACTATCAAAGAGATAATTACCGTCAATGTAGCTATTAGTGCTATTAGAATAATATAGAGAACGATTTTATTGATTCTATCATTTTCAAATAATTTTAATCGCATAAAAAAAGCCTATAATGATTTTTTATATATGTTAATTTTAAAATATTAAAAGCTTTTTCATAAAAAAATCCTTTTGGATTCAGAAAATTGACCGTTTGTTACTAGTGTATAAAATAAGTGTTTTTAATTACGCTTCAATTAATTGATATTAAGCAAAAATAGAAAGACTTTCAAGATTATGAATATAAATCATCGAGAATCTAAGAGCATCATAACTAAGAGCAACATACCCAAAATAGATTTTGTTATTAATCCTTATGTTGGTTGTCAGCATGGGTGTATTTACTGCTATGCGGAGTTCATGATAAGATTTACTGGCCACAAGGGCGATAAATGGGGCGAATTCCTGGATGTTAAAAATTACGACTTCGAGAAAATTAAACCTAAGAAGTATGATGGAAAAAGAATACTCCTTAGCTCTGTAACAGACCCTTATATTCCTTTAGAGTTAAAATATAAAAATACTCGAAAGATTCTCGAAAAACTCGTTGGAACAAAAGCAGAGATTTCAATTTTAACGAAATCTAAATTTGTTACACGAGATATTGATTTATTTAAAAAGTTTGATAATCTTGAAATTGGTATTTCAATCAGCTCTTTAGATAACGAATTCGCACAATTGATAGAACGGGGAGCTTCAAGACCAAAAGAACGATTAGAAGCTTTAAAAGAAATACACGAGAACGGAATTAAAACTTATACCTTCATTTCACCATTTTTTCCAAAAATTACTAATTATAAAGCGATAATAGAGGAGACAATGGATTATACAGATTCATATATGTTTGAAAATTTAAACTTCAGACCTCATAATGTTCCAAGAATTTTAAACATTATAAAGCAGATACATCCTGAATTTTTACCTCTGTATAAAGAATTCAGGAAGGACCATTCTAAATGGGATTCTATTGAATCAGAAATAGACGCCTATTGCAAAAAGATGAAACTTTTTTATAAAATCGAATTTCATCATGGGGGATTTTCAAAAAGCTAAATAGATCCAAAATCCCCTAAATAGATTAAAATACTTCATCAATATATCTTTTTAATTGCTTCACATCTTCAAAATAAAATATGCTAACATTTTCTTTAAAGAATGGTTTTAGTAGCCCCCCTCTCTTTAAAACTTCAGTGATTTCTACATCTTTTAGAACAAACACTTTTGTTTTTTCATAGTATTCTTTAAAGGAGAGGATTATCCCCATCTCAATCATATGTCCGCCCTTATCATGTTCGATGATCATAATGATCTCATCCGAGAATTTTGCGATTAAATCAAATTTTAGAATGAGATTTTCAAGATGAGTGCGTCTAAATTCTTTTTCAAAGAATCCAAGATTATTTTCATTCACATTTATTATCTTTTGCACTTCTTGAAGATTAGTGAATGTATCATCACTGTATGAACCACAAATGAAAATTTTATTCTTTAAAAGGTCGAAAACCGAAAAAACGCTAATGAATTCATCTAAAAATTCGTCCCATGCACTATGATGTGAGACCTCCATTTAATTTCCCCTAAAATATACTAAACATATTAGAAATTCGTTTATTTTATAAATTATTATATGTCAATGATAATTGACTCTATTAGATTTGAGTTAGATTTAAATATGCAATTAAATATATTTACCTTGGAAATAAACGAAAAAATTAATATAAATAATAGGAGGGAGATAATTTGAAGCTTCCGTTGAAATTTGAGAATAAAAGAAAAGGATTGGAATTTATATCTGAAAAAACCCGTTATAAAATTCTGCTCACACTATTAGCAAGCGAAGTCCCCCTGTCTTTCAGTCAATTAAAAGTACTTTTACCTTCAATACCAGAGAACAATTTAAATTATCATATTAAAATCTTGAAAGAGAATGATTTCATAAAAAATAAGAAGGTTTCAGAATATAAACGCTCAGAACCAAGGTCATTCTATTCCCTAAGTGAACGTTCTTATGAACTGCTTAAAGATTTAGGATTAACCGATGTGAAGGAGGAATTGACAGCAATTCTTGAACAGAGCCAGAACAAACAATAGATTATTAATGAACAACCTATTCTAATCTTTCTATTTTAAAATAAACGGGTCGAAACCAGTCAGAACAACTGGTAATTGCCACTCCTTGTTCTTTCATTCCAAGAATATTGCCCCCCGAAGCAATTAGATTGATATCATTTCGAATATCTGCCCAAGCCCAATCGCAAAATTCTGTAGGAACAGAAGCTAAATTTGGATCAATAATAAATTCTTGACCAACTTCAAATTTTTCACAAGGACCCATTTCTTTGAAATCCTCTACCACATATTGGTTAATTAAATCTTTATTATGCGTTCTTTTAATAATAGTAATTTTACAATTTGGTAATTTCATTCTCAATCACCTTTTTAGGATGAAATAATTTATTTTATTTTGCTTATAATTTTTTCAGGTATATGGATTGCAAATGTACACTCTAGATCACCATACAAACCCGTTTTTATGGGTTCAACAGTTATTGATTGTTCAAAAATCTGATCCCAATATAGTTTGTACCAGCCGGCACTACAATGACAAAAAATTTTTAAAGATTCATTATCAGTTCCCTCTTTCAAAGCGCCTCGAATCCAAGGACAGTAACATAAATAAAATTTCTTCATTTTCTCATCCTTAGCAGTTAAAAATTCCTTAGTTTGATAGGGAACTTTACTGGTATAAACGATATTTTCTTTTCTCACTCCTACTAACATTTGGTTATTTCTTACAAATTCAATTACTTCGTCATCCACGATCTGCGCAAATTCTAATGTTCCTTCATCTCGATGCTTCTCAAGCCTTTCTATTAAATCGTGGTGTTTCTTTAGTAAAAATCCATCAATTCCTAATTCGGCAAGAATTTTTTTATCTCCTTCAATATCATCAGGGGGACGACCGTGAAGACAAGGTGAAAGAAGTGTGATAGTATCTTCTTTTCCAAGATTATCTTCCAATCTTTTCATAATGCTTTTAGTAAAATTCGGTTTTTTTTCTGGATGCACTCCTAATGGAGGAATAGTTAAATCTCTAAACATTTCATTCCTCATTTGTTCTCCATGAATTTCAGCTATTCTTGAAAATAATGTATCCATTGCATTATAGGATTCAACAATATCTATAGTTTCAGTAATAATATCATATTTCTTGGAATAATTAGCATAACTCAAGATCGCTCTTAAAAAATCAAGAACAGAATCTTTATCAGTAGAGACTAGATATTCCGTATACTCAACTAGTTTTTTTGGATTAACTGAATCGAGACTTAGGTTTTCTTTTTTGAGATAATTTTCATAGTCGCCCAGCTTTGAAAGAAATATATTTATTACTTTAATATCAATATCATTTTCTTCTAAAAAGTTTTGAAAATTCCTTTCATTCATTTTCTAAATATATCTTTGTATCTTAATATCTTTTATTTTTAAAATGTAATTTATAATTATCAAAATACTTTATTTAGAGAAATTGAATTTATGAAAGCTATCGATTATACTTTCCAAAAATCTCCTACAAGACAAATGAAAAAATTCAAGGAATTACAAAGTAGAAAAATCTCTGATTCTTTTTTAAAAAGATTTAGCCAGTTTAGTCTAGTGGGAGGTTAAGAATTTCTAAATTATAAACAGTTAAGTAATAAGGAATAATTCTATTATTTTATAAAAAATACAAAAGTTGGATTTAATATGGGTATTAAGAAAGGTGATATCATCAAAGTTGAATATGAAGGAAGATTAGAAGACAGAACCATATTCGATAGCACGGAGCTTCAAGGAGGGGAGCCGTTAAAATTTGAAGTTGGCACTAGAATGTTAATTCCAGGATTTGATGATTCTGTTATTGGTAAAGAAGTAGGGGACTCGTATGAGATTACATTAAGCGCTTCTGAAGCTTACGGTGTGATTGATCCCTTATTAGTTCAAACTGTTAGCATAAATCAACTGCCAGAAGATTTGGATCCTGAACCCGGAATGATGCTCGGAGTCGGTGACGCTAACGGGACTCACTCAATGGCTTGGGTTAAAGAAGTAGATGAAGAGTTTATAAAAATTGATATGAACCACCCACTTGCGGGAAAAACGCTTCATTTCAATATAAAAATTTTAGAAACAGGCTGTGAACCAGACCCACCGGATGCTCATGAATGCGGTTGTGGTTGCGAGCATCAATAAGTATATACTGGTTTGTTCTTTATAAATAGATTTTTATTATTATTATTGAATTCCTAGTAAATAATTTAATTTATTTATTTTAGATTATTCTTAGAAATAGAAATGAGCTATAAATTTACAAAAGAGGAATTAGAAGAACTTTTAATTGATTATAATAAAATTGCGTTAAAAGAACAGAATCTCGATATACCGTCTCAAGTCTGTATTTGGGATGAAACATTGAGGGATGGCGAACAAAGTCCTACTGTTTATCTTACACTTGATGAAAAAATCCATTTAGCAAAATTAATGGATGAAATTGGAGTAAAATTAATTGCCGTTGGTTTTCCTGCTGTATCCAAAACGGAAAAAAAAATCGTTAAAACTCTCGTTAGTGAAAACTTTGAAAGAGCAACTATCCTCGGAATAGCTCGACCAAAAAAGGAAGATATCGACGCATGTATAGAGGCAAACCTTAAAGAAATTGTAATTTTTATGCCTATATCTCCAATATTTAGGAAGACATTAAAACAAAAGCCTGAAGAGCAGTTAGAAATGATAACTGACGCAATTCATTACGCAATTGATAACGGCTTCAAAGTAAATTGGGTTTCTGAAGACGGAACACGGTGTGATTTCAATCATTTGAAAAATGTGTTTCAGACGGCGATTGAAGCAGGCTCTGAAAGAATTGTGCTTGGCGATACTGTTGGCGTTTTAACTCCTTATTCTACTTCTTACTTGTACAAGCGTATTAAAAAAGAGGTGTTGAACCCTCTCAAGAAAAAAATCCCAATGGGTATTCACACACACAATGATTTTGGTTTGGCTGTTGCGAATACGATTACGGGAGTTATTGAAGGATGTACGTACCCACACACATGTATTAATGGATACGGAGAAAGAGCGGGAAACGCCGCATTAGAAGAAGTTGTAACTACTTTAGAACGAATTGGGATAAATACTGGTATTGATATGAAAAGATTACCAGAGTTAAGTGAAGTCTGTGAGAAATACTTCAACCAACCTTTAGCTTTGAATAAACCAATAGTTGGAGAACATGCATTCTCTCATGAAAGTGGTCTTCATATAGCCGCAATTTTAGCACATCCTTTAACATATGAGCCAATTAATCCACATATGGTAGGAAGAAGAAGAAAATTCTATCTTGGAAAATTTTCAGGCTCCAAATCGATTTTACACGCTCTTAAAAAAAAAATTAAAATCTTGGATTTAGATATTCCAGATGCAATTATAAAGCAAATTGTATCTGAAGTGAAAAAAAAACATGAGGAAACTTCCAAAAAGGATCTTAGAAAATCTTTTAATTTGATAAAACAGGAATTAAAGAAAATTTCAAGGGGCGTTGGAGATAAAGAATTCTTCGAAATTGTAAATAAATACGCCCAACCGTATGTTCCTGACGATTTTAAACCTAAAAATTAAGAAATTTGAATTGTGCCCTTTATTCTAATTATTTTAATTTTTTATCAATTTCGTCGATCTTTTTTTGAGTTGAAAGCAAATCACTTTTAAGTTGACTAGCGCGTTTCTCGAAAGAATTTTCTTCCATCTGTCCAGAATCATGCTTTTTTTCTATGAAATCAAGTAAGTTTCGAACCGAATTGAGTTTACTTTCCAATGCTTTCTTTTCAGCTACTAAATCTCTCTTTTTAACTTTTCCAGAGACTTTTGCTATTGGAACAGGTTTTAGTTTGTTTGTATCATCGATTTTAGGTAATCCAATGAAATCTCCTTCATCTTTAAATTTTAAAATTTCTGGCTTTGGTGGTAAATCTGTTAGAACATCATTACTTTCTAGTAATTTATCGAAACCATTAGATTTTGAGTCATCTGTATTTTCTTCTTCTATGCTTTTTGCATTTTCTGGGGGATTGCTATACTCTAAGATTACTTTTTCTGATGTTATAGTTGTTTTAATCAGTTTATCAATTGTGGTTTTAATCGTATCGATTTGATTTTGAAAAATTTTTAATAATTCCACTAACTCGCTCTTTTTTGAAATTTTCATCGAAAAATCGATATCGACTTTTCTCTTTTCGCTCAATGACGATTGAGGTATTTCAGAAGTGTAATTCAATGGATCAACATCAGATGCTTGTTTTCTGGTAACTATCTCGGGGACCGCTCCACTCGTATGTAATTCCATTCGATAATCGGAGATCAACCATGAAAAGATATTATATGCCAAATTTGGATGTTCGTCATTACTAAAGCCTCCTCCTACACGATCTCTAAATAATTCATAACTACCAATCGCACATAATCTTCCTTTATCGGGTTCAGAAACACAGACTAAAGCGGAAGAGAAAGGCTCCGAGGTTTCATTTGATGCAATTATTGAGATAGAATTACCTAAAACGCTGAGCGAACAGCCTGATCTATAACAAATTGAACTAATACTATTTGTAATTGGGTGTGGAGGCATGAAGGAAGTAATTATTGGCGTGTTTTCCATACCTAGATTATAAGTTTCATCTAAAACTTGGTCGTTTTCAAAAACTATTCCAAATATTTGACTTAATTCACTTAAATTACTGTTTCTACCTCTATCTCCACCTGCGTGTGAAAGAAGTAATAGTCCCCCACCATCATTTCTTACCCAATTATTAATTTCAGTTATTTCCATTGATGTAATTTTTGCAAAATCGGGACATACAAACACTAAGATATCAAAAGGTTTAAGGGAATTTTGATTAATTGGAGTTTCCAGAAAATTGTAGCACATAAAATCGTTTGCGTTTAAAAAATCTCGTAATTCTGTGAGATTCTCGTCGATCTTACCTCTGGGTTTATGTGCTACATCAAAAGCGATTTTATAAGGCATGATATTTCATTTTACAATTTAATTTATTCAGTGAGATTTCAAATTCTTCTTATAATTAATATGGATATTACTAAAAATATATTTTACGGGATTAAAAAATTTCTTAAAATAATCCAATTTTAATCGTTTTTAATCAGATAAAAAATGAGAACTTAATAAATGCTTTTATCTCCTATTATTAAGTTATTTTTGCTAATATTTTCAACTATGACATTACTACCTATTATCGAATTTTCTGATATCACATTTTTCAGAGTAGTATCGCTTTCAACAACGCAATTCTCAAGGATGCAATTTTCTATCATAGAGTTAGCTCCAATTGAAACATACGGACCGATGACCGATGTTATAATTGATGTGTTTTTACCAATGTAAACAGGATTTTTTATAAATGACTTCTCAGATAATATATTTAACTCAGAAAATACCTCCTTTTTTATAACCTGTTGTTCTAATAAATACTTATTACCAATTAATACTTCAGAAGGTCTTCCAAAATCTAAAATGCCTTTCTTTAAATTAACAGCAGCAATTTTAAATCCACTATCTATTAAGTCTTGTAGACTTTCAGTTAAATAAATCTCTTTTGAATCATCTGTCCTTTTATCTAAATAGCCCTTTATTATGTCAAAAAGAGCGTTAGTAGCTGAATTGGAAAAAGCGTAAATACCAGCAATTGCTAAATTAGAAACATAATCTTTAGGTTTTTCGATTAACTTTTGAATAAGTGAATTACTATCAGCGATGACAATACCGTAGGAGCTTGCGTCTTCTTTTGGTACTTCCATAACAGTAATTATTCCATCCACATCAGATTCATAATATTTATACATTAAATAGGAGTATTCATCAATAGGTATCATATCAGCTAAAAAGATTAAGGACCCCTCACGTTTATCGACTTCTTTACTCGGACAGTTGAGTTCTTCGAATCTTGATCTAGCCAAATATACCGCTTCGCCCAAACCCCAGTAAAATGGTATATCATCGTTGTATCCTCGCGGTATTTGCTCTATAAAGGTCAATTTAAACTTATCATGATATTTTTGTTTAACAAATTCAGTGATTTGTCTTCTTTTATAACCTACAATTAAAATTAACTCTGTTTCTGAATCGAACGTATCGCCAAATTTATTTAGGATATGCTCTAGAACAGTTTTACCCGCTACATGTATGAAAGTTTTTGGTTTACTTAATGTAAAAGGTCGTAATCTCGAGCCAATTCCCGCACAAGGACCAATAATTTTCATATTTTAGCTTCCTTCAATATTCTATAATTTTTTTAGATAATTAAATAAAGCATATCAATAAAACTTTGACTTATCTGAATCGAAGATTCTCTGAAGATATCCAAATAAGTAATCTAAACCCTGATCTTCTTTAATAGAGCAAGATATTAACTCAGATGTGGAACCTAATTGACTGAACACTTCTGATATTAGCATAGATAACTCTCTTATTAAACCACTTTCTCTTTCATTTGTTGAATCCTCTAACGCTTTAAAGTCTTGGCTCCAATTAACTACCATCTCAATTTGATCTTCACTTAATAAATCCGCTTTAGACAATACATTAATCTGGGGAATATTCCTAAACCTAAATTGCACAGAAGCAGCTAAAAGTAATGTTGAAATGAAGCCATTTGGTCTCATTACAAGATTTGAATCAAATAAGAAAGAAACAGCCCTTTGAATTGATCCAAAACCTAACGAACTTGCTATTAAAGGCCCAGTCTCTCTAAAAGCAAATAATTCAAGTTGTCCTGCAGTGTCCACAAATACCCAATCTGGATTGTATTCATCGATTTCATACTTCAAATCGTCTAAGAAGTTAACCATTAAATCAGATGCTAAAATCATCGCACCATTCGGCCCTAATCCGTACTCTGTCATCACTTCTTCAAGAACTATAAAATCTCTGATGTCAATATCAGGTGTATAAGGCATAAATCTCACACCAGGATCAAGGTTTAGCGTGATTGCTGAGATTTCTGGGTCTCTTTCAGTTACATAATCCCGTAACAATCCCGTAAGAGAGCTTTTCCCACTACCAGCGGTACCGATAAAATAATTTAATAAAATTTTTTTGTCTCACCATTGAGTTTTGTATCCTCATTTATAACTTAATTGTTGAAATTAATTAAAGATTTATAATGAAACGAGCAAAAACTCAGATATTTAAAACTTTTAGGATATTTAACGATATCAGAATTGAATAGGGATATTAATTTAATTAGGTGCCTTAAGTTCTTCTAGGTTAACTTCTTGTTCTTGTTGTCGTTTAAACCTTTTAATTTGGTTTTCAATTGCTTTCTCTTCCCTCTTCATTAGCTCCTCGTCATTCAATGTGATAGCTTTGAGCTCCTCTTCTCCCATTGGTTTTAAAAAATCTTTAATACTAAAACCATTGTTTTTTTCGGTCGTTTCCTTGAATTTAGCTTTCATTTCTTTTATTACTAATAATTTTGCCGAAGAACCTCTATTCTGAATAAGAGAGGGGAGATCTGTTTCTATTATCCTTTCAATACCCGGTCCCGGGATTCTTTGCGGTATTCTTACGGGTGGTCCAGAAAGTATCGGATTAACGGGTAAATTTTGTAGTGTTAATGAGAGATTTTTTAAATGTTGTTCTATGCTCTTTAAGGTTTTATTATTCTCATCAATCAATGAAAGTAAAGAATTATCGACTGAAATGTTTTCAATACTTTTTTTCTCGTAGATTGTCGTTCTCTCCTCAGTATTCTGATTAAAATCTGTTTTTACTGCTTGGATTACTCTTTCTTGAGTTACCTTTGTTCTTTTATTTTTGCTCCCATGTAAATCTATGTATTCAAAACCGTCATAACAGTCATCGTTAACCCAAATATCGGAGATGTTAAATTTTTCCGTAAAAGTATACTCAACTTTATGACCGGAGTTTAAGAAAAAAGTTAGTTTTAAAACCTTGATTTGGATGTCCATAAAACCTTGAATCTCATCTAATTCTATTGAAAATCCTAACCGATTCGTGGCATGGTAAAACTTTTTTATTGAAATTAGAGTTGGGGATTGTTTATAATAAATTTCGTGTTTAACAATCTTAGACATTTCAAATTGAAAATTCAAGCGATTAATTTTTTCTGGAAGAAATAGAACTTGTTCTTCATCGTTCTTTTCAAATTCTAAGAAAAGATTCTTTTGATCGTCCCAAAATACTTGGAACAATTCCATTTTGGTTATAACCCGTTTAAATTATCGTTAAATTTTCAAATCAAATTGATTATGTTTAGATTCTATTCCAAACTTTAAAAGAACACGAGTTTACAAAATTATTGATTTACAAGTGTATTTCACGTTAGTTTATGGATATCTTCTAAATAAGAAAAGTTTCAATCAATGTTCTTTAAGATTTGTTAGATAATACACAGGTTTTTTAAGAATCTTACTAAAATAATTGATCTCTTCTCTTGATTGTTCACCTATATAGTTCTCAACATCTAAGACTAATATTACCTCTTGATCGATTAACTTTCTTAGAGCAATTTCTTGTAATTTATCCCATTCATTATTGTTAAATTTTTCTTTGTTTAATAACCCATCTACAGAGCAGATTGATACTAGTTTTTTATATTTAATTTGTAAAATCGATTCGATTTTGATGAAATAATCTTTAAATCGAATTGAACCAACTAAAAAGATTTTAGTTTCCTTGATCCTCGAAAAATCATAATCACGGAATTCGTCCAAGAAATTCTTATTTAACCTTTCTTTCTCCATAGTAATTGTAATAATACTAGTTCATATTTAATTTTCACATGAAGTTAGATACAGTCTATTTCGCTGAAAATTTAGACTTTATGCAAAAAATGAATCCAGATTTTATCGATCTTATTTATATAGATCCACCATTTTATAGTGGGGTCGATTATAAAGATTTTTCTGATATATGGGGGTCGATTGATGAATATTTAGATTTTATGAATTCACGGATTAAGGAAATGCATCGAATCCTTAAGAAAACTGGAACTTTTTATTTACATTGCGATTCAAATGCAATTTTTGACTTAAAACCGATATGCGATAAATTTTTTGGGAAAAAAAATTTTCGAAGAGAGGTTATTTGGAATGTAGGAAGTGTTTCAGGATTCAAAAGCCAAATAAAAGGATGGGTACGTCAGCACGATACGATACTATATTACACGAAATCTGACTCTTTCACATTTAATAAACAATATTTGCCATATAAAGAGGACTATATTAAAAAAATGTTTAGATATAAAGATGAGAAAGGACGCATCTATCGAAAACGAAGAGGAGGTAAGCAATACTTAGATGAAAGCCTTGGTACACTAGTAGGCGATGTCTGGAACGATATATATTCATTTCAGACGATCACAAGATCTAAAGAATATCTCGGTTATCCTACACAAAAACCGGAAAAACTTCTGAGAAGAATAATTTTATCCTCCTCCAATGAAGGAGATATTATTGCTGATTTTTTCTGTGGATCTGGAACGACTATAGCTGTTGCTAAAAGGTTAGGTAGGAAATGGATTGGTGTGGATAATAATCCTAACGCTGTTGAATTGTGTAAAAAAAGGTTAGATTTTTAATAAATAATCCAAAGCAAAAAAATGTTCAAAATCTACTTTTTAAACACGATTTTGTCAATACCAATCCATTCTTTAGCTTCCTCGATGTTAGATACAATTTTTCTTTTAGAGGATTGAGCATGATCTAAGAGATATTTAATTTCTTCATTTAAAGGTGGGTTTTTTTTAATTATGAAAGCAGATCTAAAAAGTCTTTCATTATTTCTCTTTAAGAGTTCTAAGATAATTTCAATTGAAGCTATGCTTAAAAGAATAGCATCGGTAATATCGACGATTATGCTCAAATTTTCGTTGATATCTTTTGTTAATACTTTAAATTCTTCTATAAATCTCTCTGCTACTGGTGGAGGTAAAGTACCAGTTACCTTTATATAGAAACAACTGTCGTTAATTTTTTCAAATTGATACATAATAATTTGAACCATTCAGTTTTAAATTAATTTTAAACACTTTACTCATATTAACTTTTTTATTTCAAGGTGAATTAGTATCATTTCTTGGAGGACAAACGATTTAGGCTTTAATCTATATAAAAATTTAATGACAAGCAAGGAAAAAATATTAGAAAACACTCCCACATAGGAAAAATCTTCAAGGATTAATCAAAATCTCTTTCAAAATTAACACTGGAAAAATTACTATATTAATACTGATATATCATTAAAAAAGAATTTTTCATTTCTAAATATACTAATTAAATGAGATTAGAATTATTTCAATTAAAAAAATAGGGATAATTAAATGACTTTTAAATGTGAGATAATTGAACGCGAAGCTCAACATACCCTATCTGTAAGAACTACTAGCGCAGTCCAGAATTTGCCTGAAGTATTAGGAAAGAACTACGGAGCAATAATGCAATATCTAGGCCAACTGAATAAACAAATGAGCGGTCCTCCATTTGTAGCTTACTACAATATGGATATGCAAAATTTGGAAATAGAGATTGGAATTCCTGTTTCTAATAAATTATCTGATAAAGATGAAATTAAAGCAAGTGAAATACCCTTCGGAAAATTTGCATCTTGTCTTTACATTGGACCCTATAGTGAAATTAGACCTGCTTATGAGTCATTAACAAAATATATTGAGGAACAAGGATATGAAGCAGCGGGGTATGTTTATGAATTGTATCTAAACGATCCTTCTGAAGTACAACCCGAAAAACTTCAAACAGAAATACTTTTTCTACTCAAATAGAATTAATAAATTATCATTTTCCTTTTTTATTCTTCCATTCTCTGTAAGAATGCAATAATTTTTTTACTTCTTCTCGTTCTATATTATCTTTTGCGAATTGTTTTTCTTCTCCTTCGATTGGATTCATACCTAAAAATAAAACATAGAGCTTTTCAAGTTTTTCCAAACTTTCAAAATTCTTTAAACTCTTTAATTGGTTTGTATCAAGGTATAAAGTTTCTAGATTTACTAACGATTCCAAATTTTTGATCTCTGTTATTTTATTACTGTTAAGGTACAGAACAGTAAGTTTAGTCAATGTATCTAAGCCCTTGATCTCTGTGATTTGGTTGTAAGCAAGAAACAAGCGCTCTAGATTAGTTAAAGCTTCCAAATTTTTGACTTCTGATATTTGGTTTCGATTGAGCTGCAGAACCACGAGATTAGATAATTTTTCTAAGTTTTGTATTTCCTTTATTTGGTTCCCAACAAGTTCCAATCGTATAAGATTAGTTAATGATTCAAGTCCCTTAATTTCAGCGATCATATTATTATTAATCTCAAGCCATTGAAGATTAGATAAAGCATCGAGTCCTTTCAGCTCAAGAATCTGATTTCCATTAAGGAAGATACGGTCAAGCTTGGTCAAGGGTTCTAAGCCCTCAATTACTGTGATTTGATTATTGCTAAGAAATAGTTGTTGAAGATTTGTTAGCTCTTCCAAACCTCTGAGTTTTGCTATTTTATTGTTTGCAAGGTCTAAAGCAGTTACATTTTTTAACTTCTCAAGTCCTTTTAGCTCTGTGATATCGATAATATCCATGTAATTTATTGTTAATCTAAAATGACCGAGTTCTTCTCTTACGTTAAATTTTTTACCTTTAACCTTTACCGATCCAAGCCCCATTATATTCCATCAAAATTAGTTCATATACTTATCTTTAAATTATGCTCTGAAAATATAAAAAATTTCTCATTTTTCTTTTTTTTTTGGCGAAAATTTTTTTGAAGCAAAGATTTAAATATTAAAACGTCCATCCATATATTGGACGTCAATAATAACGATGGACGTTATTTATTTAGTTTTAAAAAAAGAGGAGGGAAAAAATGAATTCCAAAATAATATTTCTTAGAGATAAGCAAATGAATGATTTAAAGAACTTTTTTAAGAAAATAGAATTTTCTACCGAGAACGTATCTAAAGAGTTTAATATTGAAGAAATTTCCTCTCAAATAAGTGAGAAATATGAAAAAACGATTAGTCCAGGGCAAGCAGAAGCAGTCCTGCGTCGAGTTATGGGAATTACTCTTTCAAGTAAAGAGCGTAGCCAATTATACGATTTACGGAAAAAAATCCAAAGATATGAAAAGTTTTTAACTAATTTTACAGAATGGGGAGTAAAATATGATCATTTGCTAAAAATGATAATTCTTGGTCTAACAGAAGAACAATCTGATTATCTTCCACATGTTTTTAATAAACTGAACCTAGTTCCTGAGAGGGATGTAATTGGTGTTAATTTTTTCACAAAGTTAACTGAAAATTTCGATAAAACCTTAACAAGACTACAAATCTGGGATGTTACAAGTAGCAACCGATTTGCCACTATAAGACCCCAATACTATAGAGGTGCAGCAGCAGCAATTCTAGTGTTTAACAAAGAAAATCGTGACTCTTTCGATATGATTAAAAAATATTATAATGAATTTAATGAAATCACGGGGTTAAAATTTAAACTTAAACTTAAAAGTAGAGTTCTGAAGGAGATTTCTATACCCATAGCACTTGTGGGTATAGGAAGTAATTTAGTCATACCATATGAAGAAATTTTATCTCTTACTAAAGACATAGGAGCCAATTATTTTGAAATAGGAAATATAGAAGATGACCGCTTTCAAGAAACGCTCGATCTTATTGCCACTCAAATATTAGTAAAACTTCAAGAATAAATATATTTTTATTTTATTTTTTGTATTTAAAGCAAGCTAAGCCATATCTATAATAGAATTATGAAAATATTCCATTTTCCTACTGCTTGGTTCATTTGAGATATCATTTTTCACTTACTTTTGAAAAATTAGTATAATATATAATTTTAGTTATGTAAAAAAATTAGGTTAATATTTGTTTATTTTGGGGTGGTTGTATTTTTTCTCTTTCAGCCAGTTTCTCAGAAAGTTGATTTCTCAGGTTTGAAAGCTTCAAAGCCTCTTTATCTATATCATTAGTTCTAGTAATTAACTTACTATTAATTTTGATCAATTTTTTTTCTTGTTTACTAATATCTTCTTTTATCCTATTTACTTTCTCTTCAGTTAGAGGCTTTCGCTTTAAGTTAATATATTTGTATTGAATTTTTGAAAGTTTACTTCGTTCTTTAGCAAGAAGAAATTTATCTCCAACCAAATCTAATTTTTCTTCTGCGATTTCTCTTTCTATTTTAGCGATTTTCCTATGAATCTCTGCTATATAAATTTGAACTTCTGCTCTCTTTTCCATATATTTAGCATGATCTAATTCTATCTTTAAACCAGCCTCAGAGAGTTTTAGAATTTCTTTTACTTCTTGTTTATCTTGTATATATTTCCTTGTTTTCTCTGTTAAGCTTTCTTTAGTTTTTACTAAATCAAAATCTGTTTTAGCCAATGCTTCACGAGCTTTTGCTCTATCCAATTCTTGGTTTGCAGCTTTTTTAGATTCTTGGGCTAACAACTTTTCATGATTGGCGATTTTGAGGTTATAATCTGCAATTTTCTCTATATTGGGTATATCTTCCATAACATCACCTTCGAAATTACTTTTTTATAAAATTTATTATAACTTAGATATTTTTTATTAGTGCGAATTCAAGTAAAAAATTTTATTATGATAGTTTATAAATTTTTATATAAAAATTATAACAATCTATTTTCATGAAGGAAAAAACAAGAAAACGATAATTAGATCTGATAGTTATGGAGATGAATTTGAATATCTCTTTAATTTTATTTCATTGGAGTTGCTCGTAGAGTGTCAAAGTCCATTGTTATAATCCTGAAATTTTATACTTTCTTAAAGTTCTCAGGCACATTTAGATTTATTTCAAAGAGTTTATCTTGAATTTTATTCTTTAATTCCTTAGAGAAATTATTAACTATCTCATCTGGAACATAGTTTAGGTATTCGTTTATTTCACTCTGAATTATCAATCCTAACTGATTCATTAATTCCTCAGTAGTTTCGTGTTTCCTTAAGTAAATATTTTTGTAGGTCTGAATATATCGCATATTGAACTTTTTTAACCATCGTTTACCTTTTTGTTCCATTAGAGATAAAATTTGTCTAGAGCTTGAATCATTAAAGTTTTCATATTCATATTCATATTTAATTAGCTTATCTTCGCAATGTTTTATAACTTGAGCTCTCTCTTTTGAATTTAAGTCTGTATTGGAATTAAGAAAAATGATAACCATAAATTTCTCAAGCAAAAAGTAGATTTGAGCTTTAATATTAGAACCATAGATTTCGAGGTGCGAGAGGTTTTTTATGTTAGCTTGCCCAGCAAAGATTTTAAACGAGCTTAAATACATCGAAACCAAGTCAAGTTCTAAAAGATTTTTTTGATCCTCTGATAAGTAAGATTTAATAGGTCTATAATCGTCATCCTCATTTGAATCATACTCAAAAACCGTAATAGTGTTCCCATACTGATCTGCGATAATAATTCCAATAATCGGGGGTATGACATTAAAATTATGCGTCCGATAAACGGTTTCTGTTAATTTTTTTTCAACGAAACTATTACCTTTCTGAGCTTCGAGCATAAATCTAAATAAACTTCTACACTATAAATTAAAGAGGGGGTGTTGATTTTTAGGAAAAAATAGAGAACTTCCGACATTTATGATCGTGAAACAAGTCTTTCACGTACAAACATATCACCCAGCTATGTAAAAAGTTATGATAATTAAATTTATGCTATAATTTATTTTGAATCATAAAATCAAAAAAACAAGTGGGAGCGACCGGATTTGAACCGGTGACCAACAAGTCTGGAGCCTGCCGCGTTCAGCACTATGCACCGAAAGGGCAAAGTTATACCGGGCTTCGCCACGCCCCCGTGTTTTAGGAAAATAAGTCGTGGCGTAAATTAATTTGTTTTAAATAACTACTAATTTATAAATTTACTAATTACTTATTTTATTTCTGTTTTATGATATGTCTTAATAATTTAGGATTAAAAAAATTTTTGAACTTGCACTTTCACTACTAGACAATTTTTGATCCACAGAATTCACAAAATCTAAGGTTTTCAGCATTTTTTAAAGATGCCCCGCATGTTTGACAGAAATTTGGTTTTTCTGGTAAATGTTCTCCCTTATCATATACTTTATACTCAAAGGGTAATTTATCTCCTTCGTATTTGGGGAATTCGAATCCACAATTGTCGCAATAATTAATCTTTCCATCCATGTAAATGTTACAATTTGGACACTTGTTTATTAGTTTTAAACCACAATTACGGCAAAATTCTGTGTATATGCTAATAGGAATGTTGCAGCGGGGACAATGTTTTTTAGATTCTCCAGTATATCGGTAAATGATAAGACCGATAAATGTAATACCTAATATTGGAATTATAATCACTAATAGAATAACCAGTTCAACAAAAAATAGTCCCATAGTGAGGAAACAAACTATTAAGAAAATAACTAATCCAATTACCACTGAGAAACTTTTTTTGTTGTAATCTCGAACACTCATTAGAGAAAATTTGTTCTATGTATAAATAGATTCTATAACTAGTAAAGACTTTATCATTTTTATTATAATTCTTTTTTATCTTGTGCTGTTTTACAATAAGGGCAGATTAAAGTATCAATAGCAATCTTTTCCCCACAAGCGAAGCATAAATATTCATTATCCCCAAATTGGATTTTTTTTTCAATTACCTTTAGCTCTTTTTCTGTATTTTCTGGTGTTTTATTATCTGGCATAATTAATTCAAGTTTGAATTATTTATATCTACATTCTTCTGTAATAATGAATTTGTGTAAAGTCTATAAAAAAAATGGAGTCCAATATTTATTTAAGCTCCTAAATAATCCAAGTTATGACAAAATTTAAGAGCTATTCATTATTTTAGAGATGTATAATATATACTTTTAAGTTCTATCACTAAAAAAACATATAATTTAGGAGATTTATAAGAAATGCCAGGATCTCATGGAAGCTTAACAAAAGCTGGGAAAGTTAAACAACAAACACCCAAAATAGAAAGAAGTGGAGTAAATTCGAGGAAGAAAAAATCACCTCGGATGAGATTTCGTACTCTATATATACAAAGAATAGAGAAAGGTAAATATGGAGGGCAACGAGAATCTCTAGGTGCTAAGCGAGCAAGCTACAAACGATAACGATTTTTTAAATAATTACGCTATAACTCCAATTTTTTTCAGCTGGTTTATTAAAATCTGGCTTTGCTGGTAATAATGTGTAGAATTATTACTGTCCTTAGCTAATATATCATAATAATCACACATCAATAAGTTCCAACGTATTGCTCTACGGATACCTGGAATTTCTTTTAAATTAAGCGAAAGTTTTTTTTCAATAGATTTCATTAGATAAAGTGCTTTCTTTGAATCTACTCTATGATGTATATAAAACTCAGCTAATTCTAAAACCAAATCATGGAGTATTGGAACGAATTCTTTATCATCAAAATTGATGCCGACTGAATCTATTCCAGCTCTTAAAAGTTTTTGGGCTTGAGAAAGATTACCTTTAGATTTGTAATTTTTTGCTCGCATAAGATGGTAATTAAGTTTGACTTTAATTGATTTATTACCTAACTGTAAGGCCTTTCTAAAATCCATTTTAACACTTGCTAATTTATTTTGCGCTATATGAATTAACCCGATATATAGATAAGCCATTCCTAGAAATTCGTCCTTATCTATAGATGATTCCTCGTTTTTTAAGAATTTTACGATGATATTAAAATGTTCCTTTGCTTTATCGTATTCTTCCACCTGATAAAGTCTTTTTCCTAAATAATAATGAATTTTAATGATATAATCAACCGGAACCTCTCCTGATTTAGCTACTTCTAAGGCACTTCGTAAATAATTTACAGCCATATCTTCTTGATTGAGTAGTGTAGCAATTTCTCTCAATTTTAATAATATTGATACAACTACTTTTTTTTGGCGATTTTTATTAAATATTTTTAATGAATCATTTAGGAGTTGAGTTGCCTCATCAAATCGATAATTTTTAATTAAAGCTTCAGCGTCAATATAGGAATTAATTGATTTAATAACCTCAAAATTAGTAGGTGGTGTATTAAAAAGGTCGTTATGGATATGATATAATTCTCCTTTAGACAATGTGCTTTCATAGTGTAGGGCCGAAAAAGGGAAATTATTCATGCCTGATTCAAAATCGTTTGTATCTATTTCTCTTTTAGGATTAAACTTGATAAAATCATTTTGATTGATTTTTGCTAAATTAATTATTTCTATTATCGAGTTCAACATCATACGTGAAAATTTAATCCAATTCTCTACATAAGTTTCAAGACTAAACTCAGCATCGCTAAATAAAGAACTTACAATATATGGAGTATAGGAGTCGAATGATGATCTAATATAGAACTTATTGTATTCTAAATCTTTAAAAAATGTAAAATACCCTCTTTCTAAAATAAAGAATTCGTCAAAAGGTTCATCGTTAGAAAAAAATAATGTTTCTGATGTTCGGAGCTTTGGTACTCCTTCTTTTAATTCCCAAGGTAATTTGAAAGTTGGCTTTAATCTAACATTGTCTAAAATATTTACGATTTTATTAGTGTATGTCTTATCAAAATTCTCGAATTCATCGCGTTTATTCATAAATGATATACGAATACGATTTAACCATCTGCTATCGTTTTCTTCAGTGATTGTTTCAGGAATTGTTTTATTCAACAATTCAAGGAGGAGTAACTCCTTACCTTTGATGGGAAAATTGTGTTCTAGTGAAATCTGAAGTGCTAAATCTCTAAGCATTTTCACGATGAATATAATTACTCTGTCTGTATTTTGATTCAAATCCCATAATTTAAATGCAAGGCTAATTCGGAAACTTACTACTTCAAACGGAAAATTTAGTCTTAAAGGTAGTGTCACAGGAAATTTAATCGTGAATAATATCAATTTATCCTTTTTAACACTATATCTAAAATAATTTTCTATAGTTCCGTCTATCTTGAATCCATTTTTCTCGATTGCCTCTTTTAAATTTACGAGTTCTGTAGACGAAAAAGGTCTAAGCGACATAAATTAATGATGAAAGTTATTGCTTAATAAACAAATAAAAATTCCGAATATTAATTTTTATACATATCCTCATATTAACAATTATAAATAGTTAGATTTATTTGATAATATTGAGGAATAATTAAGAAAACAAGAGGTTTCGAGATGGATATCGCAAAACTCAACAAAGAACTTAGTTATAAAATTAATAAAGCAAATGGGCTCGAAAAAATTCATAAATATCAAGAAGCTGTAGATTTATGGTTAGAAATTAGCGAGATGACTCTAAGAGTATCAAAAACGCCAAATCTCGAATTTTCTTACAAATCAATGCTTATTGATAAGACTAAACAAATGATAGAACATATTAAAAACCTCAAACAAAAACTCATAAGTCAGAGAAGAGTAGAACAACGTATAGAACAGAAGCCTATTCATCAAAATACAGTTTCAGAAATAGAACCAGAACCTACTATAAGCGAGACTAAAATCGAATCCATGCCAAATTCAATATCCGAAATCTCGAATGAAACTGAGATAAATATCTCTCAGGATGATTTTAAAGAAGTTAAAGTTGTGAAAGACAGTGATATTGAAAATCTACCCATTGGATTCAAGGAAATTGAAACTACTGAAGACTTTAAAATTATAACACCTCATGATAAAGACTATCTTTCGAAGAGAATAAGTCAAGATCACACTTTGGGCAGTTCTAAACAGGAACAGAAAGATGTACAATTACCAAAAAGAATTGAGCCAGATCCGCCCAGTGATAGATCAAATATTATTTGTTTCGCTTGTGGGAGTGAAATTTCTTCTAAATCTAGGAAATGCCCCATTTGTGGTACTGATTTAAAATAGCATATGTTTCTATTTTTAGAAATTATAGAATTTTCCAGCATTGCTTAAATTGAAAACACCAAATCTCTCAGATCTCTTTCTTTTCAAGGTAAACCACCCCATTCTTGTATCTTTAAGAGCTAATTGAGTCTTATAAAGAGCCATTATATCATATATTTGATCACGATATTCTGCTATGCGAATTTTTACTTGTTTTTCCATAGGAGCCTTCATTACATTATAAATCGCGTACACATAAAATTCGGTATTTACAAGGTTTAATTCTATGGCTGCTTCTTTAGCAATGGAATGTGTTGCTTGATGATCTGGATGATTATTATTGTCACTGGGTATCACTATCCGATCTGCATCGTAGATAATCGTTTTAGCAAGAGCTATTCCTCTGCTGATTTGATTCAAAGCGTCTTGATCGTGAAATTCAAACATATGAACATTTTCATCCGGAAAACCAAAAGCTTTAGCAACTGATTTAGCTTCTTTCAGTCCGATTTGACCGATCTGATCTTCGCTGAAATTAATATATTCCTGTGCTTCTTCTATTATAATTTGATTATTCTTTTTGCCCCATGAGATTAAAGCACGATTATCTGTTACATAAACTATATGGACTTCATGTCCCTCCTTCATCCATTTTAATATTGATCCTCCTGTTCCGTATATTTCATCATCTGGGTGAGGAGCAAATACGACGATCTTCACAATTTACTCTTATTTTCAGTTATTTTGATTTCTATTATATTTAATTTCTTCGTACTTTTCAATTGCTCGGTCCCGCCACACTGTATTCCATTTTTTGAATCCTGATTTAACGTACTTTTCTCTTTTATAGAAATCGTACGAGACCCAATTAAAAAGAACAAAGTATCTCTTTGCACCGCTTTTAGTTGTTAATCTTTTTGACCTAATTCCTAAATCGTTACGTAAGTGATTCACAAATCTCAGTTCAACTGCATCTTGAAGTTTTCCCTCAATAATAGCATCTTCGTATAATATACCTTCTTCAATAAAATACGCTCTTACGTCATCAAAGATATTTCCACGACATAGTAGAACTTTTTCTTTATTTTTATCGAAGTTTAGCTCCTTTAAGCCCTCTTTTACTAAATCAACAGTTCTCTTTACGGGCATTTTATTTTCCCAGTTTTCTCCTTTAAACAGGTTTACAGGGAGATTTTTAAAAATAGTTTTTTTAGTATTTTTCCGATAAAAACCTATAAAAGCATCTCCAACCAAATCTCCAGTTCCGGAATCATCTATTTCAATCGACATTGTTCCGTATTCAAAACTTTTTATAAAAAATAGTAACTATATTATGATATTAAAAATAATTTAAAATTCCTTTGAACATTAAGAGATTCGTAGTTAATGGCATTAAATAATTCATAGATAGATATTAATGGAAGTTGAAATTTTAGTCATCGGGAATGAAATACTTATTGGAAAAACTCAAGATACTAATTCAAATTGGTTAGCTAAAAGAATTGCTAAATATGGTCATAGGCTAAAAAGGATCACTGCTATTGAAGACAATATTAAGGTTATTTCAACAACCCTACAAATTACTTTAAAACGCAAACCCAACATCATAATTACAACAGGGGGTCTTGGACCGACCTTTGATGATATGACATTAGCTGGTGTAGCGAAGGGCTTGAATCGAGAATTAGAACTCAATCAACACGCATATAAATCTATAGAGAAAGCTTACGAATATGCTTACAAAAGAGGAATTCTGAACCTTAAAGGGATGACGAAGGAAAGAGAAAAGATGAGTTGCCTTCCTCAAGGATCAATACCCCTGCCAAACATCAGAGGAACTGCTCCAGGAGTTAAATTAACAGAAGGAGATACTACTATTTTTGTACTCCCAGGTGTTCCATCTGAAATGAAAGCAATCTTCCAAACTGTTGTAAAACCAATCTTAAAAGAAAAAAGAGGAAAGTTTGTTGAGAAAGGCTTGTTTTTTATGGGTATTGGCGAGTCGCAGATAGCTCCTTATATTACTAGAATCGAACATAAAAACCCCCGACTTTGGATAAAAACTCATCCAAGAATCGGACTTTCATTAGAAGTTGAACTTTCTATAACAGCTTTTAATGTTGAGAACGGAGAAGAATTAGCAGAAAAAGCGTTAGATGATATTAGAGAAGTTATCTTAGGTTTAAATGGTAAGATAAGGGAGAGAAAATAGAATCTAAAATTATAATTACATAAATTTAGAGTTTAGGAGAGGCATTTGTATCCTCAATTTCAATCGTCCCGATAAAAAAAACGCCCTTAGCTCTGACATGCGTTCAGAAATAATAGACGCTCTACTCTCTCTCTAAGAAGAAAAAAGAATTAGAACAGTTATCTTTTATGGAGGAGAGCAATTCTTTTCCGCTGGATTTGATAGAGACGAAGTTCAAAAAGTCGTACAAGGTGAAGGTGATTATGAGGAATTCGTAGAATCTAACCATCTTTTCCACCAGACTTTATTTGATTTTCCAAAACTACTCATTGCTGCAATAAATGGATATGCTCTCGTAGGAGCATTTGATCTTACTGTAATTTGCCATCTTAGAATTGCTTCCAAGGGAACATTATTTGGCCATCCAGAAATTAGATTTGGGGCTTGCCCTTTATTTTTCCCATATATGGGTCTTGTAGGTAGAGGTAAAGCTCTTGAACTAACTTTGAATACAGGCTCAAAAGAGAATTTTCTAAGTGCTGAGGAAGCTTATCGACTAAACATCATAAATAGACTTGTTGAACTGGGTGAAATACTCGAAGAAGTGATTAAGCTAGCAAAAGAAATCAACAAAGCTCCAGAATTCACAGTTTCACAACTACTTCAAGTTAATAAACTTAATTTTGATAGGGTTAAAACTTTTGATAGTGAAATTGAAATAATACTTAAAAGTATGAAGTCACTATTAGGAAAATGAGTTGAACTTAGACCCTCATAAGAATTTATTCAAATTAAGAGATAATTAGATTACCGAATACATCATAAGCCACTATATTTGCTTTAGCCGCAGGAGATTTTAAGTAGTTTTTCTAATATTTTAAGTTTTCTTAAAGCCTATTAGGGAGAATTAAGAATCTGTATTATTAACCTTATACATACATTCCTTCAGGGGGAGGTTTTATATTTGTAACTCGATAACTTTGGGAATAAACTTGCCTTAAAATATCCCTGAATCTCATATAACTATTTCGCCAGAACAAATCACTAAGATCTATGTTTCTTGGATTATAACCTGCTTGATCGTAAATTTTTCTTCTTTTTGGATCTATTAATGTGTTATAAGCGTCATGTAGCTCTATAAACTTCTCCTTAGCTTTGGGATCGGATTTATTTAGATCAGGATGATATTTTTTTGCTAATCTCCGATAAGCTAATTTGATTTCTTCTTCAGAGGCGTCTTCTTCGATTTCAAGAATTTTATAATAATCTTTATCCTTATCCATATTCGTAACTTTGCTTTTTCTTTGTATAAGAAGAAAACGAGGAAATATAAACTTAAGGTCGAACTAATATTGAGTATTATTCGTTATTTTATTAAATTTAAAGGTGTTTTCAACTATTTCTTTTTAAAAAATTAATTAAGTAGGGTTATATCTTATTCTAAGTAGAATGAGATAAGATAATGGTTCGGTAAAAGATTGACGCCGTTGTGCAACGGGCTTCTCGATAAGCACCCACATGTGTGTTTTAGCCTATTTCATTGACGTCATTATACTTTACTTATTTCAATCTGTTCAACTTTTTTCGACATCCTAACAAGTTCATTTTCTTTGTTATCAATTGTACCAACAGTCCAATTAGAAATGCCATTACTAGAGAGAGCGTTAGAAAAATCCTCTACTTTGCTCGGATCGATAGCTAATAGCATACCGCCAGCCGTTTCAGAGCACAAACAATCGGTAAAAGCGTATCCTAATTCCTCAGAAAGGTTTTTCGAAAACTTAATTGAAGGAACTGTTTCAATAATAGCAGATAATCCAGAATTTTGTAACATTTCTTTCAAATGACCAGACAATCCGAAGCCAGTAACATCAGTCATAGCATGAATAAAAGAGAAATCGTCATATGTGTAAATCGTTTTTACTACGCCTTGATTAGATGTTGTCATAAGGTTTATGGCTAATTTAATCGAATCACTGAGCTCATTCGATGAATATTCCTCCAGCATATCTGGAAAATCTTTTTGTAACCTATATGCTGCCATAATTGCTTGTAATCCAATAGGTTTTGTTAAGATTAATTTATCGCCTTTTTTTACACCGTGTTTCCGGATTAAATTGTTTTTATCGACAAAACCAGATGCTTCTCCACCAATAAGAGGCCACTCGCTATATATCGTATGACCTCCAACCACTTTGGAGTTTATTTTTTGTTCCATAAACCTGTTAATTCCTCTAAGAATTCCTTCTGCAATATTCATTGGAGTGTTTTTGTTGATAGCTAAAAACACGAGCATTCCTGAAACTTCTGGAACATTCATCGCAAATATATCATTTGTTACGTTACAAGCAGAGATTTCGCCCATAATTTCGGGTTCATCTACAATAGGAGTAAAAATATCAATACTTTTCACTTGAACCAGGTCGGAATTTGGAACGGGCACAATAGCAGCATCATCAATAAATCCTTTTAAACCAGTTTTCTCCAGTAATTCTTCTAATTGATTTGCACCAAGTTTACATGATCAACCATAGATTTTAACTTGCTTTGTCAACCGATATTCCTTTTTTTGTTCAGTCATTCACCTCACACTTTTTACGATATCCATTTTTATTTAATTCTAATATGTTTTTGATATGAATTAATGTTTATTAATTTTTTCGATATTATTTATCAATTGTTTCGATAAGCATCTAAATTCAATTTTAAGATACATATTACACCCATGTTATATCTCCTTTAATTTACAATTTGGCTTTGAGATTAACTAAGAATCTCTTAAGTAAATTTATGTTATGTTTTATTTCCGGTTAAAACAAAAAAAAATTAAAGATTTCTTCTATCAAAAGAGAAATTCTTTAGGTGTTACAAATAATTTTATGAAATGGTACTTAAAAGAGTGGAAGCGAATAAATTTTCACAATACTAAAAGTTCGGAAAATTAATTCTCAATTAAAATAAAAAACAGGATAAGCTATTCGATGCCGTTGTGCAACGGAATAAGCAATTTTTATTATCTGCCTAGATAAATAATTGAATAAAATATTAAGGTAAAAGGAGACTAATTTTTTTCGTAATTTTATGAGTGATGTCGAAGGGATCTTTATAATAAATATTAAGATTTACTTCATCAACTGATGGATCTGTTAAATTCTTTTCGATATTATGTTTTAATTTTAAGACATAATTAAACTTAAAAACATTTCCAGGTTTCAATTCATTGAGATAAAGATATTTAGGAAAGCTTTCGCTTCGAAGAAAAGTTAAATAACCAGGGGTCTTAAGAGATATTTGTAAATCTGAAAAAAGTAAATTTGTAGGATTATTCAATTTAAAGTTAAAATAGAGCTTATTTCCAATTGTTTTTAGATTCTTAAATAAAAGAATATCTCTCGGTTCAACAATATCTTCTATTTTTGGTGAATAGAGATCATCTTTTATAATTCGTGCATTAAGTTTATTCTTATTTACAAATTTTACAATCTTTTCTTTCAAGACATTAATATCAGTGTCAATATAAGATGCGAGACTTTCTAATTTAATAGGATTCATAACATCAAGATAATATTTTATTTGACTCAGAGTAAGTTCATCATTACTCTTCTGATTGAAGTTTTTCAATTTGTTTATAAGAACTTCTTTAAACGAGACAAATTTAGTTACGGTTGGTCTTGCCCACAGGTTAAAAATATCATTTTCCTCAGTGAGTTTCCCTATAATATTGTCAATCTGATTCTCGTATTCCACAATAAAATTTTGAATTTGGTTAGTATTCATTTCTATAAGTTTTCTTGCATCAGAAAACTCACATTTTTTTAATAAAGTATCCAACTTAATTTTTAAACCATCAAAATTGTTATTGAACTTTTTTAATCCTTCAATACTTTGCGAAATTATTGATTGAATATGACCTTGAAATAATACAGAGGAGAGGAGATTTAATTTTTGTTCTTCAGGATTTCCATTAGATTCCTGAATTTCTATTAGAATTCTATCTTTCAAGCTTTTAATTTTTCGATCTAAATCGCTTAGAAATTCTTGTAGTTCTATTTTCACTCCAACCCATTTGCTTAGCATAGACTTAAAAATTTCGTTAAATTCAACATTATGTACCAAAATTTCTCGAATATCGTCATCCAATTTAAACATATAATTTCTAAACTGTGTTATTTGGGTAAACTTCTCTTCAAGATCCGAATTTCCTATATTTTCTAAGATTAGTCCATCTAGTTTTTCCAAAAATTTAGAATCCCTAGCGTATTCATATTGGGCTTTTAAAATATTTATACGATCTTCTAATAGCTTAATCTTCGACTTTAAATTTGTTGTAAATTCCTCTTTTTTTTCTTCAAAGACCTCGGAGATGAATCCTTTAATAATACTTAGTTCATCAATTATTGTTACTTTGGTTTCTTCCCAGTCTTCAATTAAATTGAACGCAAGCCTTTTGTACTCGAACTTGTTTAATCTTTTATTAAATTTCTTAATTTTATTTAAAATTTTACGATAGATTTTATCTAATTCTATTTCAGTTTGTCGGAATTTGAATTCTTTTATGTAGGAATTCATTTTTTCACGGAATTCGGCGGGAATTTTCTGAAATTCCCGAATTTTTTTTTGAAACACATCTAAATCTTCATTAACTTCTTGAATTGTTTCGTCAATATTCTGAAATGTCGTTTTAATGTTTTTTATTGTATTAAGAATTTCCTCACTTACATCCGGATCATTTTCTGTTTTTAAATTTTTCTCCAGCTCGATAAAAATCCAGACTGCTATTTTCTTACTTTCCAAAATATAGCAGATATTTCGTAATAGGATTATCGTTTTTTTTCGCTCTCGCCAGTACTTTGATTCTAAAGTATAAAGTATTTTTGTAATCTCGTTTTCTATTTCCACTAAATATTCTTCGTATAGCCGTTTAAAAACAAGCGAAATCCCATCCCGAACATTTTCTGATGGATTTTCAAACTCCTCAAAGATATAACTAAAAATTTGCATTATATTGTTTTGACATAAATGGTATAGAGCGTTTATAACTACATTTCTAAACTCAGAATTTCCAGTACAGAGCGCGGTTATTAAATTAGCCCAAATTTGATCAAAATTATTCTCCGCTATTGTTACTAACGAATCAATTACTTTTAATTGAATTCGATAATTATTTTCTTTTAAAAGATTAATAAGTTTAGGGATAATAGGGATGATTTCCGATGATTTTTCTTTTCCTATTTCTCCGAAAAGCCATATGATCAACTCCTTTACTCGCGATTTTTCGTTATAAAGTAGATTAAGTAGGACATAGGTGATTTTTTCTTTCGAAAGAAAATAGGTGCCAAGTATTTTTAACAGTTCTGCCGCTGATCTGGCAACATCATCATCTTCGTCTCTCAGATTTACTATAATAATCGAAAGCAAAGGTTCGAATTCTCGAATCTTTGTATAATCCTGGTTTAAAATTTTTTTCAGCGTTTTAATTACTTGAAGTTTAACTTTCCAATCAGAATCCATTAATTTCTCAGTAAATTCTTCAATAATGTTTTGTAGTTGCTCCCTATCGATATGTAAAGAAAGAATTAAATTTCCCATAATTTTTACTGCTAAGCGTCGAATTGAGGATTCTTGGTCAAATAAACGTGATCGAATCTTATCGATAAGATCAATCAGTAGATTCGGTCGATACATAGTTATTTGGTATAGTATTTCTAAAGACACTAATCTAACCCAAGAATTAATGTCGTTTATCAAGTTGCTTAAATTTCTAACTGTTCTTAAGGAAATTGCCGGAGATTTGTCACATATTTTATTTAATAATGTTAAGCTGTCATAGATTAGTTCTTTGTTAGAAGTTGCAGAATTTTCAATTACTTCAAATAACTCATCAGCTGCTTTTTCATAGCTACCACTTAAAATTAGATCTTCAACCTTTTTTACATCTAAGGTCAGAATAGTCAAGAGCCTACCAGATTATAATTCTATTATTAAACCAATTATTCTTTTGATGTTAATCTTTAAAAATGTTTTTCAATAAAAACAATAAAATTAGGTTTTTTAAAATTATTGAAGGAAAAAAATTGAATAAGAAAAAGAAAAAACAAACTTGAAATCATTCTTTTATGTCTACACTGGTTATTTTTGCTTGGGTTACTTTTAAATCTAAAAAAAGATTACAAAAAGATGGCCAAGTAAGTACAAGTTTTATAAAATTTAATAACTCTTTCCTTTTAAATAGAGAAGTTTAACTTATAAATTCGAGGCTTTGGATAACATGGTTAAGAATTCAAAAGATCAAGAAAAATTTGGTGAAAAAATTTATACATCTCTAATGCTTTTACATGAGATTAAACGGGAAGTAGCAAAATTTATACCCATAGAAGATTTATGTAGAGGTGTGCTATCTAATGAGAAATTAAGTATATTATTAGGTCAGGAAAAAAGTCATATCCAAAATATATTTGAAAAAGCTAGAAAAGACCCTAAATACATAATTGCTCAGAAATTTCTACATGATTATATAACAAATTTAAAATCTAAATTTAATCGAGATTGTGAAAATGCTATAAAGAAGATTAAACATTACGCAGTTGTTAATAGTCCTCCTAACAATAATTTAGATAGACTTAGATATTCTCATCCAAATCTTATAAAGGATTTTTTTAAAATAGTTGACACTAAAGAAAAAGCATACTGGCTTGGATTTATTTATGCTGATGGTTCAATATATCGAGCTTATAAAGGAGATGAATATACTAGGTTTGGAATAAAAATTGCTCGAAAAGATAAGATTTTAATTGAGAGGTTTGCCAAGACGATAAATTTTAATCCCAAATATATTATAGAGTATGATAGGACTAAAATAAAGGATGGAGTTGAGGTTCAGTATGAAATGATAAAAATGGAGTTTAAAAGTAAAATATTCACGGATTATTTAAAGGAACTTGGAGTGGTTCCAGATAAAACATTTCGAATAGAATTACCCAATTTAGGTGGGAGAGAATTGGATTTAGCTTTCCTCCTTGGTTTTTTTGATGGGGATGGGAAACAAGGATTAACAGTATTAAGATCTGGAAATGCACGATTCTTGGAACAAATAAAGACAAGATATGATCTGCCCTTTGAAGTTAACCCTGATAAAGATAATCCTAAGGCTTTTTCTTTAAGTCTTGGAAGTATATTATTCAACGAGATGATGTTAAATTATGAATTAAGCCTTCCACGGAAGAGGAAAATCTTTACAGTAAATAAATATAAAACAATGAAATTAAGCAAAGCATTAATTAGAGATTTGGTGTGGGAAATGCCCATATATGTAATTGCTAGAATTTATGATCTATCTCAAAGTACATTAACAAGATTAATTAATAAATTTGGAATAAAATTACCTCCTAAATCCTATTGGATAAATAAGAATTATTTGGGGAAAGAAAATGAAAAGACATTTGATACGTTTTTTGAATTTTATAAAGAAAATCCAAATGAACAAAATAACTTCTATTATAAGAGTTTTCCATTTAATGCACCTTCTACAATTAGGATTTGGTTGTCCAAAGCAAGAAATTTAATAAAAAAATAACAAAAATAAAAAAAATCATTCAAATAATTCGATAATTGCAGTTCCAGGAGTTGAAACTCGTTCTCTATAGGTTAGTAAACCTTCTGGAACTTCTTTTGTTTTCACGAGACCACGTTCTATATCCTTTTCGGAAATGTATCCTCTCTCACCTGCTTCAAATTGTTCAACTAAATTACCATCATCATCTTTGATATCCACTTTAGTGATAGTCCTCTGTTCTACATCAAAATAGACTCTTTTTCCATCAACATTATTTACTATAGCTTTAGTGATTATTCGATCTCCACACCTCACAAATCCTCGCATTTCTATATTGACTTCTATTAAATTTCCTGACTTTCCATGCTCCAAATGGTCTTCAAATAATTTTGTGATTAAGCCTGTAGAGAATAAACCATGTGCGATTATCCCCTTTAGCCCTGCTCGTTCAGCAACAACATCATTGGTATGAATTGGGTTAGTATCGCCGGATGTTTTTGCGTATTCCCGCAGTAAATCCCTAGTAACTCCCTCAAATTGATCTTTTACGACATACCCAACATTATAATCAGATATTTTTGTCATTTTAGTACCCTCCTTTCCTAACCCCTGCAGTAATTACTACATCGCATACGGGTTCTTCATTTTGATTTGTTACATTAACTAAGAATTTATAAAATAACATCATATTTTTCTCATTTAACCATACATCTTCACATGAACCAGTAACTTGTAATTTATCACCAGGTTTGACATCAACGCAACCTTCCCAACTGTAGATGTTTCCTGTGTGTAACAATTTACCAGGATCGAGCATTATTCCCCGCGTTTTACCATCCTGAACTACATTAAAACCTATGAGTAATTTATACACTGCTTTGATCGTGAAATGGTTGGCAAATCCATGGCAGGCTACTATCCCACTTTCTTCAGAACCAACATATTTTGTGTCAGTTATTCCATATACTTTTGCAAAGTTCACCAAAGTTTTATATCTAACATTAACTGTAGCAGATCCGGGAATTTTTATTCCTTTAACATTGTTTATTAGAAAAACAGCATTTTTTTTCATTTCTTCGATATCCATAATGATTTCACTTCATATTTTTAATTGATATTTATTTAATTTAGATTAATTTTACTTAAATTAACCTAATATTTGAGGTTATTAATAGCTTTAGAGTTCAATTTGACTGATAATTTTTGTATATATTTTTTTTTCATCAGGTATGTCAGTAGTAAAAAACTCAATTATCCGTTGGTTGTTAGGTCTTCCATTTAGTATATAGCAGGACATTTTGTACTTTTCTATTAATTTTAATAAATGTGAATCAATAGGCTTCGATTTCTTAATATTATTATTGTCTTCTATTATTTTATTTAATTGATTGGTGTCTTTTAACTCGCTATATTTGAGAGTGGAGATAGTTCTAATTAATTCCTTATCGATATTAAAGATACCATCTACATTTTTGATTAAGAAACATCGATTCAACTTTAGCTTATTAGCAATATAAAGTGCTATAGAGTCCGAAGTTACATCCCAATTATGTGGTAGAGTATCTTCTTCACGGAGAAAACTATATGGAAGGAAGATACAAAACATTTGTTTAGCGTCTTGAAATGTCTTTAATTCTTCAATAATTTCCCGATCAGGATATTTTCTATTTAATATTATTCCGTTGTAATTCATGGAATAAATAGCTATCCAATGAGCTAGGTCGTCTCCGATTTGTAAATCTTTGTCCAATCTTCTAACAGAATTAGAGAAAGTTCCCCCACCAGGGAGAATAATGATTTTATGAAGAATTTTTTCTTCATATAATTGAGTCAGTTGGGAGAAAGTTGAATTAATATTGCTAGTATTTTCTAGAATTTTTCCTCCAATTTTAAAGACCGCTTCTTTATACTGCATACTGATTAATATGTTTTATAATTGAAAATAGAAAGCTCCCGCAACAGCAAATGCAGAAGAACTAATATGATCAGGAATCCCAGTTATTTGTTCGTAGTTTTTAATGTTACTGTATCCCAATTTTCTTAGCACCTCTTTTATCAAAAACCCTGCAGATAAGCCAGTAATTACAAATATTGAATTTTGGTCAAATTCAGGCAATTGCCTATTCAAATTGCCCATAAACTCTTTGATATCAATTGAAATCATCTCAATTTGCTTATCATAAATATATTTCGCTATTATATCTAATTCTTTTGTTGAAATTGATTCAAGATCCATACATATCATTCTTGCTAATCTCGCGTAACAATCATTTAAGGTTTTTGAGCGATTATCTGCAGTATCGTTAATATATTCTGTTTCAGAAATATTATTTAGTATCCTATGTACATCAGAGACAAGAGCGAATTTTTCGAACGATATTCTAACCATCTTATCCTTATAGGGTAAAAAATGCGTAATCGATGGAATAGTTGCTCTTAAGCCTCCCGTGTAAATCAATTCGCGATTCATCAATCTTTCCACATCATTCTTTCCTCTTGAAACAGGAACAGAATTTAAAATTGGGATTACATCAATAGTAGTTGATCCCGCATCAATAAGAATGCATTTGGGAACAAATTTACCTAAAAATAAGGAAGTTGATACCCAATTTGTTGCTGCAACTGAAATTGGATCTGATTTAACTTGATCGAAGCCGCTGAATTCATTTCTGTTATTAATAAAAAACATCTTTTCCTTGTCAAAAATTTGCTCTAAGGCGTTTAATATCGTTAAAATCCCTTCTCGCTTAGTCTGAAAAGCATCTGAGAGTTCAGCAGTAATTGATATTGAAATAAAATGTACATCTCCTAAAGGTAAATTTTCTCGCATAATTAGTTTTTCTACAACTCTTTTGAACATAGCAGGAATGTCATTCAAAGTTTTCTCCCAGAAAGGAAAATATTCAATATAAGAAAAACTTTTATTTATATTATCGTTTTCAATTTGAAGTAAAGCAGCCTTAGTATTTGCACCTCCAATATCGAGTCCTAAAATATATTTAGCTTTCATAACTGTATTTTAAGCAATTGAAAAATCCTAACAAAAAATTATACATAAGAATTGAAATAAATGAAAATTTTAAATCTTATGACGCTTTTTTTCTTCTTTTTCTTGTTTCTTGAACTTCAAAGAGCATTCCTAGCGTTTCTTCCGTATCAAAGTAAGCATAAACTTGTTTTCCGATCGCCCCATAATAAATCATCTCGTATCCTTGTTTTTCGAAATACTCGATATAGGTTTCAATGTTTTCAATAAATAGACTAATATGATGAAATCCTTCCCTCCCTTGATCTAAAAATTCTTTATAGATACAATCTCCACTAATATGTTGTATCAATTCAATTTGTAAACCAAATTGTCGGCTTATAGCTATTTTGGTGTTAATTTCTCCATCCTTCCCTCTATATTTAACAATGTCCGTAGTTTCTGGTAAAATCGCAAATTTAGGTACGTTGAAGAGTGTTTCAAAAATCTTAGTTTGTTTTTCAATATCTTTATACACAAATCCTAGCTGATCTACTTTTAGATTTCCAAAATTAATATTAAATTCTTCCATAATTATTTTTCTCTGGCTAAGCATATAAAAATTACTAAATGGAACTATCCTATAAAATAATAAATAATGTTTGTTTATGATAAAAAATCATGTCCTAAGGATGTGAAAGCGTTTGATTATCATTCATTACCACTATAACGCTTTGTTATAAATTCTTTTAACAAATCTATATTTTCTCCAGACAAGGCATTAATTAAAAAGTAATCTTTTTCTTCCATATTTATTCTTTTTCTAAGATTTTTAATTTCTTCTGCGCTGGCTAAATCTATTTTATTGAATACTATTACTATTTGGATTTTTCCTTCTTTTGTAAAATTATTTTTAATTTCGTGATATAAATCTAATTGCGAATCAATTGAATAACCACATGAGGGTGTGGGATCGAACACAAAAATAATTAAATCTGAGATTAATCGCAGAGCTAGAATTGCTTGCAATTCAATATTGTTCCTTTTAGACATAGGGCGATCTAAAATTCCAGGTGTGTCTAAAAATTGCAACTTGATTTTGTCAAACCGTTTTTCAATATCGAAATGCCCCATTATCAGCTTTTTTGTAGTAAAGGGGTATTCTTGCACTTCAATTCGCTTGTTTGTAGATATCTGCTTAACAAAACTACTTTTGCCAACATTAGGGTAACCTGCAACAACGATACAATTCAGTGTATCATCAATTGAGGGGATTTCTCTTAAACGGCCTCTAATTTTGTTTAAATATTCCAGATTAGGATTCTGTTTATTAATAATTGAAGATATTCTACCAAACGCAGCCCTTCTTATTCGGTCGGCATCTTTAGGACTTTCAATCTGGCTTAATTTTTTTGAATATTCCCTTTGGAGTTTTCTCAATAATGGTAAAATTCCGTTTAATTTACCCAGAATTAATCTTAATTCGTCAACATCAACTAAAAGTGAAGCCAACTCTTTGTAAAAATCGGGTAATTCTTCAATCATCGGAACTCTCTTAATAATGGTTAAAATCCGATCCAATAATTCTTCAATAGCTACTTTAATTCGTTTAGATTCTTTTTTTTTCGCCTTAAGGAGAATAGGTGCATTTTTAGAAACTTGAGCGCTACTTTTCATAGCTCTACTGAAGGCTATATCTAAGAGTTCTTTTGAAATAGGGACATGAAAAAAAGATAAAAACGGATTCTTCATCGAAGTTCGAAGTTCAAAATTAAAATTATTAGTTACATAAAAGTAGCCTAAGCCTAAAATATTACGATTTCGCTTTTAAATCCAAAATTTTCTGCTCTACTTCTGAGATTTTATTTGATAAATCAATGCTTTCTTTAGGAATTGATTGGTATAATTCAAGGATATATTGATACCTTGCCAAGGCTCTTGAGAAATTATTTGAACTTTCTTCCTTTTCAGCCTTTTCTTGAACCAACTTTATCTTTTCAATCTTACTCTTTATATTTGGAGACAAAGCTGTCTGCTGTTGGCGTAGTTTCTTGCTGTGTTTTTGTTTCTCACTCATTATTTTTGAAACCCTGCTTTGAAATTCTTGCTCCTCTTTTACTTTACTTACTCTTACGATTTCTTCTTTCTTTTCTTCTTCTTTTTTATACATATCAATATTCCAGAGTTCTTTCTCTAGGATGCTTATCTGATTGTGCCAGCCAAGCTGAGTAAATAATTCAATTGCTTGAGTATAGAAGGCTTTTGCTTCGTTGTATTCTTTTTTTTTAAGTTTCTGGTTTCCTTTTTCTAATAATTCTTGTCCTTTAGCAATTAACTCATCCTTATCCTTTTTTTCTTCCCGTAACATTTGAATCTTATTCTGCTTTTCTTTCCATTTGTTTTCAAAATTCTTTTGTTGGTCTTTCATATTAGATAGTGATGTTTTCTTAAGTTCTTCGTTTCTTTCCTCAGTTAATTTCATCTGTTCAAGCAATTTAGAACCTTTAGGATGAATTGTATTTGAATGATTTCTTTTAGTACGTTTATATTCTTCGATCTCAACTGGTTGGGGTTTAGCTCCTAAACCTTGTTGTATTCTTTGCCTCCTTCTCTCAGCGGAAGCTAAGGCCACAATATCTTTTAAATTTATAGGAATCCCTTTAGATTTTCGTAATTTTGCCATGCGTTGATAGTCTTTTATCTCATTTATTTGCCACAAAATTTGTTTACACTCATTTTCAAATTCGAGATGCTTAAATATGCTATAGGCTTCGTTATATAATTTTATTGAGTCTTCATATTTATCTTCAAGAGCTAAATTTCGTGCTTTTTCTAGAACAACATTACCACTTACTTCAGATATTTGAGTGTTCTCGGATTTTATTTCTCCTAATTTTTCTAAGCTTGATTTAAACTGAGTTTTAGGTTCAATCTTTTCTTGATCTCTTCCAGACCTTTGTAATGAACTTTTTTCATCTCCCCTTAAATGTTTCAACTGATCAACTTTCTTTATAATTATTGAAACTTGTCCAGTTAATCCTAATTTAGTGTAATTATCTTTTGCTTTTATTAAAACTGAAATCGCCAATTCGTAATTTTTATCCCTCTCAGCGATTTTCGATTGATTTTCCAACTCTTCTGCTTCCTTTAATAAATCTGTTTCTCTATTCAGCATCTCTTATCGCTTGGTTATTCCTTAATATAATAAAATAATATAAAAAATTTAATAAAATTATTCAATATACTCTCATTAAAGAGGTTAGAAATATAATATAAACTCAAACTAATATGTCTTCTGAAAAAATTAAAATTGGGATTTTAGGAGCTACAGGGATCGTTGGTCAAAATTATATTAGTCTATTGATTGGACATCCATGGTTTGAAATCGTAGATGTTGCAGCATCACCCAGATCGGCAGGAAAGCCGTATAGAGAAGCCATCAAGGGAAGATGGCAAATGGCTATGGATATCCCATTAGAAGTTAGAAATTTAGTTGTAAGGGATGTCCAAGATTTTGATTCTCTTAAAAATGAGGTTAGTTTTGTGTTTTCTGCGATGGATTTGCCTAAGAAGGAAGACACGAGAGCAATCGAATTTGAATACGCTAGAAAGGGTATTCCTGTTATAAGTAATAGCTCAGCGAACAGATGGACTCCTGATGTGCCTATGATTATACCTGAAATCAATTACGATCATATAGATATAATCCCCATCCAGCAAAAAAATAGGAATTTGTCACGGGGTTTTGTGATCGTTAAACCAAATTGTTCTATTCAAAGCTTTATGGCTCCTATTTTTGCTTTGGAACGAAAAGGTTATAAAGTTGATAAGTTGATAGTGACGATGCTTCAAGCAGTTTCTGGAGCGGGTTATCCTGGAGTTCCCTCACTAGATATTTTGGATAACATTGTTCCTTACATCGGAGGAGAAGAAGAAAAATCTGAGAAAGAACCACTCAAAATTTTAGGACATGTTGGCGAGAACGGAATCGTTAACGCGGATTCGATTCAAATAAGTGCAACTTGTATTAGGGTTCCTGTTACGGATGGTCATACTGCTTCTGTCAATATTAAATTTGAAAATCAAATTCCAAACGAAGAAGACATAATTAAAATTTGGAAAGAATTCAGATCGCTCCCTCAAGAACTTAATCTGCCTTTTGCTCCAAAGCAGCCAATTATATACCTGGATAATTTAGATAGACCACAACCTAAAAAAGATAGAGATAACGACAAAGGTATGGCAGTTACTATTGGCCGATTAAGGAAGGATACCATTTTTGATTATAAATTTATTGCGTTAAGCCATAATACAATAAGAGGCGCAGCAGGTGGAGCAATATTAAATGCAGAATTACTGAAAGCCAAAGGATTCATAAAATAAATTTGATTTAAAAGTTATGCATATCGATCGCAATTTTGAGCAAATCCTTCATAAAAAAGAAACGATTTTTCCTCTTTAGTAGAGAATATGGAGGAATTTCGGGGTAAATTTGAAAAATTTGAGGTTGCTTCAACATTTTCAGAACTTTCAAGATGGAAAACAAAGATATCTTATGGAACTTAAAGATAAATGTATTTAAAATCGCTTCTATAAGGTTTTTATTTAGAATTATAATATTAGTTATAAATCCATATCTCTCTGAATAGGCAAACCTTATTGAATCTAAAGATTTTTTGTCGATCCCAGACAGGAGTTCTTTTTCAGTTATATTTTTTACTTTCGTGAGAGTTCCTTTGTCTATTTCAAGTAGTAAAGTAGTTGGTGCTTGGCTACTTATATCGTTCTTTTTTTTGCTGGTAGTAATAATTAGTAGAATTTTTGCGTTTAACCCCACAAATGTATCAAATAACCCGAAAAGATATTCAGGAATAGCCCAGTGTGAAAGTTTTTTTAAGTTTAAATCTATACCTATAAGTCTTATTAAAAATCTGATTAATGTATTAAAAATTTTAGGTTTGGGGTACGTACTCCAAAGCAAGTCATATCTTCTAATTCCATACAAAAACTTTTGAAAGAATAATTTTAAAATCTCCTTATCAATCGGTATTTCATTTTCAAATAATTCTGAGAGGTATTTTAAAATAACGTTGAAGTTAATATTGAAAACATTATCCACCATGAAGGTTTGTTGAGCTTTCTCAATAGCTGTAAATAATCCATAAGAATTTATATTGTAATCTTCCCTTTCTATCGGGAATAATTTAACTTCAATATCAGATTTTAACTTATTGCTTTCAATTTTCTTCAGATTTATGCCAAATGATAATTGATCAGATGCCATTGCCACCAAGACATTAAACGAAGGAATTATATCTTCAATAAAAGCGAAAATAGATGACAATTTGATGCCTTCAAGAAGACTTATATTATTTCTTAAAAATTGTAAAATGTATGGTTCGGGATACGTAGCTATTAAATTATCAGTTAGAGATATTTGTATTAAATCCAAAAAACTTCGGAATATATCAGAAATGGTAGAATCACCAATCTTTCCAGAATGACTATTTATTAAATCCAAACCTCTTTTTTTTATTATTCTGATACTATTAACTTTAACACCGTGATTTTTTAAGATTGATGATTGAAATTTATTAAATATTTTGTTCATATCACCCAAATTCTCTTGCTTAAGTCTAACTAAATCGTTTGGTAATTTCTCTATTGTTTCATGAATTCCCGGTTTATTGGTCTTATATAAATACACACTAGACACAATATTTTTAATATCGGAATCTAACACGATGATATCGAGAATATTTTGTTGCTCATTAACATATCGCGGGTAAAGAACTGCAAACAAATTATATAATAAAAAGGCGTCAATCTGAATGGGAGTTAAAGGAATTCTGACTTTCTCATCTAATTTTTCCGGGTTTTCAACTATGTTTACCTTTGAATTAAACTTTAAAATATTTAGCCAGTTTTTTCGTAAATCTTCGTTAATCATCGCTGCTGATTCCTCTTTTTAGTAGGTTTTTCCGATTCCTTATTGACAACTTGATTTAATAGAGCATTATAGAAAGAGAGATTTGGAGTTTGTTTTTTTCCATAATATTTAAGGAGAGTATTTAAGCTCGTATGGAACTCTGGTGGACATCCTGGAAGTTCTATTATGGATTTGTTTACTTTCTTTTTAATAATATTGTCTTTTTGAGAAGAAGTATCTTTCTTTACTTTGTCTCCTACGGTTTTAATGATATTATCTTTTTTTGCTACTTTAATATATCGAAAATCACGATTCTTTGTACTTTTTAACGCACAGTCTCCAAAAACTATAATATTTTCTACTGTATCAGGTTCAGGAGGATTTTCACCAATCAACATTGACTGTTTTCTTATGTATTTTAAATCTTTTGTCATGTGGGTTTTCATGAAATTTAAAAGGTAATACGCCTCTTTGAAGCAACCAGAACAAATTCTTCCAGTTTGTAGATATGTGTTAGTAATCGTAATTTCATCCAACTTATTAACTGAGAAATTAACTATTAACTCGTTAGCATCAAGGTTTTCACCTTTTAAATTAATTTCAGAAGCAGTAGTTATTCCTAATTTTCTATTGCTCGCTTCTAATAGGATTTCGCTACTTAATAAATCAATTTTTAATAAATTTAATGTGGTTAAGTCCACTGCTATCGCATCAGATCCACTAACTACTAACCCTGTACGAATTAAATTTGAATCCTTGTATATTAAGGGACCAGCACCTTCCAAGAAATAAAACATATCGTTTATAACTAAACAGGGCTTTTTAATACTGAAAACATCGAGAATGTGTGATATTAAATCTTGCTTAAATTGGTCTAATAACAAATAATCTTTCCCGCTTCTAATTACCTTATGAATTTTCTGAGATTTAGAAGACACTAAAGAATAACAATTCAGTAATGAAAGCGTGCATTTGAATAAGGGGTCAACGCTTACTTGATTGAGTATAATTAATTTATCAGATTCAAGCACTCTTGTTGGATATTCGATACTTTTTTCGTTTACAGCGACATTACTAAATGGGGATATTACCTGATCATCCAAAGATATTAATTCTGCTCCAAGGTTTTCTAAGTAGGATTTGAGATCTAAGGTGTTATTAAGCGTGCTGGTTTTTATACCGTAATCTGGAAACCCTCCAACATATATTTTTGTTGCTCCTGCATCCTTGCACAAGATTATTAAAGTTCTAAGGGAATCCATACTTACATTAACAGGAAAGCCACTAGGTGCTCTTAAATTAATTTTGATAAAAACTTTATCTTCCTTTTCAATAAACCTTGAAATCCCACCAAGTAATTCAATCCCATTGTTTATAGCCTTAGTCGGACTGTCGTTTTTGGTTATAGCCACATTAGTGCTATTAATTTTAGAGTTCTCAATCATTACTAAATATTAAAATTAAATAATCAAATAAATCTTTATTAAAATATTAGGAGTTGTTTTAGAATATGGAGCAAAGCACTATAAAAATACTCTTAGAACAAACACAATTTAAAATCCCCTCTGATACAATTGGAATAGATATAGGTCAGAGCTTAACAAAGATTGCTTATCTAAAAGATAATGAAATTATCTTTAAAATAGGAGCAACAAATCTTAAGGGAATAGTTGATTTTCTTGATGAGAATAAAAGTAAATTTAATAGGGTTAATTTTACTGGCGGAAAAGCTTACAAGCTTTATAAAAAATATTCAAACAGTTTCAGTACTACCCTACTCAACGAATTTGAGTCAAATATAAAAGGATTAGAATTTCTTTATGAATATTACAAGAAGAAAGCATTTCCTCCATCTCTTATTGTCACATTAGGAACAGGGACTTCAATAGTCCTAAAAGGAGATAAGATTGAACACTTGGGTGGATCGGCTATGGGAGGAGGTTTCTTTATGGGTCTAATTAATTCACTCTTTATTGAGTCATCAATGGATTTTAAAAAGGCAATAAATCTCGCTAATAAGGGGAATAGATTCAAAGTTGATTTAAAAGTAGGAGATATCTATGATATTGAAGACGATAGAGTAGATAAGATATTTAGAGAATTCACAGCTGCTTCGTTCGGTAAAATAAGCAAAGCAAATGACTTTATTTCAATAAAAAAGGAAGATATCATTAATTCAATAATAGGAGTAATTGGAGAAAACTTAGGAATAATTGCTACTCTTATGGCAGAAAACCATAAGATGAAGAACATAGTTTTTTGCGGGGGATTTCTCATCGGAAATAAGCCACTAAAGCAAATTCTGTCCTTATTATGCAAATTCAAAGGAATTAAATCGCAATTTATTGATAACTCTGTGTTTTCTGGAGCTTTAGGGTCCCTTCTGTTCGATATAAATTGATAATTTGTAATTTAAATAGTAAAGTGTGCCCATGGGAGATATCTACTCATCGATTTTTAGTCCTAAGACTACTCTCGTAAATACACTATAATGGGCACAAAGAATGTAAAGTAAGGTAATTTAAATAGTCTCGGAGTGTTTCCTTAACATATCTTCGTTAGTTTTACCCATTTTGATTGCGAGCTCAGCGATTATGGCATCTAAATATACGAATGCGGCTATCTCGAACATAGTTCCTTCAGGGGTAAGAATTGCAGTATCATCGTGAAGATCAACTTGATCTCTTTTAGTACGGCCCTTTAGCTTTATAGTAATATCAGCAACTCTCCCGATAATAGTCTCGGGATGGGAAGTAATTGAAATTATACCAAAAGGTTTAGCGGAATTCACGTAATTTTTGAGAAGGCTTACCACGATCGATGTTGTTCCCGATCCAGAAAGGACTATTAAAATATCCTCGTTTGTTAGCGCAGGTATTGACCCTAAGTTAGTCACCATATAAACATCTGCTCCAAGATGGACCAACCTTGTCGCAAAGCATTGTAAAATAAAAGCAGAGCGTCCACTTGCTAATAAGAAGAATTTTCTCTTCTTTACTAAGCCACCGTAGACCATATCGATAAATTTCTTAGTATGTGAAAAATGTTTAGGTTTGCTTAAATGTTGCATATTGTCTTGAAGATTTCCTAATATCACATCCATAGATTGAAATAAAATCTCTCTTTCTTTTCCATTAAGCTTTCGTTCACTATTAATATTATCAGCCATATCAAATCAAAAATCTATTTTTTTTTGATATATATAGTAACTAAGCATCGATTTAAAAAATAGATATTGGTTCGATAAAGTTCAATCCTAATCTTTTTAAAAAACACTTATCAAGGGATTAATTCTTTAATACTACACAGCTATTATAATTCTTTAACAAGTTTTTTCCACTCTAATAACCATTCTTTGAATTCTTCATCTGATTGAAATGGAATGTTCGTTTGTATCTGGATTTTTCCAAAATCATTATTATCGTTTGATAAGAGTTAATATGAATTAATTCCAATCCTTGAAGGAACACACTTTGATCGTAGATTATGAGTGATAATA
>CAZDTP010000007.1:0-107506 GCA_964508365.1 uncultured archaeon
TAATTAGATTTCTTAAAATTTTTACGATCTCTCTTTTTCTATCTTCATCAATTGCATAAACAAAGTATTCAGAGGGAATTCTGGCAATTGAATACAACTGAACCATATCAGGTTCAATCTTAGCTATTAACTCTGCTAGTTGCTTAATATTTTCGGGATTATTGTTAGAATGAAAATTTTTATTGTAAGAATTAGAAATTAGGCATTGGATTGCTAATTTCTTATCTGGCATATCTTTTCTTAACTTCATTAAAGATTCAACGATTCTTTTTGTATCAGGACAGTCAGTATGTGGTCTATTTGTCTGTTTTAAATCTTCATCGGTTGCAGCGTCTAATTTTGCCAGCACAAGATCAAAATGCTTTACTCTATCGCGAATCTCATCAATATATAGGGTGCTGGAATTAGTAAAAAGCGTAAGTAGAGGTGGTGTCCCTGTCCATTTCAATTCATTTCTAACATCAAAAGCTATTTTGTAGAAATCTAATAAATTATCATTTAAACTGGGTTCTCCATTATAACCGAAAGTTATTGAGTCTAAATGCGGAACATATTTTAATATATCTTTAAGTTCCTTTCTAAAATTTGACGAAGGAGGGGCAATAATCCTATATTCTGGGGAAACTACGTGATATGTCGGACCGATTTCACAATATACACAATTATAGGAGCACAATTTATAATTAGGTAAGATATCTACCCCGAGTGAGACCCCTAATCTTCTCGAATTAAACGGACCATAAGTATATTCTCTTGGCATATTCCTTGTATCGCTATAAATAATTACTAATGAAATTCTCTATAGCTTGATTAACCTCGTTTGGCTTTTCGAGCATAACCATGTGTCCAGCTTTGTTGATTATGTGGAGCGCTGAATTTTTGATTTTATCGTGAGAAAATTCCGAGTATTTAACAGGAGTTAATTGGTCCTGTTTCCCAACGATTATTAAACATGGAATTTCTATAGTATTTAGTTTGCTTAGAACGTCAAAACCATCGCAAATTTTAAAATCTTTATAAGTGACTTCCGGGCCGATTTTCGATGTTTCTTGAATATAGAGTTCTATTATTTCTTTTGAAGTCGTGCGATAGAATGCACCAACTGGTAGAAAATTCAAAAATTGGCGATAATTATTTTTTAAAGAATTCAGTATGAAAGGAGCAACTCTTAATTTTCCGCCTGTGCTGCATAGGATCAAACCTGAAACTTCCTTAGGATATGTAAAATAATATTGTAGGCCAATTGCGCCTCCTAAAGAATGACCGCACAAAATTACACTCTTATAATTTAAAGAATTAATTAACTGGTGAACTACATCGACATACAAGTTGAGCGATAAATCTGAAAAATTGTCTGATTTATCATGAGAGGGTAAATCCAATGCGACTATATCATAGTCAATATCTAAATGTAACTGATTTTTCCAGGTAGTTGAGTTTCCTCCCGATCCGTGAATAAATATAAGAGCTTTAGATTTTCCCGATTCCCTTACAATGTAAAAGATCTTCTTATTTTCAAATTCTAAATACATACTTATCAATCAAAAACAAAATAATTGATGTTACATAATAAAAAGAAATGGTGGTTAAATTAGATTTATCAAATTACTAATCGTTGATAAAAAAATCAAGATGAAAAAATATTATATTGAATTATTTTTGGAACTCAAAATCTCGATGCTGCATTTCCAACAACCGCTTGTACTTGCCATTTAATTCGAGTAAAGATTCGTGGGTTCCCTGTTCTATTATACCTTTTTTATCTGCGCTTAGTACAATTATGTGGTCTGCATTTTTTATTGTAGAGAGTCTATGTGCGATAATTATTGTTGTTCTACCCTTTCGAGCTTTATCTAAAGCATCTTGGATCAATGTTTCAGTATAAGGATCCACGGAAGAGGTTGCTTCGTCGAGAATTAAAATCTTAGGATCCTTTATTAAAGCTCGAGCAAAAGCTATTAATTGACGCTGTCCAATTGATATATTAGAAGCATTTTCTTTAAGTTTCGTATCGTACTTCTTATGTAATGCTTCAATGAAATTGTGCAAACCGAGAAATTTCGATACCTCAATCATTTTGTTTTCTATTTCTGGTGTAGGATTATCGAATGCATAAAGTAAATTTTCTCTTATTGTCCCTGTAAATAGAAACGCATCTTGTGGTACTAAGCCAATCAAGTTTCGAAGATCTTTCTTAGTGATCTCCCTGATATCGATATTGTCAAGAGTTATTTCTCCACTGGTTACATCATAAAATCGAGAAATCAATTTGGTTATAGTTGTTTTGCCAGCACCCGTTTCTCCTACGATAGCCATAGTTTTACCTGAAGGAATATCTAAATCTAAATTCTTTAGCACATAACCCTTTGATTGTTCGTGCTGAATTATCCTCTTCTCTTCATCTAATGCTTCCCTAACTATTTTGGGAATTTGCTCGTATACTTCTTTTTTAATTTTGACTGTTGCTAGAGTTCTAAGCATGGATTGAGGCGACATTTGTGGCATAGCTCCACCCATCATTCCACCACCTTCACCCATTTCACTACTTGAAGATGGAATTGCAGGTTTACTTTTCAAATTCTTCTCAAGAAATTTGGTCATTTTTAAGATTGCTTCAGGGGGTAGAGCTGGAATTGGAGAAGGTTCTTCTTGATTAGCATTCAAATCACCTTGTTTAAAAGAAGTCTGCAACTCCGGATGATTGTTAGCATTCTCCGTGCCGGGGACAGCGTAATTAAATTCGGCTAAAATAGTATCAATTAGTTTTGGAGCTTCAGAAGGATTTTGATTCATGAGACTCATAAATAATTGCTGTCTAATATTTTGAGGCATGAGCATGACATTCTTCATCATAAAAGAAGAATATGGCTCTGGAAGTGCCTTCATAAAATCCATTGCACGCTTCATCATCTGTCTCATCATTGGGTTATCCGGTAAACCTGGAAGTCCTGATTGTTCCGGGGGTCTCATATCCTTTGGTTCAATTTGAGCTGACTCTGATTTTAAATTGATGTTTTTCCCATTTTCTAATGTATAACCAAAATTCACAGAATCAAATTTAATCTCACCAAGGATATTTTCAAGGCGTTTAGGGTTTTCAGTATCGGGAATTTCGACTTTTTCTTCGAGAAGCGTATATATTCTGTCGCTCGCTGCTAGTGCTGACGCGATCATTTCTTGAATTTGCATTAATGACATAAAAGGTCTAAAGAATTGACCCAAAATGCTAATGAATGCGCTTAAAACACCTACAGAAACTTTAATACCAAAAACAGAAACATTTCCTAGGACTGCGAAACCTCCAGCTACTAATATACCAGCGGTTATCACCGTTGTTACAAGATTAATTAAAGGAAAAATAGTAGCCATAAATCTCCTTATTTTTATCATTGCGTTATAATTAGCAGTATTTGCTTTATCGAATTCTGTAGAGGCTTTTTTTTCTTGTCCATATGCTTGAACAACCTTCGCTCCTGCGATATTCTCCTGGATTGAGGAGGTTACCTTACCAATTGTTTTTCTTGATTCCTTAAAAAGCCCCATTGCTACCTTCCTAAATAAATACGTGAATAGAAAGAAAACCGGAAAAATTACTAAAGAAAGTAGAGCTAGATAGGGATTGAGGAAAAACATTACGAAGATTGTAAGAACCAAACTAACAACACTCGTTATAATTGATACAAACTGACCTCCAACTAATTGATTTAGCTGAGTCACATCGTTGGTTGTTATAGACATTATATCTCCCGATGACCGTTTGTCAAAATAACTCAAAGACATATCTTGAAGTTTATAAAATAGGTCATTTCTAACTTCAAAAGTTATTTTTTGCGATATTTTCCCCATACCATACATAGCAAAGTATGTAGTAATCGCCATGAATACAAGTAAAGAGAAGTAGACGGTACTCATAAAAATAATATACGCACTATCTTTTGCTAGAATACCGTAGTCTACTATATTTGCTGAAATAATCGGACTTATTGATGAAACAAGTGTTCCGATTAGTAACAAGATTAGTAAGATTACAAATTTCCACTTATAACGACCCAAATACGAAAAAAGCCATTTCCATAACTCGCGTCGGGGGTGTTCTAATTTAGATTTTCCACTACCCATCATTGGCGGCCCATGACGCATGCCAACGCTTGGTTGAATAATTTCATTTTCTTCTTTTTTATCTTCCCGATTATTGCTCATCATATTCTCCTCCCTTCGATTTTTGTTTTTGATACAACGTCTCAAATATTTGTTTATATAACACATTCGATTTTACTAAATCTTCGTGATTGCCTAATCCAACCACACGACCTCTATCTAAGATTAATATTAAGTCCGCGTTACGAATTGTTGATATACGCTGGGTTATAATTATGGTTGTTGTTTCTTTCATTATTCTCATTAGAGCTTCTTGAATCTTAAATTCCGTTTCTACATCAACCGAACTAGTTGAGTCATCAAAAATCAGGATCTTAGGTTTCACAATTAGAGCCCGGGCAATAGATAATCGTTGTTTCTGTCCTCCTGACAATCTAGTTCCTCTTTCTCCTACTAATGAATTATAGCCGTTTGGTAAACCCATAATAAAATCGTGTAGTTCTGCAATTTTAGCGGCTTCTACGATGTCCTCATATTTTGCATCTTCCTTACCATACGCAATATTATCTGCAATACTTTTATTAAATAAGTAAGTTTCTTGGGAGACTAATCCAATGTTTCTTCGTAAATCTTTCAGTACATATTTATCTATGCTAACACCATCGATAATAATAGAGCCCTCATTGATTTCGTAAAACCGTGGGATCAAGTTTATAATTGTTGATTTACCTGAGCCGGTTGTTCCTAGTATTGCTAACTTCTTTCCTTCCGGGATTTTAAAGGATACATCCTTTAATATTCTATGTTCGGAGGTGTAACCAAAAGAAACATTTTCAAAAACAATTTCACCCTTCATTGATTCTATTGATATTGCGTCAGGAGAATCCTCAATTTCTGGTGCAGAATCAAGAATCTCCCTCACGCGCGTAAGTGCAGCATCAGCTTGCACATAAACTAACATTATTTGTCCTAACATCACTAAGGGGAACCCAAGTGAAGCTATATATGATATCAATGTTATGATTACATTTAATGCCATTTTACCCTCAATATACCACAATCCACCTAGGAAAAAAGTAAGAATTATCATGAAACCTATTACTACATATACAAGAGGCATATATAAGGAGTTAAATTTAACGGAATCAACACTAGCTTTGTAGAATCTTGTATTACTTTCTTGGAACTTATGCATTTCTTTATCTTGTGTGCTAAACATCCTAACAACCTCCGCTCCAACGATGTTTTCTCTTATTGTATTAGTTAAATCGCCAAAACTTTCGCGAGTTTCCAGAAAAATCGGCTTTAGCTTTTTCGCGATGAAATAAGATACAGTTAGAGACCCTCCAAATGCAATTATTAAAAATATCGATAGTTCGAAACTAAAAAAGAGAAAACCTACCAATACGCCTCCCAATTGAAGAATAGATTGCAATCCCATAATTAATCCCATACCAAAAATCATTTGAGTCTCCTCAATATCGCTTGTAGCTCTTGAAATTAATTGACCCGTTTCTGTCTTATCAAAAAACGAAAAAGATTGGCGATATATTGCATTACTAATATCTGTTCGCAAATGGTATATCGCTCTTGCCGATACTTCGGCACCTTTAAGCCTGCCAGCCCGGTTGGTAAAATATACCAAAAAAGCGAAAACTAACACGAGTAAGAAATTTATTAATAACTCGTTAATATTAACTAATGCTCCAACTAATCTTCCTATAAATATAGGAATAAACGTGTAAAAAATCGTCGATAATATGAGATATAACAATTGGAAAATGAAATCTTTTTTCGATCGTGCCCAATATTTAATTATCATTTGCATTGAATTCATGGATATCCTATACCTCTGTTTGTATATTATTTAATTTCTGTAGTTTAACTTTTTCCTTTCTTATTTTTAATAAAATTTCTTTCACATCTTTTTCCATATAGGTCAAAATATTAATTTTTTCTTTATTAGGAATATCTTTTTGCATTATATACTCAACCGGACTAGACCATACACTAAAAGTCGCATCCTTAAGAAATTTCTCATGGTCAAATTCGATGCTACTTTCCGGGAATCTATATTTAATAAATTCAAAAATTTTTCCAATTTTTTCACGAAGATCTAATAATTTGCTTTCACCTTTATCGGTTAAGAAGTAAAGGTGTTTAGGTCGTCCGGTATCTTTACTTACATCATCTTTTATTGACAGAAAACCTTCTTCTGCTAATTCCTTCATCATTCGATATACTTTCGAATGTGGAATGTTTCCAAACTTCTTCAAATCGTAGTAAGTTAAACCTTCTGGAAAATCTTTTATTGTATTGAACATAAAAAGCGTTTTTAATTCCTCTGAGAATTCTATGAAAAATTTAAACCCTTTAGGCCACATTTTTGTAGAAAACAATAAATAAAGAAATTCTTTTCAAAATGAAATATTATGAAAGGCTAAATAGTCTTTAATTTATAATTTTTTTCATTTTGAAATATTAATATTTTTATGAAATCTTTTTATAATTAATCGCGATTATTTATATTAAAATTATATTTAAAAGATTAAAATGACTGAAGTTTTTATATCAGATACAAAAATGGGTGTTAGTAAGGCTGTAAATGAGATATTTTCGAATTTAATGAAATCCGGACCAATCTTAAAAAGTTCAAAAGAAGTGTATATTAAGGTAAATGGAATCGATTTCAAAAAACATGCCTATACATCACCAGAAGTACTTAAAGAAGTTATTAAATATTTAAGGGATAAAGATGCCAAGATTTTTGTAATGGAGAATTCTACTCAAGCAAACATGACTCGAATTGTATTTGCAATCAACGGCTTTAAAGACGTATGTGATGAAACTGGCGCAAACATAGTATACTTAGACGAAGAGGATACGGAAACTTTTGAATTTAAGGGGAAACCTTCTGCAGAAGATACATCTAAGGGATATAACTTAAAAACTTTTAGATTGCCTAAAACTATCGTTAAAATCATGAAAAATAGGGATTTAATAACTTATATAAATCTTCCTAAACTTAAAACTCATTCAATGGCAGGAGTAACGCTCGGAATAAAAAATCAATGGGGATTTCCACAACATGCTGATCGAGGGAAAGATCATAACTATAATCTACATTCAAAATTAGTAGATGTTTATGAATATATTAAACCAGACATAACGATTATTGATGGAATTGAGGGTACAATTCATGGACATTACCCTCCTACCGCATGGGAAGATCTTCTTGTCATACCATTTAATGTTTTAATTGGTGGAAGAGATACATTAGCCGTTGATGTTGTTGGGGCTAGGATTTTTGGTCTAACATTAGACGATGTTCCTCACCTTAAAATAGCTTATGAACGAGGTTTAGGGGAGGGTGGTTTAAATAAGATTAATGTAATCGGGAAAGATTTGAACGATTATAAAGAGAAATATGATTGGGATTTACTCCAGAAGTTCCCTGAAGATGTAAAAATTATCAAAGGTAAGGAGATGTTGTGTAGAGAGGGCTGTCAAAACAACCCATTGGTGACATTACAAGTATTTGCTTACGACCACAAAGAAAAATTTAAGGGAGGCTGGTTTATCGTCATGGGTAAAGGTCATGACGAGGGTATTGTGGAACAATTGAAGAAAGAAGGATATACTAAAGGTCTTGTAGCAGGATATTGTGCGATTAATGAAGTTGGTGAAAAGCTCAGAACTGAATTTGGTAAAAGGAAAGTATTTTTTTCAGGTGATTGTAACAACCTAGCCGATACAGTAAAGGCTGAACTTAAATTATCTGGGCTAACTGTTTTTGATTTAGTTTCTCTTTCAACTGAGGAGTTAATGTCACTTATTGATTCTGCTAAAGAACATGGGAGTACTGCACTAGTACCATTATAATGCTTAAATTATAGATCATATTAATCTAATGTTAATTATGAGCTTTAATTCAGTAGAGCTATGGTTGTGTTTACTAGCACCTCTCTCTATTATACTATTTTATAAACAATCAAAATATCTTGAGAAGAGAATTAATACACAAATATGATCTCTTAGCTAAAGAATACCATCTTAGAGAAAACTCAGAAATTTATCAAAACCTTTCTATAGAAGTAATGGAAATGCTTACGTTGAGACTTACAATGCTTAGTTTAATGGAATATGTATCGGACGAATCGTTTGAATCAATACCTATAAATTAAATTGTCTATCCTTATGCTCTTCGGGTTCTTCAGAATTTTACAATGAATTTTTATTTTTTCTTAAAGATTATTGAAATTTATTAATTTTTCGATAGGTAAATTATTAAATATCAATTTTGATATTATATTTAAAAAAATCAATTATTTACTCCTAGTGTGAGAAAATTGGAAGAAAACGATGAACCTTTAACCCCCGAAGAAATAGAGAAACAAAAGAAGATCGTTGATGACCTATATAGAAAAGAAAAAGAAGATAGAGAAATCTATTTCAAAAACTTCGAGGAGGAACGAAAAGTTGCTTTTGAAGAGAGTAAAAATCTTATTTCCTCATCAATCTCAGAGAAAAGTTTCATGAGAGAAAAACAAAGAGAACAAGATTTAATAAGAATGGAGATTAAGCCTGAAATCGAAAAAGCTGGTGAAGCGATTGAAAAAACCATAAGTGAAAAAGCTTTTATGAGAGAGAAACAAAGAGAAGAAGATCATATCAGGATCGATCTAAAACCGGATATTAGAGGTGTAGGTGAAGCAATAAGTAAGACTATTGACGATAAGGCTTTTTTAATTGGAAAAAGGAGAGAATCTGACGAACACAGAATGAAGATCAAACCTAACATTGAACAGACAGGAGAGGTAATCAGTAAAAATATTGACGAAAAAGCTTTTTTAATAGAAAAAAAGAAGGAGAGCGCTTCGGTATTGCTAGATTTAAAACCGGACAGACAAACTGCTAGCAGTGCAATTAGTAAATCCATAGAGGAGAAGTCTTTCTTAAGAGAAAAACAAAGAGAAAGCGATCTCAGTAGAATGCAGATCAAACCAGACTTTCTGAAAACGGGTGAAGCAATAAGTAAAACAATTGCCGAAAAAGCTTTTAGAATTGAGAAAAAAAAAGAGACCGAACAAAAAAAAAGGGAAATACATCCAGATATTGAAGGTAAAGGAGAGGCAATAAAAACAACGATTAACGAAAAAGCATTTAGGATTGATATGCAAAAAGATAAAGAACGAAAAATTAAAGAGATGAAACCGGATATCAGCAAAGCCGGAGAATCCATTGCCCAATCTATTGGAACAAAAGCTTTTCTACGCGAAACGCAAAGAGAAAAGGATTATGAGAGAAAAGACTTGAAACCAGATTTTTTAAAAACTGGAGACGCTATTAGCACTACAATAGCTGAAAAAGCTTTTAGAATGGAAAAAAGTCGCGAAATTGACGAAAAAAAACGTGAATTAAAACCTGATATAAAAAAAACCGCAGAAATAATTAGCAAATCTATAGAAGAAAAAGCCTTTTTAAGAGAAAAGCACAGAACCGAGGATTCTAAACGGATGGAAATAAAACCAGACGTAACAAAAGCGAGTCAAGCTATTAAATCTTCAATTGACGAAAAAGCGTTTAGAATTGAGAAGCAAAAAGAGATGGACCTGAAAAGAATGGAATTAAAACCTGACTTTGAGAAATCTAGTGAAGCTATTCAAAAAACAATTGGGGAAAAAGCATTTATTATTGAAAAACAAAAAATACGTGATTCGGAACTAAAGGAACTTAAACCAGATATTAAAGGTATTGGTTCTTTAATCGAAGGTAAAATTGAAAAAATTGAACGGAAGAAAAAGGACGAGAATACTACTTAAAGGTTGAAATCTTCTATACTCTTATCTAAAGCTATAATTGGACATCAAATTTGAATAAAGTATTTAAATTCATATTTTCTAATCTTTTTTTATATTGTAGAATTGAAGGATCTATGTTTCCATTAAAATTTCTTATTACAGATTCGAACTTATAATAAAAATCTTCCATAATTTGATGTAAAATTACTCTCTCTACTTGTAAATTGGTTTTTTTCGAAATTCCGATCACTGATAATCTACCTCTCCTTTCATACAAAATTCGACTCTCTTTAAAATTCACTTCTTGAATTTCATCGTTTATTGATTCAGGTTTAATCTCACTCATAAAAAGATTAAGCGCATTAAGAAAGCCACTTATCAAATCGTCATGAGAAGAAAATTTAGCGTTGCGCGTATATTTTTTGCTAAGCAGTAAAGAACCTGTTATATTGTCTAAGAAGTAAATAGCATGGAAACGATTATCGTCTGAATTAATTCTTTCTATATTAAATCCATAAGTTTTTTCTAAATTTGTATTAATCCATTTGTATGACATCTTTCGACTACTTTCTTACCTAATACTATTCCTACTAAAAAATGAAATCAATTACGATTTAAAATGTAAATATTATCTTAGTGACATCTAAATAGTTTTCTGAGCTAGCAGAAGCTTGATCTAATTACGTTTAATTGAGTAGTATCAATTTAAATATTAGATATACTTTTCAAAAAAAAACTAAAAATTTAAAATAAAATCATTTTATTATTAGACATATACTCTTCTAATCACATTTTAATTTTTGATGAAAATGGGTGCAAATAACAACTACGGAAAACAAAAAAATAAAATTTCGGTTGGTAAAATCTTATCAAGAGAAGATTTCAATTCCACTATTTTCCCAGAAGATGTTAAAGCAGAAATAAACGAAGCTCCTTATTACTTGCTAATTTTCATTTCTCGCGAAGATTCAATAAAAATTAGCTGCTTTCCTACTAATACGAGTGATATAAAAAAAATTCTTATTAAGTTAATTGAGTTCTCGCCCGATCTTGTAAAGGGAATATCGACCGTACTTAACGAACTTAACTTAAGTAAAGACATCCTGCATACTACGGGAATTTGTTATGAGCTGGAAAATTGCTTCTACGAGACCTATCTGTTAGGAGGCACTCTAAAATCGGGGTTCATGTCTATAGACGCTATAAAAGAAAAATTCCTCGCAATTGAGAAAATCGTCAATGTCGTAATAGAAGATATACCAATCCATAACGAGTAGACTTCTCAGAAAATGAGCGATAAAAAAATACCCCCTCCCCCAACCTTACCCCCTTCTTTTGCAGTATCAGATAATTTCTGTCTGTTTCATAAAGGGGAGTTGTCAGAAGATATTTATACTTGTCCTAAGTGTAAAACAATTTATTGCCTAGAATGCGCAAAAAAAGCTCAGGCTGATAGGAAATCGTGTATTAAATGTAAACAGATAATTTTATTATAGGGTTTAAATATGCTCCTCCTCAAGTGAACTAGATTTTATTGAACTCAAACTACGCCACGCCTTCCAAAAAATTAACCACAATATGATAAATATAAATATAGTTGTCGCAAAAGTGTAACCTCCAATAAATAGATCTCCAATAATTAAAAACGGAATACCCGCACTCGCAAATCCTATCAAATAACCATATCCCCAATACCGGTTAACTAAGGCTATTATTACTCCCGGAATCATCGTCGTGAATATAATTGAAAGAAACGCTAAAACCTCAATTGAGCGAGGAGCATCTTGTATGAACGTCATATTTACCCAAGAAGCTACAAAACCAATTATTACGAACGAAAAAGTCCAAACATTTAAACTTAAATCTTTCTCAGCCTTATCTCCTTCGTTTTGATGTGATTTTGTTTTTTTTTTCATCAATGTTACTCTTCTTATCATAATTAAAAAAAATCCTTTAAAGTTGCTAAAGATAATTCTCATTATCAAAAATAATTGACGATTAAATAACTGGAAACTAGGAAAATTTATTCGGAAAAGCGTGAAGCTCAATAAATCTCGACAAAAGTATTAAAATAGTGACAATTCTTTTAAATAAGACTAAAGATATTAGTACTATAAGATAAAAATTTATATGTGTAAAACATATAATAATCGTTGAAGATAAAAATTTAAATGTAAAGCAATACAAATTCACAAAAAATAAAATAGGGATTTTACCTAAAATGACACCTAAAATGACTCCTGCCCCGCCCTGGATTTTTGTCTTTTGGTAGTGTGTAATACACACTCATTTCGCCCTCCTCCCCCTATTTTATTTCTGACCTTATTATTAGGTCTTGGTGGCAGGAGTCTCCCTTTACATTTGAATTTTAATAAGTATCGCTATAAATCATCCTTCAATCAGATTTTGTCAGTTTTATGAGTTGCGTAACGAGAAAATTCTGATCTAGAAAAAACAAAAGAAAAATATTAAGCTATAATTGTAAAGCAAAGCAATTCTTTTTTATGAGTTAATACTTAAAATACTATTACTTTTCGTATAAAATTAAAATACAATAATGTTTTACTTAAACAAATTGTTAATTAAACAAAATGATTCTTAAAAATTAACGAAATTGATACTTATGACAGAAGATATTATAAGACGGACAACGAGTATTTGCCCAGAATGCTTACAAACCATTCCAGCGGACATCTATGTTGATCCAGAAACTAATTGGGTCATGATGAGAAAAGATTGCAAAGAACACGGACACTTTAAAGACAAGCTTTCCATTGATCCCGAAGAATACAAATGGGGCGAGACTTTCACAGACGACATAGGATCTACAGTTGATAACTCTACACAACCTCAGTACACTAGTTCAGGAATAAAGGAGTGTAATGAAGGCTGTCCATACGATTGTGGCCTCTGTGAAAATCATAAAAGCGCCCCTAACATTTGTCTAATCGATATAACAAATCGCTGCAATTTAACCTGTCCAATTTGTTTTGCCAACGCAAGTGCAAAAGGTTATGTAGTAGAACCCACATTTAATCAGATAGTGCAAATAATGGAGCACTTCAGGTCCATGAAACCTGTTGCAGCTGTTATGCTCCAAATATCTGGTGGAGAACCTACAATTAGAGATGACCTTCCAGACATTATCCGTAGCGGAAAAGAACTCGGTTTCACTGAAGTTATGGTCACAACGAACGGTGTAAGGTTCGCGAAGTCGATTGATTTTTTACAGAAGTGCAAAGACGCAGGAATGGATGCTATTTATTTACAATTTGATGCTACAGACGATCCAGAAGTTTGGAAAAAGATTCGTGGTGTTAATCTATGGCCATTAAAGAAGCGCGTTATTGAAAATTGTCGAAAAATCGGTTATTTCGGTTTAATGTTAGTTCCTGTAATTGCGAAAGGCGTTAACGACCACGAAATAGGTAATATTTTAGATTTTGCGAGAGATAATACCGATGTAGTTTCAGGTGTGGTATTTCAACCAGTCGCGCTTTGTGGGCGGATTAGCTTTGAAGAACTAATGGATTTAAGATACACAACTTCAGATCTTAAAGTAGCAATTAATAATCACACTAATAATGCAATTAAAAAATTCTATCCTATCGCAACCACGGCTAAAATGACCCGTTTATTAGCGTGGTTCGATAACATGCCGGAATTTAGTATGACCAGCCACAAGGATTGTGGTTTCGCAACAATAATAATTGTCAATGACAAGAACGAATGGGAGGCTATTGAAGAGTATTTTGATTCAGAAGGTCTAATTCGATGGTCAAACAAGGTTTATGACATGGTTCAAGGGAAAGAAATCCCAAAACCCACAGGGTTTTTAAAAGGTATACATCTTGAAGATTTTGGAGCAATTGCGGGCACTGTAGGAAAATTCATCGACGATATGACCGATTTAGGATATCGGCAAATGATGAAAGCTTATTATTTTGCGGGAGCAATTAAGTACGTAAAACATCCAGAAAAAGTCTTAACTAGTAAAACTTATCAAGGATTTGCGCGACTTATCGCATCCCCGAACTTAGCAAGTGCCGCGAACTTTTTACATTCAAAAAACCTGATGATTTCGGCCATGCATTTTCAGGACGCATACAACTTCGATTTGGACAGAGTTTGTCGATGCTTAGTCCATTACGGTGTAGTAGATCCTGACGATAACACAAAAACGCTTGAGGTTCCATTTTGTGCTATGAATACGCTACACAGAGAAAGACTTGAGCTTGCGAACGCCATTAAAGGCGAAGAAGCAAAAAAAGCAGAAGTTATTCAAGCTGAAATTAAGGAGCTTTTAGAAACCGTAAAAGAATAATCGTTCTTTTAAATTTTTATCTTGTTTTATATCTTATTTTTTCTTCATTTTTAAAGAAAGTAAAGAATTGAGTACTAACAGATAGTATTTAAATTCAGACTCTTATTTATTAGATATATTAAGAAGTAGATATTTTTCGGATTTTATGGTAGACAATACGGAGATTATTGGGGAATATCGGGGAATAGTCAAAAACAGAGTGTTAACTGCGTTATTACAGTCCTATATGGATAACTTAGATTATGATGGAATGAAGTCAATTTTAAAAGAAGCAGGACTGTTAGAACTGAAAGATATACGAGATGTAGATCCCGAGGGAGAGATAGACTTTTTTTCGTTTAAAAAGATAATTTCTGCTCAAAATTGTTTACTTTACGATTCAACCGATTTATTATCTGAAATTGGTAGAAAGTTCTCATTTTATTTGTTCCCTTTTGGAAAGATTTTTGAGGAAATTGTCGATGATATAAATAACTTGATTATTACTAACTGGCAAGTTAAGATCGTGGAAAATAGCGCGGAGACCGTTATTATTCGAGTTGATAAATGTATTTTTTGTTCTGAGATTGGCGTTTCTTGTGAATTATTCAAAGGATTTTTAATTCATTCTTTGGAGAAGAGTTTATCTTCCAATTATAGGGTAATACCCATTGAAACAAAGGAAAATATTAATAATCCTAATCATAATTCTTTTATTTTGAAATTAAGAATTGAGAAAATATTTTTATCTTAAAATAACGAAAGCTTAAATATATCAAAAATCAAAATACTTTTTGTATTATTTAATCAAAAGTAAAAATCAGAAATTAATTACTATTAAAATTGCCAAGAGAAGAGATTTCCACAGAAATTAAGGAATATGTATTCAAGATTACAATTCTCGGACAAAGTGCAGTAGGTAAAACTTCATTAATTAATCAATTTGTAGAAAGCTCGTTTCAAGAAGACTATAAACCAACACTCGGTGCAAATATAATCCGAAAAGATGTTAACATAGAAGAAGTTAACGCTAAAGTTCGATTAATAATGTGGGACTTAGCAGGCCAGGAGAAATATAATGTAATACGAAGCATGTATTTCCAAGGATGTGTTGGGAGTCTATTCGTGTATGATGTCACTCGTCACGATAGCTTTGCTGCGATTGAATCTAAATGGCTTAAAGATTTTAAAAACTATGTGAAAAAAGAGGGTGCTTACATTTTAATTGGCAATAAAATCGATTTAGAAGACCAAAGATCGGTGAGAAATGAAGATGGCCAAAAATTAGCTAAGGAGATCGGAGCTAGTTCTTTTATTGAAACCAGTGCTAAATTAGGAAAAAATGTAGAAAAGGCCTTCAAGAACTTGGTATATCAAATTTTACGGAATTATGGAGAAAAAATTTAATCATTCTTTACAATTCAAATTTCTCTCGTTTCGCTTTATATAATTTTATTAATAACCTCTCAAACCTTTTTATATAAGTGGTAAAGATGAAAGAATTAGCAATAAAAGTAAAAGACGCTCCAAGATCAAAAATACGCGAGCTTTTCGACCTTGCTGCAGGGAGATCCGATGTAATTAGCTTAGGTATTGGACAACCTGATTTTTTAACCCCTCAGCCTGCTATAGAAGGAAATATTGAAGCGTTAAATAAAAATATCACCTATTATGCACCAACTAGAGGAATTCCCGAGTTATTAGAACAACTGGAGCTAAAATTGAAAACTGTAAATGGAATTGAGACTTCCTGGAGGGATAATATAATTCTAACAAATGGAGGCTCGCAAGCTCTTAATCTTACTTTTGCTTCAATATTTAATCCTGGCGATGAACTTATATTATCTTCTCCAAATTTTATCTCGTATTTTTATTTAGCTACTTTTTTTGATGTGAAAGTAATTGAAGTAGAGAGAAGGAGTAATTTCGGACCAGACATCGATAAAATGAAGAACTCCATTACAGATAAAACTAAGGCTATTTTAATTAATTCACCTAACAATCCGACTGGTTATTCACTAAACAAAAGAGAACTGGATGAAATCGTAGATATGGTTAAACAAAACGATTTGTACTTAATCTCAGATGAAGTTTACGAGAACTACCTCTACGACGACGCTCAGCATACTAGTCCCGCATCCCTTAAAGATATGTTTAACCGAACGATTACAATCAATGCAATGTCAAAATTATATTCAGCTACGGGATTTAGGTTAGGTTATATCGCAGCTAAAAAGGAAATTATTGATATTATGGAAAAATATCATCAATATACTGCAGCCGGCACAAATCATGCGGCTCAATATGGATTTTTAAGGGCTTTGCAGATGGATTCAAGCTTTTTCGAAGAAATTTTAGTGAGTTTTGACGAGAGGCGTTTATTAGCTTTTAATCGATTGAGCGAAATGGGATTCGAAGTTGTTAAGCCAAATGGAGCGTTCTATATTATGCCTAAAATTGCCAAGTTTGGCCTTACCGGAGCGGAATTCTCGAATCGAATTATGAAAGAACGAGCGGTAGCAATAGTTCCGGGCAATGTTTTTGGTTCTTACTCTGATACTATGCTGCGGATGTCATATGCAACAAAAATAGAAAAACTTATAGAAGCTATGGATAGGATAGAGAAGTTTATTAGTAGTATTTAGAAATCAAACTAAAATATTCTCAGGAAGATAAGTTTGTAAAATTGCGTTTGTTAAATGTTCTATTGCTTCAAAAATCTTTTCTATCTCAATAAATTCGTCTGTTTTATGTATATCCGCCGGATTTCCTGGTCCATAGATTACAAACGGTATTTTCGAATCAATCTTGTCAATATTAGCTAAATACACAGCATCTGTAGCGTAGGGTAACCCTATTATTTCCTGTTTAGAGATGTTATGCAAGTTCTGAACGAAAGGATGATTAAGATCTGTAAAAAGGGCTGGAAGTTGTTTTAACACTTGTAATTCAATCGATAAATCATCTTTCTGAAGGATTTTCAATTTTTGAAGCAATTCTGCCTGATCTTGTTCGGGAATTAATCTATAATCAAGATCTATTGTAACTTGATCTGGAACAATATTTATAGCAGTACCTCCAACAATTTTTCCAATGTTTAACGTTGATTTTCCTAGTATAGCATTTTGTTTTTCTTCTAAGACTTCATAGAGATGAGGTATAATTTTCATGGTTTTTTCAATCGCGTTTATTCCTTCTTCTGGCATTGAACCATGAGATGCTTTTCCAGTTGTTTTCAATTTTACCCACATCAATCCTTTTTCCCCTATCCCTATCTTTAGATTTGTGGGTTCAGCGACTATGAGTAATTTGGCGTCTTTCATGTATCCTTGATTTGCAAGGGTAGAAGAGCCAACCATTCCTTCTTCTTCGTCAGCGGTTCCTAAGAACATGACCGTATATTTTTCCAGAAATTTTGGAATTTTGCTTAAGATTTTTATTACGCCTATTAAGAACGCTATTCCACCCTTCATATCCGCTGAACCACGACCGTACATTATTCCATCTTTAACTTCAGCGGAGAAAGGGGGAAATTTCCATTGGGTTGTATCCCCTACGGGTATCACGTCAAAATGACCTGACAAGACAATCATGTCTTTTCCTTTACCTATCTTAGATACAAGATTATGAAGCGTTACTCCATCTTTATTGTTGGTTACAATCTGGTTTTGATAGCCTTCTTCTTCTTTGAACACATTTAAAATTAAATAGTCCACTATATCTTTAGTAATACCCGGCGGGTTCTCTGAGGGAATCTGAACGATATTCTTTAAAATTGATAGGGTTTCTTCTTTTAATTGTTTCGTGAGTCGCATAGTTAAACTCAGTTTACAATATCTCAAATTTTATTTTTTAAAGAAAAAAAAAATTATACATAATCCACTTCAAAAGGAGTTTTAGGAAGAACTTCTGCACCATTTTTCGTAACCAATGTTGGTGATTCTAACCTTAAGCCTCCAAGTCCTGGACGGTTGAAAACTACAGCAGCTATCTCAACCATGTTCTCTTCAAAAATCATGGGACCCCATTCTTTCCCTGGTACGACTACTGGCCATGATTCGTTTCCTATGAGACCAATCCCATGACCTAAACCGAAGAATAAATCGTTAGCGTATCCTTCTTTATCAGCTACTTTTCTAACTGCTTGGTAACACTCTTCAAATGTAGTTCCAGGATACATGGTATCAATAAGTGCGTAACATAATTGTTCGTAAACATCGTTAAATTTTTTAAGCTCAGAAGGACAATGTCCAAGAATATAATTATGGCTTAAATCACCTAAATAGCATCCATATTCGCTGTGCAAATCTACGAGTAAAGATTCTCCTTCTTTTACTTCTTTGTTAGTAGCAGGGGTGCACCCATTAAACGTATAACTCGCGCGGTACCCTGAACCTATTTCTTGGCTTCCAGTGAATGTCCATTCATAATTACTACCTGCTTTTCTCATTGCAAGGGTTCCAATACCTGCAATCTCGTTCTCGGTAAAGATTTTTCTCTCAGATCGTTCGATTAACGCATTTTTCACCGCTAACTGGCCAATATCAGTGATTTCGCTCGCTTTCCTTAACATCGCAATTTCTTCGGGTTCTTTAATAAATTGAATTCTCTCAGTCTTCTCATTGAAATCGACAAATTCACATCCAGGAAAATTTTGCTTAAGTAATTCTGCTTCCGTATAAGATAACATTTGTCCCGTAACACAAATATCCAAACCCAGTTCTACTCCAATTCGAGGAGGAGGTCCTTTTGGATTGTATAACCCCGCTTTTTTTGCGGCTGATTGAATTTTTTTCTCCCAGAAGAATCCTTTCATTGGGCCCCAACCACTCACATTTTTTAAGTGACCCTCCGCTTTGACCCGTTCTACATCTAAAAGGACAGTAAATAGTGAAGGTTCACCAGCTCCCTCTTTCGGTAAAAAAATCGCACTTTTCCAAGGAACAAAACATCCCGTTAAATAGGTAATTGACTTAACTCGAGTAAGAACACAAAAATCTAAATTAAGTTCTTCCATTGCTGCTTGATATTTTTTTACGTGTCCTTCCCAATTTATCTCAATTTCACTCATTTTCATTTCAATACTCTTGTTGTTACATTTTTTGCTTAATGGTTATTATGTAATCTCGTTATGTTATAACTGTTACTATCCACATAAAAAAAAAGTAATTCAAATAGGAAAGGAAGCAAAAGAGATCAATTAGAATTAAAAATATAGTAGTAATGAAATGTAAAAAATAAAAGGATTTTTACTACATTTTCTATTTTCAATGCGAAATTGTTCCTTATTTATACAAATTGGAGTCGCTTTCTTTAACTTTTTGGTCTTGAGCAAGTTGTTTTGCTAAAGTCTCGTATTTGTCAAGAGTGTCTTTTTGTAACGTTGATCCTACCTTTGAAAGTGCGAACTCAAAATGTTTAAATTCTACAACATCAAAATCATCCAGCTTTTCTCTTATCGCTTGCATACCTGCTTCTCTACACAGGTTTTCTAAATCTGCCCCACTATACCCTTCAGTCATTAAAGCTATGTTTTTCAAAGAAATACCTTCTTTCAGTGGCATATTTTTGGTATGAACGTTTAATATTTTGATTCTCCCTTCGTAATCAGGTGCTACTACATATAATATTTTGTCAATTCTTCCAGGTCGTAGAAGTGCGGGATCAACCAAATCAGGGCGATTAGTACTAGCTACAATAACTATCCCGCTATTATTTTCGATCCCATCCATTTCAGTTAATAATTGGGTTATTATAGTGTCGTAAACCGCTGATCCTTTCCATCCTCCGCGATTAGTAGTAAGTGCTTCAATTTCATCGAAGTATATAATAGAAGGGGCTAATTCTCTGGCTTTTGCGAAAATACTCCTTATATTTTTTTCAGATTCACCAACCCACTTTGACATTAATTCTGGACCTTTAACGGTTATAAAATTTGACTTTGTTTCGCTCGCTATAGCCTCTGCTAAGAGTGTTTTTCCACAACCCGGAGGACCAAAAAGTAGAACTCCTCCAATAGGACGAATTCCTGCTTTTTTGAACAGTTTTGGATGTATTATTGGCCATTCAACGGCTTCCTTTAACTCTTGTTTTATTTCATCCAATCCACCAATGTCATCCCATGAAACTTCAGGAATATCTCTAAGATACTCTCTTAAGGCAGACGGTTTTATTTCTTTGAATGCTTTTAGAAAATTTTTATCTTTAACAAATAATTTTTGAATGATCTCAATTGGTATCGGTTCGTCAATATTAATTTCAGGTAAAATATCTCTAATAGCATCCATAGCGGCTTCTCGAGTAAAAGCCATGATATCTGCTCCAACAAAACCGTGAGTATTCTCAGAATAGTATTCTATATCCACATCATCTGCAACTGGCATTCCTCGAGTGTGAATTTTAAAAATTTCATTTCTGGCGCTCTTATTTGGAACTCCGAATCGTATTTCGGTATCAAATCTTCCTGGTCTTCTTAGGGCTTGATCAATAGCGTCTACTCTATTTGTGGCTCCAATCACGATCACTCCCTCTCTTCCTTTCATTCCGTCAAGAAGCGTAAGTAATTGAGAGACTACTCGCCTTTCAACTTCACCTGTGACTTCACTTCTTTTAGGGGCTATTGCGTCAAGTTCATCGATAAAAATTATTGTAGGTGCGTGTTTTTCAGCCTCGTTAAAAATATTTTTCAAATTTCTCTCGCTATCACCGTAAAATTTACTCATTATCTCAGGACCATTAATAGTAATGAAATGAGCGTTTGCTTCTTGAGAGACCGCCTTTGCCATCAGAGTTTTTCCTGTACCGGGAGGCCCATAAAACAGAACTCCTTTTGGGGGTTCAATATTCAATCTTCGGAATAATTCGGGATGTCTTATTGGTAATTCAACTACTTCTCTAATCCTTTGAATTTCATCAGTTAAACCTCCAACATCATCGTATGTAATAATTTCCCCAGAAATATTTAGAAGTGCGACTTTTTTATTGATTTTTATCCTTGTTTCTCGAGTAAATCTAACTACCTTGTCGATTGGTCTAGTATTAAGCACTACTAATCTTAATGGTCCTAAAGTTGCTCTCTTCGGAGTTCCTCCCATATTAAGCATTCTCATAAATCCATTCATGGGATTGTTTCCGTCATCCGATTTAATAAAAGCTCCGGGAATATCTATCAAATCTCCCGCCATTACGGGTTTATCAATTAGTTTCCCCTTTATGGCATCTGCTTGCTTTTTAATGTCATAAATATCCTTAGTCGGTGCGAGTTCAATTTCTTTCGCGGGTTCTGCGTTAATGTATTGAATAGTAACATATTCACCAATTGTAGATCCAAGGTTTAATCTTTGTATTCCGTCTATTCTTATAATATCCTTTCCTTTATCTGCAAAACTCGCCACAATAATACCCGCAGTTCTTTTCCTCCCAACTATTTCTATAATATCACCAGTAGATAATCTTAATCTTTCCATAATTGATTGGTCTACATAACATAAACTTCTTCCGCTGCGACTAGAATCTAATCTTTCAATTCTTAGATTTGCTGATTTAGGCATTCCTTCGTTATTCATTTTATTAGAAATCTTCTTTTTTATTTTGCTATTTTAAAGAAAATAATGGTACTTTATTTTCTTTTGTATTATTTAATATAGCGAGTCATGTTAGTTCGACAAACCATTATTTAAAGTTATAATTTCTTATTTGGTGAATAAATAAATGGGATTCATAGGTAATTACACTTATATTTTAGACTTTGTCTAATAAAAATAAACTAATTTTAGATTTGTCTCAATTCATCAAAACCAGAGTAATAAACTACAGTTTCAAATTAGATTAATTTTTAGATTTTTTGCTAAATATCTTTTAAAATCCTCAAGAATTGCATTAGTCTCAGACAAATTTTCCGTTTTTTTTTTAATATAGAATCTCCTAAATTTTAATATATCATCTTTGTGAGAGCGATTTTGAGGAACATCTAAAAGCCTTCCCACATATTTTCGGGTAATAAGGTCTAAAGCTTCTAAGTTCGAGGAATGAAGTGACTTTTTTACAATTGTTTTATCTTCAATTTTTTTTTGATCTTCTGCTATTTCGTTTATTAGCTCTTCTATAAATTTGACTGGATCACTAGATTGAGTTGAATTATAAGTTTTTAATGGGTAATCCCATCTATATTTTTCAAAATTATCAAATTTATTGTGAATCTTTTGAATTACCTTATTAGGGATAGGTTTACCCCTTTTCTCATTGCGTTTCAAACATAGTTCAAGAGATGTTGATATATGAATTATGTAAAAATTTGTACCTAAGTCATCAGCAATTGATTTCAAATCATGTCTCATACTTGTGTAGTAGTTCAAATCGTCACTAATAACTATCAAACCTTTTTTGAGATATTTTCTCACCTTTTCAAGCGTTTCTTCTCTTATATGAGGTTCATTTTGAAAATCAAAAATTTTCAGTGATGTCGTATCTCTTAATAAGTCTGGATCGATAATTTTAACCTCAGATTGAAAGTAGAGATTTAATTTTTTTTTTAAAATATTAGCGAAAGTGGTTTTTCCCGATGCGGGTAATCCCACTAATATAATGAGAAATTTTTTTTTAATATTCAATTAGCTCCTCTTCATTGAAAGTTCTTATAAGCTGAATTTTCTCTTTCCTAGAATATGTCTTGATTTCTAACTCTCGCTTCATAGCAGTACTTCTCTTTAGAAATGTTTCAAAATACTTAAGTCTGATACTCTTTTTACCTCGACAAAATTTAGCACCGGTCCCCTTTTTATGTTCTTCTAACCTTCTTTGTAGATTATTCGTATACCCCGTGTAGAATCTCTTTTTATTATTCTTCGTAATCGTTTCTAAAATATACACATAATAAAAGGACATAGCAGAATCACTATTTGTAAGATAATTTTTCAACTATTTATTTTTTTTGGCAAAACTATCGCATTTTATCCTTATTAAAAGAAAATCTAAAAATCCACATTAGATTTTTTGTGTTTACCAAATTAATCTACTAAAAATTAAATTTATTAATAAAAACTTTTATAATTTTTAAAGGAAGTGTTAAGTTTTTCTGGTGAGTTACTTTTCCTCTAGGTATTTGTTTGATTAAGTGGGATGAGGTTCTTGGTGGAAATATATACATGAGGTTTCCGGAAGATTTAGAGATTCTGGATAATGTAGTGCAACAAATCCAAATTTCACATAATTTTATTGAATCATACATTACTATTGAAGAAAAAAATTGGAACTCAATTTCCTATTATAACGAAAATAGGGAAATTATCATCGTATTAGTATTAGATAAATACGATGATGGTTCAGATTATACTGTTATATTAGATGAATTTAAAAAAGAGCTTGAGTTAGAACTAAACGAAAATGACCTTAAAAAACACTTGGAAAGAATCTATAACTTATCTTTAAAAGTATTCAGAACAAGAGATGAAGTAATAGGGAAACTAAGTAATCAAGTTGCTCAACTCAAAACAATGGAGTATGACTTGAAAAAACGGTTTGAGAAGATAGCTAAAGCAGACCATCTCAAAGTAAAAAGTAAAATCCAATTCTTATTAGCCGTAAAAAACGAGATGAAGTATAAAGAACTACATAAATCGATTGATACTAGCAAAAATTGGCTCGATAAAGTCTTAACTACTCTTACAAAGAATAAGATTATTGGATATAATGACAAAAAGGATACATATTATCTTATTATCTGAATATCTTGAATAGCTGTTCTATAAAGAATTACATTATTAAAATGGTCATTATTTTTAGTATTATTAATTTATAATTTTAATTTTTAATAGTAGCTGAATTGATAATGAACCTTTCAGAAGAAGAGGAGCAAGAAGTTCTAAAAGTAATGAAATCTCAGATGCTAACACTATTACATGGTGAGTTTGTTAGTAAATTCGAAGAGGAATTCGCGCGCTATATCGGTATAAAGCATGCTATAGCAGTCAATACTGGTACAGCAGCACTTCACATAGCTATTGCGGCGTTAAATATTGGTCCTGGAGACGAGGTTATTGTCCCACCCTTTACATTCATCGCAAGTGCAACTTCAATACTACATAATAATGCTATACCTATTTTTGCAGATATTGACGATAAATCTTATACTTTAGATCCCAACTCTGTTAGGAATAAAATTACTGAGAAAACGAAAGCAATCCTCCCTGTTCATTTAGCAGGAATTTGTGCGGATATGAGCGAACTTATGGATATTGCAAGCGATAGTGGAATATATGTTATAGAGGATGCTGCACAATCTATTGGAACGCGATGCTATAATAAAAAGGTTGGTTCTATAGGGCATCTCGGTTGTTTTAGTTTTTACCCCTCTAAGAATATAACCACGGGAGAAGGTGGAATGATTACTACTAATGATGACGAATTAGCTGAACAATGTCGATTACTCAGACATCATGGTGAACCAGAATGGTATGTGTATAATAGATTAGGATACAACTATAGAATGACTGAAATTCAAGGCGCTATTGGTAGAGTCCAACTAAAAAAAATAGAAAATTTTATCAGAATCAGGAATAAAAACGCAAAATATCTCTCAGATGCAACTTCCAATTTGAAAGGCATTAATCCTCCTTTTATTCCTGAATATTGTGAACCTGCGTTTAATTATTGGATTGGAAGGCTAAATCCTGATGTTTTAGGAATTACAAAAGCTCAATTCCTAAACCAGTTTCCAAGAAGTAAAGTACTATATCCAAAACCTCTTTATAAAACAAAATTATTCCAAGAAAAAATTGCGTACTCAAAAGGATGTCCTTGGTCCTGCCCTTTCTATAATAAAGAAATAAATTATACTGAAGTCTATTTACCAATAGTAGAGAAAGTAACTCAAGAAATATTTGCTTTAGATATCCATCCTAAAATAACTAAGGAAACCCTTGATGAAAACATAGAAATAATGAAAAAAATTACTGAAAATTAACAATAAAATTCTTTATTTTTATGAAGAAACTTATAATCCATGTATATGGGATTGTTCAAGGAGTTTTTTTTCGCTACTCTACGCGTAAAGTAGCTCGTAAATTAGGGTTAACGGGATTTGTAAAAAATATGCCCGATGGAAGCGTATACATAGAAACTGAAGGTCCTAGTGATAAATTAAAAGAATTACTAAAGTTTGCTAAAATAGGACCTGATACTGCTGAAGTTGAAAAGACAGAATATGAATACAGAGAGGCTCAACATAATTTTAAAGGATTTGAATACTCTTTTTAAATATTTATGAGGATAATTATGTAAGATATTACCGGGATATTATTACAGATGATAAATAATATTTCGATATTATAGATTATGTCATTGTCTTTAAAGAGGAACAAATTTCTCCAATTATTTCATAATATCAGCAATAGTAAGATTACACACAGAGGACCTTTAATTTTAAGATTATACGGACTGTTAAATGAGTTAGACTTTGAGACCGAAAATAGATACATACTTTGTAATTTTATCGATCAAAATAGTGAGCTTTTCAGTTTAGGTAGAGATATTTACGAGATTAATAATGATGTAACTTTAATGCAATTGTTTCTATTCGCTTATAGTAAAGCTAGGATCAACAACCTTATACCAAATCTTTACTCTGAATATATAAATTCTATAAATGCTATATCTCAAAAAATAGACACTCAATCAAATCTGCCTTAAATCTTATTAATAGATTTAAAAATACCATTTAAATATAAATATAGATCCTTAAGTTAAGACAAAATTATTAAAAATGATAATTATTATTATGAATGTAATACAAGTTAATTGTTAAACTGAACAATTATGACCATCGAACCGAATTATATTGTGAAGATATGTTTACTCGGTGAAGCTAATGTTGGTAAAACTTCATTAGTGTATCGATTTATCGAAAATAGCTTTAGAGGAAATTACAAAAGCACTCTTGGTGTAAACCTTTTAAAGAAAGATATGAAAATTGAAGAATATGGGGAGGTCTCTGCACAAATCTGGGATTTAGGGGGCCAAGAAAGTTTTAGAACTCTTCGTAAGTTGTATTTAGAAGGTGCTAATGGGGCTTTAATTGTTTACGATTGCACTAAAAGAAGTTCTTTTGAAAAACTTTACGATTGGATTCAAGATTTCAAGGATGCGAGGGGAGACGAACCTCTGCTTCTAATTGGGAATAAGAACGATTTAGCTAATAATATTAAAATAGAAGAAAGTGAAGCTTTGGAATTAGCAAAAAGTTTTAACATGAAATATATATCCACCTCTGCAAAAACAGGTGCGAATGTCGAAGAAGCATTTTTAAGGGTTCTAAAGACAATTCTTGATAAGAGTTTATAACATAAACCTTTTAACTTTTAGGTCAATAAATTTCGTTACTATTTTTAATAAAAACAACTAATTCCTACAGTCATTTATAAATGCCTTTATAAATAAAAAATCATTTATAAAGAAATACCCTTTTTAAAAGAATTTAATTTTCTTAATTAGTTAAAATCATATTTATTAAGTTTGATGTAATATGGCAAAAAAAGAAGTAAAAATTGAGGAAGAAGAAATCGATGACGAGGAAGATGAAGTCAATGACGAGGAAGATGAAGTCAATGACGAGGAAGAAGAAGTTGATGATAAAGAAGGTCTAGATTATAAAATTGAGAATGTAGTTGCGACTGTCGTCGTTGAAATCACAGAAAAAATCGATTTAAATCAAATCGCTCGTAAACATGCAGATGTGGAATATAATCCCGAAAGATTTCCTGGTTTAGTTATGAGAATTGAGAAACCAAAGGCTACAATTTTAATTTTTTCGACCGGTAAAATGGTGGTTACGGGTTTAAGAAAAGCATCTGAAGCCGACCGAGTAGTAGAAAAAGTTGTAAAAAATATAAGAAAAGCAGGGATAAAAGTATCCAATCCCGAAATTACCATTCAAAATATTGTTGCAAGTGGAGATTTACACACCAATATAGATTTAAATATGGCAGCTATCGTTATGGAATTCGCTATGTACGAACCAGAAGTATTTCCCGGTCTGATCTATAGAATGCAAGATCCTAAAACGGTTTTTTTAATTTTCAGCACAGGTAGGATAGTTTGTACTGGAGCTAAGAAAAAAGAAATCGTTAGAGAAGCAGTGAAGAGGTTAAATGTGCAAGTACGCGAATTAGGTGTAGCGAAAAAAGAATTAGGAGATACCGACTATCAAGATATTACTTTTATTTAATTATATTTATTTAATTACTTTTATTTTTTTTAAGGATTCTCACTCATTTTAAAGCTGTAATAGTTAATTTCTTAAGTTACCAATATTTTAATCCAAAAAAAGAGTATAAATGCCATTATTACTTAATTGCTAAGGCTTATCTATTTTTAAAACATCTAATTTGGATTGGAAATTATTGAAAGATAAGGGCCTAAAAATTAGTCTTTTTGAAACACAATCATAAATTCACAATGATCTTTACCTGATTGTAAGCTACAATCTACCTCTTGTGCAAAACAATGATTATCTGTCATTTTTTCAACGAGTCCTGCCAATAAACCTGCTTCGAATGAACAAAAGCTTCCTTCTGTCTTTATCCCTCTATTAATGAGGTCCTTTATTGAAGAATGCCCTTTAAGTTTTAATTGCACAATTTCTTCGGTACTTTCTGTAATCTCTACCTCACCTAAGTTAAATTCTGAGATTATTTCTTTTAAAGCAGCAGGAATGTTTTTTGCATCATCAATTTGTTTGACTTTTAAAATTGTTCCTAATTCGTGGCCTAAATAGTAGAATATAGCTTCTAACTGATGACCTAGAGCCAACAAAGCTCCTACTTTCATATCTCCAATCTCTTTTCCAATTTTCAAATTTTTTCTCATTTGTACTAAAATTTTTGATAGCAATTGTCTATCCATTTTTTTATCCTCACTCTCGGTCTAAATATTTATGATTATAATTTTACGGAGGAAATAAACCCATATAATATTGCATCTATGATGTCTTCCTCTTGAATATTTACAGATAACCTCCTATCTGCCACAATAATTGTAGGTAATGAGGTAATCTTATATTCACTCGTTAATTGGTAATTTTTTTCTACATCTATTTTTTCTATATACAATTTTTTTCCAAACATAGAAATATTTATTCTTTTTAACATCTGCTCAATTGGAAGGCACGGACCGCAATGGGAAGATGAAAAAAATAAAATTTTCGGATAACCTTGCTGAAACTTTTCTAACATACATCACCCTATATGTGCCTGCAAATCTTTTTTTCACTTCATACATCCTTGTATCTTTCATAAAGGTCTTTAATTATTGCTTGGAACGCTTTATACACACCATTACCTGTTTTTGCGCTCGTTTTGTAGTAACCTAGAAATTCTCTTCTATCAACAATTTCTTTTATATTACTATCATCTAGTTCTTCGTCATTCACTAAATCAATTTTATTTCCAAATAACACAATTGGAATGTTTCCACAATATTTCATAATATCTTCATGCCATTCTGAAATATGCTTAAAACTATCATCAAATTCTTTTGAAGCATGAGAAAAAACTATAATTGCGGCTTTACTACCCTTGTAAAAAGTAGGTCTCATAAATGAGAATTCAGCTTGACCAGCAATGTCCCAAAAAAATAATTTTACTCCACTATCTTCTATTTTTTCATCATATTTAGAGAACTGTGCTCCTAAAGTCTTAATGTATTCTTTCTTAAAACTCCCTTTAGTATATTTTTTTATTAAGGATGTTTTCCCCACTCCACCATCTCCAATTACTGTTATTTTGAAAACGAAATCCTTCCTCTCGTCACTTTCATTCATAAAATCACATCATAGTATTAACTTGAATGTCTTTGTAATTTCTTTTACTTCTATAGAATATAAATTATAAATAGTACTTTTTATTTATATTGCTTTTTATTATTGAATAAATTGCTATAAGTTAAAATGTGATAGATTACTAATGGAATTTTTAGAAAAAATCAAAGAGATTATTACAAAATTTACAAGTAGTAAAATCACCTTGGCCATTGCAGAATCCTGTACAGGAGGGTATATTTCGAATATGTTTACCAATATTTCTGGAGCCTCTAAAGTTTTTGAGAGGGGAATAATATGTTACAGCAATATGTCTAAAGTTGCACTATTGAATATTGATCCTAAAACTATAAATCAGCACGGAGCAGTATCGGAAACGGTAGCAAAACAATTGGCGAATAATATTAGAGTCCTCTCCAATGTTGACATAGGAATTGGGATTACTGGCATCGCAGGACCTACGGGGGGTACGCCTGAGAAGCCTGTGGGGTTAGTATATATAGGGATTTCAACTTTTGATAAAACTTTCGTGGACAAACATCATTTTGATGTAGATCGGATAACTTTTAAGGTTAAAATATTGGAAAAAATCCTCTTACTTTTACAGAATTTCATAAAATAACTCATCGACACTTATACTATCTTCTTAATTGTGGGGTAGAGAGGAATAAAAGATTTAAAGCGTTAAAAGAAGCATAAAAATGATGTATTAATCGTTAATAAAACCTTTTTCTTTAAATATCGAAATCCTAAAAATAATGTAGATTTCTATTTTGGTTAGAAATAAAATGTGAAGGTCCTTTAGATGAATGTTAAAAGGATTTATGGAATTTTTTTCTTAGTATATTTCACATTGGGAGTGTTTGAAGCGTATTTTGTTTTATACATTCCGTTGTTTTATTACGATATTTTGGCTGTTAATCGAAACAATTTAGCATTCATCCAATTTTTTGGGTATTTGTCCTTAATAATAACACCTATTTTTGCCTACATTTTTGATGCTTATATAAAATCTGAACGAAATTATAAAATCTTTGTGTTTTTTTGCGTTATTTTGTTATGTTCGTGCTTCTTAAACTTTCTTATTAATAAAAACATCCTATTATTGTATGGAATTTTTTTGGGAGTTTATTTTCTTAGCAGGATGTTTATTCGTACAATTATGAGTAAAGTTTTCCTCACACTTAGCGTAGAATCGCCAAAAATTAAAGACCATATAATATTAATCGTAAATGGGACAAGAACGGTTAGTTTTCTTTTAGTATCTTTGGCTTTCGATTTTGTTATTAAAGATGTTTACTCTTTACTACAATGGGAATTGTTCTTCGCGATTGGTTGGATGTTAACGTTACCATTGCTCTCTATAGTTCTGTTTTTGAGAAATAACACTATATTCAGTGATCAAAATTTAAAAAGAAGTAATAACAATATTGAAAGCAAAAATAACAAGAAAAACCAAAAAAGGGTTTTGTGGTTTGTCGTTTTCTTATATTTTGCTTTCTTTTTAGCGTCTTCAGATTTAATCTTTTTATCGTTAGTTAGATCGTGGGTTTTAACGAGATATAATGAACGTTCGTTAAGATTTTTCTTAGGGTTTTCTTATATAATCACAATATCTGCACTTCTTGGATATTACTTTGCTTCAAGAATCGCTAAAAGGGTAAGTAATATTTTTCTTCTCTTTATTTTTTGTTGCTTCTATTTATTTTTCCTTGTTCTCTTACCGTTCTCAAATTTCCCAGTGTTTTTAGTGCTTCAATGTGGTCTTGCATTTGTAGGTTTTATAGCTAATTATATGTATGCATCTATTGCTCAAACTATTTCAGTGAATAAGCGATATAAAACTTTTGTGTTTCAGATATTATTAACGTGCCAATCAATCGCTAGTATTGTTTTTGTTCCTATAGGAACATCGTTATCTGCTCTTATTAGCGTGGAAATGTTGATTTTTTTCTCTTCAATCTTACTTGCCTTTTCTTGTGGAATTCAGTTAATTCTCGTATTGGTAAATAAAATCAAACAAATTAAAGAATTTAATTAATAGTTTTTTTCCTATACTGATTATATGGTTTAATAATATTGGTTTAATTAACTCTATTACAACTTCCTTTACTATTGAAAAGCCTTTATATTTCTTTTAAAAGTGTAAACAATGCTGATAATTAAATTAATTTGCCTTTTTCCATTATTAGTTTTTTTGTTCCATTTTTGTATTCAACAGTAATATTAACCTGAGGAGTCGTAACAAAATCCCAATGAATTTGTGAAACCGAAGTGCCTCCCATCATTTTATTTGAACCAAAAGCTAAATGTACGCTTCCATTGATCTTCTCGTCCGTTAGAATATAACCAATTGCTTTTGTTATTTCTGGATTGCATCCAATACCTAATTCTGCAACATTATAAGTTCTTAACTCTGGTAAATTCTTCTCCTTATCAATTTTTTCGCTTTCTTTAAATGTATTAATTAAATCACTTTGATTCTCATCAGATGTAACTTCATCGATTAACAATTTTCCCTCCTTAAATCTTAAATGAGTGTTTTTAATGATCTTATTATTCATTCTGTCTCTAGTTAGGGGACAGAAAAGAGTACCTTCGCCAATTTTCTCGTGGGGAGGGAAAAACACTTCTCCTGCTGGTAAATTTCCTCCTAGTAATCCTAATGCTATTTGATCATCGGTAAGTAATCCGTTATCTAAAATCATAGGCCGATCTTGAATTGTTACCATAAAGTCCGTCCCAAGATCATCTGAAACATATACATTTTTTGCATTTTCAAAGAAGCTTCCTAAATTTTTCGTAATTTCATCCATTTTATTTTGAGGAACGCTGATTCCACCTACTATGAATTTTTCTAATAAATCGTATTCAATATTATAATATTTGGCGGCTTTCCTCGAGGGCCATCCCGCATAGCACCACTTTTTCCCTGGCGCGTATTCTTCTTTAGCTCCATACAATATATCCTTCACAGGTGCATCATGCTTAATTTTTGCATTGAGCTTTTCTCTAGGGGCGTTACTTAAAACACCAGGGTCTTCGTAGAGTTCTATTACAATGTACGCGTCGATATTTTCGATTAATTTTCGGTAATGTAGAGGTGAAATTTCAAGAATATCACTTTTAATACTGTCATCCTGGTATATTGTATTTATGTAATTATCGCTGTTTGATATAATAACGGGAATCCCATTGTTTCTATAGACACTCAGGGCAATTTCTTCCAGTAAATCTTGACTATAAGTACCACCCTTTACTAGGACATTTTCCCCTTTTTTTTGAATATTAATAGCTTTTACAATATTTTTGGCACATAACTTAATTTTTTCTAATTCTACCATATTTCAATTAATTTTTTTTCTAATATTAATTTTAAACATCTTAACAAAAATGCCAAAATGATATTTTTGGTTTTCTTCTATATACTCTAACAGTTCTGATGACAAGCCTAAAACATGAAAAAATATCTTTAACAGCATTAGATTTATTACAAAGAATTGTTTTAAATTAAATATCAATAGGTTGAATTCTTAATGAGACCAAAGTATATCGCAGCTATAATAAAAGGTAACTTAGAATTATGGTAATTCGAGAAGTAGGTTTATTATTTAGGGGATTTACTTTAGTAAAGAGAAGTTACCATAAAACTAGTTTAGGAAAAATTGATGCTGATTTAAGAAGCGGTTTGCTCACAGCACTCTTAAATTTTGCTGAAACCGCATTCTCTACGGGATCTGTCGAGTACTTTCAAGGTAATAGATTTACAATCGCGTTTATAAACGCAAGCATCTTAGCAGACGACAGCATTGACCCTGAATTATTAATTTCATATGCTATTATAGATAAACAGAAAAAGATTGACAAATATGTGAACAAATTAGTCAATCCCCTATTAGTTAAGGTTGCGGAGAATTTTAAAACACAGAACGAAGGTAAAAATTTATCTGAGGTATCTCAGTTCAGATTTTTTAAAAAAAACCTGGATGAAATTTTCGGATCGAATACAAAAAAAATTGATCAAAAGTTAGACGGTTTGTTTTATTAAAATTATTAATTCTATTTATTTGAACTAAAGAATAAATTTTAAAAAGAACTTTTTTTTAAAAACCATAATATCAAAGGTAGAGCTATAGTTGCATCTGAAATAATCGTAGAGAATTTTGCGTTTTGATTTACTTTTCCCCAAGAAATAGCTTCGTGTAAAGTCGCTCCACTAAGACCACCCTGTTCTGGACGATCCATAGTTATCTGAATCGCATATTGTGCAGAGTTCGGGCAGAATTGAAGCGATTGCATAATAAAATTTTTAGGCACACCCCCACCAACAATGCAAATGCCAGCATGCTTTGCATCCCAAGCCAAGTTAACCATATTAAGCATGTCTTTAAAGTGATTAAGGTTTAAATTTTGAAAGTGGAAACCTAGTTGAAGTGCTAAACCAGAGTCAGTAAATGCAGGACAAAAAATTGGAATATTTTTTTCTGCACATATCTTTAAAATAGATTTATTATCTGAGGGTAGATTATCCCCAAGGTACTTTAAAAAAGAACTAACGGACATATCATTACTAGGAATTTTTAGCTGGGATACAAAATCTTCGATACCCTCGTACACTTTATTTGGTAAGTATACATCGTAGATTCTATTAAGGGATTGGTTGTGCAACTCAGAATCATTAACATCTTTAATGTTTAGTTCTCCTTGTAAATGGTGAAAACCAAGAGTTTCAGCTATATCGTGAGTCAAGGAAGCACCTGTAGTAACAAGTATATCAATAAATCCTTCTTCTATAAAATCGTGAATAACTTTCTGCATCCCTGCTGGCACTAATGCCCCAGCAAGCCCAAAAAATTTAACACAATCTCCATCTCTAATCATTTCCTTATAAATTTCGCACGCAACGGCTAATCTCTTTGCGTTAAAACCTGTGTTTCCTAAAGATTGAATAAATGTAGTAATGTCTCCATTCTCGTCTATCTCAATTTGTTCTACCTCTTTCAATTTCTTTTTCAATTCGTCATCTGGCATTTTTTTCAACTCATTTGCTGCTTAAAATAAAATACATTAATTCTACCATTATTTTTGCTGCCACATTTAAAGTTATATTATTTGGTAAATCTAAGGAAGGTGAAACTTCAACGATATCAAAACCAATTATATTAACATTTTTACTGACTTCTCTGAGGATTTTCCATACTTCACGATAAGTAAAACCTCCAGGAATAGCATAACCTGTTCCCGGTGCTATAGATGGATCTAGTACATCGATATCAATCGAAATATATATGTCCTCTATATCAGATTTTTCAAAAAATTCAATAATCTTCTCTGTAAATGAATTAACTCCTATATCGTGAAGCAGATAAGAGTTGAAATAGATTATATTGTTAGTTCTTGCGATTTTCAACTCAGGAATATCAACATCTCTTGTACCAATTATTAATAAGTTTTTATTTGAGATAAAATCCAAACTATGGATGAGGTGGGAAACAGTTGCATGAGAATAGACATTCTCTTGATATTTTTCATACAAGTCAAGATGGGCATCTAAGATAAGAACTCCTAACTTCTTTGGATTTCTAATAGAGTCTCCTATTGCTTTTATAACCGGATAGGTACAAAAGTGATCACCTCCAACCATAACTGGAATGATATCCTTTTTTTTCTCATATAACGATTTTACAAAATCACCAATTTCTCGGATGTTCTTTTTTATGTTATTAGGATCAATCACAACATTCCCAGCGTCTATAAACTTTAATTTTGGTATTTCAAATCCCATTTCTGTTGTTAAAGCTAAGTGTTCTGAAATTATCCGTATTTTTTGAGGTGATTTGGAAGAGTTCGTATTTTCAATAGAAGTTAAGTTATCCCAAGGAATTCCAAAAATGACGAAATTCGTATCATTTTCTATTATTTCTCCAGAATCAAAAAAATTCACTTTTCATACCTCTTTATTAATTAATTACATTTGCTCCAAAACATCTATACCCAGGATATGCAAACCAATCCCAATTACGATTTGAACGCATTTAATCAACAATAATCTCGCTTTTTCTAATTCATCATCACTAGATAAGACCTGACAAGAAGAATAAAACGAATTGAACGCTTGGCATAAAGTTAAAAGATACTGAGGAATCTGGTGAATAGTATAATTTTTTCTCACTGAATTCAAGATTTCGGGGAAGTAGTTTAGTTGCCTAACCAAAGATAGCTCATTCTCGTGGTTGATTAAATCCCAATTTACATTTAAATCGATTTTTTTTTTCGATTTAACTATTATCGATTCAATTCTCGCATAACAATACTGAATGTAAGGACCTGTTTCGCCTTCAAATGAGATGCTCTCTTTAGGATTGAAAACAAAATCGGATTTTGGATTAAATTTAAGTATAAAAAAAGATAATGCAGCCAATCCGATTGCGGTAGCTCTTTCTTTTTTTGTTTTTTCCGTAAGATCAGGATATCTTTTATTTACTTCCTTAAAGGCTAAAGTTTGCATTTTTTCGATGATATCATCCGCATCAACTATAGTTCCTTCCCTACTTTTCATTTTACCTTCAGGTAAATAAACCATACCATATGATAAATGAAATTTATCTTCTTTAAAACCCATCATGTCTAAAACAGCAAATAACTGCTTGAAGTAGAGGTCCTGTTCGTTTCCAACTACATATATCGATTTGTCATAATCAAAATCTTTCTTTTTTTGATAAGCTAAGTAGATATCCTGGGTTATATATAAAGAGGTTCCGTCTTTTCTCATAAGAATCTTATCTGGTAAGTTAAAGTTTTCTTTTAGATGAGCGATAATCGCTCCGTCATCAGTTTTATTAAAAAATCCCTTTTCTAAACCCTCTAAAACCTTTTCTTTACCCTTCCAATAAATATCCGACTCAAAATATTCTTTTTCGAACGAAATGTTCAATACTTTGTATGTCTCCTTAAACCCCTCAAGTGCCCAAAAATTCATTTTTTTCCAAAGTTCTCTAGTATTAGTATCGTTATCTTCCCACAATTTTAATAGATCGTATACTTCTTCTATAATTTTACCGTTCTTCTTTTCCATTTCAGCATATTTAACATAGAACTCTCCAACGAAGTGATCTGATTTGATGTCTGGCTCCTTGTTGTTGCCCCATTTTTTGTAAGCATACATCGATTTACATATATGGATACCTCTATCGTTGTTTAAGTTGACATCGAACACAATATCACCTTTATATTTTAAACAACTCGAAAGAGAGCGACTTATTAACATATTGCGGATGTGTCCAAAATGAAGTGGCTTATTTGTATTTGGTGCGGGGTATTCTATTACTATTCTTGAAGGGATTATCTGATTTATCCCAAATTCTTCATAAATTCTTCCATATTTCTCTTTCAATGTAAAAATCTGCTCAAGAAGCGCTTGTGGTTTTATTATGAAATTGATATATGGACCATCTGCTTTTATAATTTTTAAGTATTCAGGTAATTCTAACTGTTCTTCTAATTCTTTGGCAATTTGCTGAGGTGGTTTCTTTTTAATTTTAGCAAGATGAAAACATGGAAATGCATAACTATAATTTAAATCTTGAGGGGGTATTTCAATGAAATTTTTAATCTCCTGTTTCGAAAAATTGGGGAGATAATCGCTTAAATATTCGGCGATTCTATTTTTATCGATTATTATCATTTTATATGTTTTAAAAGTATACCAAAATTCTAATTATTGCTGATTGCAACTTTTATCTGTTTTGTTAAATATATTTAGTTTAACTCATAAAATTTATGATATTGAATTATTAAGACGGTTGATTTAGTAATGTCATTTAAACAAGAAGCTAGAAAACTTTATCCTAAATGGCCTATCTATAATGATAAAGAGATAAAAGCATTGACTGAAGTTATAAAATCTGGAGAGTGGTGGTGTGGTGCTCCTGGTGCTCATCAAGGTAATAATGTTTGGGCGTTTCAAGATGATTTTGCTCAGCTTCAAGGATCTGAATATTGTGTAGCAGTATGTAATGGAACTGTTGCAATAGAAGCCGCTCTCATGGCATTAGATGTAGGATTAGGGGACGAAGTAATTGTTTCTGATTACACTTTTGTAGCATCTGCATCCGCAGTTATAGCAACAAACGCCGTTCCCATATTTTGTGATATTAATCCCAATACATTCGTAATGGATGTGTATAAAGTTGAAGAACTTATAACTGAAAGAACTAAAGCAATTATTCCAGTACATTTAGGGGGTAATCCGGTTAACATGGAGCATCTTATGGAGTTGGCATTGAATTACGATTTAAAAGTTGTCGAAGATTGTGCTCACGCTCATGGTTCAGATTTTAAAGGTAAAAAAGTTGGGAATTGGGGGGACGCTGGCACATTTAGCTTTCAAGCTTCAAAAGTTCTTACAAGTGGAGAAGGAGGAGCTATAATTTGTAATTCTGAAGAATTAGCTGATAATATTTATTCTTATATTGACTGTGGGCGAAAAAAGAATCAACATTTCTATAAGCATTTCTCATATGGAACGAATTATAGAATGACAGAATACCAAGCAGCAGTTTTAAGAGCTCAATTAAAAAAATTCCCAGACCAACATAAGCTACGAAATGAAAATGCCCAATACTTTATGAAAAAGCTAAACGAGATTAATGGGATAAAAACAATGAAACCTACACCTGGAACCACCAGCTTAGGGTGGTACGTATTTCCTATAGTATTTGAACTTAAAGAGTTTGGAGGTATAACGAAGTCAGAATTTTATAAAAAATTAAATAGAAATGGGATCCCTACTGATGATTGTTACCCCCCTTTACATAGTTTAGATTGCTTCAAAACTACTAATTTAAAAAAAAGAATTGATTATTCTCGGGCTAATTGGGGAGGAGAAAAAAGTAACAATACAAATTTTCCAATTGTTTCTGATATTTATTCAAGAAGTATAGAATTCCCCCAGGAAATGTTATTAGCTAACAAAGAACAATTGGATAATGTTGTAGACTTTATCAAATCCTTAAAAGAGAAGGATTAAGAAGTAAGATTAAACCACTTCTTCTAATTTTTTAGATATTGCACTTTTATACATCGTTTCAACAATATTTAAAATTTTATAACCGTAATTGCTATTAGTAAGCGGTTTTTGATTATATAATATACAATCGATAAAGTGAGCAATCTCTTGAGGATAACCAAAAGACCATGCCTCAGTAGGAACGGGAAAGGTCCATCCTTTTGTTGTTTCAGCTTTTTCTACAGCATAGCCATACCCGTTTTTACTATACACATTTAATAAATTAGAAAAAGTAGGTGAAACTTTGATTTGACCTTCAGTACCAAACAGTTCAAATCGCATGTCATAGCCTCCAGGAGCTGTCCACGACTCTTCAATTACTACTTGAGCATCGTTTTCAAAATATAGAACCCCGATTGCGTTATCCTCAACTTCGCAAGTTCCAAAAACCCCTCGATCTGATTTAATTGTCTTAATTTGACAGAATACTTCTTTAACTTCACATTCTAGATACCAAACTAAACACGCGATATCGTGAATTCCTAAATCTAATAACGCACCACCTCCAGAATCTTCTAACTTGTAAAACCATCGAGAATGTGGTCCAGAATGTTGTTCTTTTCCTCTCCCCATATATATGTCACCTAGAGCGCCCTCCTTAATAATTTCCTTAACCTTGCTAAATGAGGGAGCATACATGTTGTTTTCGCAATAGAAAATTGTTCTATTCGAAGAATTTTCTACATCTAACATTTCATCTGCTTCTTTAATGTTTCTAGCTAAAGGTTTCTCTACGAGTGCATGTTTTCCTGAGTTCAAGATATTACAAGTTACTTCTTTATGCAAATTATTAGGAACACATGCAGAAATAGCATCACATTCCAATTTTAGTAAGTCTTCATAATTCTTATAGTAGTTATTGATAATATGATATTTTTTCATTAAACTATTGGCTTCATCTTTATTATTTGACGCTATTCCCACAATTTCTACATTTGGTAGTAAGGAATATGAATAGCAATGATGGTCAGCAATAAAACCGGACCCAATAATACCTACTTTAATCTTATTCATTTTAATCCTCTCTTAATAATTCTGATTAATAATAATTTAGGTTTTCAAATTTATAATTATCGTTTGATTTTATTTCCAGAATTCAGCAGAAGAACTGAACCTTTTAATGTTGGAAAAAGGACAAGCAGCAATACAATTCCCACAATCACCTGAATTTTTGATCCAAAAATCAAAGCACTTTTCTACATCGACATAGTACTTTTTAACACATGAATTGTTAGAAATCGTAGCTGGTTCAAAAGTCGGGTCGATTTCTTTTGTAATTGCGCCGGTTTCACAAGCTTCAGCGCATTTATAGCAAGTTTTACAGAATTTCTCAACTTTTTTAACAAAATCCAAGTTCAAATCATCAGTTATTAAAGGCATATCTGTAAAAACTTTACAAATTCTAACTCTTGGACCATATTCTGGTGTAAGCAACAATCCATTTCTACCTAATGCTCCTAAACCTGCATCAATTGCCAGGGGTATACTAAGTGCAGTATCGTTACCACATTGGATCGCTCGATATCCTAAATTTCTGATAAATTCACCTAAACAGGCAATTGCAAAAGCCATTTTTGAATAACCTACGGCTGCTGCAGCCGAGGCTGGTTGAGCAGGAGCAGTAGAAATTGCTATTTGATCCATTTCGATCGCCATAACAATAACTTTATTTATCCCCTTTGGTAAATTAATTGGGCTTTCTAATATAGAATTAGATGCATCACCTTTTCTAATTCTTTCTTTTGAATCTGCTTCGCTGGTTAATGCAGGTCTTATAAAACCAGTTTTATAAATCCATCTTTCGTTAACATCTGCAATACCAACTAGTGATGCTCCATAAAATTTAGCTGCTTTTTTCGTCTTTTCAGTAAATGCTTTTAAATCCTTAACAGGATACTTTTCTCTCATCCAGTCTATACCATATCCTATGTCTATTAATTCTTCTCTATGCCAACTGAAAGCAAAAGGAAATTTTTCGTAAACAGTCCATCCTGCAGCAACCAGTGCAAAATCAAGACGAGAATACCCATCTTCACCCGAGTTAATATGATTGTCTATATTATACTCGAACATTTTCCCATAAGTAGGCAATGATTTATCCCATAATCTCCTATAAATCATATTATACTTCTGATCGAAGCGACGGTATGAATTCTCGTCAATTTCATAGGGAGAATCTTTTTTTGTTTGCAACTCAATCCTTCTTCTTTATTAAATTCTTTTTTTACTACTTCTTTAAAAGAGTTAAGTCTATTATATATTATTTTAAACCATGAAATATAAAATTTTAAGAAGAAATTTATAAGTTAAAATATCATAATTCTTTCTATGCCGATATATATTCTTGCAACTAAACTTCAAAACCCAAATTTAGTAAAAAACCGTAAGGAACATGGTGAAGAATATCTAAAATTAGTCAAAGAAAAAGTTCCGAATGTTAAATGGATTGCTCATTACGCAATATTAGGACCATATGATTTTATAGATATTTTTGAAGCAGATAACGAACATGATGCAGCGAAAGTTTCTTTACTTTCTCGAACTGCAGGAGCTGCTTTTGCAGAAAGCTGGACCGCCATTAAATACCCCGAATTTCTTAAATTAGTGGAAGATTTAGAGTAAAAAAAATATTGTTCACTTATGAAGAGGTTTATAGTACAAATAGGATCAGGCGTAGATCAACACGGACATAATGATGATTGCACTAATGCCGCAATAAAGGCAGTTAAAAACGCAATTTCAAATAACTGCCTTACAGGTCTATTGGAGATTTGTGGTATAAAAGAACCAAGCGATCTTCAAAAAATGATCGTACATGTGAAGATTGGAGCACCTTATCCCGAAAATGTAAAAAGAGAAAAGATTTTACAAGCGATTCCATTTGGTTCCAAATCAATTGAGATAGAAAAAGGAGGTTTAGTTGCAACAGGGATAATGGTTAAAAAATTAGGGGATACCACTGATAAAATAATTGTCTGTAATGCGGCTGTAACTGTATCGATCCTATAAAAAAAAGGAAGTACCGAAAAAGGAGAAACTATAAGATGGTGAAAAGATGCAAATGGGCAGATTATAATGATTTGATGAAGGAATATCATGATAAAGAATGGGGGACACCTCAACATAATGACAAAATGCTCTACGAACTCTTGATTTTGGAAGGAATGCAAGCTGGTTTAAGCTGGAACACAGTGCTTCAAAAACGAGACAATTTTAGAAAAGCGTTTGATAATTTTAACTATAATAAAATTATAGGATATAAAGAAAACAAAATCGAGGAATTGATGCGAAACGAAGGAATAATTCGAAATCGATTAAAGATTCAATCCGTAATCACAAACGCTAAATCCTTTATTAAAATTCAAGAAGAATTTGGTTCATTTAATAAATATGTATGGGATTTTGTGAATAATACATCAGTTCATAATTCTTGGAAAAAGTTAGAAGATTTACCTTCAAACACTGAACTTTCAAACAGAATTAGCAAAGATATGAAAAAAAGAGGATTTAAATTTGTCGGATCGACAATAATATACTCCTTTTTACAAGCTATTGGAGTTGTAAATGACCATACAACTGATTGCTTTCGATACAGCGAATTGATTAATTCTTCTTAGTGCTAATTTAAATTCTGTAAACCAATTTCTTTTTCTGCATATTCCTTTAACGCTATCCATTGGGCAGCTGTTGTTCCATAATATTTAAATACAGCGATACCTAAACCAAAATTGAACCCTCTCATTTGTTTTAGCATTTCCTCTGGGTTACATTCGACAGAATTTGTAACTGCTAACACAGGGCTTTTAAATTCGTGAATTCTTTTCTTCATATTCCTTCTGAAATACCAATAGAAAAGATTTCCAACTTTCTCCCAATACCATCCATCGTTTCGCGTTCCCATTAAATAGGGATATTCCATAGGAGATACGACATCTAAAATTGAAGATAATTGTGTCCAATCTTGCCCTAATCTTTTTTGAGAAAACATCTTCTTAGGACCAGGAAGACAAAACCATCCTGAAGTACAATCTTTATTTGTCTTCTTTATGACTGTTTGTAGCTTTCGGGCGTAATTTGCTATCGTATCAGACTTAAAATCATACCATTCATGGCTTTTTAATATTTTAGCTTTAAATCCATAATTTTTATTAAATTTCTCTATACATCGATCACAACAGCATAAATCAGTAAAAGCTCCATCATATCTAATATAATCAGCGAAGAAACCACTCACCGAATAGTTTTTTACGACTTCTTCTGTTAGGTCTAAAAGATAATTAACATGTTTGCTATTAGGGCACATAAAACTAGTAGTAGGGATATATCCTTCCCCTCTAGCTCCCCTTGCTTTTCCTAACTTTTCATCAATCTTTTCAGTAAGAAAGGGCACTTTCTTTTTATAGTCTTTAAATGACACACCCTCAGGCAAATTAATTCTCATCTCACCTTCGTTGTGGGTCGATATTTCCCCTTTCTTGTAGTGAATTCCAGATTTTTTGCCCGTTGTCCCATGTATGCTAACACGGTCAGGGTGGGTAACACCTTGGTAAGCATCGTTCATACTTGTAAACGAAACCATTATCCTTATATTGCTATCTTTACCCACATCACAGAATTCCCCTAAAATGTCTCTATTGATGGGATTCCATCCAACTGACGTATCCCAAATACACGCTCCGTCCGTATCTTTAATAACAAGTCCTAAGACATTAAAATGGCTTTCTTCTAATTTATCCATGACTTCTTTTACATTCAATTCTTTCTCAGCATATTCGTAATTTAACTTTCGAAATCCACTTGAACCCCTTACGGGCATTAAGCCCATTGCATAAATTTTCTTTGCCTTAAAAGCAGATTTTAATGCTGATACTTTTTCTGGATTGGATTTATAATAATCTGACCAATTAAATACGCCTTTCATATTATCTCAATACTAATTTACTCTCTATTTTTCAAGTAACATCTTAAAGAGACACATAAAATAGATAATTTTATCTTCAAATTCGATAATTATTTAAAACAATTCTTATAGTAAATTTTTAAGGTTATCAGAATTTTTAATAATACAATCATTAAAACATTTATTTATATATTCTAGAACGATTATTTATAATTGAAATCATATTAAAATATATACTTATCACATCGATTTAATAGAAAAGACAAAACAATCAAGAATGATACTTTTATTTGGAGAAAAATGAACAAAAATGTACGATGCTACCTTTAAAATAATAATTTTCGGGGATGCGGGTTGTGGGAAAACAACTCTAACTCAAAGATTTTTAACAAATTTATTTATATCAGATCAAACCATGACGATCGGAGTTGACTTTGAAGTAAAAAGCCTAGCAGTTGACGAACAAAAAGTAAAATTACAAATTTGGGATTTTGGAGGGGAAGAAAGGTTTAGGTTTTTACTCCCCACATATGTGAGAGGTGCTCGTGGTGGTTTGTTCTTATACGATATTACTAATTTTTCCTCAATTGCTCACATTGACGATTGGCTCAGCATTATACGAAAGGAAATAAGAGCTGAAGAGATATTTCCCATTATAGTTGTCGGAGGAAAGGCAGATTTAGTAGAAAGCAGAGAAGTCGCATCTGCTGAAGGTATTAAGATTGCAAAATCAAGAAATACAAATGGTTTTATTGAAACAAGCTCTAAAACTGGAGAAAATGTAGAAAAAACCTTTGAAGCATTAACGAGATTAATGCTTAATGACGCAAGATAGAGATTAAATAATTATACTCTACATATTAAATCATTTATTTGCAAAAAAAGCACTACTACTTATAACAATATTATCTATTTATGATTTCAGTAATTTTTTCGGGTTCTTTAGTATTAATCCTCCGATTTAACACCATTGTCTGATACTCCATGTCCTTTTTATATTGGTTCGCATACCTAATTAACTGCTCGATAATTTCAATTTCTTCTTCTGCATCACTAATACGATACCCTCCAAAATTGGGTATTTCAGCGTAGTCCTTTTTTAGAATTTCTTGAAGCTCGCTGGGTAACACATCGGTTCTATCTTTTAATGCTGAATTTATAGCGTCAATTAAATCTCTATATATCTCCTGTTTGCCGAACTGACATAAAACGCATTTCGAGCTTCTATTTTTAAGAATATATAGTATTATAATACCAATTAAGTATCTAAAAGATTCGACTACTTCATTGAAGATACCTTTTTTCATGTATTTTTTCACGATAATTTCTGCAATTGAGTATAAACTTGAGAAATATATGGCTCTGTAAAAATAGGCGGGATCAACACAGAACAATCGTGTGAACCAAAAGGGACTAGTTTCGTAAGGTGGATCTTCATGAAGGATATAGTTTACCAACCTTCCGTCCCGTTCTTTATATAGTGTCCTTTCTTTTTTTAGGATATTTAAATAGGTAGAAATAGTGGACCGAGCGATATCTTTAAAAAATTTCTTATACTCTAATTCTACGTCACGTGTTGTGACTTTTTTTTTCCCCTCGAGAAAGAATTTAAGCATGATGCCTAAAATTCGATTCTCGTGAAGGCGTCCGGTCTTTATCTGTTGTTCTTCTGATTCATCTTCCCGTATGTTATAAATATCAATTAGTTCAGGAGCGATTTCGTGAATTATTTTTTCTAAGATATAAATATTTAATTCAGTAATTTCTAACAATCCTCAAAATTGATATTTAGTTAACTTATTAAAAAAAATGTAAACTTTTAATAATATTTATTCTAGTTGAATAGAATATTAATTCTATCTAATAAAACTACTATAAATATGGTAAGTTTAGGAATTTTTTCATAATAATATTCAAAATTTAAAAAATCTATAACAATTAAATAAATTCTAGTTTTTTAGGACTTCTTAAGTGGTGGCTATTGACCGTATTTTTCTTTCCAGATAGGGTCGTTTATTTGGAGAGCACGCCGTTGAACCTTCCCTATGATGTTTTTTGGCAAATCCCCAATGATAGCAATACTTTGAGGTACCTTATAATGAGCCATATTTTCTTTAGCCCATTCTTTGATCGAATGTGGTGATAAATCAGAGTCTTCCCTTATCGAAACCCAAGCTTTTATCAATTCTCCTGACTGATCATCAGGTAAACCCGATACAGCGACTTCTAAGATATCCGGGTGTTTCATTAAGAGTTCCTCTACTTCTTTTGGAAAGACTGAAAAACCTTTGAACTTAATTAATTGTTTCTTACGGTCCCTAATTTCAATTGTCCCATCCTCATTCATGAATCCAATATCACCCGTTAGCAACCATTTTTTTCCGTTGTATTCAATTAAAGTTTCAGCTGTCTCCTCGGGTTGGTCCAAATACCCTTTCATTATCTGAGGACCAAAAATACATATTTCTCCAGTATGCTCAACTCCAAAATTAGTATCATCGGGATTTCCTAAACAAATCGGTCCTTTAGAAAAATCATCTGAGTGAAAAATACCCCATCCTGTTCCTGGAAAAGGCATACCTATTACCTCAACCGGACTCTCCCCAAATAAATTGCCTGCACTTACAGCGGGACTGGCTTCACTTAATCCATATCCTTCCACAATTCTCCCTCCCGTGTTTGTAACGAACGCGTCTCGCACTTGTTTATGTAAAGGTCCAGCGCTAGAAATACATAATTTAAATTTTCCCATTACTCCTGGATATCTTCTATTCAAATCTTTTAATTCGGCAAGCTTTATAAACAAAATTTCTGCCCCCGCGTATATCAAACCTTCCGAACATGGTAGCTTCTCTATTAGCTCACATAGCTCGTCTTGAGATGGTGGTGATGGGAAGAGCATCATCCAACCACCTATTGCAATAGAAGTGTTCATGACAATCGTGTGAGCAAAACTATGGAATAAAGGGAGTATGCCTATATTTCCTATATCTGGCATTTCCCCTCCTAACCACAGCTTGCATTGTTCTGCATTCGATACTACATTAAAATGGGTTAATACTGCAGCTTTCGGTAAACCTGTGGTTCCTCCTGTCATAATAAATGTGGCCGCATCCTTTTTTGCGTCAATATTTATGTTTATATCGGCATCTCTTGGTTCAGTTTTCATAAGATCTTTGAATTTGATTGCTCCTTCGCAATCACATTTTCCTGTTGGAATTTTTTTTAAGAACTTTCCAAGAACTTTCTTAATTCCAAACATCTGAACTAAATCAACAAGGTTGCTATAAACTACAATTTCAATATCTGTATTTCCAATTATGGGGCTGATGTAAGATTCATATAACGAATCCAACGCAATTAGCATTTTAGGTTTAACAATATGTATTTGATGTAAAATTTCAATAGGCTGGTATGTTGGATTTATACCAGTGGCAATTGCTCCTATCCGCGTAATAGCATAGTAAGACACGATATATTGAATGCAATTTGGTAGATGGATAGCTACGACGTCACCCTTCTTAATCCCTAAATCCACTAAAGCAGTAGCTAACCGCTTAACATAATCTTGAAATTGCTTATAAGTTACCCACGTGTCGAGAAACCATATTAGATTATGATCTGGATACTTCTCAACTTGACCATCTAACATCTCATTCAAGGATTTTTCTTCAAACTCTGCGTTGTATGGCACACTTTTTGGCCACCACTTTTGAAACCATCTCTTATTCTCGTCAATTTGGTATGGTTTGTTTTTACTAGTATACATTTCACGTCTTACCTTATTTTTTCTAATAATAATTGAATAAGATAATTTTGATAACTCTGAATTTAAAATTATCCTTAACGATATTAAAGCCAGAAAAATAAAAAAATAAAAAAAAGAGTGGTATTTAATTTGATTGAGTCCTAAAATCTCGAATCTTTACGCCTTTTAATTAAAATAGTAGCAACACCAAGTAAACCTACACCAGCAACCAAGAGAATTAAAGCCCAGAAACCTGTGGCTTCAAAAACCATGAACACGCTGAACGTAGGATCGTGCCATATACCACTTCCTTTTTCGAACATTGGGAAGCAAATAGCGTAAACCATAACGCTAAGGGTAACATTTAAGCCAATATCGGCAGCAAAAGTATCTACTTCACCTGGTGTTCCTTCGAAAGTCTCATGCTTATCTTTTTCAACTTCAAACAAAGCAACTGGAAGGATGCTCGTGTTTGCAGGTGCACTCGTAATTGTTCCTTCCGGACCATAGAGGTAATCAGGTCCAGCGATATCGACAAAAGCTAATTTTTCCCTTATATTCTGAGGTAAATAATTACCAATCTTAAGCGAACGAGTTGTTTCGTCGTAATCTTCTGCGGGATCTAATGCTTCGAGGGGGTCGTCACCAATAGTGTCGATTTTAAGGTGGAAGTGTAATACTGTTGAAACATAAACTATTGCGAGATCTAATCCAGCAATAGGGTTATTTGCACCTGGTGCATCAGGTCCGTTCCAAGGAGCAAAGAATTGATCTAACTTTACAGCACCATGTAAAACAGGTATCTTACTACCATCAGCAGCATCTAATTCTTCGTGTTTTGGCTCAAAAGTAAATCCAAATTGTATATATGCTAGGGATTCTGGAGTAGCTCCTAAGTATGAATCTGATTCTATTCCAACAGGAACTGGATTAAGTGTGGCTTGTTTTAATGTTAAGCCCCAAGAAACCTTATTACCATCTTTTATAGGCAAATTAAAATCAAATTCACTTACCGCACCAAGCATTAATCGATGAGTTAATTCCGATCCACGAGGAACCTCTATAGGACGTCCGTCTACTAAAATCGGATCACCAGCAGAATTGTTTAGTTGTATATAATTTGCAGATATTCTATTATCAAAATTCGTATCGTTATACAAGAAAGCTCCAGTTAAGTGATGTGTGAACAAGAAAAATTCTATATCTAAACCCTGAAAGATTGCAGCAGGATTAACAGGGCCGCTACCACCACCCAATAAATTCAAAATCTCGGCGACATCAATGTGTATTTCGAAATTTTTAACCCATAATTGAAATAGATCGAAAGTAAATTCGTTAATTTCCTTTTTAACATTAGCATAAACGTCAAATTCGGTTAATAACCACTCCATATAACTGTCTTGTCTAACTTGAGCGGTTAAGTTCCATGAATCTAATATTGTACTTCCTTCCGGAACTTCTGCTTCTAATGTGAAATCAGAATCATCTCTCCCATCTTCACCAGTAACTTTCCAAGTTTTACTAAGACCAAATCCTGCACCTGTTATAATTTCTAACTTCCGCCATGAAATTGGATTTAATACAAACAACTCTTCGCCCGTAAAAATGTCGTTAATATGAATTAAAAACCAAGTAATCAACTCAACGCCCTTTTGAATTAATTTATCGGGAATTCCTCCAATAGTAGAAGGACCAGTTATTGTAGGACTTGAGGACATAGGACCACCCATGTAAGGTTGAATTTCAAGGAAAAAATCAATGATTTTTTTCACTGCATTGACAAAAGAGCCATCGTTATCCCATATAATTAAAGTAACTCCAGCACCTACGGTTAAATTATACTGGTATGTTCCAGAGGTTTCAACTTCGCAATAAGCATATCCATATTCACTCACATTATACGATCCTGCGATGTAATCAAAAGGAACCATGTAATATTCTTTCCTTGGACTGCTGAAATCTCTTAAGGCAGAATAAGTATTTTCTTGTGTTGCGCTTAGCGCATACACTCCCGGCATGATTTCCTTACCGCTAAAGTTCGTTAATGTTTGCATAAACAACATTTCAAATACTGTCGCTAAAACATTACCCCCGGGACCTAAACCCCTAAACATCATACCAAATATGCTTCCAAAACCCCCGATAAGAGCAGTGGGTTCTAAATTTCCAAGTTGGTCGTAAGTATAATCATTGTCGTTTTCGTAACCAGCTACCATCATTGGCGTGGCTGTAAAAGAAGCTACCACTAATGTTATAACCATTAGACTTTTAGTGCTTACTTTTTTCATTATTTATGATCACATTGTTTTTTTTTAAATTTGGGTACTTAAAATAGGAATATCCTTTTTGTTTTTAATTGTTTATATTCTAATTCAATAGAAAATTTAAAATTAAGAGTTTTATCCTTACTAAATTTCGTGATTTCAGTATCATAAATTGTTTCGGTTAAATTAATTAATAATTTTGATATTTCTTTTAATTTAATGCATGGTTGATTTAATCCAATATCTAAATTAATTGTCCTTAATAAATTCTCTACAGATGATAATTAAACGGAGTAAAAAACAAGAAAAGTTGAAAATAAATGTAACAATTAAAATCTATTCATCTAAAGTAATGAAAGTGTAAAATAACACGAAGATGTATAATATCGCTGAAATCAATAAACTCGATACCCTCAAAAATCCTGAGATTTCATCAGTTGTTAAAATCACATTTGAACCAATAAACACCGCTGCGATTAAATACCCTAGAAAATAGCTTTTAAAACTGCCATATTTTGACCTACCCCTTATAAGATTAATGAGGTACGTAAGGATTACGATTACTAAACCCGCAGTATAGATCAGGTCAACGATGGGATAGTTATATAAGTCCAAATACAAAAAAAATCCAAAAAGAAATACCACTAAAACCTTCACATTTGTAAAACTCTTTTTTTGAGTGGTGTCTACAAATAATTGCTCGTACTCGCTAATACCTGAATTAGAACACAAAATAATAAGAGAGCCGATTGATAAGGCTGTGAATAGGGAATAAGATATTTTAAAAAGATAATCAATAATGTTAAGCCAAATGTTATTCCATAGGAAAAGAGGTAGTTCTAAAAATTCAGGTATTATACTCACAGTACAGAAGATCGGGATTAGAGACGCTAAAACCATTACAAGCTTTGTTAAAAAGGAGGTTTTTGTATCTTCTTCCCAACTATCTTTTCTAAAAGTTGTTAAGCGCCATGCAAAAGAAGCAAAACTTAAAATAGAAATTACTGGGGTTATGATTGGAAAGACAAATATAAAGAGAATATAAACAGCATTGATTCCATAAAAAAATTTTAACCTTGATGGGACCACACTTATTTTATCATCAAAGGATTCCATTGTGTTAGCAAATCGATTCGCAAATAATATTAGGAAAAATAACCAAGATACACTATAAACAATAGGGCTTAGAATTTTTATGACAATAAAATTCAAACTTGCATCGTTAGAATACCATAAGTTAAAGTCAACAAATGAAAATATCAAAAAAATACTCAACGGTACTAAAATAATAGCAAGCAAAACAATTAAACGAGGGATTAATATTCCCTTAACAGTTTTCGTCATCGATCACGTACACTTATCCTCTTTTAATAACTATATATATAATGATGATACGATATTTTAAAATCTCTGTTTTATATGTGTATCTTTGAGGAATCTAATTTATCTAGTGATTTAAAAAAAGAAAAAAAAAAAATAAAATGATATGGGTATTTATCTTCTGTTTCCTAATTATTTCACGCCTTCATTCCACAATTAGTACAAAAATCATTACCTGCAACAAGTTTAGCTCCACAGTTAGTGCAATGATCACTATCTAAAATGGGTTCTTTATCATCTTCAACTTTCGCTTTAGATTTCTTACTTTTTTGTCTACTTCCCGCTCCAGTTGGCTTATATTTCAAACTGCCAATAAATCCACCAAAAACAGCACCTACAAGACAGCCTTCTAAAATAGCTGTAGATACGGCTAAAACATAGGGTAAATCAGTTAAACCCATTACTACTCCGTTAATTATCCCCCCAATGATAGGGCCGATAACAGGGATCAGAGGTAATAAGAAATATAATAGTAAAGCAATGATTAAATACCCGATTCCAATAGCAAGACATGTTCGAATGCCTTTACCTGGCGTTTTAGCGTTTATACCGCATATCATCGAACAAGCTAATATCCAAGGCAATGTAACGGAGATTAACAACAATACGTCATCGGGGCGATAAATTAAGCACCAATGAATAGGAAATATTAGGATTAATATGAGTCCCAAAAATGCTCCCGCGAGAATACCAAGAATACCGCCAATTCCTGGCAATAATGACCCTAAAGAACTTAGGGCGACATTTACATTTACGATTAAATCTCCTGTAACGCTTGCAGTTAGGTCTAAGAATTGAAAACTAATCCAGGATGTTAATAAAAGAAATATCATTCCTACGATTCCTGTCCAAAGTACACGTCCAAATCCCATGTGAAATTTTCTCGAATTCTTAATTCAATTTTATTTGATTTAATGATATTACATACTTATTATTTGAAACATGCTTCGATTATTTAAAATTTTGTTTTTATCATTTTTATAGAAAATCTACACAATATTTTATAACAATTTTGAAAGTTCTGAACTATTTTAGAAAGGGAGAAACACAAGGTCAATGATTTTAAAATTGGGATGATCTCTGGGTGATATAAATAAAATTTGAGATAAAAAAAGTTAAATAAAATTAGTTATTTAATGTTGAGAATTGCTCCTTTTTCCATTTTAACAACTTTATCAGCATAGGACGCTAAGGAACCTCTATGGGTTACAACTATTACAGTAGTTTCCATATCTTTATTGATTTCCTTTAACAGATCCATAACTTGCTTTTCAGATTCCGGATCGAGATTTCCCGTAGGTTCATCAGCTAAAAGTACTCTGGGTCGATGGATAATGGCTCTAGCGAGACCACACCTTTGTTTTTCGCCACCAGACATCTGAACTGGATAATGATCTTTTCTTTCAAGTAAGTTCACTTCTCTTAACGCAGCTATCGCTCGGTTTTCAATTTCTTTTTCTCGTAAAACTGTTGGCCATAAGAGGGCTTCAACATTTTCAATTGCTGTTAGAGTAGGTATTAAGTTAAAATCTTGAAAAACAAAACCGATTTTTTGTCTCCTTATCCGGCTTAATCTATCTTCTGTAGCCCTCGCTATATTTTCTCCATCAAATATTATTTTTCCAGAATCAGGTATGTCGATTCCGCTTAAAACATTAAGGAGCGTACTTTTACCACATCCCGTTGGACCCTGAACTAATACAAATTCACCTGCTTTAATACTAAGGCTTACATCAGCTAAAGCTCTAATTATTGCTCCGGATCTTCTATATTCTTTATTAACATCGATTGCTTCAATCATGGTATCTTTATCTATTGGCATTTTTTAATCCTCCTCATTCACCTACTTTTTTTAATGCAATTATTGGCCTTACTTTCAAGATTTTCCGATTCGCTAAAACAATTGCTACCATTTGAACTACGATAAATATAAAACTCGTTAAAATTACAGGAATTAACCCAATTAATGTCAATGGGAGAGATACTGATATAGCAGCAGATTGAAGATAACCAATTACTGCAGTATAGTGAAACAAGAGTTCAATGACTATGATAAATCCCATTAATGTCGTAAATAGGATTTTACCTGTAACCAATGAATTGATATTTTTGTTTGTATAGCCAATGCATTTTAATGTTGCCCAGGTTCTCCTATTTCGAGACACGATAATCCACGCGTAAAGTAACGATAAAAATAGACTTGTTCCAAAAAAAATCAATACAAAATATCCCGCAATTTCACCAATTTCACCTGTAATAGCCAATTCCCAAAATAAACTCGTAATGAAAATCAACGAGGTGTAAATTAGCGTAAAAACAGAAAATAATTTCTTTTCTCTCAGAGTCATTAGAACCGCTTTTTTCCACATTCTAAAAGCCATAAATTTCACCGTTTGCTAAAAATTAATTTTTTATATGAATTGTTTGTATAGTTATATAATAAGATTATTATTTTAATTTTGGGTATCATGTCTGTAGAAATTGAATCAATTATTGATGATCTCCTCTCTGAAGAAGAAAATATTTTTGGAGTAGCAATTATTAACAAATCTGGCACGCTTATCACACAAACTGAAAATTGGAATCTTAGCAACGATTTAGAAACGATTAACGAATTGCTTGGAGCCAAATTAGAGTTGGGACAACGAGGTATGACAAGTCTAACAATTCAAGGAATTAAATATATGATCGTCGAAAATACTGAAGAAAGAAAGATCGGAACCAATATTACGGGAAAAGGTCATGTTATTATATCACCAATTCCAATAGGTGGAACGGGTGCGTTAATTTGTTATATAAATCCTCAAGCCGGACCCCGAGACGCCTTATTTACCGTTCAATCTTACGCATTGAAACTACAAAAGCTAGTATAAATTTTTTTATCCTTTTTTTATAGAATTGACAATGTTATCCTCATAATTAACTAGTCTGAAAATAAATCTCTAATAATAAATCTTTAATTATAAATATTGATTCACAAATTATATAAAAAAAATTGACAAAAGAGAGAAAAAAAATGCTAAATCAAATAGATGAGGTCTTATTCTCATATCTTATAACCTATCTACCGAACGTACTATCAATTACTTTCAATATTGTACTCCTAGTTTTTGCGATCTTAATATGTAAGAGAAATTCATATAGTTATGGAATTACACTTATGCTCTCTTCAATCATATCATTAGCTTCAGAAATTATCTATATTTTCATTCAATATCCAATTTTGAGATATCGATTGCAGGTAGAATTAGGGTTTCCTATGGGTGTAGTGATGCTAATAGTTACGACTGTATTTCTCGTTCTTATGAGTTTAAATGCGACAAGTGCAATATTGATGGTTGTCTCAATATCTCTGATATATAAAACCCATAAAAAAGATAGAATTGATTAGAATTGCAATCCTTACAATAGATTCAAAGAAATATCCAGACTTACAGAGCTAACACATCTCATTTTTTTTAAATCTTTATTTTGGTCCAATAAGGATTTAACAAGTTTTTAAGAAAGGTTTTAATTTTATCTATCTCCTTCCTCTTAGAATCGTCTAAAAATGATAGATTTTTCTCATAGTCAGGAGGTTCGTACTTTTCCTTTAATAAAGCTTTAATTATAGCTTCAACACAAAATGGTAATCCAATTATGTCATAACCTCCTTCTAATATGAAAGAAATTTTACCTTCACATATATTTTCAGCAATTTTTAAAATTTTATCCGCAAATTTGTTGTAAGCAATACTGGTTAACGAGCAATTACCAATAGGATCGGCGTAATACATATCAAATCCCGTAGCAACAACGATAAGAGCGGGCTGGAATTCATTGAGTATTGGGTCTAATAAGTCAAGACAATAATAAAAATCTTCATTAGTTATTCCTTCTGGCACGGGAAAATTAATATTTTTACCAATTCCTTCATCCATTCCAAGTTCGTCAACCATTCCTAAATCTCCTTCAGTAAAGTCAAACTCGTGTATAGAAAAGTAAAGAACGGAGGGATCGTCGTAGAAATATTGAGCTAAACCATCTCCGAAATGGTCATCTATGTCAATTATTGCAATTTTCTCGCTAAAACTTAACTTTTTGCGCAAATATAGAATTGAATTAGCAATATTGTTAAAAATGCAGAGTCCTGATGATTTTTCTCTATGGGCATGATGTCCTGGAGGTCTGATTAAAGCAAACGACTGAGTAAAACTGTTCTTTACTACTCCTTCAATCGCTTCTATCGCACCACCAACTGCTTTTTTAGCTAAATCGAATGTATCCTCAGTAACAAACACCTCTTCATCGAGTAACCCGCCACCTACGTCAGATATTTTTTTTATTGTTTCTATATGATATTTCGAATGAGCTAGTTCTAAAATCGCATCATCAATTTTTTTTGGTTTAACTTTTACTACGCGATTATCTTTAAAAATTCCATTTCTTTCAAGATGATTCAAAATACAGTTAATTCTAACGGGATGTTCAAACGATATAAAAGATGGTTTAGGGTATGGAGGAATGTGTTTGGACCCAAAATCATCGTCAAGAATAATACCTATTTTTTTCTCTGGCATATTATAAAAATTGGAAATGTTAGAATGACTAAACTCTTATATTAATATTTGCATACTAATATTAAAAAATAATTCCAAATTTAAAAAAAAAGGTTTGAGAATAGAAATGAACTTTGTTGAAATAGTTGCAATGTTCTTACTTAATGCTATTCCTATAATTATACTCGTTATCCCGTATTTTTTCATACGAAAAAAGCTTGCTGGGAAAATATATTTTAGAATAATACTAGGGATCATGATTTTTTACCTAGTTTACTGGGTCCTTCCAATAATATTTCAAGTAGGAACCCCTCCATTAGAATTAGAATTGCAAGCTGGCGATGTAGGTAATATAGGTCTAGGAATAGGATACATAATCGCTCATGTTGGTTCTTTAATCGCATTATTTGCTTACTACCCTCTTGTAACACTTCCATTCATATTCTTTGTAGCGCCCTTTATTTCAATTATCTATGTAAGGAACCGTATAAAGAAAGAAGTTGGAACGAAAAGCGAAAAATTGAAAAGCTTAACATATCAGATTATCGATAGTCCTTACAAGAGAATTAGAACAGATCTGTTTAAAGGTGACTGGTCAAGAGAAAAAGACATCTTAAAGCTCCTTATCGTCCTTTTACCTATTTCTTTATATTTATTACAAGTTCTCCTTAAAATTACTGGAGTTCAATCAGCATCTATAGCTGATGACGCTAACGCTTTGGGTTGGTTTATTGAAATCTTATTTGTGTACCTCGCGACTTTCATTTTTAGTTTAGAAATATTGTTAAGTTCCCAGATCGCATTAAGAGGACGATACTTCGGAGAAAATATCAGAGAGCAAACTTATAGGAGTTTATACACAGTTGGTGCACCAATATCTATTTTATCCATCATTCTATTCCTCGTAGAAGATTTTGGTTCAATTGGATTGATAATATATTTCTTTGCATATTTTTTTATGGCGTCGTTTATTTTTATTCTGTTCCTTAAAATTTTTGAACCAATATCGATAATAATATTCATAAAAATAATCAATTGGTGGAAAAATAAAAAGGAAAGCAAGAAAAAAATAAATATCACTAATGTCTATTACGGGATCGTTTTCAGTTGTTTAGCTTTTTTCATTTTTTTCATATTAAATAATTTTGTATTTGGCTCAGCTTTTCTCTTAATATTTGACGACCCAGAAAACATAATTAATTCGGCTAATTTTACTACAAGCGGTTCAGTCTATTTACACGAAAGTTTGGGATTTGATTTAATGAACATTTTCAATTTCGTAGCATTAATTGTGGTTTCGTTAATCATCGCTGTAATCTTTCTTAATCTTACTCTTAGGTTTACGAAAAGCATGTTTTTAGGGATCATCTCCTTTCTACCTATTTTAATCCTGCTTTCGATATTCTTCGTGATACTGGGTGGAAATGGGATGATAAATTTCGCACCAGATACATATTGGATAACTGGACAATCAAGTTATACTTCGATTTTTGGGTTTAATTTCTATACTTTAAGAACTGCGGGATTCACAGCAGATTTAACGGGAATCTTGTATTATCTTGCCATTCCTTACCAAATAACACAGTACATATTCAATATTATCTTCTGGAGCTTACTGATATACTATATAAGAAAGAACTTTAGAGTAACTAATGTAGGTATCGACGAAAGACACTTAGAAAAGGTGATATTCTCGTCAATAACTGAATTTCCAAGCTACGAAGATTATTCGAAAGGTAAAATTCGTTATTTGATAACCAGAAGTGAAGATGTTGCTCTGAAGAATTTAGCTCTCGAACGAGACGAAGTAAAATCCTTATTAACATCTGTTGAAACTGAAAAAATATTAGAAGATCTTAAACCCACGGACAAAAAGGAGATGGAGCGATTTTACTTTACGCTCAAATACTTGTACAACAATAATTACATTGATGTTTTAAAACAAGAGTTCAGTTACATTTTTGAAAAAGCTGAAAAGCAAGGGCTTTACATTATATACGATGATGGTAGAGGAATTTTTGATTATAATTTCGCGGAGGATTACAATCACGATCCTGGTATTGTTTCGGGTATGTTTTCAGCAATAACTTCCTTTATTAAAGAAACTACTAAGTCTCAAGAACTGTTAAAAACAATTGACCACGGCGATATTACCATCTTAATCGAATATGGAAAGCGCATTTTTGGAGCTTTATTTATTAAGGGAAAACAAACTACAGAAGTTCGCTCTTCCTTAAAAGAGTTAGTGAACACATTTGAAGCCAAGTATGCAGATGTCTTAGCAGATTGGAGCGGAGCGTTAATATATTTCAAAGAGGACAATAAATTAGTAGAAAATATTTTCAAAGATTAATTCCATTTTCTTTATTTTTTTCTTTTTGCTGATTTAATTGATAACGCCTATTGTATTAATTCACTAGAAAATAAATAGAAGATCTAAAAAACGCTTAAGAAATTCCTAATTCTTTATATTCGTTAATCAGGAACACTTGCAACAGCTCTAACCCAACCAGCGCTTGCCCTAGCTATTTTAATGGGAAAACAATAAATTGTAGCTCCAACAGGTGGAATTTTATCTAAATTTATCATTTTTTCCATCTGAAAATAACCTAATTCTATCCCTGCGAAGTGACCTTCCCATATTATTGAAGTATCAGGTTTTTTCTCTTTTACTGATTGTTTCCATTTTTTTGCTGTGAGTGTAAATGGAGCGTCCCAAGACCACGCATCGATTCCAACTACGTGAACGCCTTGTCTAACTATATGTAATGTAGCTTCCTTACCAACTCCAACACCATGATTAATATATTCTTTAGTTCCATAATGTTTTGGTGCATTCGTGTGAATGCATAGGATGTCACCCTCTTTTAACCGATGGTCTATACCCTTTAATTTATTTTCAATATCTTGAGGAGTCATTATGTATCCTTCCTCGTAATCTGTGCAATCCAGAACAATTAACGGACCAATGCCCCATTCTAATGGAAACTCGTCGATCGTCATAGCTTTTTTCTCTCCAATTTCTCTATCTTGAACAGGAGCAAAATGCCACGGAGCGTCCATGTGGGTTCCAGAATGCGTACCCAATGTAACACTTTCTGTAGTCCACCCCTTTCCAACTGGTAGATGTTCTGGTTTCAACCGAGAAAAGATAAAACCCATCTCTTCAGCGCCTCTATCGTGATCACCATACTCAATATGCGGTTGCGTAAGAGGAGGGTCAAATATAAGCTCGTCGGGATTTATAATAGGGATTGAAAGATCAATAAATTTCATTTTTCACACTTCAATGATTTAGTTTGTTCTATTATTATAAGAAATCAATGAAGATATTTATTAATCTACGAAAAAAGTTGATTTGTTTATTTAACCCAAGAGTTTATTCGTAAACTGAATCCTTTTTCGATTGAGAAAAATATATGTAAGAGCAATGCTAAAAATCAAAATAATACCGATGTACAAAATAGATTGTTTAATTATAAAGACAGGAACGAGATCTAAAGTAATAAAATAAGTAAAATAGGGGCGCCAGAGAAAGGGTAATATTGGAAGGCGGGTGCTACAACAATAATAGACTTCCGTTCCGTTATTTTCAGGGATTAGAACATGTGGAAATGAATCAAGATTATTAATTCTTAAATGCTTATAACAATAATCAGGGTTATTGCGATAATTGGAATCAATATACCAATTATCACCCAATTGATAAAGTATCCCTGTACCTGATCTTGCTCTTACCACTTCTAAAAAAATTATAGAAATAACAGAAAATGTTAGGATAAATTCAATTAGCCGTTTTTTCACTACTTTTTTTAAATACCTTTTAGGAAGCCTCATACAGACGACTATTTATAAGTTGAGATCTCTAACAGCTAAAAAGACATGTATATTAATAAAACTATCTTAACTTAATCAAGCAACTGTGAGCCATTACTCCCGATTTTTTTTACTCGACATTCAAATTTAAAAAAAAAGGTGCAGAAAAATAATTATTTATAACGCACTAAATAATTTTCGATATTTTAATTAAAAATATATAAATAGTCAACTAAACGTTATATTATTTAGTGTGTCAATTTCAGCAAAAACTATAAAGGTACTCCTTCTCAGTGGCGTAGTTCTTTTTTTTATTGGAACCTTTTCAATTATTTTTTATTTCATAATGGGTTTTGTAATTGAGATAATTATATCTCCTTTATATCCTATTATTGGATTGATATTATTCGTTATTGGGGGATTTTTTATTGTAATAACACCAAGGAAGTATTACCATACTATAAAAAGGGGGAATAAGAGCCCTTTAGAAATAGAATTACTTATTATAGGTTTATGTGGATTAATATTTTGTACTTCTATATCTATAGCTGCTGATATTTATATTTATAGAAATGATGGTGTATTTCCCTTTCGAACATTATTATTTTTTACTGCTAGTTTTGTAGGATTTATTACAATAAAAATTAGACGGAAAAAAAAGGCTAAAATTTGATTTTATTACATGCGAAATTATTAAATACGTTATAAATAGTATTATTCATTCATCTCATATGCGTCCTTTAATGAGTGAACGGTATTCCACACTTTACCAAACCGCTCAGGATCCACATTAGGTTTTTTAATCATCTTCAAACACCATTCCATCTGCTCAGGAGTAGTACCCGATTTATGATATAGATTCAATGCGTATTTGGAAAAATCTCTCACTAGAAAATCAAATATTTGATCTAAGGTATCTTCATCAATATCATATATCGTAGCGTTTTCAATGATTAAATGGGCATATACAATAAGAGAAAAGATTTCGCCAATCCCTGAAAGCATGAAGTCCATATCTTTTTGTTGCTCGACACTAGGAGTAGCTTTAACTCCCATGATGTTAAACATCTTAATTTGGTCCAAAAATATGTTGACATTGGGTAAATTATATTGCTCAAACGCTGGTTTCCAATCATGAAAACGAACCTTTCCCAATCCACGAGTTGGTCCTTGATTAAAAAGGAATATATCGTCTTTAGCTTGATCTTGTCGAGGAACTTCTTCATATTTCTTATGATTCATAAAGAAATTTATCATAAATTTCAAGATCAAGGCGATATTTACATGAACGGTGCCTTCGAGTTTCGGTAAAGCACGAATATCCTTTGCTGCCATTTCAAAATACATATCTTTTTCGAAACCTTTTGCCGCGATCACATCCCATAGAAGATTGATAACTTCCTCTCCTTGAGTAGTCGTTTTCATTTTCATAACGGGAGCATAAAGAAGATATCGACGGTCCTTATCAGATGCTATTCTCATATAGTCAGCCGTTCTTAGGCCAAATAATTTCATAGCGATTAATCGAGTGTAAGCATCAACAAAGTTTTGTTTAACGTGCTGAAAATCAGTCACATACATATTATAGAGCCTTCGATAAGATGCGTGATGAATTGCTTCATAAAATGCATGGGTGCAAATTCCTATTGAAGCCCATCCTAGGTTATATTTCCCCACATTTACCGTATTTAGGGACGAATTCCATGCCTCCTCTCCTTTAGAAAGGATATCTTCTTCGGTTATGGGATAATCGTGAAGTGCAAAATTTGAAACGTAATTTTGGCTGTTGCATACATTTTTTATTAATTCATAGTTTTTGTGTTTATAATTGGCTACAAAGAAAACATATTGTGCCTTATTTTTCATGTCATAGGGAGGGATATTACCGTCTTTATCAGCAAGTTTACCGAAGTTTGAGACCATTTCTGCTTCGTTACCATTGCCAATATAATACTTTTCTCCATTAGCTCTATATGAACCGTCTTCTTGAGGTGTTAATGCCATTTCAGTGCCGTAAATATCTGCTCCATGTGCTTGCTCAGATAGTCCGAAAGCAAATATAGCTCCCTCCTTAAGTAATTTCGCTGCTTTCTCCTTTGCTTTTTCATTTTTACTCATCCAGATTGGTCCGAGTCCTAGAATTGTAACCTGCCAAGTATACCAATAACTTAGACCATAAAATGCCAGAATTTCATTAAACTCACATACTCTCCATGTATCCCATCGAAAATTCTCATTTTCTCCGTATTGAGAAGGGGTTAATAGATGGGCAAAAATTTTATTTCTTTTTTGAAATTCAAGGAAATCAGAATACCATACTCGCTCGTGATCGTCCTCTTTAATTTTCGCTTTCCCTTTGTTTTCAAAAAACTCTATGGTTTTAAGCATAATGTCTTTTGACTTCTCGTCCGGATAATACCTTTTATGTTGCTTTGGATTTAATAAAATTGTCATAATAATCTTTTCACCTTATGTTATAGTTAACGATTTAATTATAATTTAGAATCACTATTTCAAAATTACCTTTTTTATTTACTTATTTAATTAAATAGTTAGAATTAAAAAGAAGTTATAATATAAAAGGAAAAAATGTCATAAATACTAATAAAAACTTAATTAAAATCCAAGTAAAAAGGCTTAATTAAAACAAAAAAAAAGATTTTACTTGATTTTCTAGCTATTTACTTTATCAGCGTTTTTTGCAATTGCATCTACAATTTGAGGCCAAATTTCAGGCGGTAAGCTATGTCCCATGCCCTCAATGATTAGTAATTCCGCTCCAGGTATAGTTGCAGCTGTTTCTTTACCACCTTCAACTGGAACTAAAGGATCGTCACCTCCATGAATTACAAGTGTAGGAACTTTTATTGAGCCAAGTTTTGGAACACGGTTTTCAGCAGCTAATATTGCAAACAATTGTCGCGTTATTCCTTGGGGATAAAAAGAACGGTCATATAAAATAGCTGCAAATTCACGTTCTTTATCTTCGTTATAGGGAAAGCCAGATCCATAAAGATAACGCCGACGATTCACTGATTCCTCAATATAAGCTTCACGATCTGTAGGCGCAGGTTTTAATAGTAATTGCATAGCTTCTGGCTTAGCTTGAGGGAGATTAGGATTTCCGGTTGTGCTCATTATTGAAGTTAGACTCAGAACGCGGGTTGGATGGCGTAATGCGATTATCTGAACAATCATTCCTCCCATCGAAGCGCCACAAATATGAGCTTTTTCTATGTTAAGGGCATCTAGAAGACCAACTGCATCATCAGCCATATCTTCTACAGTATAGGGTGGCGATATCGTCTTTCCTTGCTGGCGTGCCATAAATTCCTTCATAATATTTGGTACCCCAGCTTCTTCAAATTTAGTAGATAAACCGATATCGCGATTATCGAATCGGATAACATAAAATCCATTATCTACAAACATCATACAAAGCTCCTCAAGCCAGGTAATCATCTGAGCTCCTAACCCCATCACCAAAAGTAAAGGTTTTGACGAGGGATCTCCAAAGGTGTCATACTCTATCTCAATATTGTTAGCTTTCGCTTTAGGCATTAATATTACCTTAATTGTTTTTATTTTTGTTTCTATTGAATTATTCTTAATAGATCATTATTGCTTTTTTCTTATTTAAAAATATTTTTCTAATTTACATATCTCAAATTTATAAAAAAACAACTTAATTGGGTAATCAACGGAATTGATATAATCGGCTGTGGACTCTCTCAAAATATTAAGAAAAAATTAAAAGAAAAAGAGAAAGAAAAAATAAATAAAAAAAATATACTAAGTTAATAATCCATTCCGCCCATGCCCGGCATGCCACCCATGCCGCCCATGCCACCCATCCCCGGCATGCCTCCCATACCGCCCGGAGGCATTCCACCAGGAGGGCCAGCTGATTTCGCACCTGCGATAACATCGTCGATGCGTAAAATCAATGAGGCTGCTTCGGTAGAGCTTTTAATCGCTTGAATTTTCACCACAGTTGGTTCAACTACGCCAACTGACATCATGTTGAGGATAACGTCTCCAGTTTCTAAGTCGGTTCCGGCAAACTTGTTTCCTGTTTGATGTGCGGCTCTTAATTTCATTAACACGTCAATCTGGTCTAATCCGGCGTTTTCTGCGAGTGTTTTAGGGATGATATCAAGGGCATCGGCAAAAACTTCGACTGCGAGTTGTTCGCGACCTCCTAGAGTTTGTGCGTATTTTCTTAATTGGATAGCAGTTTCGATTTCTGGAGCTCCTCCGCCGCCGACAATTTTCTCGTCTTCGACGACATTTCTGACTACGCATAAAGCGTCGTGAATAGCTCTATCGACTTCATCTATGACAAGTTCAGTTCCGCCTCGAATTAAAATTACGACTGATTTAGGATCTTTGCATTCTTCGATGAAAATCCAGCTATCGTTCATAATTTTGCGTTCTTCGACTAATCCAGCGAATCCTAGCTTATCTTGAACAATATCGTCGAGATTGGTGAAGATCATTCCCCCAGTAGCTTTAGAAAGCTTTTCTATATCAGATTTTTTGACTCGTCGAATAGCCATTACTCCGGCTTTTGTTAAGAAGTGTTGAGCCATATCGTCGATTCCCTTCTGGCAAACTACTACATTTGCTCCAGATTTCACGATCTTGTCGGCCATGTTTCTAAGCATGCGTTCTTCTTCGTCTAAGAATTGTTGAATTTGATCTGGGCTCGTAATTTGGAGTTTAGCATCAAATTCAGTTTTTTCAATTTCTATAGCGCTCTGTAATAAGAGTACCTTAGCATCTTTAACGATCTTAGGCATTCCGGGGCTGACAACTTCTTTATCCAAGATAATTCCTTTAATGAGGGTAGTTTCGTCAATTGATTCTCCCTCCTTTTTTTGGATTTGAACTTTTTCGATATCAGCGACCCATTTACCGTTTTCGCCTTTTTCGGCTATTGCCTTTATTGCATCGATACAAATTTCGGCTAGCATATCTCTTGATTCAGAAACGAGTTTTGAGGACATACAAGTCATTGCAGCATTTTTTAATCCTGCTCTATCGTCAATTCCGCTTTTTATTGACATTTTTTCTAGGATTTCAACCGCTTTCTCAGCCGCTTTTCTGAATCCCTCAGTAATAACTGTTGGGTGAATTTTTTGTTGTAGTAGCTTTTCTGCGCGCTTTAATAGTTCACCAGCAAGGATTACAGAAGTAGTTGTGCCATCACCCACTTCGGAATCTTGAGTTTTAGCAACTTCGACCATCATTTTAGCTGCAGGATGTTGAACATCAATTTCTTTTAGAATTGTTGCCCCATCGTTAGTGATAACAACGTCGCCGAATTGATCAACGAGCATTTTATCCATTCCACGAGGTCCTAGTGATGTTCGCACCGCTTCAGCGATAACTTTCGCAGCAGCAATATTATTTTCCATAGCGTCTTTTCCACGAGTTCTTTCGGTCCCTTCCCTCATAATCAGGATAGGTTGACCGCCTAATTGTGCCATTTTAAATTCACACTATTTTGTTTTTTTAAATTAATTATTAATTATATAATGATCTCTAAGTCATAAAATTAAAAAAGTTTACGGAAATTATAATTTTTAAATCGTGAAGGGGTAAGCTAATAAAATATTAGGGGTAGGAATTGGTTCTTGTAAGAAATAGATGCATTTTTTTCTTTATTTTTGAAGTTCTCTTTTCTTGAGTCTCAAATCTTTAGATCTGCATCTACGACATTTTTTAGCTTTGATGGGGTTCAAGGCTCCACACTTTCGGCATACTGTTTTCATTAACAAGTGGTGTCTAGCTATTTTTCTTTTGAAGGGGTCATCAATGGGCATAATATAATCTCCTTTGCTACCAATCGTTATTGCGTGTTTTTTAGTTCTTAAAATGCTTTTCTTTTTGAATTTATTTTAATAGTATTCCAAGTTGCAACTTAAGAATAATTTGAAAAACAATTGAAAGCTAAAAAATTTTTTGAAAGAGAATAGAAATATAGAAATAAAGTAAAAATTAAAATTTTATAAATAATTTTAGGATTTAACTTAGAGCAAGTAAAAATTCATATTTAATTGAAAGAATATGCCGAAAGAGATATTTGACGAGAAGAAATTCATAGAATTAGCAGAGTTTGCGATTCATTGTCGCGTTAAGAGAGTTAAAGATGTTGTAAAGTTAAAACTAAGGACAAAGAAGCGTCTTTACACATATAAAACTGATCCTACAACTGCTGATAGGTTAGTAAGAGGCTTAAATTGTGATATAATCGAGTTATAAATGGTGATTAATTGATTTAATGGTACTAAATAAATGAAAAATCTTCCTGCGTGTAAAACATGTGTAAGTTCCGGATTTTTATGTTCTAGTTGCCAAGAAAAACTAGATACAGGAGTTCTTACTCAATTTGAGTTAGATTTAGCTAAGGATTTGCTTGTTTTGGAGGAGGAAGAACAGTTTAATTTTTTAAAAAATATTTCTTTCTATAAAGCAATTGATTTCGAAGATGTAGTAATTTTTGTAATCGGTAAAAAGGATAAGCTTAAAACAACTCAGGAACTTATTAACTGGTTAAAAGAAACGTACGAAGTGGACGAATTAATATTAATTGAGCAAACTAAAAATCCTAGAGCTGCGTTAGAAAGTTTGATAGCACCGAGTAAATTAATTACTTTAAACGAGATATTTTTAGCTACAGGAGATATTGAATTTAAAGGAGTTTTGAATAAGACGGACCAAGACATGATCTTATTTACTAAAGAAGAGCTTGAAGAATTAATTCTTGAACTCACAGGTAATACAATTCGCATTGAATTTCAATAGTTTTTAGAGCATTATATCTTAATTTCTAATTTAAACAGGTTTAATAAATTGTGGACGAATATAAACAAGTTATTTTAATAAGGACCGATTTGAAGATGGGTACTGGTAAGAAATGTGCGCAATCGTGTCACGCTTCAATTTCCTCATCGGATATTGTTAGGGTACAAAATAAAGATGCCTGGAAGAAATGGAAAAACGCTGGGCAGAAGAAAGTGGTACTGCGAGTTTCTAGCATTGAAGATTTAAATGAGATTGTTCAAAAATTAGAGAAAGCCAAGATCCCCTACTTTTTAGTTAAAGACGCGGGATTGACGCAGTTAACCCCTGGGACAACCACAGCGTTAGGGATTGGACCTGCAATATCAACTACCTTAGATAAAATCACTGGGGAATTGAAGCTACTTTAATTTATTATTTCTAGGCTGGATGAATTGGATGAAGAAAATATTACTTCCATAGGATCTAAAAACCTCAGTAAGAGAGAAACAGAAAAAATTGTTGGAATCGAAGTTTTTTCTTCTTCTGGATATGAGGGTATTCAAGCTATAATTAAAAAACGTTATAAAGATTTTATTGTCAGAGAGATAACCCCTTCAGGAAGAGTTCTCGAAATAAAAGAGGATTATGACCCAACATATTTTTCTGAAGGTAATAAAGATAACTATACCCTTTTTAATTTAATAAAAGTTAATAAGGACACATTTGAAGCAATAAGATTAATAAGCAAAGCCTTAGGTATTCCACCAAAATCGATAGGATATGCTGGATTAAAAGATAAACGATCTATAAGTGTTCAAATGGCTTCTATTCGAGGGAATTATGTTGAAAAATTGAAGAACTTGAAATTGGACGACATTTTTATTAGAAACATATTTCCTTCAAAGAATTCTGTTAAATTGGGATATAACTGGGGGAACCAGTTTGTTATAACTTTACGGAACATCAAACACATGCCTGATCAAATGAATAAAATAGAAAAGTTATTGACTTATCTCCGTAATCACGGTTTTCCAAACTATTATGGACTTCAGCGATTTGGTACTTTTAGACCGAATTCTCATATCATCGGGAGATACATTTTAGAAAGCCAGTTTAAGAAGGCTTTTGAGGAGTTTGTTATAAAAGATTACTCTACAGAATTACCTCAATCTCAAAAAATAAGGGCTGAATTAGCAAAGACGGGTGATTTATATAAAGCACTCAACTCTTTTCCTACAAGTCTTGGTTATGAGAGAACTATGATCAAATATTTATTAGATAATCCAGGGGATTATGAGGGTGCTATTTTTCATCTACCCAAATCCCTCATCAAATTACTGATTAGTTCGTTTCAATCTTTCTTATTCAATAAAATGGTGTCTTTACGTGTTTATAAAGGGAATTCTTTACATAATCCTGTAAAGGGTGATGTCTTTAGCATACTAGACGAAGAAAATGGGAATATCACACAAATAAAACACACATACGGTGGGTTTTACGATGAGTATCTACAAGAGGCGAGAAAACTGAATCGAGCAAAAATCATAGCCCCTCTAATAGGATATAATACAGACACTGACGAATTTCCTTACATGAAAACCTTATTTTTAGAGATAATTAAGAAAAATCGTATCTCTTTAAATCTATTTAAAAATAAGCTATTAGAAATGTATGATTTCAAGGGTTCTTTTAGGCCAATAATAGCAAAACCTGTAGGCTTAAAAATTCTCGAATATTCTAGTGATAATCTTTTCCCAAATAGATACAAAATGAAAATTGAATTTTCTCTTCAGAAAGGCTCTTATGCTACATTACTTCTACGTGAAATAGTAAAATAAGAAATTAGGTGATAACTACCTCGTAATCTTGAATGGTTTCAATACCAAGAATATCGTTCACCTTAATAGAAATTTTGTGTTTCCCTTTCTCCTCATAGTTATATGGAACGGAGGTTAAATGCAGTTTACGATCTTTTAACGTTCGATATGAAATCCAAGCCGTAGCAAAACTATGTTCACGATGGTTAAAATCAATAGCCCAGCTATCAATCCAATCTGAAAAAGATTTTATGCTGTTTTTAATGCTATCTTTAATAAAACTTAAATTTGGAACGATATAATCCACAAGATCAACCGTTACCTTAGAGTCTTTTTCTGAAATCTTAACAACAAATTTAATATCTTGAATTAAAGAAAAAATATCCTTCTTTTGTATATTCTCAACGAGAAAATCTTTGTATGTATTTATTTCTTGCGTATATTTATTATTTCTCATGATTTTGAAGGGCTGAGATCGTCTTTCATATTTTTTATTCCAATCTATCAAATCATTGCTATTCCACACATCAATGATTCTCTTACGACTAATGTTTATGGCCTGTTTTCCAATGTCTGAACCAATCCACCGCCGACCAAGTTTTTCCGCAACGACTAAAGAAGTTCCAGTACCGCAGAAAAAATCAGCAATAATATCGCCTTTATTAGAAGATGCAAGTATAATTCTCTTCAAAAGCCGCTCGGGTTTTTGGGTAGAAAATGCTTGATATTCAAATGTATTTGCTCTAATATAAGGAATATCCGTCCAAACATCACGAGGAAAGATACCTTTATTTGTAACATAAACTTTTTGCGATAGTTTTTTCCCATTGTGACTTCCACCCCGATAATAGAACATACCTTTATCGTCTTCTTTTAATGCAAACTTAACTCGATCAGAATATTCCATATAGATTCCCGGATCGTCGTTGAAAGTATATTCATTTGATTTAGTGTAAAATAATATAGAATCAAACGATCGGATAAAAAATTTTCTTGTTTTAGCTGAAGCGGCGGGATAAGCCCAGATGATTTCGTTTCTAAAATTTTCTTTTCCAAAAATCTCGTCTAATATTACTTTAATATAATGCGAAACATGCCAATCTAAATGAACATAAATACTTCCATTTTCAGAAAGAAGATTCTTCATTAGCAATAATCTATCGTAAAGAAAATCAATAAACTCGTCAATTCCTCCTTCCCATATATCAGAGTAAGCTTTTTTATTCTCGAATGTGTTATTCTCTCCGATAAAAATTTTTGATTCAAAATTACCCCCTGTTGCATATGGTGGATCGATATATATAAGATCAATCTTGTTTAAAAATTTAGAAATCAGCGATCCTAAGATACTTTTATTTTCGCCCCAAATTAATAAATTTTTCCAACTGTTAGAACTTTTTCTTTGTTCATGGGTCCATGAACGTTTATCTTTTGATCTATCATTATCAAAAAAAATGCTCTTTGTTATGGGATTTTCTATTAGCTCCAAGACCTGAAAATCCAAGATATTTTGAGAATAATTTAATTTTTGAGTGTGATTTTCATCTTTTTTTTCCCAATATAGTTTCGGCATTATTAATCGTTAATAAGATGGCAAAAAATTTATTCTTATTTTCCTTTTCAAATATAATTTTATGTAATTAATTGTCAAACACGAAACCATGTCAACTGAAGAGATGGACGGATGGAGAAAAACTCATTATACTAAAGATGTAACTTTGGATTTAGTCGAAAAGGAAGTAATTTTAGGTGGTTGGGTTAGAAATTATCGTGATTTAGGTGGTTTGAGGTTTATAAACCTTCAAGATGTCTACGGAGAGCGTCAAATCACCTTAAAAAAAGGCATAGTGTCTGATGAGATTTTCGAAAAAGCTAAAGTAGGATATCAGTATTGCCTTATGGTAAAAGGAACAGTTAAAGCCTTTGAAAAAGCTCCTGGTGGCATCGAAATTATCCCCATCGAAATAAAGATTTTAAACAAAACTCCTGAAAAATTGCCAATCGATATGACAGGAGAAACTACTACTGAATTAGATTTAAGGCTAAATAATAGAGCGCTAGATCTTAGATCAGTAAGGAACCAAGCGATCTTTGCTATTAGAGGAGAAATTCTAAATTCTACGAGAAATTTTTTGCTTGATCACGATTTTAAAGAGATCTATACGCCTAAAATTATTAGTTCAGCTACTGAGGGTGGAACAGAACTATTTCCAATTATGTATTTTGATAGAGAAGCCTTTCTTACTCAATCTGCCCAATTATATAAAGAGCAATTGAGCGGTGTATATGAGAGAGTATTTGAGATAGGTCCAAGTTTTAGAGCTGAGAAAAGCCATACAAAACGCCATTTATGTGAAATAGTGCAGTTGGATATGGAAATTGCATTCGCGGATATGAAGGATGTTCTAGAATTATTAGAAGAATTAGTTCAAAATGTCATTATCGGCATTCGAGATAAGCAGATGTCTGCTTTAAAACTACTAGGAATGGAAAACAAGACTGTCGTCCCAGAAATCCCGTTTCTAAGGTATACTTATGAAGAATTACTTGATCTATTAAATAATAAACTAAACCTAAAGATTGAGTGGGGAGAAGATTTATCGACAGAAGCTAATAGAAAACTCGGACAGGAAATACCAGGTTATTACTATATAACTCACTGGCCGATGGCAATAAAACCATTTTACATTATGCCATCAAAAGATCCAAAATTTAGCGAATCATTTGATTTACAAAAAGGTTGGCTAGAATTAAGCTCTGGTGGTACAAGAGTCCATAACAAAGTACAATTAGTAAAAGCATTAGAAAGTAAAGGACTTAATTCGCTTGCTTTTGAATCACATCTTAGAGCTTTTGATTATGGAATGCCTCCTCACGCTGGTTTTGGCTTAGGAATCGCAAGATGGCTAACGGTTTTATGTGGATTGGATGATATTAGAGAGGCGGTTATGTACCCTAGAACTCCTGAAAGATTGACTCCTTAATTTAAATGAATATATTGAATATTAATAATAATAATTAATTTTACAGAATCATGGACAATAAGTGTATCGAATCTTATATAAAAGCAGGTAAAGCAGTGAAGGCTGCTAAAGAATTAGCCAAAAAGCTAATTAAACCTGGAGTGACTTTTTTAGAAATTGCGAACAAATGCGAAGAAGAAATTATCAATCAAGGTTGCAAATTATCATTTCCAATAAATATGTCACTTGATAAATACGCTGCCCATTATAGCCCAATAATTGACGATCCAACAGTAGTACCTGATAGAGGATTGTTAAAAATAGATTTAGGGTCTCATTATAATGGATATATTGCAGATTCTGCAATCACTTTTAATATAAACAATGAACCTGAACTGCAAAACTATATTGATGCTGCTAAAGAAGCACTTGATGCAGCAATTAGACTTTTTAAGCCTGGAATAAAACTATATGAAATTGGAGAAGTGATTGCCGAAAAAATACTTAACCGAGGGTTGAGACCAATAACTAATCTTGGCGGACACGAGTTAAAGCAATATAATCTGCATGCAGGTCCATTTGTCCCTAACTATAAAGATTTAAATCACAATAAAGTTATTCAGCCTGGGGAAGCCTACGCTTGTGAACCATTTGTTACTTCTGGCATTGGAATTGTCGTCAACGGTAAGAAATCTTATATTTATCGATTTGCGAAGAAAGTCAAAAAAAACCTCCCATATGAAGAATTAAACTACATGAAGAAGATAGAAAAACTTACTAACTACCTACCATTTTCGCCACGTTTAATCGAAAAACATAATATTATCCCAAAAAACAAAATACAAAAAATAATTGATATTTTTATAAGAAAAAGAATATTAGATCATTATCCTCTTTTAATAGAAAAGACTGGAGCTCCAGTTGCTCAACAGGAGCATACAATATTAATAGATCTAGATGGAAATACAATTGTCACCACCTAATACAAAATTTATGGAAAATCTCACAAGTGTTATTCTTTGTGCCGGTAAAGGGAAACGCGCTAAAGGAATTGCGGATGATATACCGAAGCCATTAATAAAAGTTATATCATTAAATAATCAATCTATTCTAGCAATTCTAATATCACATTTATATCGATTTGGTATTGAACCAATTGTAATAGTAACTGGATATTTAGGTGAGCAAATTGAGAAATACATTATTTCATCTCAAGCAAAAATCCTATACAAAAGCGAGATGATAATAATCACCAACGCTGGAAATCGATATGAGTTAGGTCCTTTGCATTCTTTTCTAAGTATTACAAGAAATAAACGGGTTTTTAAAACTAATGAACTTTTTCTTGTTATTCCGGGAGATACTATTTTTGACTACAAACTTATGGAAAAAATTTTAAATTTGCTTAAAGATAATTACTCTAAAGTTAATCAGAATTCCATTATTTTTTACCGAAGAACTAACAAATTAGCACTAAATAAAGAGACCGAAAAATATGGACCAATGCGTAATAAAATACTATCTTGCATAAGAACAAAGGAAGAACGCTCAAAACAATATGTTAAAGAAATATTTCAGAGAAACATAAATACATTGTCAGATGAAGAAGAATTCAATCAGATTATCCCGATTTTCATTATAACTTATGATTATGTGAAAAATTTTGAGAATCTTGCTAGCAAGATAAAATTGAATAAAATTGTTGATGCTGTAAACTTATCTATAAAAAACCAAATGGAATTTTTAACATGTAGGGTTAAATCAGAACATAATTTTTACGATGTTGATACTGCCTCCGACTTAAAACTTGTGAACGAGCATTATAAAAAAAGTGGACAATAGTAGCTCCGATTATCACAGAAAACTTGTTTCAATGGATTATCTTTTTTTTTCCAATGAATGGTATCTGGATCAAAGCCCTATTGACTATAAATCTAATTTTAAACGAGGGCTTTCATGTTTTAATGTCACGTGTAGCAAATAAAAATGTTATTCATTCTACAAGAGATCAGGCAAAACAGCTTCGAATTACCATAGATTAAGAAGAACTTAATTGCTTTTCTCTACAAAATAATTGCTCCAGCGTGAGAATTATTGAAAGCGTCCAAAATTAATAACAAATGATTATAGAGTATTTTCAGTGTGAAAAAATTAATAAAACCGATTGGAAACCAATGTATAAACATTTACTCTGGGTTAAAAAAAAATCCAGGACACAAGAATCAATTTGCAACAACTACTCCGTTGTTTAAATTGCACTTACGTATCAAAAACCAATGATTTAAACTATTGTCCAAATAATTAGATGGGAAAATGAATATTTAAATTTAACTATTAACCTAAATAATATAAACATCCTATTAATTACAGAAATATTAATTTAATCTAATATTATCTCTCAGAAATAAGGTACAGACAAAAAAAAGTTCCGTATGAAAATGTCTCTGAAAATACAAATTGATCTTTTTGGGATAGGAACAATCAGCGGTGAAATGATACGGTATTATGCACCTTTATCAGCTGATGCAATAATTAATAAGCTGCCGATGGTGCTAAGAGGAAGGTTTAGTTTCGGATCAAAAGTCTATTGGACTCTCCTGGGAGTTGAAATTTTTAAGGGAACTAATCCAAAATCTAATAAAAATGTAGAAGAAGGAGATATCATTTATAACCCTAAATCTGATGAATTAATATTTATTTTAGAAGATACAGAATTACAAACTAAAGTAAATAAAATCGGAAAGGTTACTGAAAATCTCGAATTCTTTCTGCGAGCGAAGAATGGTTTGAATACCAAAATATCTAAGATGAAATCATAAAATCAGACTTTTCAAGAGTATAAAATGGCGATTTCGAACAGATTAATTGTAGTGTTTATTTTTTTTTATTTAGGAGTTATATTATATTTAATTTTATTTCTCGCCGTCCCAGATATCCAAAACGCCATAATACAATCGCGTCACGAGATTACGGGACTTACAGAGGGATCTAATTACTTAATTGCCCTTCTTATCTCATTTTTCATCTGTCTTATAGGAAACGCGAGCGTTGGGTTTCCAATACCTTACCCTTTTATATTATTTTCGCTTTCTAATTCAATTTTCATCAGATATTTACATCTTGGATTAACATTAGATGAAGTTCTTTTGAACGGACCTTTTTGGTTTGAAATTCTACTTATAGCAGTAATAGGAGGTATAGGGAGTGCAATTGGTGAACTTGTTGGATTCCTGATTGGGATTGGTGCAAAGAAAGTTGTTAAACGAACCCAATCTAAGACTCTTGAAAACGTACAAGGTTTTGGCAAATTGATATTAGATCATCCAAAAACTATGCATTTGTATATATTTATTGCTGCAGCTCTTCCTATTCCTGACGATCCACTTTGGATAGCTCTAGGAATGTCCGGAAAAAAAATAAATTTCACGCGCTGCATATTATGGGCTTGGGCAGGTAAAAATTTAACTACAATATTTTATGTTTCATTTCCAATTTTGATTTTACTAGGATTTACGGCAACAGGAATAGAAGTAAGTGATATTTCAAGTGTCATAACAGAATCCATTATGTTATTAATCACGCTTGCTATAATGCAATTCATACTATCATTTAATTGGGAGAAGTACTTAACAAAGAGAAGCGAAAAAAGATTACCCGAATAAGTATAAAGAAACCTATATGAAAATTACTTTTCATTATTCTTTAAGCAGTTTTTACAAACGAACACAACTTTTCGTTTGTTTTTCGAATTTTCATCGTGGTAAACTCTCTTGTAAATGTAATTATTACAAATGTTACATAAAGCTGGGGTTCGAGCCTCTTCTAATAAGGGCCCTAAATTATCAAAAGTCATAAATCAATTCTAATGGAGTGATTTTGAGAGGGTTATTTCGATTTTAGAAATTAAATCCTTTTTATTTTTGTTATTATAATTGTTGCTGTTGTTTTTTCGATAATTATTCCTTTGCCTATTTTCAAAGAAAGGACGGCTCCCTAACGAGATATTGGCTATCTCTACTCCTGGATACATACGTTTTTTTAAAATTTCAGCAACTTCAACCGCAGTTGAAATTTCTTCTCCTTCCCCTTTTATTAATAGCGATTTTGTTCCCCCTGAAAATGCAAAAATTGCATCCTTTATTGTTTTCTCCCGATCAGTTCGATTTCTTATTATAAGGGTTGTGTCATTAGGCATGAAAAAACCTTATTACCAATTATTTATTAATTGTGAAATAAAAGCAGTCTAAATATTAATTATACATCAAGTAATATAAAATTTATTTAAATTATCTATTGAAAGCAATACTTTACAAGTAATTATGTGAATTATCTCTCAAATACAACAAATAAATTATGCTTTCAATTTGCTACAAAAATAAGGTCGCATCATGATTATATAATTGTAGAATTTATAAATTGAACTCAGAACGACTCTTCAAATCGTCTAATACCTTACTATATTCAGAAATCCTTTCCTCAAAATGTTCAATTACCTTTCGTTCATCTGTATCTAGATAATCGAAAAATGGTGAAATTTTTTCAATCCTTTTGCTAAAATCATTCATAATTTTTGTATACCAGTCGTTTGGCTTAGCTAGCATTTCATTTAGCTTTTTTTTGTATCTCGCCTTCTTTTTCTTGAACTCAGCATCGTTCTTCTCAGCGATGAGTTCAGAAAGGTTTGCTTCATATTTTTTTAATTCTTTTTCAATCTTTTCTCTAAACTTCGGGATTCTGTAGATATTTTTGTCGATATCAGGATCCCATTCATATAAATAGTAATCCTCATTTTCAGCTTCTATTTCATCGTTGGTTATTTTAATATCTCTTTTTAAAACCATAATAAGACCGAAATTCCTTTGAAGTTGAGCAAGATATCTGTTTCGTAAAATTTCGTCTATATATTTAATTTCATTCAGGACATCCTTAATGTTTTTATTGATTTCTTTTACTACTTTATCAACAGTTTTAACCATTTTCTCCATAGTATGTTCAAACTTTAATTCTATTGAGTTTGAATATGCAGCGAACATACCGCGATCAGGATTCTTCAACCTTATTCCCGCTATTCCTAGATAATATGATTTGGATTCTTTTTGGCAATGATCAAAAACAAGAGCAATAGCAAATGGGTTAACACCTTGGTAAAAGAGTTGTGTTTCAATATCTCTAGGTGAAAAAATAAACCCAATTCCAGGATGAGTGTGCCACCAACCTACAAAGAAATCTTCCTTATTATCTTGAATTGCTCTTTCATATATTGCGGTATTAAACTGAGCTGTATCAACATAATGCTTACTCTTATATTCAACATACGCTCTATCGCCTACCATAACGGGGATTGCATCCTTAATGACCACTTCTTTATTTTCCTTAATCGTCCCAACCAATATACCATAAACTTCACGCCAGGTTTTTTGAGGAAGATCGTTGTTTCCGTATCTCATAGCATAACCAACAATGCGCCTATAAGCATTGTATGACAAAAATACTGGAGTGATTGCCGGATCAATACCGTACTTCTGAATGTAGAAATCTCTCTTCGATATCTCGATCATTTCATTAGTTTCGGATAAAAAATTATCTTCCTTCTCTTTTTGAAGTTTCAATGCTCAAAACCTAATTTATAGTTTTAAATCGACTAACTCTGCTTAGTGAGCCTGTAATGAATCCGTATAATTTTCAAATCTCTTAATAGTTATAATTATCTATTGGATAAATTTAAAACTTTTAAATTTATCAATCTTTTTAACAAATTAGAAAGTTAACACATTTAATTTATTACTTCGATTAAGTAACCTTCATGAAAGTTATAGGATTTTGTGGATTAGCAGGTTCGGGTAAATCAACAGTCTTGAAAGCTATAAAGGATTTAGGGATTATTATAACGATGGGGGATGTTATAAGAAACGAAGCAAAACATAGACATATCTCCCCTAGTGATGAGAATTTGGGGAAAATCGCCCTAGAATTACGAAAAAATTACGGACAAGAGATTATTGCTGAGAAATGCGTAAATTTAATTAAAAAGTTAGAAAGTGAAGTGTGTTTCATAGATGGGTTGAGATCTATGGCAGAAGTTAAAGTTTTTAGAAAATACTGGAAATTTCCATTAATTGCAACTATAGTAGATGAAAATATTAGGTATGAAAGACTTTCTAACAGAAAAAGACCTGATGATCCAAATTCTTTAAGCGAGATACAGGAAAGGGATCAACGAGAAATTAGATTCGGCTTAAATGAAGTTATAGAAAACGCGAATTATAAAATAAATAATAATATATTAGAAGCAGATGTTCAGCAAGAAACACGCGCTTTGATTTTTAAAATTATAGAAAATTATTAAACATTTATTTCAAATAATCTACAATAGCTTTCGATAATGAGACTTTACTCACTTCATTATCAATAGAATCTGTACCGATTATATCATCTGCTCCTGCTTTTAGTATTCTATATCTTGCATTTTGTAATAAAAGGGCGTGGGTTGCTACAGCAAATATTCTATTAGCCCCCTCCTCCTTTAAAATTTTTATAGCTTTAGCCATCGTTCCGCCCGTTGCAATAATATCATCTGAAATGATGACATCTCTATTTTTTAAGCTTAATTTTCCCGACATTGTTATTTCTCCCGATTTAACATCTCGTACTTTTTCAAAATAATCTACTGGTACCTTGTCTCCAAAATGTTTCGCAAATGCTCTAGATCTTTCTACAGCACCTTTGTCAGGAGCGACAACTACAATATTTTTAATATTTAAAGATTTAATATAATCCGCTAAAATTTTCATAGAATCTATATTCACACGTTTACATTGGATTTCTTCTAATGTTTTTTGAGAGTGGATATCAACAACATAGAGCTCATCAATTCTCATAGAATCTAAAAGTCTTAGAACTAATTGAGCAAATTTACACTCTCCTGGTCTAAAAACACTATCTTGACGAGCATATGCTAGATAAGGAATAACAACAACAATTTTAGCGGCACCCATTCTTTTAACAGCTTCGATCATCATTAAAAGCTCGAATAATCTTCCATTTTGGTTTTCGCTTGAGCTCGGTCCTGTTGATTGGACGATTATAACTTCATTTCCTTCTATTAAGGAATCATCCTCAACGTTTATTCTAAGGTAGTTTTCTCCATCAGGAAAGATTTTTGTTTCAGTATTATAGTAATTGATGTCTAAATCCTTAGCAATTCTTACCCCAAGCATTTGGCTTGCTGGACCCACAATTAAGATCTTTTTCAAACAGCATCACTTTTTTATAGTTACTTTTTACATTTTAACATATTGTTCCATCTCTTATATTTTTTTTATAAACTTAAGAGCAGCATTAAAAATATCTTCCCTATGCCCTTTAAAAGAATGACCTCCCGCTTCAAATTGAAGCACATTCTCCTCATTTAGACCGAGTTGGTTTTGTATCTGCGAGAGATTAGAGAATGGGATTCTATTGTCATCTTTACAATGGGCTATCAGAATTCTTTTATTGTTTAATGGTTCGTCTTTTAAAAAATATTTAGGGCTGATTTTCTGAACAATATCCTCTTGAAACTTTATAGTGGTCGAATGATAATCGTATCTCGCACACAGAGCAATTAAAGTCTTTACTTTTTTGTTAAGGAAACCTTGTGTTAATATAATTGCACCCCCTATACTCCTTCCAAATAGAATTATTTTTTCTTCCAAGAGTCTATAAGACTGATGGGTTAACACCCAATCAATTACAATTTGGATGTCGGAAAATATTTTAACAACCATCCTATCCCATCTAGATCCCGTCTGTTTTTTAGTTTCTCCATGCGCTCGGTAATCGTAAGACAACACATAAAATCCAGCGTTAACGAATTTTTCTGTATAATACTTAACGAAATAACTCTCGCGATGATCCAATAATCCCGCTAGATTAATTATAAAAGGCGCTTTCTTAGGTGTATTAGGACTAGAATAAATTGTTCCTTTTAGAAATAAATCTTCATCTTTGATCGGAATATCTATATTTTCAATTTCTGTGCTATTCATTTTATAAATAATTAATTCCTTTTACTTTTGTATTTCACAATAAGATTCCTTAAAGTATTTACTGCTAGGTCTAAACTATGTTTGTGATCGTCAGGTAATCCATTTAAAGCGAGGTTTATATCCTCGGTTGTTAAACTTTTAGCAAACTCTAAAGATTTCCCTTCAATTAATATAGTTGTTTGACTTCCAGTTGCTACAGTTGCTCCGCAGCCATCAGTAAAGAAATTAGCGTTTTTAATCATATCGTCTTGAATCGTTAAATAAAATTCCATCGTATCATTTTTTTCTCCCTTGCATGAATGAAATATTGTGAAATTAGCCGGTTTTCCCCAATTTTTAGGGGTATGAAACAACTTTACAATATGTTCGTTAAAATCGTGTATTTCTTTATTAATGATTTCCTCTTGTAGTTCCTCTACAAATTTGTCAAAATTTCCCTCACCTTGGGGCATCTTATTTAGAATCCTCCAGATGTCTAAGCACATGTTTTTCTAATCGAATTTTTCTATCAATTTCATCACTAAGCTTGCCATATTTATTTAATATGTTAATTATATCTTTATTCAAATTGTTATGTTCTTGTAGACAAGTGCTCTTCTTTAAAAAATCTTCTCCATGCCTTAAAGCAGATAAATTTTCCGTAATTTTAATTAATTCAGTTGCGATCACGCTATTTATATAAATTAGATCTGAAAACATATCTTTCATGTATAATACTATTTTTATTTGGTCAGCAGACATATGCAATAAAAGATCTCTAGAAATTAATTCATTATTATTTAAGTTTTATAGGCGATTAATTAAAAGAAAAATGCAAAATAAGCTGCCATATAGATTAAGCTCCCGAAAATTAGAGCCAAAATAATCCCCATTCTTATTAGAAAAGTGTTTTTCATCTCAGTTTTCATAATTTCCTTTGGAAAATTTTTCAGATTCTTTATGCATTGATTAATCCTGCTGGTTTCCTTTAACTTTTGAGTGATTTGAATTCTATAGGTTATAGATTGCGATTTAATTTCAATGAAATCTATCGGAAAGCATAAATAAAATATAATGAATGCGATTACCAATATCCACAACAAAGTACTAATCAAATTATCTATTCTTAGTGCTAAAGTATCTGCTGCTATCCATCCTTCCAATTGTTGAAGCGTGAGGAATACTAAAAGCCCACATATTCCAAACACATCAAAAAAATCTATTTTTCTATACCACTTTTTTACACTTAGTGATTCTACCTTTTTAGCAGCAACATAGTGGAACTTATGTAGGAATTCTCGTTTGAACTTAAAATCTTTTGATTCTTCGTTAAATTTAAACACATCTCCATTCTTCTTACTAAAATCGTAAAACATAGCTTTTACCAACAACATTAAACCGTATATTAAAGCGAACCACCATACCTGAGGGCCAAATAATACCATTTGTGTGAGCATGATAAGAGCAATTGTTATTAAAAATAATCCAAAAATAAGCTTAAATAATTGAAAATTAGTCGAGTTAACACTTGAGATTACATTATCCTCGCCGTTCGTTTCTGCATGTCGTAGATTTGGATTACATTCTAAGAAGTTAGCAAAATTTTCTTTAAAATCAGATTGGTTCTTCAATTTTATCGGTGAAAACCACATTTCGTATAATTTTTCTTTCGTAGCAATTTCGAAGAAATTTTGTTGAAATATTACTAAAACGACTAAAGCTATGATGTCAATAATAGATAATATGATAAATGTCCATGATAATATGAAATCTGGCCCTGCTCTTTCTGCGGCAAGTAAGGGAATCGCTGTCATAAGTTGTAGGACAATAAAAGGTATCATTAGAATAATCCAAGCCAATTTTGGTCCGATGTGATTATTTTGGAATCGTATGAATTCGGTATCCTTTTTCGGAATTTCGGTTAACCATGCAAACCCAGGTCTAATTTCGGAAAAGAAAAGAAAGTTCTTCGATTTGGAAAAAATGCCTCGAAATGGACTCAGAATAAAATAAATTAATAAGCCTAGACCAGCCATTAGCATGGGGAAACCAGTAACATAAAACCAGGAGGGGCCACCAAGAAATATCGCACTCCCAAATTCTACCTCGTGACCAATGTCACCTCCAAATATAGTATACGAGATAAAGCCATTTAAAATTAAGAGTATCGAGGCTATGAGTCTCGAAATAGCAAACGAGTTGAATTTCACATAATCTTCAACCGGTTCTCTTAAATCTCGCATTTTTTTAAAAGTTAAAGAATTTTCCCGTATATAGCAGGGCGTTATATAATATTTCGAAGTAATTATAGCTCCGAATATAATAATTAAGATGTTTACGATTAGTGAGAGGTTAGATCCATTAAGAGTTATTCCAAAATCATAGCCTAAGAGTGTAAAAAGACACCCTAAAAAAATAATTAGTATACCAATTGCTAAAAAAAAATAACGTAGATATCGTTTTTTGGGATGTATTAATTTTAAATTCTCAATTTCTTCGTCGGTTAAATTTGTCATTGAAAGCACGCAATTATTTAATAATTAATAATACATTTTTTGTTTTTATCTTTAATAAAAGTTCAATTTTAAAATTAGACCAACATCTTTTTATACAACATAAAAATTAGTAGAAAAATGGATTATAAATACTTTCATGATGGGTTGCTATCATTATCAGTTGTTCAATTTGTCTTTTCATTAACATTATTACTTGGGTCTATAATTTTAAAGCCTTATATTGCCTTGGAGCCAGATGAAAGAGATTTTATAATTCTCTTAGCCTTGGTAAATCTTGTTTTTAGCTTTTACTATTTAATAGAAGCTCTAAAGTTGGAAAGCATATTTAGTTTAGAAGAAAAACACATTTTCAAATTTGGAAAGAGAATTGGAGTAATATCATTATTATATACACCTCATCTATTTGTATTTATATCATTATTGTTTATAGATTTGCATGATCTTCAACTGATGATGGTAATCTTAAATCTAATTATAGAAACACTTTTACTTGGAATTGTCTTTAAAGAAATTTACGATATTCTCTTTAAGGAGGAGACTGAAAGAAAATTTGAACTGGAACAAAATCGAAAATTATATTTTGAAAAAAAGTAAATTAAGATAATGCATTTTTGAAATCTTTATTTATTACTTGGTTATATGAGCTAATTTCTCTATAGCAGTATCTATCATTTTAAGCTTAGTTGAGTATTTTTCTAGTAATTCTGCGAATTTATCAATATCGATTTCTTTGTTCTCTTTTAGTAATTTCAATTCATTAATAGTTCTTACGATCCCCGCTTTCTTATCAATTAATCTTTCTCGTTTGCTATATGGGATTTTTTGCTCCAATTTTTTCTTTTGAAACGATTTAAATCTCTTAATATTCAAATCCTTTGGCACGAACTTTGTTAAGTATACAGTGCTTTTTGGGACAAATGGGGCTAAATTTTCTGGAATAATAATAATTGGTTCCGGGTCTTGAATTCTTTTGATCTCCTCATAATCTAATAGATCTAAGTTCTTATCTTTCAATATATCTTTAACAATGGATAGATTTTGCTCAATACTACTTCTTTCCTCATTAGATAATTCAGACAGGCTACTGATCATTTCACTCCATATTTCTTCCGATTTTAAAAAGTAAAAGTATGCTTTCTGTTGGAGTTTCGTAACTTTATCTTTATTGATATTAGTGATAGAAGATTCTAACGAAGCTTGAGCTTTTAATTGGCATGCTTTACCCATATCGAAATGAAATTGAGCTCTTAATTGTTGCTTTTTTTTCTCCTCATGTTTCTTTAAATAGAATAACCTTTTTGACAGTGAACTTAACCCCGCGTAGAGTTTAGAGGCAAAGTATGTGTTATTAGAATTTTCTTCCTTTAAAGCTGCGATACTCTGCGCAAGTATTCGCGCTTCTTCAGAGTTTAATTCTAGGTTCTCAGATGAAAGAGTTATCCCTAAATCGTGTTGATTAATAGATGCTGCACTAAAATACGCGCCCGTTTTAAAAATTTTGCTACATTCAACCATAGCTATTATAGCATCTTCCCATTCTTCATCAGCTTCAAAAATTTCTGAGATATGAGAGTAAGCTCGTGCCATAACCCATAAATTTCGGGCGCATTCAAACATTATGTCTTTTATCTGGATTTCCCTGTTGTTCTCTAGTGGTTCTAAGAAAGTTGGAGTAATGTCTAAATCTTTTAAGAGTTTAATTTGATCTTCATTTTGATAGTTAATATTTAAGGTTTTAGTGTATTCTAAGACAAGATTTAAATCGTCTAAATTAAAAGTTTCTTCTTCTTTATCTAACGCTTCTTCAATTTTTTTAATTTTATAATGCAGATAGCGAATTCTTTGCATTACTTCTTCCGTAAAAAAAGTCAAAATTCACACTTACAGTTTTTTGTTTAAATTTCAGTTAAATGTATTAATTCAATCTCATTTTAAAACCATTTTAAAATTATGAAAATAAGTACTTCATATTAAAAATGTTCCATCAAGACATCTTTATTTTTGAATTCGTCTCGGGAGGAGGACTTAGTCAAGCGGAAATTCCTTCTTCTTTAATCTGCGAAGGTTATGCCATGTTAAGGACAGTTATAGCGGATTTTAAGAATTTAGGTTTTCATATTACTACTCTGTTAGATTCCCGGATAGATTTTCTATCTCAATATATAAAAGCAGATGTAATAAACTTTGTTGAGCTAGAAGAAGATTATTTAAAAAAATATACCGATTGCGTAAAAGATTCTAACTATTGTTTTGTAATTGCACCCGAATTTTCAAGTATTCTCTATAATCTTACTAAAATTGTTAAAAAGAATAAGAAGAAATTATTAAGTATAGATTTAAACGGGGTAAAGCTCGGAGCATCTAAGCTCGAAACATATCTGTTCTTTATTGCAAATGAACTAAGTACTCCAAAATCATACAGAATCCCATTAAAAGAAGGGGTTTTAGATTTAGATTTCATCTTTCAAAAATTTGATCAACTAAATAGTCCCATCGTAATTAAACCTGATGATGGAGTAGGATCAGAATTAATTTTTTATTTTGAGAAAAAGGATGATGTTTTACTTTTTTTTGAAAATTCTTATAAAATATTAGATACAAATAGAAAATACATACTTCAAGAATATATTGAAGGCGATCCTATGAGTGTTTCAATTATCAATGATCAACCTCTTGAAAAAACTGTCGAAAATAATCCTAAAATTCTTAGCATCAACTCTCAGAATTTACAAATAATGGACCCTACTAAGGATTCTCTATATCTCGGAGGTTTTACGCCCGTAGATCAGTTTGAACAGTTAAAAACTCAGATAGAAGATATATTAAAGTGTGTAGATTTATCAGCTTTTAAAGGCTATTTTGGAATAGATTTTGTGAAAAAGACTGACAATTCTCTATCTTTTATCGAGATTAATCCAAGATTAACAACATCCTATGTAGGAATTCGGAATGTATTAGAATACAATCCTATGGAATTACTTCTTGATCAAAAAAAAAAGTTACTTAAGAATTACAATTTATCTCCACATAAGTATTCAGAATTTTCTCAAATAAAGTTGAAATATGAGGGTGAGTATACAATGGGAGAGATTAATAATTTAGTAATGCCTAAATTGATAAATCTGATTCCAGAAATAATAACTCCACCAATTATTATAGAAGGAGTAAACAATAATCAGGAAGCTTGTTATTCTTGTTTTATCGCTACAAAAACTAATGACATCCAATCGTCGAAGTATCGCATTTCTCAAATTACTCAGATTTTTAGCAAGTTTGATTTTAGAATAACTAAATAGAAATTAAGAGGAAAATTGAGAACCCACCATAATGTACTAACAATGAGACTATTAGCGAATTTTCAATTTTCAATTTTTTATTAATACTTAAATTATATGTTAATAACCACAAAGACCACATTTGAAATAAAATCATAAGTACATAGTCTAACACTCTAATATATGAATAATCTAGAGAATCCGTTGAGCTTAAAATAAACCGTAACACTAAGTAAATATCTAAAGGAAAAAAAATTATTGCAAAAGATGTGAAAAATTTCATTGTGTTCTCTTTTTTCCTATAAATGATTCGAGATAGTCCCTCATTTATAAGAAAATAAAGAAGGATGTTACCAATAAATAAAAGGGCAAGTAGAAATTGAATAATTGCCTCAGCACTAGAAAATATCATCAAGGGTTCGCCGAAAAATAGAAAAAAGGGGAATAAATCGTTCAAACCGCAAAAGATGGAACCAATTAAAGCAATCAGAATTGAAAATATAATTACGCCGTATTTCCTTTTGTTCTCGTAGTTGATATAAGTTTTTGGAGTAAGGAACATTAATCCTTTTAAAATGGGAGAATTGAATTCCTTTTTGCTGAATTCAGGTGTGATAATGGTATCTTTATTGTCAATCAGCGAAGTATAAGCGTGGAGTCCTAATTCCGTTAAAAAATACTTTTTATCCTCTTGCTGTTCAATCAGACTAGATAGAGTATCTAAATGGTGATAAATAGTACCCGTGCTCACATTTAACTCATTTTTAAGATAAGTAAATGAAGAAAATTTATTTTCTCCTATTATTTTAATTATCTTTCTTCGTATTTCATGACTTAAAGCATAGTAAAAAGTAGCTTCGGCATCAGAAGAATCAATTTTTTTTTCTATTCCTTCTTTTTCTTTAATTTTTAGATCCCTTCCTAATTATTCATGTTTGGTTAACAATATGTTTAAAATATCGAAAAATATTAGAATCGAACCAATAATTGAAAAGTAAAATCCGATTTCTGCATAGGGGATATAAAGGAGTTCTCTGGGAATGATCTCAATAATGAATATTAAAAAAAATCCAAGTCCTATGAAATTGATTATCACAGAATTAATTTTATACTCTATATTATAAATAATTACTAAAGTTCCAACCAAACATATTATTCCGCAAATTAAAGGAAATAAATATAAAAAAGAATCTTCAATTGCTACACTTGTGGTCAATAGATATATAATTAATAAAGATTGTCCTGAAAACCAAGACAAAAATTGGGAAATTATCAATAATATCGAACCAACTAATCCTAGTAACCTAAAATCTAAATATTTTTTGAAATTCATTATTTTCCCGACACAAGAATTTTTTATTTATATAAACATTCAAATAGTATAAACTAAAATAGTAATATTAATTTAAGTCTTAAAACACGAGTCTTAAATATACAAACTTTTTACCAACTAATATGCCGACTGAAGAAGAAATGGAAGATGATCTAGATTCAATTCCCTTATTTGACTATTTAAAAAAAGCGATACCCGTCGAGGAACTTAGGGATTTCTCTTCCTCAAGACGCATTGGAAGTATAGATTTTGTAAAAGGGGTTGCAATAGTTTTTATAATAGCGGCGCATACAGCTGGGGCGTGGCTTGTTCGTTACTGGAAGTTTTTTTACGGGATTGGTTTTGCCTTTCTAGACATATTTGGCCCCTCTCTATTCGTCTTTCTATCCGCTTTAAGCGTTGTTTTCAGTATTCGCCGCAAAAAGGGAGAAATAAAAGAGAAGATTATAAGGAATAGAATTTTTTCTCGGGGTATTATGATTATAGTTATAGCGGTTATTTTTAATTTAGTCTCTATAGAATTTACTATCGAAGGTTACTCTTTTCCCGCAACCTTATGGGGTTGGAACATATTGATGTTTATTGGTTTATCGCAAATATTTTCTTATTACGCATTGAAACTTAGTAAAATTGCTCGCGCTATTATTGGTATGTTTATTATCTTTACATCTGACGCAATTCGGCAATACCTCTTTCAAGGTAAGGAAGCAGGAGACATCTTAAGCTCTATATTACATTATATTATCACTTCTCCTTCTCCTATGACTCCGTTATTACCTTGGATTTCGATCTGTTTCTTATCTTCAATTTTTGGTGAATATTTATACGAAGCAATGATTAGTGGAACGAAAAAAGATTATAAAAAATTATTTCGAACATTTTTATACTGGGGTTTATTTTTCGTCCTCGTAGGTATATTTCTAGGAAGAAATTCATATATACCAGGGGATGAGTTTATTATTGCTACGGATTTTACGATTGGTACGCTACCTTCAAGTGAATACCCTCACATACTTCTTTTATTTGACATGAGAACGCAAATGATTATACCTGAGATTACGTATCCAGGGATGTGGGAATTTTTGATAAGGGGAAGAGCTCCCAACATGATATATAATCTGGGTGCTGCTCTTGTGCTCATTGCATTATGTTTCTACGTCTTAGATATTAAAAGGAAAATGAACAATTTTATATCAATGATAAATTATTACGGAAAGGTATCTTTAAGCTTGTTTTTGCTACATTTTGTTTTCATAACGATATTTTTAAATTCATTAGATTTAATTCCTTACCTCATTATAATTTTCGGTTATCTTGGGTTTTGGGGTTTCACAATGTATATTTGGAACGAGTTCTACAATGGTGTAGGATCGCCGGAATGGCTTATGGTTCAGATTGGGCGAATCGGACAAAAAACTGGAAAAACAGTCAAGAAAGAGATACTTCAAATCGAAGAAGAAATAAAAGGAACGGTTCAAAAAATAAAAAAAGACCATGACGAAGGGTCAAAGAAATAAATCTCAATTTAAATTTCGATTTCTAAACAAAATTATTTAGAAATTTCAAGTTCATGCCTTTTTTTTAACTTATATAATAAAGTTTAAATTTTCATAAGATGAGAATACCTTATAATTTTGTAGTTATTGATTTACAAATAAAATTCAAATTATCAACATGTCGATGAGCGAAAAATGTCAATTGAAAATGAATTTAAAACAGCAACCGAATCCCCTCATCTCTTTAACTATTTGCAAGAACTAATTCGTTTAGAAGATATCCGAGATTTTGCTTCTCCAAAGCGTATCGGAAGCATTGATTTTGTAAAAGGTTTTGCAATAGTTTTTATTATGTTAGCACATTCAGCTGCCATTTGGTTAAACAGTGAAAATTACTATCTCTATGGAATGCTATTTGCATTACTAGATTTTCTTGGGCCGTCTTTGTTTGTTTTTTTGTCTTCTTTAAGCGTGATATTCAGCATTAAAAATAAACAAAATTCTCTTCCTCCTAAAGTTATTCGGATGAGAATTTTCTCAAGGGGAATCATAATTATTTTAATAGCAACGATTTATAACATCACATCTCTAATTATAGAAGCCCCCGAAATTCCCTTCCCTCTCAATTTATGGGGTTGGAATATTTTAATGTTCATTGGCTTTTCCCAGATTTTTTCTTATTACGCTTTAAAAATTCCAAAATTATATCGCGGGATTCTTGGCATTTTAATCGTTCTTTTTTCAAATCCAATTAGAGATTTAACTTTTGTGCCTGGATTGGAAGGTGGTAATTTGGTAGTAATTACAATTCATTATATCGTAATTGGTCCTAATCCTATGGTACCCCTTCTTCCTGGACTCGCTATCTGTTTTATTTCTACTATTTTTGGAGAGTATTTATACGAAGCGATGAATAAAGGAACGCACGACGCTTATGTGGGATTGTTTCGCATTTTCATGGTTTGGAGTATAATCCTAATATTAGTTGGTATAAGTCTCGGATTTCAATCGTTTACTCGTTATACAATCTTAGGTGGCGTCTCAGAATATCCTAATATTGCATTATTAGACATAGCAAATGGTCAAAAATTCTTTGTAATACCGGGGATGCCAGAATTTTTAATAAGAGGTAGAGGCCCCAATATGTTATATAATTTGGGAGCAGCGTTGCTAGTGATTTCTATTAGCTTTTACTTTATTGATATTAAGAAAAAATATGGCAATTTTGTTAAAATGCTAGTATACTACGGCAAGGTATCTTTAAGTTTATTTTTCGTTCATCAAATATTTCTCGGTTTGTTCAGTAGTCAATTTGGCATTATACTTTTTCTTATCACGGATTTAACCTATGTAGGTTTAATGGGATTTTGCATGTACATTTGGATGGAGTATGCAAATGGGGTTGGATCGCCAGAGTGGCTTATGGTAGCTATGGCAAGTTTGGGTAAAAAGAAGCGTAAATAAGGGAGCTATAATGATTATTACTCTTTATATTTCCTATTTTTTATTCCTCTTTAAAATGCGTATGTGCATTAATTTTAGCATTAAGTAAATTATATATAGTAAAAGTAACAAATTATAAATAGGAAATATAGTAAAAGTAATCAAACATAAATTGTAATATTTCTCCTTGTTTAGGTTGATAAGTAAGCATTCCACAACCAAAACATAGAACACGCTATAGGTGAAACCTTTGAGTAATACGTCATATAAATTTAAGGTCTGCTTATTCGGCCCTGGAAATGTTGGAAAAACAAGTTTGCTAATTAGATACATTAAAGATTACTTTACTACTGATTTGAAACAAACCATAGGCTCTAACTTTTTGATAAAAGACATAGAAATCGACCAAAAAGAGGTAAGACTCTTACTTTGGGATATAGGTGGACAAGATCAGTTCGCTAAATTGCGTACTATATATTTTAAGGGAAGTAATGCAGCATTTGGCGTATTTGATTTAACTAGTCCTCAATCTCTTTTAAAACTTCCTGGTTGGGTCAGTAGTATAAAAAAGACGGTGAAAAAATCTATCCCAATGATCATTGTTGGGAATAAGATCGATTTAAAACGCCAAGTTGGGAGACAGGAAGCAGAAGATTTAGCAAAAAGATTAAATTGTGATTATTTAGAGACATCCGCAAAAACAGGTGAAAAAGTTGAGATTGCATTTGAAAAGATTGCTCGAGCTTGTCTGAGCTCAGTTGAAGAATAATCTTATATGAATATCTCTTTAATTAAGTAATTAGCTTATTTTTATGTTGTATTTTAGAATTTCCTCAACCAAATTATCTAATCCCATGTATCTTATCGAATTTATACCCATATCACTAGCTGATCGGACGTTGTTTAAACCGTCGTCGATAAATAAAATTTCTTTTGGTTTGCATCCGGCTATTTTTATGGCTAGTTCAAAAACTTTCGGATCTGGTTTTGTGAGATGAATTTCATGAGAAAGTAAAAATTCATCAAAAATTTCCCAGATATCCCACTTTTGTTTCTTCAAGTAGTTCCAATGGCTTGAGTTAATATTTGACATGCAGATAAGTTTAAAGCGGTTTAAAAGTTTAATCCGTTTTATCAAATCGACCATTTCTAAATTAAGTTTATCAATGATGCTGTTAAATGAATCGAAAAATTGAGTTTGGTCGAGAGCACAAGCTCCTAGTACTTCACACGATTGTTTATAAAATTCTTCATCGGTTATTTTACCTTGATGATATATGTCTGATTGGCGAAAAAATTCTAACATTATTGGAGTTTGAGGTTTATTCAACGGAGATGTTGTAATAACATCTTTGAAAAACCTACTAAAATCCAAATCGATTATAACATCTCCTAAATCAATAATTATACATTTTATCGTCATTATAATCATCTGCAATCTTAATGTATATATAACTTTACTTCCTGAAATAAACCTTAGTCGAGAATTTTCTAAATGGTTTAGGTAATTTATGTTTTGGAAATCCTTTAGTGTCTTCGTTTAACATTTCAATAAGCTCGCTTAGTTTTATATTGTTAACATTTTTTGATGTTTCCTTTTTCGGGCCTATTGGATGACCAATTAGTCTTTTTCTTACTGAAATAGTCTGATCTTCTAGCTCTTTTTTCCCGAGTATTATTGTATAGGGAATCCAATCAATTTCGGATTGTCTAATTTTTTTACCTAATTTTTCATTTCTATCGTCATAATCTACTCTGTAGGATTCTTTACTGAGAATTTCGAGTATTTTCTCAGCATAATCATGCTGATCATTACTTATAGTTAAAATCCTTACTTGGATAGGAGATAACCAAGTTCTAAATCCCGGAACTATTTTATCTTTATCTCGTATTGCCGTCTCGATTAAACCCCACAAGATTCTCTCTAAACCTCCTGTTGGAGAATTATGAAGAATAACTGGGTACTTCGTCTCACCATCTTCATCTGTGAAATTAATATTATATTTCTGCCGTTTGATTCCTTTATTATCGATCATAGACTCTAAAGAACTCTCTACATCGATTTGGTTAGTTGAGAGAGTAGCACTTTTATTCTGAGCTGAAAGAACAGGTCTTTCGAACTTTAATACGAAGTAATAATATCTTTCTTCCCATAATTCTAATAGTGCGGGTTGTCCTTCTTTCTGTATCAAATCTTTAATCCAATCTTTGTTATCTCTAAAAAAGTCTTGAGTTGTTCTAAAAATTATGTAGGATTTTATTCCCAAATCCTCTAAAAGGTTCTTAATTAAGAAATATTGGCTCTTAAACTCTTCTATTGACGATTTTAAATCTTTACATAATGTATGCATATCAGGCATTATAAACCCACGTAATCTTCGTAATCCTGTAAGTTCTCCTTCTTGTTCTCTCCTAAAATCATACTGTTCATATTCATACACTCTCATTGGGAAATAATGAGGTTTTAGATTCATCGAACTAAACATGTCAAACAGAAGGAAATCAGAGGCAAATCTCAATAAATATCTATCACTCCCAGATTCTACCCAATATGTTCTCGCTGGAAATCTTGCGGTTTGGGCAGTCAATTTCTTATTCTTTACTGTATACATAATTGGCGTATCGATTAAAATGGCTCCATAATCTATTATTCTATCTTCAATAAAGGTTTTAATCAAATTCTTCATGATTACTCCGTTACTATACCAACGTAAATTTCCTTTATCGCTGTTTTCATCAAAATCGACTAATTCAAACTCTTTCATGACTTTAAGATGTGCGGGTTCGATTCCTTCGTCTTCTCTTGTAGATCCTAATTCCGATTTTAGGAATTGATAAAAATTTTCGTCTCTTAACCCATTAGGAGGCATTATATTCTTGTTTTCATCAAATTCTATATTTAATTCATTTCCGTCAGTTGTGATTACCTTAAAAACAGCATTTACTATGTGTTCTTCGGGTTGAATGTACAGCTTAACATCGCGATACATTTCAGCTACTTCATGGCCAATACAGTTAATTTTAAAAGATTTATACCACCCAAATGGAGAATAGCTTGCTTGTATCCCCATATCGTTCAGAATCTTAGATATTTTGGGACAAACATCCATTGCGTTTTTTTCATTACTTAGAAACTTACTTAAATGTGCCCAAGGATATACTAATACCTTATCTACTCTGTACATATCTCGTTCTTTTATTAGCTCGAGTAATTTTCTTTCTTTTCCCTTTATCTTTCCATTTACGATCTTTTGATTATGTTCTCTAATTTCCTCGTTTTTGATTCTAATCTTTTCTGGAAAATCGGTTATCTGTAGTATGGCTTCTTCTATAACTTTAGCACCCTGCTTTGCTATTAAATCAGTGTCGTAAGTATCTTGATCTTCTACAGAAACATAAGCTACTAATATTAAGCCCTTCATCTCAATGGTTTTTTTGGGGAATGCCTGAGGATTAGATGTCGCCTCTTTATTCTTTATAACTTCAACTCCATCTGAGTGTATTAACAAAATTTTCATGGGATTTTCAACTTTTTCTTCTTCTGGACAATTGTTAATAAAAAATCCTAAATATTTTTCTTCCTTTTGATAATTAAATATATTTAAAATTGAAATTAATTATTACTAAAATATTTATTTATAAGGATGAGTCTTAATAAGATTTTTTCGGAAATTAATGAAACTGTAGAGAAGCTAGATAAAGATAGAGAAAACATTCTAAAATTATCTCGTATATTAATCCGTGATTGTAGTATTGCAATAAAAAATATTCATAGAAAGGAATTTAGTCAATATCACCAGAAAGTCTTAAATATACAAAAAGTCCATAAAGATATGCTACTTTTGGTAAATAAAAATCCTGGAGTTTTCTTAAAGTATTTAAAAACTCCGGAACAAGAGTATACGGAAGCAATAGCGTTTTATGCTATCATATCAAAAGAACCTCTTCCACTACCCAGTGATTTAAACATCGATCCAATAAATTATGCTCTAGGTCTTGCTGATGTAATTGGAGAATTAAGAAGATATGTATTGGACAATATAAGGAATTCAATTTTAGATGATATAAACGATGTATTAGAATGTATGGATGATATATACACTCATTTATTTTCGATCGATTTTCCTTCCGGTTTAACACAAGATTTACGACACAAGATAGATCAAGCGAGAAATATAATTGAAAAAACTAGAGGAGATGTATCTATTTCGCTTCAAATGAATGATCTAAAAAGATGTATAGAAAACAGAGAAAAAAAACCTTAATTTTCTGCAATTCTATAATAAATATACAATCTTTCATAGATATAGTTATTAAGAATTGGTTTATTATCTATATTTGAAAAAATGTAAATGAGCTGAAAAAAAATAGCGAAGAAAGTATTAGTTGCTGGTACGTTTGACATACTTCATCCTGGTCATGTATATTTAATCAATGAGGCTGCTAAAATGGGTGATGTATATGTAATTGTTGCTACAGATAAGAATAGAAAAATATATTCTGGAGAAAGACCTATAATACCAGAAGACCAGAGGTTAGAAGTTGTCAAGAGTATAAAAAACGTAAAAGAAGCAAGATTGGGGCGATCTGATAACAATACTCTTAAAACTGTTGAAGAGATCAACCCTGATATTATCCTTTTAGGTCCAGACCAAAATTATAATCTTGAAACTTTAAAACGAGATTTAGACAAAAAAGGTTTAAGCAATATTATAGTAAAAAAGCTGGATACATATTATGAGAAATACGCGCTTCACTCCTCTAGCTTAATCAAAAAAAAAATATTAGAACAGTATAAGAATTAAAATCTTTAGTGAGGTTATGTCAAACAAAGGAGAGATATCACCTGAAAACTACGCTAATTGGTTTGCTCTCTATCAACTTTGTAAGCATATAGAACATCGACAAACAATTAATATTAGCAGTGTAGAGTTCGGGAAACTTCTAAACTTGAGTCAGCAAACTGCTTCGAGAAGAATTTACGATCTGGTGGAACTCGGGTGGATTAAAAGAAAAATTGAGAAAAAAATCCAAAAAATTGTTGTTACCAGAAAAGGGAGTAATGTAATGCTCTTAATGTATAAAAATTTAAAGGAAATTCTTGCGAGCATTGTTATACTTGGTTCTGTTCAGAGTGGAATCAAAGAAGGTGCTTACTATGTAGCAATTAAAGGATATTTTGAACAATTCCAAGAAAAATTAGGCTTTTTACCATATAAAGGTACATTGAATTTAGAATTGAATGATACGAATATTGATTTATTAAGAGAAAAACTAAAATATATCAAACCTGTGATTATTTCTGGATTTAAAGACGATAACTCAGAGCGGACTTATGGAAATGTTTATTGTTATCATTGTTTTATATCACGCACAGATAATCCAGAGAAAAAAACTAAAGCTGCAATACTTGATATACAAAGAACTCATCATGAAAAAAATACAATTGAAATCTTGGCTAAACCTTATTTGAGAGATAATTTTAACCTCAAAGATGGAGATAAATTAATAATTGAACTAAATTTTAGTAGCCAAAATCTTGTTTAGCTTGGAAAAAGATTTATGAGAGCTCAATAACTTTACATATTATTCTCGTGTTCTTTTATAAGATTCTTAATTTTAAAATATCTAAAAAAAGCTGTGGCTAATACTAAAAGCATGAAAACGAACAAAAATTCGTTTACATAACCGATAAAATTCGCTACCAACATCGTGACCACTAGATAGAATAACCTTTCGGATCTTGCCATCAAACCAAAATCAAAATCACCTTTAAAGAATACCTCTGCTCTCGCTCTTAAATAACTTATCATAATAGAGCTAAGAAATGATATAAGGATAATTATTTTCATGTCAAAAATACCCCATAAAACGCTATTCCAGTTATAAATCAAAAGTGCTAAAAATATTACAAATTCACTTATTCTATCCATTAAAGAATCAAAAAATCCTCCAAATTTCGTTACCTTTTCTTGTTCCCTTGCGATTGCTCCATCAACTCCATCAAAAAAGCCAGTTACGAAGATAAATATTGAAAATAAAAGCAAATTCGATAAGAAAACGAGAAGAATGAAACTTATGATAGAAAAACTAAGCATAATAATCGTAGCTAAATTTGGACTTAAACCCACTCTACTTAGAAGATGTGCAACCCTTTTGACTAGTGGTCTGAAAATTCTGCGAAGTCTAAATTTTGATGCCATATCTCGTATATTCACTTTGTTTTATGACTCTTTTTAATAATCCTCTTCAGATTTTTCTTTAAAGCAGAAAGTATTAGGAAAGATTTAAAGATTATCTAATACCAAGAAATTCTTTTTATTTATATATTATACTTAATTATACCATATATAATTTTTTTAAGGTAATAACTTTAAATAGCTTATAAGAAAGATTAAAGAAAAAATTTTATGTGATTTTTATTGAAATTACGACTTGTACTAAAAACTTCAACCAAAAAAGATAAAGAAGTGTGCATTAAGCTTGCTTTACCTCCAAGCAAACATTACGGTTTTATAAACTTCATTAATTTAGCTTTAAATCAAGATAAACCCGTTTCGTTATCTTTCGAAAAAGTAAGTAAAAAAGGAGATAAAGAAGAAAGCAAAATTGTTGGAATCTTTAAATTTGAAGGAAAAAGCGATGCTGAATTGAAGAAGATTGAGGAAGAAATTAAAGATCAAGAAAGAAGAAGGAAAAAACAGCACCAAAAAAGAGTTCAAGGCTAAATTCTATTGAATCAAAAAATATTTCTCCTACCTTTTTACTTAACTATCAAAAGCAAGAGTAAAACCTTATCAATCTTAAATCCCTCATAAACTGAATTTTAGAAAGCCCAATTTTATTAAATTCTTACATATATTGTAGACTTGCGCATGTTCTAAATCTAGGTTTTCCGTTATCTGTCTTATAGATTTTTTCCCATCGATTTGATAAAATACTTTTTGCGAAGTATCACCTGTCAAATAATATTTTGGATTAATTTTTTTTAGTGTTGTGAATCGGGGGATTTGATTACAGTAAGGTGGTAAGTTAGGTGGAGGATCTAACTTACTCCTTAGAGCCTGTAAATTGGATTCTTCAGTTAATTTTACTTCTACGTTTTTAAACAGCTCAATCATTCTTTCCTTAAACCCTGTATCGCTTTCATTCAATTCTTCCTCTGCAAAAGTTTCTAAGACATTCTCAAAGGATTTGAATTCATTTGTATTACCTTTCCAATTCAAAACAACATCGAGGCTGAATTTTTGTAAAAATGTTCGAGAAATTTTCCTTAAAATTCTTAGAACATTCACAGGTTTGGATTTTTCATCGTATGTGGCGATATAAATTAAGTTTGGAATACCTGAGGCCTTTAAAAACGATAATTTTAAATCATTATTAGATAATTTCAATTCGCTAATAGTTCCTAAATCCTCAAAAGAGTCAGAAAAAGAGTTCAGTGCTGAAAAAAACCCAGAAACCATAAGTAATGAATCTGTTTCTGAGAAAATATTTTTTGCTATAGAAAAATTCTTAAATAATAGCGGTAAGCCATCTTTAATAATTAAGAAATCATGTATCATGAATTAAACTCGTCTTTCTTTATTCAGCTATTTATTAAAACTCAAATAAAAATCATCAACCTTGGTATCAATAAAATTTAACATCCAAAAAAGAAAAAAAAAAGTAATATCCTAGTAATATAAAAAAAATATTGAAATCTTTAAACGATATGGATATATTATTATTTGGAATTTGAAAATTATTTACAATTCCTTAACTTTCAATGATAAGGTAAAATGATAAGGATAAAATCTCCAGGAAGGATATGTCTTTTTGGTGAACATCAAGATTATTTAGATTACCCAATTATTTCAATGGCTATATCTAAGTACATTTATTTGGAAGCAAAGAGAATTTCTGAAAAAAAATTAGAAGTAGGGCTGCCTAACTTAAATCAATTCATGGAAATTCCGCTTAATAATGAGGAACTGGATTATGATTCAAAGAGAGATTACCTAATAAGTGGATATAATCAGTTCATTCGGAAAAAATTCAGATTCAATAAAGGATACAAAATAAAAATCACTGGAGACATCCCGATTAATGCAGGTGTTGCGAGTTCTTCTGCATTAGTTATCTGTTGGTTATATTTTTTAAACTTTATTACTGAAAGAAAGTTAGAGCCGTTTCAAATGGCTTTAGAAGGGTATTATACGGAAGTAAAAGAATTTCAAGAAGGTGGCGGTATGATGGATCACTTTGCATCGGTATTTGGTAACCTAATCTTTTTAAAACCGGAAGAACCTAAACCTAAATTAAAAACATATGATTTCACTCTTGATGGGTTTGTTTTAGGAAATTCTATGGAGAAGAAAGCAACCGTAGATGACTTAATTAGGACAAAATTTTCATCTTTAAAAGCATTTGAAATATTAAGTTCGATTTTTCCAAACTTCGATCGTTTCTACACAAAATTAGAAGATATTAAGCCTTATTTGTCCAGTATAAAGGAAGAATATAAAAAGAAGATAATTGGAAACATTGTGAACCGGGATATTACTTATAAAGCTAAAAATTTAATTGAGAATCACATTAATTTAGTTAAACAAAGAAGTAGCCCAAGTGTTGATCTTGATTTCTATCAAAAGCTTGGAACTCTCTTATATCAGCATCATGAGCAATTGAGGGACAATATTGGAGTATCCACAAGTAAAATTAATAAAATTATTGAAGATTGTCTAGAATCTGGAGCTTTTGGCGGTAAGATTAACGGTTCGGGATTTGGTGGAACGATGTTCGCCCTTTTTCCTAATAATGAACAGATTCTTAAGAAAACTATCCAAAGAGCTGGAGGAAAAGCATACAATATAAAAACAAGTTATGGAGTTGAGACATACTGAAAGCAATAATACTCTGTGCGGGTCATGGGATGAGGTTACAACCTTATACTCATAACTATCAAAAAACTATGCTGAATCTTCACGGTAAACCTTTTTTAGAATATGTTTTAGAAGGATTAATATTTGCAGGCTTTCGAGAATTCATTTTTGTGGTTGGGTATAGAAAAGAACAAATTATTAAATATTTTCAAAGTGGTAAGAAATGGAATGTAAATATCGAATATTTTGAGCAAGAAAAGTTAGATGGAACTGGAGGAGCTTTATTACTTTGTGAGAGTTCTATTTTTAATAACCACTTTTTTTTAACATGGGGAGATATATTAGTACCTTATAAGATTTATAAAGAAGTAGTTGAGATACATCAAAAAGAAAAGTATGATTATATTTTAGTTGCTAATTACATGGAAGACCCTTACTTAGGCGCCGCAATCTATAGCGATGGTAATATATGTACCAATATAATTGAAAAACCACCGCTCGGAACCTCGAAGACTAATTGGAATAATTGTGGCGTATTCATTTTTTCTAAAAACATTTTTAATGTTTTGAGAAATCTCTCACCTTCCGAAAGGGGTGAAATAGAAGTCCCTAAAGCTCTTTTAAAAGGGATAAAAGAACATCATTGGGAGGTAAGAGTTGTAGAAATGGAGAAAAGCCAATTTAGAGTTGATTTAGGAGTTAAGGAAATATATGAACAATTAAAAGATGATTCATCATGGCTTCATTTTTTAAAAATTTAAATAATAATAAAATGAAAATAAATACATAATCAAACACTAGAAATATTTTATTTCAATTATGAAAGAGTAGTGGTCTAAATGCGAATAAGAACAAGAAAAAATCTTTTAAAGAAAAATATCGTGGTAACATTTTTGTTTTTGATCCCGGTAATAAGCTTTTTTAGTTTTATTGGTTTTGGTCTTAGTGTTCTCGACGATCTCGCTTCGCTCACTCTACACCTTGAACCTCCAAATACCGATTTTTTCACTCCCTCAGATCAAATTATAGGAAACGAAACTTATTTAGATCAAATGGCTGATAAATTCGATTATCTGTTAGAAAAATGGCACATTCCTACTAATATAAGTATAGATGTTACATTCACCAATGCCTCGTATAACGAAGTTCAAAGCTATCATGGGACCGATAATGGAAATTTGCATTTAGGTTATACACTCGCTTCTCAATGCTTACGTTATAAATACGCATTGGATAATAGCGATTTAGATGAGTTAAATAATGCAACGCGTATGGTTAAAAATTGTGTTACAGGATTCAGCAACATGCTTGCTGCTCCTAATGGAGGTATTGGTCCAGATTACCCTGGAATGCCTGCAAGATTTGTATCTGCTCCAGAAAATAGGAAATATCACGAATGGCTATTCCAAGATGATCCCCGACACTTTAATGGAACAGGAATATATAAAAATTGGAGAGTAAGACTACATACTTCTCGTGACGAGCTAGCGGGATATTATCTGGGATTTGCTAGCGTGTTAAAATTCATCAATCCTGAAGCCAATGAAGAAAGCAGATGGTGCGTTGAAAGAATCAAGTTATTAACAGCTCAAATGATAGAAGGCTTTCGCGAAACGAATTGGCTTGTGTTGGGTGGAGAAGGTGAACCTGTTGGATCAGATTTAAACCCGATATTAGGGGAGAGCATGTGGCAATTAGCCTTGCTTCGCATAGGAGCTACAGCTTATCCAGATAGATATGATTCGCTTTATCATTATGCAGCAACAAAAATCATGTCTATGCACAATGGTCACATGGGATCAGCTAGTAATACTGCGTACGACACGTATGCTCTATCTTTTAGCATGGATGTAGAGTTTGCATTAATTATTTTAGAAGATAACCCTCTAATTCAACACCATTATATAAGAAGATTCGAGGAAGGATTCTATAGTTTCCTAAGATACCACCGTAATGCCTTTTTTAATATTATTCACCTGGCCTTTATGAAAATGATTGATGATTCGGCTTTGTTTGAGGATTCTAGTTATACTGACGAAATAATAAAGTGGGATGTTTTGGATCAGTTGTGGAGATTTAATACATCTGGATGGGGAAATGGGATAAGAAACTATAATTTAACCGTGAGACCGAATTCAACGAGAGCAACTAGTTTAAATCCCGCAATAGCCGCTATGGAGATAGATCCGAGCAGAGCAAAGTGGGTTGAAATCTTTGAAAAAAACATATATGGGACTCTCTTCTCGTGGGTTGGAGAATTAATCGATCTCGACGATCCAAGCGATTCTCAATACACGCTCCCATTAACCATCTCAGAAATGGGCGTTCACCACTTTCTCTGGGAGCACAGCAAATTCTTTGGTACGGGAGGTAATCCAACAGGAAATGGCTTGACACAAGTAATACCTAATAGCTATTTGGTCGTCTATTGGATGGGAAAAGCTTTTAATATATTCTAAAAATTAATTTTTAAATATATTTTTGGCTACTTAAGAGAACTTCTCTAATTTCTTGATCTTTTAAAAAAAAAAATGAAAAATAAAGAGAGTTAATTATTTTTCTTTAATTGTTTTATGTTCGTAATCTTCCTTCTTTAACATTAAGAAAGCACCAAGGCCAATATTAGAAACTATAGCCAAAAATAGAAACACTATTAGATAAGAGGCTGTAGCACTTAAAATAATTCCTGTTAAAGACAACCCAAGAGTAGCACCTAAATTTGCGAAAGCATTACACAGAGAATAATAAGTACTACTCATCTCGGGATGCTGCTTTGAAATTTCAGTTACTACAGCAGCGTAGCTAGAATGTCGCCACCCAATTGCACACCCTATTAATGTCGAAAAGAACAATAAAATAGGCCATTCTAATGGAACCATCATTAGCAATAAAGCGATGGTAGTTAATATGTACGCAATATAAACGCTTATTTTTCTTGTGATTCGATCAGCGATTTGACCTCCAAGTATTGCTCCAATCACCACCCCAATAGAAATTATCATAGTTAAATAGCCATTTACTAAGTATATATTTAAATCATCGCTAGGTAGTGAAAGGGATGTCCCACTCGAAGATAATAAACCCATGTTTATTAAGATGAAAATTGAGACAAACAAAATACCAACAGAATCTACAATAGCTGCGAACAAAGAAAATCCGTAAGTTTTCCAATCTCTTTTATTGTTGAACATTTCCTTAAGATGCTTACCAATTTTGGCTTCTGGGAATAACTTAGGCTCTTTTATCAAAACGGTTAAAAATGAACACAGAATAGTTAAAATTCCTATAATGATAAACAACATCGGTACATTTAAGCTGCCGGTAACTACTAATAAAGCAAATAATGGACCTCCAGCTATAGCTCCTACGGACCTTAAACCCCAATTAAACCCTGATACGCGTCCTAATTTTTCCTTTGGTGTAATATCCAGCAATAAACCGTCGATAATTGTATCACCGAAAGCAACTCCAAGAAAAATGAAAATACCCATAATCGTAAAAACAGAAATGGCATTTTCTGGAGTAATCATATTATTTAATCCTAAAATGATCCACAATACTCCCGAAAATGATACCATGCTTATTATCCAAGGTCGCCTTCTCCCTATTTTTTTTAACCCAAATTTATCGCCAAGAATTCCATAAAAAATTTTAAAAATCCAGGGTAAACTAATTATTGATCCCATAAACGCGAGTTTCGAAGCGTCTAGTACTCCAATAAATTGGATCAAATAAATTGGTATAATTACCGCGAATAGAGATTGATTAATTCCTTGGAAAAGGTAATTCACATTAAAAATAGCAATATAATAATTCTTAAATTCGACTTGTTCTCGTTCACTCATTTTTTTTGTTTTAAATTTTAGTTAGATTCAATAATTAAATTCTTAGAAGTATTTAAAATTTCCATTCTTCATATAACATCTACATAAATTGGACTCCATATCTTTTTAAATAAATAAATCATCTCAGTACTTACAAACAGATTCTAATAAGTAATCGTCTTAATTAAAAAGTGATAAGAAATTATGTCAGATGAAAGATATAAGAATCGCTATTATTCTAAAAAAAAATATGAAGCTGCAATCGAGACTTTAGGTGTAGGTTTAGTATTTTTATTCGTTGCTATATTATCTCTATTTTTCATAGCATTTGGTATCGACTTTATTGGTCTTTCCGCTTGGGGTTATTGGCTTTTTATTCCTGCTTTCTTCATAATACTTGGGGGTTTTTCGCAGTATTATACCAATATCAAATTCCAAAAAGCTATAAAAGTTGCGATACTTGACCGCGGTAATCAAGGTAACCATAAGTTAGAGGATATAGCTCTTGAAGTTGGAATTAAGCCTAAGGACGTACTTCAAGTTCTTATTGATCTACGCCAAAAAGGAGTAGTCAGTTATCGTTTTAACTCGGATACAGGGGAAATAATCCTCGGTGAAAAAGTTGCATATATGAAGTCTGAAGATTATGTCGTTCCCCCTAAAAAACTTGAGGAACCTTTGGAAACTAAAGGAAAGGCATATTGCGTTTATTGTGGCCATCAATTACCTAAAGAAGGTAATTTCTGCGAAAATTGCGGTTCAAAAATATAAAACTAAGTATAATTTTTCCCCTTTTTTTTAGTCTTTTTATAATTTGAAAGTTTAAAAAGTATGTGAAGTTTAATCTTCATATTAAAGCTGAAATGTTTACTATGAGTCAAAAAGTACTCACTTTAGGAGAAATAATGCTAAGATTATCCCCTCCATATTTTAAAAGGTTTACTCAAGCAAGATCCTTTGATGTAATATTCGGGGGCGGGGAAGCTAATGTTGCAGTTTCTTTAGCAAATTTCGGTATTTCTGTTGATTATATTACAAGATTACCTCAAAATGATCTCGGAGATGCGTGTATTCAATATTTACGACAATATGGAGTTAAAACTGAAAAAATCTTAAGAGGTGGGGATAGAATCGGGATTTATTTTCTGGAAATTGGAGCATCTGCTCGAGCGAGTAAAGTAATTTACGATCGTGAGAATTCTGCCATTGCGACAGCTGATGTAAGCATGTTTGATTGGGATGACATTTTTAAGGATGTGCAATGGTTTCACTGGACTGGTATCACTCCAGCAATTTCTTATAACTTAGCAGAAATATGCCTTAATGCCGTTAAAGAAGCAAAAGTTAGGGGAATTACTATATCATGTGATTTAAACTACAGAAGCAAATTATGGAAATATGGAAAAAGCCCCTTAGATGTTATGCCTGAATTAGTGAGTTATTGCGATATTGCAGTCGGAAACGAGGAAGATGCTGCAAAAGCTCTCAACATTCTTGCTCCAGATACGGATGTCACTTCTGGTAAATTAGATCCAGAGAAATATAGATTTGTTGTACAGGAAATGATCAAGAAGTTTCCAAACTTGAAAAATGTTGCGATCACTCTTAGAGGATCGATTTCTGCTAGTCACAATACTTGGGCAGGGGTGCTATACAATGGAAAAGAAATGTTTATTAGTCCTCATTATGAAATTACTCATATTGTAGATAGGGTTGGCGGAGGAGACTCATTCGTTGCAGGTTTAATCTATGGTTTTCTAAATTTTGAAGAAGATTATCAACAAATATTAGATTTTGCAGTAGCTGCCTCATGTTTGAAACATACCATTTTCGGGGATTTCAATCTAGTTACGGTTGATGAAGTTAGAAAAATAATGAAAGGAGATGTTTCTGGTCGTGTATCAAGATGAATTTGCGAAGATGGTAATTACCGCAACTACGGCCAATTCCTGGATATATCCCGATTTGAAGAATTGGGCTGAAAATACTGATGAGTTAATTGATGATGTAGTTAAGTGTTATGAAGCGGGAGCTGCTATTGCCCATGTCCATCTTCCAAGAGGAGAAGAAATAGAAACTGTCAAAAGAATTAGAGAAAGATGTGATATTATAATCCAAGCAGGAATGTCGAGTTATCCTATAGAAGAAAGATCGCCGGATTTTCATGCAAAACCAGATTTGCTTTCCGTTATTGCAAATCATCATGCAGAACATTTTCCAGAAGGGAGTATAAATGTCATTCATGATCTTGATGAGTTAGAGCAATATTGCGTCTCATGTAAAAAGTTTAATATTAAAGTGGAATGGGAAATATGGCATACTGGTTCTTATTGGAATTTGAAATATTTAATCGATAAAGGTGTTTTAGATCCTCCGTATGTCTTAACTCTTTTCTTTAATTGGCCTGGAGGAACATGGTCCCCACCTTCTGCAGATGAATATTTACATAGAATTAAATATATGCCCGAGGATAGTATACACACTATAAGTGTTATGGGGAAGGAACAAACAAAAATTGCGGTATTAGCAATTCAGCATGGTGGAAATGTACGTGTAGGTACAGAAGATTTTCCATTTATCAAGGAAGGTGTTCCAGCTAAAGATAATGCTGAAATTGTGGCCCGAATGGTAAGAATTAGCAAAGAATTAGGGCGTGAAACTGCAGATCCTTCTGAGGCAAAAAAAATTTTAGGTATATAAATAATAATAGGACCAAACTATCTATAAAGATGACTTTACGTGAAAGTATCCTCAACACTTTTGCCAAAAAGGAAACGCATCAGATTGTTTTTAGTCCAAGAATATACTACTGGTATCTTGGAAATAAAATATATTCAAAAAGGAAAAGCAATCTCTCTTCTAATATTCCTTCTCACTATTATGGTAAAAAGCAAATTGATATTTATACTGATTTGTGCGCCAGTCCGCGATATTCTGAAGAAACATTATATATCTCTTTATATGATGAAATAATCAACCCAGATGCCAATATTAAACTAATAAGGCAAAAAGGTTCTAAACCAGATGAAACTATTCTTTTATTTAAAACCCCTCACGGTAAACTTAAGCAAACCGAATCAGTAGGCGGAGGAATTGGAGGAACTCTAACGGAATATCCGATAAAATCGCTTGAAGATATAAAAACAATGCAATATATTCTAGAGAATACAACTTTCTATTTTTCAAAAGAAAAATATGAAACTGCTGATGCACAATTCGGAGAGAGTTGTGTAACTAGTACTTATTTATCAAAATCTCCTTACCAAAAGTTAGTTACTCAATTCATGGGTTTCACACAAACTATATTATTTTTAAAAAGATACCCTTCTCAAATGGATAATTTTATAAGGTTTTTGGAAGATTGGGACGATCAGATGTATTATCAAATCGAAAAATCTCCAATAGAAATTATAAACTTCGGTGAAAATCTCGATTCAAACCTGAGTCCTCCGCATTATTTTGAGAAATATCATATTCCTTATTATGAAAAAAGAGTAAAGCAATTACATAGGGTCGGAAAGTATTGCCATATCCATATAGATGGTTCATTGAGAGATTTTCTTCCTTACTTTGCGGAATTACCCTTTGATGGACTAGAAGCTTTGACAGCAAAGCCTCAAGGAGATGTAAGCTTAGAGGAAATCAAAAATTCAATCGGAGATAAGATTTTATTGGACGGAATTCCCTCAATCTTATTTTTACCTCAATATAACAAAAGTTATCTAAAAAAATATACTCAAACTGTTTTAGATTTGTTTTTTCCTAATCTAATCTTAGGAGTATCTGACGAGCTCTCACCTAATGGAGATATTCGAAAAATTGAGATGATTGCTAAGATGATTCAAAATTTCGAAGCATAAAAATTAACCTAATTTATACGATCAAATTAATTAAAATATAGAGATATTCAAATCATCGAACCTAAAATGAGATTCAAATGAAGCTCCATGAATCAAAAAAATAAAACAAAATAATGTAATTTAAATCATCGTTAATCTCCAAAAAATGTTAGAAAGTTTTATATATAAAATCACCCAAATATTTTATCATTATCTACTTCTTGCTTTAAGTAAAAGATAAAAGAAATGTTGGGAAAAAATGGATGGTTCTTTATATTTATTCGGTGTTTTTTTAGCTATTTTATCTGGAAGTATAAATAATATAGGTTTAGTTTTCCAAAAAAAGGTAGTTAATGAAGTAGCCCCTGAAGCAAAATTCTTTAGAAGTTTAGTGAAAAAACCTCTTTGGATAACAGGGTTGTTAATGGAATTAGCAATAGGCTCAGTTTTTTTCATGATCGCTCAAATTTATATAGGTCCCGCGTTAATACCCGGTTTGATGGCGTTTGGTTTAATTTTTCTCGCTATTGGGTCTGTTAAAATTGTTGGGGAGACTTTAAAAAAGGTAGAAATTATAGGAATTATCTTAATGATTTTAGCGATCTTTCTATTAGGTCTTTCTGAATTAAGTATAGATATTGCTGGTATAGATATACTAGCTTTTGACCTTGTACTTAACATGACTATTTTTACAGTTGTTTTATTTCTAGGTTCATTCATATGTGAGATTTTACAAAGAAAAATTGAAAAATTAAAAGGAATATTATTAGCAATATCCTCCGGATTCCAATTTTCATTAACTAATTTTTGGATTGCACCGTTAATGGCGGTTATCGCTCATGTTTTTGGAGGAAATGCCACTTTAGGTGAATTATTCTTATTTATAGTATGTGCAGTAATATTAATTGCAGCAAGTATCTTAGGGATTATGAAAATCCAACAATCATTCCAAGTAGCTAACGCTAGTCGAATGATTCCTATTCAGCAAGTACCTATACAAATTACACCAATAATAGCATACTTTTTTGTATTCACACTACTGCCTTCTACAATCTTTCCTATTATATATGTGCTTATTGGTGTTTCTTTAATCTTATTAAGCTCGTTTCTCTTAGCGAAAAGACAAGCAGGATTAGAAGCTATAAAGTAAGGTTAGAAAATTGGCAAAAATAATATTCTTTCAACCACACCCGGATGATTTAGAGCTAAATTGTGGTCATCTCATTCATTACCTAGCAACAAAAAGTAAAAAGAAGCATATTATCAAGATTGCTTCAACAACTAAAGGTGAATATGGACTTCCTGGAGCTCAATATGATAAGTTTAAAGGTGATTTTCTTGCAAAAGTTAGAACTCTAGAATTATACAATGCTCAAAGCATTCACGGAATACCTCCAGAAAATATACACTTTTTTGGATATGTTGACGGTTTAGTAGAATTTACTAAAGAATTTGTAAACAAGATTGCTGAATATTTAAAGACGGAAAAACCTGATATAATTTTCGCACCAGAAGCAATTTATACGGCTTATTATCATATGGATCATGTTAATACAGGTAGGGCAATATATTACTGCATTCATAACAAGTTAATCGACTTTACTCCAAAACTTTATTTTTATTCGACGTTAAGCCCAACATTTTACTTCGGTTTTAAAAAGGAGGATTTTTCTTTAATTGATCAATTACTTGCTTGTCATAAAACACAATTTTGGTTAATTAATTACGCTACATGGACATATAAACCAAAAACAAGATTAGCAGGAAGGAAGTTAAGCGGTTGGAAATATGCTGAGAAATATCGAAGAGTGTTTTTTCACAAAAATAATAAAAGTAAGAATAAACCATCATTAATGGTTAGAATGTTAAGCCATTGGTATTCAAGTATGCCTTTCTTTAAAGCTAAATACCCCCAAGATGTATTAGAAATGCTTAAAAAAGAAGGAAAAATCTAATTATTTTAGGAGAATCTTTATAATATTTATAGTAAAAATATGTATCATGAAAATATATAAAGAAGAAAAGCGAAATAATTATAATATATAACAAAGAATTTAATTGATAATTGAATAACTAAAAGAAAAGAGGTGTTTTTTTTTGGCAACTCATGAAGAAGTTAAAGAAGCTTTAAATAAATGGGTGAAAATTCTTGATGATCCAGAGGTTGCGGATGAATTTGAAGGATTTAATAAGACGATGCAATTCGAATTTTCAGACCTAGATTATAAAATAAAAATGATTTTTGAAAATAAAACAGCAAGATTAGAGGAAGGAATTGATGAAAACGCTGAAATGGGTTTAGAAGTCAATTCCGATCTTTTTGTGGGCATTGCTACCGGCGAAGTAGATCCAATGGAAGCCTTTATGGAAGGAGAACTTAAAACTAAAGGCGATATGGACTCATTACAGAAATTAGATATCTTCATGGATATTGATTAGCGAATTTTTATTAGAAATTAATTATTTTTTTTAAAATGTTTTTGTTTTGTTTGGAAAATATGAAGTTTTAATTGCATTGTTCAAAACCTAAGAATATTGAAAATAAGTATTTTCATAAGAAAAAAATATTATAATATAAAAAATTATTCTGGCTTGAGATAAAATGGAACCAATTGGT
>CAZDTP010000008.1:0-99512 GCA_964508365.1 uncultured archaeon
CGATTCAGCAATTAAAGAAGCGTATATTAGTATATCACATTAAAAGAAAATAAAATTTAAAAAAAGATTTATACATTATTTTTCTAATTTGCTAATTTTACTCCACATTCCCCACAATAGCTAGCTCCTTCTGATACTCTAGCTCCACACATAGGACAAAATTCAATAACCCTTACAGGTTGTTGTTTTTGAATAGGTGGAGTGATTGGTTGAAAATCTTGAGTTGCAGGAGCGATTGGTTCAATTTTCATTCCCCTTTCAGCAGCATTACTTAAACCAAAATATCCTATTAGTTGGAGTATCCATCCTATTATAATAGTTACTATTAAAAAACCAAGTGCCCAGGATAAAGCTCCCGATCGTAAGTTCTCTACCTTAGTAGTAGTTTCATATTTGATTCTTTCTGGGAACATTTCTTTATTATGGTGTATAAAAAGTTTTAAATTATCCCAAGCTCCTACTTCAATAATACTAGCAATAATCATAATTACAAATCCAATAATAAATATTATGGCCGCAGGTGAGAATATCCATCCATAAAAAGATCCTAAATAAAAAGGAGAGAATATAGGACCGATTATTAGGCGAATAGCTAACAATAATGCTCCAACATGAACTGTCATTGAGCCAATTAATTTAAAAATACTTGCTGTTAAATATCTTGAACGAAAACTATTAAGATATGGGTCCTTCAGTTCGTGATTTATGTAGTTAATATTACTTAGGGCGACCATTGTCAAAATAAATTGAATAGGAATTATAATGAATGCTAAATACGGAATCATTACAAAAATTAATAGAACTCCTATACTTCGAAGACTTTTAGTGAAACTAAGCCACTTCATTTCTAAGTTAGAAATTGTCATTTATACATTCACCTATATTTATGTTAATCTTTTTTCCTTATTATATATATTTTTAGGAGTCCAATTTTCAAAATAAAACTATAATAAGAAACTCTAAAATTCTATAAAATTACTTGCTCACTAAATCAATAAGTTAAGAGAATACAATTAAATAAAATTAAAATATCTTAAATTCTAAATACAATTATATTTTCAAAAATATTTAATAAAAAAAATATTTGTAACAGTCTAGGCGAACAAAATGGCAGAAATTTTATTTACATTAATATTTCCCTTGGTATTACTTTTAATTTTAATAATTATTTTCTTTAGCGGTATCTTTAAGGAGAAACCAAAACGAGAATTTATGAGTTGCGATGATTTCATAAAAGATTGGCTTAAAGATCACGGACAAGGTCATAAAGTAGACGAGCAATTTGCAAAAATGAAAAAGGATCCATCGGGAAAACTTTATATGCCGATCACATATGGAGGAGCAAAAATCTTTATTAAATTGGGTTTAACTCCAAATCATGTATCATTAATGGGACTAATTTTATCATTTTTTATTTTTTGGGGAGTGATAATGGCTAGTGCGGGTCATACACTAGATTTCATTACTCAACAACCATTATATGGATCTTGGTTTTTTGCTTTAGCATTACTTGTACTCTATACAGGTATTAGTGATGGGATTGATGGAGCAATAGCGAGATTATTAGATATTAAATCAAAAACCGGCGCTTGGTTAGATAATATAATAGATCGAGTAAGTGATATTTTAACACTAGTTTGCTTTGTTCCGACTAGTTTGTTGGTTTATCCTTCTTATGGACTTGATTTTACATGGATGGTTTGGACAAATATATTCCTGATTTTTATTTATGAGTATATGAGAGCAAGACATGAAGGTTTGGGTTTACATGAAACAAAACCTTTCATTGGTGAGAGAATAACACGAGTATTAGTTAGTACTACATTTTTTATAATTTATGGTGCTTCAAGTCTCACAGTATTACTAACTAATTTAGTTAATCCTTCTGCTACAATCTGGAATAGTTCTCACATGTGGGTACTAACATGGAGTATGCTCATTTATCAAATTAGTATATTAGTTATTATGGTGCTTTCAATGATTCTCTCTGCTAAATATATCTGGAAAAATCTAAAGAAAATCGAAAATATTAGTATAGAGTAAAAAATTGTTAAAAGGTATTTGAAAAAGATGAAACTTTATAGATATTTATTATACGGTTCTGTTTGGTTAGTATTTTTTGTTTTAATATATATATATTTTCCACCTTTTTGGACTTCTGGGATAAAAGCAGCATTTGACGCATTTTTAAATGCTCCTTTAACTTATTGGTGGTTTATATTTCCACTAATTGGGTTAATTATGTTGTTAGGATTTGTTCTTTATTATGGAATACATTTCACCGCATCATTTGGGAGTGGTTATAAACCAAAAACATTACATTATGAAAAAGTTAGTATACTAATTGCTTCTAAAAATGAAAAAGTGTTACTAGAAAGAACATTAGATTCCATAGTTAATTCAGATTACCCTAAAGAAAAGATCCAAATAATAATTATAACTAGTGGCTCTTCAGATGATACTACAGAATATTCAAATAATTTTTCTAGAGAACATAGTGAAATTGATATAGAAGTGTTATCGAAGAATTTACCTAAAAAAGGAAAACCTCCAGCGCTCAATTATGGTTTAGAATACGTAAAAAATGATATTGTAATTCTTTATGATTCAGGGTGCATTTTACAACCTGATACGCTTAAAAATTTGATATCTCCTTTTCATCGAGAAAATACTGACGCAGTTATTGGTCCTGTTCTAGTTAAAAACTGGAAAGATAATAAACTCACTAAGGGAATTTTTTTAGATTATGGTATGGTCTCTGGTGGTGGTTTACTATTTGAAGTTAAAAATAGACTAGGATCTTCTGCCTATTCATTTGGACGGAATTTCGCAGTTAGAACAAAATATCTTCGGAAATATGGAGGTTTTAACGAAGATTCAATGACGGAAGATCTTTATCTCTCTGTACTTTTAAATTTAGATGGCGTACTAATTCGATTTTCGCCTAAAGCTAAGATTTATGAATATGTCCCAAATAGTTGGGAGATTTTGGTAAAACAACGTACTCGTTGGCTTGCTGGATTTATATTTGATATGCCTCAGTTAATGACGATGAAGAGCGAATATAAAGATGGTAAAAAACTAATAATAGCAAGAAATATGACAATGATGGTTTTAGCAAATATGGATACATGGATTCCAATAGAAATCGGATTTGCAATATTTCAATTTTTGATTGGAGAATATTACTTACTCATTTGGACTCTGTCTTGTTTATTTTTTCAATTTGGCTTCATATTTAATGCTATAAGAAAATATTGCGATAAGCATTACAGCCTTATTTTCTTTTTCCCAATAAGTGGTATTATTCATCTTTATATGTTTTTACGACAATTTAAATTACCCAAAGAAATCAGTTGGGAAAAAACACCAATGCTATTAGAACGCGAAGAAGCGGAAATATTAGCTTTATCTAATATGTAATAATTCTTATATTCCTTCTTTATTTTATATTTATATACCAATCAAAGTTATTTGAATTAGGATTATAGATTATTATATTTTTTAAGAGGTATCCATATTGTTACTTAAATTTCATGATCTCTTACCGGAAGAATTAAAAACAAAGTATTTTGACTTTAAGTTCCGTGATTACCCGGACGATGAATTTTGTAAAGAATTGTTAAAACAAACGATCTTATCCTATAATAATTGTAAGTATTATAAGGATAAAATTTGCAACAAATTCGATTTTACAATTCCTGATGAAATATCGATTGATAATTTAGAAACAATCCCTTATGTTCCCACAGACATTTATAAAAAATCAGGAAATCGAACCCTAAGTCTATCCAAAGTACCTCTTGAGAATATAGCACTCTTTTCGTGTTCATCTTCTACTACAGGAGATCCTTCGATAGTTCCCAGAACAGTAGAAGATTATGATCAATTGCAGTATAATTCAATTAAGGTTTTTACAGAATTTTTTGGATGGGAAAAATTAAATATAGAATCTAAAAGATGTGTTGCTTTTAATTTTTCGCCAGATCGTTTATTCATGTCAATAATGGCAAAAAGAAGTGTTAAAGGATTTGAATATGTTGACAAAACTCGGTACTATACAGCATGCATGAATAAACCTTGGGAATTTTATGGATATGAGGAATATTTGGTAAAAATGAAAATTTTAAAAACAATATGGGCAATTATATCAACTTTTTCACTGAGAGGGGGCTTCATTTTGGATGTTACTAAAATGTTGAAAATGATAAAAAAAATTAAAGAAACGGGACATTGGAAAAATACCGAGGTAAGTAAAATTTTATTAGGTGGAAGTCCACTCTTAATGAACAACATGTTTGAGAAGAGATTGTTAAAAGAAAATGTGTTTATTGATCTTGATGGAATATCTCTTGTCGGTTGTGGTGGTGGTGGATGGGATGGTGTTAAAGGCGAAGCAAAGATGGATGAGGTAAATAAAAGTAGATTCATTGAATATTATGAAAAAGTGTTTAACATTAAACCAAAGGATATTAGGGATATTTATGCATTTACAGAGTGTCCTACACTTTTTGGAGGTCATTGGTCTGAGAAATATCAAGATTTTTTACTACACTGCCCTGATACTACTCGAATAATTATAAGGGATCTTGAAAATTTAGAACCCGTTAGTATTGGAGAAGAAGGACTTTTGGAAGTTCTTACACCTTATGGCGTTAATGGTAGTATAAATCAAGCAGTCTTAGTTGATGACATTGTAGAATTAATCTCAAAAAATAAGTGTCCAGAGTGTGGTTATAAAGGAGCTACCTTTCGAATAATAGGGAGATTAAAAAATGCCCAAGGAAAAAGCTGTTCTTCTTTAATTAACTGGATCTATTAGATCATTTATTATTCGTTCAAATCGCTCTAGATTAGAACTAATTTTAATTATAAAGAAAAGAAATAATTAAATTCATAATCAATAGGGTATTATAGACATCATAAGTATAGGAATTACTAGAAATATTATAGGAATTACTACCATAGGTATAATATTCATGACAATTCCAAACACCGCAAACACACTTCCAACCTTCTCAAGAGTATTTATCGGTTCAAATTTTCCAGCTTTACTACTATGTGTTCTGGAAAGTATTCCAAATACTAAGCCAGCAATATGAAGAATTATAACGATAATCAACCCTACCAGTCCACCTATCAGTCCACCAGGATAATAAGGATAATACATTGATGGTATATAAAATCTGAATAAATTAAGACCCCCAGAACTTAAACCGACACCTGTTAAAGTAAGCGATACAATAGAGAAGGCAAAGCACCTTTTTGAATGAAGTCCTGGCCCTCCTACTTTAATTGATTTTGACTCGTAAACGGGAACTGATCTAACTGTTGATGACACTTGATTTTCTTCAGCTCTTACTTGAGGAGCTTCAGGAGGAGGAGTGGATAGGATAACACTTCCACAGCTTGCACAAAACTTTTGGTCTTGGGATTCTAACTTTTCCCCACAATTTGGACAAAACATAATCTCACTTTCCAATTTTTATTAATTTAATTACGTTTGATTGTGTTATTAATTGATTGGGTCTATTAAATCTTTTATTATTCATTCAAATATTTCCAGATTAGAAATTCAGATAAATGGATAATAAAGAGGCATAGAAGCTACTACAATACTAATAGGAATTAATACAAGAGGTATAACATTCTGGACAATTCCTATCACCCCGAGCACGCTTCCAACCCTCTTAAGAGTATTTTGCATTTCACGTTTTCCAGCCTTACTACTGAATACCCTAGAAAGGATCGCAAATATTAAGCCAATAGAATAAAGAACCAAAGCTATAATCCGCAACCCAGGTCCTCCAGGAATTCTAGGAAACACATATATTGGTATAACATCTCTGAGAACTTTAAGAAACTCAAAAACAAAACCGATAACTGCTAAAACTATCGATAACAAAGCGAAAGTAAAGACCATTTTTGAATAAAATCCTGGTCCTCCTACTTTAATTGGTTTTGATTCGGAAACGGGAACTGAACTAACTGTTGATGATGTTGATACTTGATTTTCTTTAGCTCTTACTTGAGGCGCTTCAAGAGGAGGAGTGGATTGGATTTCACTTCCACAGCTTGCACAAAAACAATGGTCTTGAGATTTTAACTTTTCCCCACAATTCGGACAAAACATAATCTCACTTTCAGATTTTTATTAATCTATAATGATCGGATCTTTAATAATTGGATTTATTAAATCTTTTATTATTCCTTCAAATCGCTCTAGGTTAGAACTAATTTTAATTATAAAGAAAAGAAATAAGAAATTTCATAATCAATAGATTATAGGAACTATTATTATTAGAGAAATTAGCATAATTATCAATATTATAGAAACTACTACAAGAGGTATACTATTAATGACAATTCCAAATATCGCAAACACACTTCCAAGCTTCTCAAGAGTATTTATCGGTTCCGATATTCTAGCTTTACTACTATTTGTTCTAGAAAGTATCCCAAATATTAAGCCCGTAATATTAAGAATTACAGCTATAATTAACCCTATCACTCTAAAAGAATAATAAGGATAATAATAAGAATATGGAAATAAAATTCCCCTAAAAATACTAGCCCCAAAAGCATAACCGACACATGCTAAAGCAAGCGATACAATAGCGAAGGCAAAGGACTTTTTTGAATGAGATCCTGGCCCTCCTACTTTAACTGGTTTTGATGGGTAAACGGGAACTGATATAACTGGTGAAGACACTTGCTTTTCTTCAGCTCTTACTTGAGGAGCTTCAGGAGGAGGAGTGGAGTGGATTTCACTTCCACAACTTGCACAAAAACTTTGGTCTTGGGATTTTAACTTTTCCCCACAATTTGGACAAAACATAATCTCACTTTAGAATTTCGTTTAATAATAATTGTGATTTCATTACTATTTAATAATATTAATATGTCAAATTTAATATATTCGATCAAAATTTCTATTTGTCATGATATAGTTAGGAGATGAGGTTGTATTAAAATCTGCTATTTTTTATAAATGTTTTATAGATACTTTAGGTTAAAAAAAATTAAAAAAAAATTATTCATCCAAAAGTCCATGTTTTTTCAGCCCTTCCTTCATATCAGCTTGAAATGCACCAGGGGTCCCTTCTAGGAACGCGTTAGTTATATCTTGATTTTCAACTATTAGCGAAGCTCTTTTATTAGCTTTCTCTTCTGCAAGTGAAGAAATTGCCATTTTTGCCATCTGCTGAAACTGAGGAGGGGACAATTGTATGAGATCATCAAAAATTCTCTCTGTTTCGTGATTCCATTCTAAACCGGATTTACTTATTTCCTTTGGTTTAGCTGATTCGAGCCCAAATTCGCGACTGGTCACAATATCATCCATATATTGTTTTAATGATTCTACATATCTGCGAGATTCTTCTTTGTCTAACACTATTGCTTTTTTTGCCCACTCTTCACAATAGTTACACTCATTACACATCGCTAAGCAATTCTGTTTTTTAAAAAAGTCTATAAATCCATCCAATTTGGTGTTATCAATTATCAATTTTGATTTAGATTCTTTTCCAATTGTTTTAGTTAATTTCACATTGGGGTCTTTTTGTTCTAACCCCCCAAAGGACATTGAGAACCCTTGAATTATGTCTATAAGATTTCCGTCATATTTTCGTGAAGAAAAAGCTTTTACAGATCTAGTAATCCATTGTGTTGACATGCGACGTCCAGCTATTTTAAAATTATCTATTCCAATCGCTTCATAGTGAGCTAAATCTTCAGGCCGAATCCATCTTGCTTTGATAACTTCTGTTGGATCTGAGAATTTGATAATGCTACAGTTTAAGATACATGTATCAATATAGTTACGCTCAAATTGTTGGTATGTTTGTGAAGCATGCCCTAAAGTATTATAGTGATAATTTCTAAAGGGACATTGGTATAGACACCCATCAGTTAAAAGTAAAATAATTTTACATTTCACAGCTTTTTGAATTTGTTCCAATGTCTTGAAATCACGGTTTATCATTACCCCAAGAGTAATTTCATCTGCCCCTAGCTTTTCATAAAACTTAGCTCGAGTAACACTATTCACATCAGCAATGGTAGAGACACGAATTTTTAGTTTTGGAAATTGTTCTTTAATAAGCTGTATTAAAAATGGAATGGTTACTGTAACACTATCAGCTCCAATATCACTAATCCACTGTAAATATTTAAGAAGTTCTTTATGGTAATGTGGATCATATTCCAAATTATTCATACACGGAGCATTTAATAAATATGAAAACTCCATGCCTTTTTGATGTAGTTTTTGTATGTAATCAGCAATAAAATCTTCAGTTACTTTCTGTAGTAAAAACGAGGGACGCCCCCCACCTACAATTGAGTGGTCCGAAACTCCGTACACTCCAGTTACAGGATATTGAGCCAATTCCTCTATGAGCTTTAAATCCCAATTTGTAGCTACGTGAAGTTTTATTTATCTCACCTTACTTATTATTTTTGGATAGCTATATCATGAGCTTTGGCATTTAGTGGCAATAATGGTGCACATGCCATTAATTTGGAAGGATCACCGTCAACTTCATATTTTCCAGCCATTGTCGCTTCAATAGGATTAGTTTCTCCTGAATTTACCCTTTTAATTACATCGAAATTCGTTTTATGAATAATTTTTGGTACATCAGGTCCACTATATTCGCCCATTCCCCAACTCATTTTATCATCTTCGATTAATTGCCAATAATTCATCTCTGGACGATCATTGATTTTATATTGAAAAACTACTGGTGCGATGGGTTTCAATAGAGTTGATAAATCGGGTAATTCGTTATAGGCTTTCATGAAGCTATTAAGATATGCTTCCCACTCTTCCTTTGTGTCCATTTTAAGTTTTACCTCCTTATTATTTTGTTATATTATTTTTTACATTATACATGTTAGAAAAAATTACGTATAAAATTCAAGTCCCGCTTTTGCACCCATCAATAAGAAATCTACCATAGTTCCATTATAGTCATTTTCGATCTTATAGTACATTCCATCTGGTGTGAAAGTTACACCATAAATGAACTTATGAACATCGCTTTGGAAAGGAGATTCCTCAACAAATTTCTGTATTAATGGGTGAAAATGAACTGGAACTTCTTTGACATCATGGCATGCTACACCAAAACATAATCGTTCAATTTTTTCAGAATCCCAGCTAAAAGTAAAGTTAAGGTGTGCAGCATTACAACAACTCTCCATTATTTCTCTAGATACTGACTTAAATCCCAGGTCCTCCACAAGAGTTTTACACTTCTCATAAGTAGCTGTAGAAGTATCCTTTACCATGAAATAAATGTTTGTTGTATTTTTCAAGAAATCAAAAGCAAATAGCGCTAATGTAGTTAAACTATGTTTTTTGAAGTAGGTTTCATATTTTTTAATACTTTCAGGGATATATTTCATCAAAAAAAGCGGATTGATTGATCCTGGTATGATGAAAGGCCAAATTTTTGAGAATCCTTTCCGCGCATCTATATCGACTCCATAGCCCATAATATCAAATGTATCCAATGTCTCTAAAATCATTTTATGGATAGGATGCCCATTTTTTTCAATTAATCCTTCATTTAAAGCTATTTTATAAGGATCAGGATTATGGGGGATCATCATTTCCACGTATCTTACGGATACATCCCTTCTTTCAACTGGTTTTGTTGTGGTTCTAATTGAAAGAGAGGAACCAGAATAAAATTCCTTGAATGCATTTAACGCTTTCCAAATAGCTTCTTCATTAAAATTCACTTCAGTAAGGATACAAAGTTTTTGAATATCCTTAACCATCTGATTAAGATCATTATTAAGTTTGAATTTGGAATTCACTTTTGGTAAATATAAATCGACATCAACCCCAAGAGTTTTCAAATCCTCAATCATGGTTGGTTGAAAAGCTGGTGGCGTAACTTCAAACAGCGCAACAACGAGATCCATTTCAGTTACAGATTTTCCATTTCGTTCCATACATTTTTTTTCTGATGTTTCAAGAAGCATAGGCCTTATAACAGGTCTAATCATTTCTGGAATTTTTAAAACCATGTCTTCGTATAATACTTTATGTTTTGGTTGCCAATTCATTTTCTGTTTTACCTTTTTACATAATTTTAGTTTTAACTTTCTTTAAATCATACTATTTAACTTTTCTATGAACAATTTTATTGCTTATTTTCAATTATTTCAATTTCTTCCTTTTCAATACTTTCCACTTCATGGTCATGATCATTTTCATGCCAACAAAATGGAAATGAACCAAAGAAGTCACCTGTAATATATTCTGCTGTTACTCTACAACCACCGCCACAATACTCTAAATGATGACATGAAGCACACTTTCCCTTAATCTTTTTTCTATCTCGAATATCCTTGTAGAGCTGTGAATTTAATACATCTTCAAAATTATCCACTAATGCGTTTCCTAGCGTCAATGTTGTAGGATATCCGGTGGGGTATATTGTTCCATCTATACCAATACCCATCATCGTTCGGCAAGCCAGACATCCTACACCCCATTCAATTGCAGCCATTTCTTTATCGTTTTTAGGTGATTCCATAAATGGTACCATTTCATATATTTCATAAGCAGGTAATGTTCCCGATTTGCCTTTTCTTATCGTTTCAATGGCGTGTTTGTATTTAAAATCGTACATCTTTTTGTATTCTTCCGTATTGAGGCCAATTTCACCCCAGAATTCAGCCGCTCGATTTTGTTTAACAACGCATCTAAAATATGGTTGAGAACCCCATTTTTCCGATAATACTTTGAGCTCTTCTAACTCGTTTATGTTATGTTTCATGACAGTGATTGAAGAACATACAAAAATTCCATATTTTAAACATAAATCTATTGCCTTCTTAGCATAACCTAAAGAATTGGGAAACCCACGAATTTCATCATTTTTCTTGGGATTTACACTATCAAAACTTACAAATACATGACTAATATTATTCTCCTTGCACATTTTGGCGAAATTCTCGTTAAAACTGACACCATTGGTTATTAAAGCATGGATGTAATCCTTCTCTTTGCAAAATTTCATGATTTCACCGATATCTTTACGTAAAGTAGGTTCACCACCGAACCATACGAAACAAGCATGCCTACCTTGATTTCGCAAACCGGTTTCAACATTTTCTATAATCTGACACCACTGTTCGGTTGATAATTCTGGTCGGGCTATTTGATCATCTGCTGCACAATGAATACATTTTTGATTACATATATCGGTAATATACAAAGCAAAATGTATGTTTCCTGGATGAAAACCTCTTTCAAGTTTATCCCATGAAACTTTTAGTCTATCCTTAATTTCCTTAAGTTCAATGTAGCGTTCTACATCTATATCTAACGATTTAAGATCCTCAACCATTATAGGCTTAAATGCTTCAGGGATAATGTCAAATATTCCTGTGACCACATCAGCGTCATTGATATAAGCGCCATTTCGCTCGAGGCATCTTTTTTCAGCAGCTTTTATCATCTGAGGTTCAACTGAAGGACGGAAACCTTGAGGCATTTGTTCTACTATTCTACCGAATAAATCTTTAGTTTCTTTTTCCCATTCCATTAAAATTCACCAATTTTAGCAATTTTCATGTTTATGATCGTTTTTATGCCAGCAAAATGGAAGAGAAGCTAAAAAATCACCAGTTTCGTTTTCGGCATGGACTCTACATCCTCCTCCGCACATATCAAGATGATGGCAAGTAGAACATTTTCCTTTTATTTTCCTATCCCTGATAGCTTTGAACATTTCGGTTTCCATAATCTCCCCCCAGCTTTGCTCAAGAATGTTGCCTAAGATTAAATCAGAGGGATAATCGCAAGGGAATACATCTCCATTGGTATCAATTCCGGAAATTGAGCGGCAAGCTTGACATCCTGTGCCCCATTCAATTGCAGTCCTTTCCTCATCATTCCTAGGACACTCCATGAATGGCACCATATCCCATGTATAGAATTTATTGAGAGAAGAAGCTTCCCCTTTTCTGATAGCCTCTATAGCGTGTTTATATTTGAAATCATAGAATTGCCGATATTCATCTATATTTAAGCCGATTTCGTCCCAATTTAAATCCGCGGAACGCTGTTTGATCAGGGGTCTGTAAAAGGGAGTTACGCCCCTAGATTGGAAATATTCCCTTAACTTATCTAATTCATCGAAGTTCTCTTTTTGTGCAGTTACATTAGCAATGGTAAAAAGCCCATATTTTGCAGCTAAATCTAACGCTTTTTCGGCCGCTTCGTATGCTTTTGGATACCCTCTAATTTTTGCAGCCCGTTTAGGATCCGTACTATCATAACTAATAAAGACATGGCTCATTTTAGCTTCTGCGCATATTTTCGCCAGTGCATCATTAAACAAAATTCCATTTGTTGCAAGTGCTTGATAATAGCCCTTTTCACCGCAATATTTTATTAAATCTTTAAGATCCTTGCGAATAGTAGGTTCTCCTCCAAACCATATATAACACCCTTGACGACCTCGTTTTCGTAAGCTTTGCTCAAGATCCTCAATAATTTCGATCCAGGTTTCCGTAGGAAATTCTGGACGTTTTTCCATCACAGCGGCAGCACAATGGAGACAATTTTGGTTGCATCGATCCGTTAGATATATAGTAAAGTGGTAAACACCAGGTAGAAAAGCACCACTAATTTCGTCCCATGTACGCGCAAATTTTTGTCGAATTTCAGAAAGTTTGATATAACGATCGGTATCGATTCCAATGGTTTTTAAATCTGCTACAACTGTAGGCTGAAACGCTTCGGGTGTGATTTGAAATAGAGCTGATAACAAATCATCTCTACTTACAAATCCAGAATTCCTAAGCGTTGCTGTTTTTTCAGCAGCTTCACGTAACATTAGCTTTACTGAAGCACGAAACCCTTCAGGTGTTAAATCAGTAATCTTCATATATAAATCTTCAATTTCTTTATTCCATTCCATTTTTTTCACCTTTTTTTAAATTTAAGCTCGTAAAAAATTTTATTTTATTATATAAAATTATAATGAAATCAGTAAAAAATCGATATTTCATTATTATCTTCCCTCCAACCGATGGATGTTATCGTTAAAATCAGAGAATATACTATTGTTTTTGGAAGGAAGGTGATTATTAGTCGAAAATTTTTGAAAAATAGAAGCAGTATTTTTATATTGGATATTTTTCTTGCTAGAATTATGTAAGTAATTAAGTTTATCATGTTTCATCTTAATTATACTACTGGAATATCCACGCTTACTGTTAAATTGATTGGTGTTGATTCTACTCTTCTGATAAAAGTTAAATTCAACAGAATTCTCATTGATTATAGTACCTGAATCATTTTTCAAGCCTATTATTAAATTTGAATTTAGAGATGATTCTTCTAGTGTTCCTTCAATCTCAAGAATATATGGTTCTGCATATATTTCTAAATAATTTTTTATTAAGAATGCATTCACATAATACTGATAACCGATTCTTTCAATGAAAGCAATGATATTAATAATAATAATAATGTCAATCAAATGACCCGTAGAGAAGTGGAAAATGATATTGCTATTGGGAAGAAAAGGAAGGAAAAGTGAGGAATTAGAATTGAAATAATCATTGAATAAAGAATTTAGCAATGAAAAATCTCTAAAAAACATATAAATTAATGTAATTGGAACACTCGCTAAAAAAAAGAGGATTATTAGTATTCTTTTTAATAAGCTAATCTTTTGAGTAGAATGCATAACACTAGAATTTTTTTTTAATGGATATTTTATCTTTCAATCATAACTTCATGTTGATATATTTTAAATAATAAATTAAAATAGCATTTAAAAATTTCGAATCAAATTAGGTAATCCATAAAAATTAGTGGAAAAAGAACTCTTCGAATCTAACAAATAACTTTCATATATTTTATTAACAGAATTTCATAGTATCATTTTTTCTTTCTTTTCAGGAGACTTATTCCCTGTTGTCATCATTGTGAGTGCTGTAATTAAAAAGAGTAGTTTATTAAAGTAACTAATAGTAGCACTAGAAAATATTTTTGTATCGTAATTTATAGCATTATAAAAAAAAGACATTTTAGTTTGTTTAAAAAATTCTTTAAGTTGCGGAAATGAATTATATTTTAAATTTATTTCAAAAGATTTAGGAGATTCGTATGCTGGGGAACCTGGAAAAATATGAAAAGGTTCATTCATTATAGTAATAGGTTTTGATTTTGTTTTACCATATTTTAACACACTTTTAATAGCAAAATTAAAATCTTTTTGAACATCTAACCTAGTTTGGAATGGAAAACCAACCGTTAACCAAATTCTTAATGTCCTTCGGAATAAATTTGCATTTCTTATTAGGTCTTCAATTTGATTTTTTGGAAATTTAAATGTTGGATCGCATATTTTCGCTATTCTTTGATGAACTTTTGCAGACAAAGTTCTAGGAGAAATACTAACTGATGAAGATCTACGAGGAAAAGTCTTATAAAATATTTTCCACATTTCCTTAGGGAAAGGTAACCGCCAAATCTCTAGATCTCCGCCAATATCTAGTTTTTCTTTTTGAATCAAACCAAACAATGTTTTCCAATATTTGAGATTAGCCGGATAAGTGCCATGCCCAAAAAATAAACTTGGAACTTTATACATATCTACTATAGATGTAATATCCTCAATTACTTTTTCAGGACTCATGAGAATGACTTCATTTCGACCTGCTAGGTGTTGTAAGGCTCTTTGACCTCCTCCACAAAAGGGACAGTTAAATGGACAACCTCTTCCTATTGGAAGATTGAAAGAGATTCCCATTATTTTTCTGCTACATTCAAAATATTGTTTTGCATTTTTTAGAATGGATGTGTTTGTAAAATTTAAATTATCTAATGTTTTTGCAGTGTAGGAAAGAGAATTAGTTTTTATATAGTTAGATGAGTTCCGATAAGAAAAATTGGGAACAGAATCTAAAGATTGATTCTTGTTAATATTTTGAACATACTTTAAAAGAGGGATCTCACCCTCTCCTCTTATTATTCCATCAATTGATTTGTAATCTTTTAAAATTTGAGTATGGAAATACGATGCACTAAACCCACCTAGTACTACTTTGGCATTAGGTTTTACTTCCTTTATGATTTTAGCAATCTCAATAGCTCCATGTGCATTATGTATCCAATGTAAATCTATTCCACATATTTTAAAATCAATAGTTTTAATATAGTCTATTAATGACCAATTAGGGTTTAAATATTGCTCTAAAGGATAATTTATTATTTTTACTCCAAAACCTTCTCTCTCAAGGAAATCAGCAATAGCAAAAACCCCCATTGGAATAAAAATAAATGCAGTTCGAACAGATTTTGCTTTTTTATCATTATCTGGTTTTAGTACTCTAGGCGGATGAATGAAAATTACATCGTAACTTTTCAAAATGACTACCAGAAAATTGGATCTAAGCTTTTTGTTAATTTAATTAAGATTTAAGATAATATTGAATAGAATTATTTAAATTATAGTTAATATAGAGAAATTAAAATACTTTGTTTATTCCAATAAAATTTTAATTGAAAATAATAATATCTTGTCCAAGTTGTGGTGCTCAATTAGAAATACCTAACCAAATTGTTTTTCAAAAATGTGGAAGTGAGCTTCCAGCTTTTTCCAAGAGTTCCGTATTAGCAAAAAGATATTCAGTTTCAACAGAAAATCACAAGATGCATCAATTGCTGCAAAAATTAGTTATAATACCTGGTTTACGGCTTCTTTCAAAAAGATGCTTTGGATTTGGAATATTATCTAGAGTAAATAGCGGAAAAGCAAAGGAATTGGAACCTGAAAGTTCTATTTTGAAAGCGAGAAGTGCTTTGGGAGTAATAGGTCTTGTTATTAACTCCATCTTAGTGGTAACAGCAATTATATTGATATGAAATTCACTATAGAATGAAAACTCAGTTCTAATTTTAAATAAAAAAAAATTAAATTTTGTTCTTGATTTTTGTCCATACATAACCATGGACATCAAAAAGTATAAAAATCGCTATTGTACTAACTATTAGACAAAAAATGAGAAGATCCCAGGAAGTTGGAGGATGACCAAACAATGCAGTTAGATTGATAACAAAATTACTCAACCAAGGCCAAGTTCCCGGAAGTGGTTGTCCGTTTAAAAGGAAATAAAAAAAATCTTCAAGTGTACTGTATTGTAAAAGCGTTCCAGCAATAAAAATATTCCAGCTTTGCCTTTTAGTGCCTCCACCTAATTTCCATCCAATAGCAAGAATTAGATAAAAGAATGCCATCAATAGCCCCCAAAAAGACAAATAATACATTGTATTATCAACTGCACCCGCCCATAGATCATCAATTGCAAAATTCACAAGAATGCCTATAGGGATAATAATTACTACAAATAGAATTGCTATTATTAGAATACGATGATTAACTCTCTTTGGTTGTAGAAAAAAAGCAGGAATTAATCCAAACAATGATAATTGTAAGTATAAAAAAAAGCCTGGTGGATTTCCAAGAATTACATAAAATATAATTGGTATTCCATTAGCAATCAAGAATAAAATTAGAGCAATTATTAACCATTTTTTATCAGATTCTCCTCTTTCAATTTCCTTATTACCTGCAAGATACATGAATCCAAGAGTTAAAATTATATTTAAACTTAATAAGCTTATAAGCCAAAAAAGCCGTATACCAATTCCTACGCTTGGATTCTCAGCAGCCCAATCTACCTCAGCTGTTATTATTATTAGAAGGATAAATATGGCAAGAACAATTAATTTAATTTTCCATGAATTAGATTTATTCTCAGACATAATGACTCATCACTTGTTTTTTATCTTTATTTTATTAATTTTATTTAAGTAATTAGGATAAACCTTTTGGTGTTTAAATATTATATAGCAATTAAAATTAATATAAAAGAAAATTTTTCATAATTATATTAAAATTTTTTATTTAGATAAAAAATATTAAACATTACAAGTTCTGAGTTAGGGGTAAATTAATTAATAAATACAATAATTAGCATGAAAATGATAAATATGTGCTAAACTAAACGGAGAGTAAGAATTGAAATCAAAAAATAAGGATTCAACGAATTTTCCCCTAAGTGGATATGCTGGTTATGGGATAACTAAATTTTTTTCCTCAGTTAAAAGACTTTCATATTTACTCGCAAGAATAGAAACGCTATTATCACATGATGAGATTAACGATCTTTCAATTGAAAGACCAATTTATATTGTTGGTCTTGCACGAGCGGGAACAACTATTATTCTAGAAATGTTAAGTAAACATCCCTTTTTAGCTTCGCATAAGTACAGACACTTTCTTATGCCATATTTCCCTCATAGGTTTAGTCGAATTATTGACCAGTCAAGATTTTTCACTAAACCTAGGGAACGTGTCCATAAGGATGGAATATTTGTCACCCGTGAAAGCCCTGAAGCTGTAGAAGAAATATTTTGGCAAGACTTCTTCACCAACAGTCATAATGAAGAAAATTCAAATATTTTAAGTAGGACTATGTCTAAACCCAAGTTTGAACAATTTTATCGAAATCATATACGAAAACTTCTATTAAATCAAAGATGTTCACGTTATTTGGCAAAAAATAATTACAATATAACCAGATTAGAATATTTAGATCGAATTTTTCCAAATGTTAAGTTTTTATTGATAATACGCAATCCAGTAAATCAAATCGCATCTTTAATTAAGCAAACAAGTCTTTTTAGAGAAATGGAAAAAGATAATCCTCTTTTAATTGATTGGCATAGAATAACTGGACATAGTGAGTTCGGTCATTATCAAAAATGTATAAATACCGGCGACAATGAACTCATTCATAAAATTCGTAGATTATGGAAAAATGAAAAAACTTATGTAAAAGGTTGGGCTTATTACTGGTCTTCAATATATGATTATGTAATGAATCTTCTTGAAACAAATAAGAAGATTAAAGAATCAACTCTTATTATCAGGTATGAAGATTTATGTGAAAATCCTGCAGAAATAATAGATAAAATACTTGAACATACTGAACTACCTTTAGATAATTTCGAGAAAATAAAAAAGTATTACATTAGACATCTTCATAAACCTACATATTATACTCCAAATTTTTCTAATCAAGAATTACTAGATATCTCTGAGATTACTAATAAAACAGCATCTCGATATGGATATTAATGAGATAATGGAAATATTCGAATTAATACTAAAAGTTTAGCATTTAGATTAACCAGTAATCTTTTTTACTAAAAAATATACTCAATTGATATAACTTATAAATATAATGTATTTGCTTCATAATTACAGATAAAATAATTGATGGTTTTAGTAAGAATTAGCTCTATAATTTTTATTTACTTCTTCTTTTTCAGAATCAGTTAATTGTCGTATAACCTTAGCAGGTGAGCCAAAAGCAATAGAAAATGGAGGAATGTCATCCGATACTAATGAATTTGCTCCAATAATCGATCCTTCACCAATTGTAACTCCTGGTAATATAACTGAATATGCTCCTATTCTTGCATTTTTACATATTTTAATTGGCCCAAAACTAAAACTTCCATGTTGTATATTCATTGCATTATGAGTAAGTAATTTTACGCCTATGCCACATCCACTACCCTCTTCAAATTCTATTAATTCAGGTAATAAAGGATCAGGTAATGCTCTTTGAGAAATAGAGCAATTTTTGCTAATCTTCATTCCTGTAAATCGAAATAACATATTTCTAGCTCTTGGCCATCCGGTTAAATAGGTAATAATTAAGGAGATTAAATGATTAAAAGCACCTCGTACAAACCATGCTACAGAATACCCTTTAGACTGAAGATATTTTGCTATAATCAACATTGGTACAGGAGTGAAAACAAATTCATCTGTTTTTATATTAATATAAGTTATTTTATCCTTAATTTCAATATCAAATTCAGGTCTTCTATGTTTCCAAATTTTTCTAGCTTTAATTAAATCTTTAAAAAAAATTAGGAAATCAATATTTACTAAAAGCAGAAATAAACTAAGAGCAAAGGTCATAGGTAAAAAGAGTAAAAGTAACATTAGTCTTACATTAAGTGATATATCTTGATTAAACAAGACACTAGCATATGTATAATGAACTGCGATAAAAGTAACTATAACAAACCCTAATAAACTAAAAACATACATAATTGAACCAGTCATATGTTTTACTTTTGCTAAATTATATCCTAAGACATATAATACAAGTAAAAGCGAATAGCCAATGAAAATTCCACCATAAATATATAAATTATAATTATAGAAGATTGCTAATAACCAAGGTCTTAATAATTTATATAATAGATCGATCCAGGGAATTGGCAGAAAAATATGACTTATTATTAAAAGTACAATTAGTAATGCGCTTAAAATTAAAAAAAAAAATGAAATTACAAATCCTTTCGTCCAAAATTTCATTTTACCTGAACCCTTTGACATTGTCTTAATTTTGTATCAATTAATTATTTAATCAATCTACTATTTATGTAGAATAATAACACATCATCTTCTAATAATATATAAATTTTCTGTTATTCCTTTGATAAGAAATGAATTATAAACCAAATATAACAGTTATTATCCCTACTTATAATGAGGAAAATAATGTAAAGAACACACTAACAGCAATTAAACGGCAAAAGTGTGATCTTACTTATGAAATAATTGTAGTTGATGGACAAAGCACAGATAATACTGTACCAATATCCAAAAATATTGCGAAAGTGTATATATCACCAAAAAAAGGTAAAGCGTTTCAATTGAACTATGTTGTCTCTAAAACATCTGGCGAATTGCTCATATTTTTAGATGCAGATACGATAATAAATCCATATTTCTTTCAAAAAATTTTTAATATCTTTAAAACTCATAAAAATTTATATGCTTGTAGTGCGAGAGTTAAGTATTATAATGGAAAGGCATTTTCATTTAAGCTAGCCTCGCAGAGATTTATTATCACACAATATTTTTTTCTTAACATCATTATGCATGTTTATTATCTTTTAAAAACACTATTGGGATTTCCTGAACTTTCTGGGTGTAATATAATCGTTAGAAAAGATATATTTTTAAAAACAAGAGGATTTATGTCACCTCCAAACTCCTTAGGAATTGACAAAGTTTTCTCAGATTCTTTAATATGTCTAATCAGAAAAATGAAAAAGGGTAAAATTAAGACCCTAAGTTTTATATCAGTATTAACAAGTGGAAGAAATTTAACTATTAAACGTAGTTTAAAACGAATTAGCCAATATTTCTCAAAAAAAGATATTTATTATGCATTAGCAAAAAAAATTGAATAGATGATTTAATATAGCAAAGAATTTTCCGTTTGATTGAAAAATAATCGATATTTACAACTTTCAAGTTATTAAAAATAAATGATAAAGGAGAAATGATGAATTCGATTTTAATTTATCCACAACTTGAATTTGCAAAGGTCCAGATCCCTACTCCACCTTATTCTATTTTATTTATTGCTGATTACCTACTTAAAAGAAATGTGGAAGTGAAAATCTTCGATTTACGATTTGATAAATTTTCTCAAGTATTTGACGCCATTTCCAATAATGACCCTGAATTTATTGGCATTTCAGTAATGACGGGGCCACAAATTTATTACGCTCTGAAGATCTGTGAATCTATCAAGAAAGAATTTAATAAAATTAAAATAGTTTGGGGTGGTATTCACTCAACTATTCTTCCAACTCAAACTCTTCAAAATGAATTCATTGATTTTGTTATTCGAGGTGAAGGAGAAAAAGCTTATCACGAACTAGTAAGTGGTAAAAATATAAATCAAATTAAAGGTCTCTCATTAAAGAAAGGTAAAAAAATATTCCATAATCCTAATTATAACCAGTTAACAAGTTCTGAAATAAATAAATTGAGTATACCTTGGACTTTAATAAATCCTAAGCGCTATATAAGAAATGGGAATTTTAATATTATAACAAGTCGGGGTTGTCCTTTTAAATGTGCTTTTTGCTATAATACACTATTTAATAATGTGTGGAGAGGATGGACGGCTGAAAAATGCATTCAAGAGCTTGATAAAAGCTTAGATTTTGGCGCTAAGAAAATTACTTTCTATGATGATTATTTTTTTGCTAACTCAAAACGGATTAAAATTCTTTTTAACTATTTTAAGGAACAAGACATCAAATGGAAAGCAGAATTACGCGTTAATCGCCTAGATTATTCATTAGCTGAAGAAGCAAAAAGTCATGGCTGTGTTCAAATGTATTTTGGAGCAGAATCAGGTTCTCAACGAGTCTTAAATATTTTGAATAAAAACATTTCAATAAAAGACATAATTCAAAGTGCAAAAATTACACGAGATACAGATATTAGTGCTGATTATAGTTGGATGATTGGAATACCCGGTGAAACTAAAACAGACGTAAAAAAAACTATTGCTTTAATAAAAAAAATTAAAGAGATTAATCCTAAATGTGAATTTTCAGTAAAAATACTCTTTCCTTATCCAAAAACCGTAATTTATAATGATGCTAAACAGATAGGCTTCAAACCACCATCTAATCTTCTTAATTGGGGAAAAATTAGGAGAGATCAAGCATCAAATTATTTAAAAAATAAAAATCAACTGGAAATGATTTCAATTACTAGTGCTATCATAGGTAGGAAAGTTTTTGAACAAGAAAGTATACCAATTTTTAAATTGCTTAGATTTATAGCAAAGTTTAGGTGGAATTATGAAGTTTTTAGCGTTGGATTTGAAAATATTTTCTTTAAAATTTTTAGAGATTTAATTGATAAAGTAATTAGTAGAAAAAATTCTGTTGAATATGATCCATTTACACATAAATTTATATCAGTAAAGGAAGATTAGAAATATTTGCCTAAATCTGTTGAATTCTTCATCAGATTTAACAAGATTCCCATTTAAACGGGAGAAGTTTTTATTATATCTTTTCAATATAATAAAGAATATATATGTATTAGATCATTTTTTTCTTAATATAAATAATATTAAGTGAAAATTTAATGGCATATCAAGACTACAGTAAAATGTTTAGCTGTCCTAAATGTGGGGCTATTGGTAATATTTATCTAGTGAAAGTCGCTGGTAGTAAAGTTATCGTTAAACAACGGTGCCCTGTTCATGGTAGCAGAGCTTTCAAAGTTCCATTAAAGGAAAAAGATAACTATATTCATCTCATTCAAGATGCTGTTTTTCGATGTTATAAATGTGGACAGGAAGCTAAACAAAGTTATGTTAAAGTTTCAGCACCTTGGACCTTACTTAAAACTTCTTGTCCAACTCACGGAGCGATAACCACTCAAAAAATTTGGAGTTCTATTTACAACGAAATTTCTAGTCAAGGAGCTGCAATGCCACAACCAGCCCAACCAGAACCTTCCCAAATAGAAACTATGTCAAGTGAAAAAACGGTGTTTTGCCCAAATTGTGGCTCTGAATTGACGGATTCAGGAAGTTTTTGTGGGGAATGTGGTTCAAAATTAAACTAAATGATTTTTTTTATTTTTTCAGCCCTATATTTTTTGAAAATATTAAAATAATTTTATAAAAATAGAATTGAAATAAAAATAAAAAGTTAAAATTAAAAATATATAGATAGAACTATTTTAGATTCTTGAATCACTTGTAGGCGGATCTGTGTCTCCTATATTCTGGTTGAATAAGTCTGACATAATTTGGTAGAAATTTGATCTTCTTTGCAAAAAATGACCTTTCTCCTCATCTTTATTTTGATTTACTACAAAGAGCCATTTCTTTAGTTTAGGATTACCTTTGCCATCAAATTTTAAAGTCCCATCTTTCTCTCTTACTTTTATATATGCATAAATGACACCTTCTTTTTTTAGGTCAATTCTACCTACATCGTGCCATCGTACCCACTTACTTTTTCCCATCGTATACATCGAAGTTCTCATCCCCCCTGTTATCCTCCAAGCAATCCCGACGTTACTTGCAATGATAAACCCATTGTCTTTGTCGAGTTTGCATTTTGAGGTTATAACGGGATCGCCTACTGGATCTGAACTTAACATTTTTTCAAATTTATCAACTCTATCACGAGAAACCTCCCAACCATTCATTATTGGCATTTTACCACCCTTTAATTTTTATTCTTAATTTCTAAATTAATTAATATTCTAAATAACAACAGAAAACTATATAACAATTTTCTTTTTTTGGCTCTCTTTAAATATATTTATCAAGTTTAGATCGCTATAATTTATAAATTTTTAAGAAATACAGATTGACTTTTAACAAATATAATCTTTAAAATTAAAGAGATTAAGTGTTTTTTAAAATATAAGATATATTAGGTCTTTAGATTTAGGCTTACATAATGAAAATTGTATTAACCTTTGATATTGAAAGGGACATTCCAGGAGTATTTAACTCTTATTTTGGAGTAAAGATTGGATTATTGAAAATATTAAAAATATTAGATGAATTCAACATCAAAGGTACTTTTTTTTGTACTGGAGACATAACTGAACATTTACCGGAGTATGTAAAATTAATTGAATTTAAAGATCATGAAATTGCTTGTCATAGTTTAAATCATGAACGCTTAAATCAGCTAGATTATAATAATTGTTATCAATTGATCTATCAGAATAAGAAACTTATAGAGAATCTCTGTCAACATTCAGAGATAATTGGGTTTAGAGCGCCTTATCTAAAACCTCCTTTATTTCTACTTAAAATTTTAGCTAATTTAGGTTTTAAATATGATTCCTCAATACATTCCCAGAGAAATTTGAAAAAATACCCAATGAATGATTCCCAAATCTATGAATTTCCTCCTTCAAATTTTAATATATTTTTTAGGTTCCCTATAAATCTTCAATTTCTCTCTAAAAGGATCTTTAAAAAGAATTTAACAGTGTTATATTTTCATCCATGGGAAGCAATAAATATGAAAGCTCTTTTTTTCAATCAAACAAGCCTATTTAATAAATACAAAAATCTTATTATTAGGCCCGATCGTTGGGTTAATACAGGAGATAGATTTATAAAAAGATTAAGAAATTTTATCAAGGAAGCTCTTTCTAAAAAAGTAGAATTTGTTACTCTAAAGGATTTAATGATTTATAAAGAGAGAACACTTACATAATTTATAACATGTGGGTTTATCTCAAAATCTTATAAGAAATTAATTCGTTACTTTGTTATTGATAGATAACAAGGATATTAAATTCGAAAACTTATTTATGAAAAGTTTTAGTTGTTTTAGAAGATTTTAATGGAGATCTTGAACCCATCTCATATTTCATTCGTCTAATATTTATTAAAAAGCTTAATAAATCCTTTATGACACTAAAATTTTTTCTTGAATGCAATAAAAATTTTATTCCTTTCCTCTTTAAAAGCCTTATTAAAGTATCTTTCCAACCTCTTTTAAAATATCCATAATAATATGCTTTAGATAAAAATTGTTCTAATTCTTCCTTTGATAATTTATTTAGTCGATTCACGGCTGTTGTAAAATTATAATCACTCCAATTATTAGATAATAAGTATTCTTTTTCAATTAGATCGTCTCTAAACTTCGTGCCGGGCAATGGAGTCATTATGGAGTAAAGCGGGAAGTCTATCCCTAATTTCCTAACTATTTTTATCATTATATCTGTATCTTTTTCTTCTTCCTCAAAGGAAGAACCTACTAATAAACTGCCAATTGTTACAATTTCATTGTCATGGAGTATTTTGATTGCTTCCACAATATCTCTAAATTTTACTTGCTTATGAATATCATTCAGAGATTTTTGATTAAAGGATTCGATACCAAGAAAGAAAAGCCAAAAACCTGCTTTAGACATTTTCTTAATTATATTTGAATTCTTTTTAATAACATCAATTCTACTTTGACATATAAAATCTAATTTAATACCTTCTTTAATGATTAGGTCACAAATTTTCTCTACTCTCTTCATATTTGCAGTGAAATTGTCATCCACTATTAGAACATTTTGACCCTTTTTTTGACTTGAAATGATTTTTAACTCTTGAATAACCCGTTCTATACTTTTCGTTCTATAAGTTCCTCTATAAAACAGATGTATATTACAGAAAGTACATTTAAATGGACATCCCCTTGATGTTTCAATCACATCTATAGGCATCTGAAAAATCTGATGGTAAGACTTTTTATTTCTTAATTTTCTTGCTAGTAACGGTAATTTATTTAAATCCTTGATTAAAGGACGATCTGGGTTATTTATTATATTCCCATTATTTTTATATGAAATTCCTTTTATCTCTTCTAAATTACTGTTTTTAATTATTTCCCGAAAAGTAATTTCCCCTTCTCCGCGAACTATAACATCTACAAAGGAATTTTTCAATACTTCATAATGATCAAAACTTGGATGCCATCCTCCTAACACAGTTGAATAACCTTGCTTTTTTGATTCTTTTGCGATTCTTAAGGCAAAATTAATACCTATTGTGAAACAACATGAAATTCCAACAATATCTGGCCTAAATTCGTTAATTTCTTTCATTATTTCCTTAGTTTTTAAATTCCTGACTTTACCATTGACTATCTTCACTTTTACTATATCCAAAATATTTGCTGCTATGGATTCTAATCCCAAAGCAGGAATGGTAAAGGTATCAGTGATACTCTTAGTAATGAAATTTGGATTTATTAAAGCAACTTTTTGGATTTTTTTATCAATTAATTTCATTTATTAACCCATTTTCAGAAGTTGGAAAAAAAGATTCTTTCATTTAATTTTACAAATACATATATATATCTTAGTAAGTATATCAAAAGTTATTTTAATTATAAGATTTGTTTTTCACCTTTAATATTATAAAAAGAATTGAAATGAGATGGTTTTATTTTAAAGGATAAATTTACAGTGTTATTAGTTATTATTTTCAATTGAAATTAGGATTGACTTTTTTGAAGATATCATTAATTTTTCCAAAACCCCCAGAAAAAGGTACATTTTGTGGCACAGTTAAAGAGGCTGAGAAATATAACAAAGAGAAAATAGAATTCTATGGATTTCCGCCTATGGGTATTTTGTACCTCGGTACCTATTTAAGTGAAAATAATTTTGATGTATCCATACTTGATCAATTTGCTAGGGATTTATCGATTGAAGAAACATTAAAATGGATAAAACGTGAAGACCCTGATATTTTAGGTTTTTCGACGATAACTACTGCAGGAACTGGAAGAAGCTCTGCAGAAATTGCTAGAAGAGTAAAAGAAGAAATAAATCCAAATGTTAAGATTTTATTTGGGAATTATCATGCGACATTCAACGATACTAGAATATTATATAAGTACCCATTTATTGATGCTTGCGTAAGAGGAGAGGGGGAAAAGACGCTATTAGAAATTGCCGAAAAAACTGAGAAAGGTAGGGGTTTTGAAGACATAAGAGGTTTAACATATAGAGATAATGGTAGAGTTATTAGAAATAATGATAGACCTCTTTTAGAAAATATTGACAACCTTCCATTTCCAAATAGAAAATTATTAGGAAATGTGGAATATAAAAATAAAGTTGAAGGTCTTGATCTCTCTATAGGAAAATTTACTTCTATTGCGTCATCAAGAGGATGTGCATTTAAATGTTCTTTTTGTTCAAGTTCCATGTTTTGGGGTAATTGGCGTCCAAGGTCTCCAGAAAATATAGTACAAGAATTATCCATTCTAGAAGAACAAGGTTATTATAACTTGCTCTGGGTTGATGATAACTTTACTATAAGTAAAAAAAGGTTAATGGAGCTATCAAATTTACTAAAGTATGAAAAATTAGAATTTGATTGGATGGCAGAAGGGAGAGTTACTCAAAGTTCAATAGAACTATTAAGTGCTATGAAACAGATGGGATGTAAAATTCTGAGTTATGGTGTCGAAAGTGGATCTCAAAGAATTTTAGATTGGTATAATAAGAAAATTAATTTAAATCAAGTTTATGATGCTATAAAGAATTCCAAAAAAATTGGAATTGATATGATTTTAGCGAATTTTATAGTTGGTGCGCCAATTGAAACTCGTGAAGAAATTATTAATACCTTAAATTTTTCACTCAAATTGGATATTGACTTTCCACAATTTCATATTCTAGGTATAATCCCTGGAAATTGGATTTGGGATCAGATGGTAAAAGAAAAAAGAATTAACCCAGATGAATGTTGGGAAGTCGGTACTGCTGTGCTTCCCATTCCTTTAAGTGAATTAATGTTACGAATAAGAGAGACTCATAAGAAATTTATGTTACGACCCAATTACATCTCCCGGCAAATTCTTAAAACCATAAAAAGTAGATATAGGTTAAAAGTAATTAGTCATAACTTTAAAAATGTAAAGCATTGGGATTTATGGAATCGTTGGAAACCATTCTGGGGATGAACTTCAAGAAGAATATAGTGTATCTAAAAAACATTTTTATACATTATCTGGGTTCCAAAATGATTTCACTCCATGGAAATCCTCAAAATTCTTTATATTATGTGAAAGTATCTTGAGCATTGAAAAGAATTTATAAGAGCTAGTGGTACTTCTATAAATAGTTTTTATCAAATATTTTGGATTCATAAAAAAACCTTTTAGCATTTCTAGTATTAAGTTAGAAATCTTTTCAGTTGGAACTCCATTAGGGTCTATATCGGATATATGAACTCCTTCTTCCCAATATTTGTCTTCATCAAGAATATTTTTCTCAACCAACTCATCCCAAATATCGGTTCCAGGCATTGTCCCTAGGAGATTATAGACTGGAAAGTCAATATCCAATTTTTGAGCGAATTTTAAGGTATTATATATCTCTGAAAACGTTTCACCTGGTGCACCAACAATGAATGAGCCTAAGATGAATGGAATTTTTGCCTTACGAGTTTTTTTTACCGCAATAATTGATTGGGATGGTGTTATGTTTTTTCTATAATAATTGAGAATTCTCTGATTCGCACTTTCTATCCCATAAAACATAATTCTGCAATTAGCTCTCTGCATTTCCCGTAACATCTCATCAGACACTTGATTTACTCTTCCCTCGCAAATCCAATCCATATCTATTTTATGTTTTCGCATTAATCGACAGAGTTTTATCACTCTTTTCTTCGAGACAGTGAAGTTATCATCTACAAAATTTAGATAATTATACCCCTCACTCTCTAAAAATAGAATTTCTTCCATTATATTCTCTACTGAACGCGTTCTAAATCCCACAGTTCTTTTTCCATAACAAAAGGAACAATGATAAGGACATCCTCGAGAAGAAGTCATTGATGTAAATCCTTTAGGTGCAAGCTCTAGACCACCAAAACTCCCAGTATATTCCATTTTTAAAGCTTTTCTATCCGGAAAAGGTATTGCATCAAGATCTTTGGTCAAAGGACGCTCTTCATTTCTCTTTATCTTTCCATTATCTCTATAGGTTAACCCCTTAATATCCTTTAATGATTGATTTTTTTCTAATGCTCTAGTTAATTCCAGAAAGGTAAATTCTCCCTCACCTCTTACACAAATATCAACTTCAGGATATTTGTTTAAAATCCTATAATCATTATGATTTACATGCCGATTTCCAAATACTATTTTAATATTTGGGTTCCATTTCTTTACCTCAATCGAAGTTAATGCGGCACTAATTCCCGATCCCGAAGCCGTTAAAGTAGAAAAACCTAAAACATCGGGATCTTTTTTTTTAATCCATTTTACTATTTGGGTCAAATTGAAACCCATGGCAGCTTGATCAATTAAATCAACTTGATAATTCTCATTCTTTAATACAGAACTTAAGTAACAAATTCCTAAAGGCGGATAAATATGATCTGCATTTGCAACAATTCTGCCTCTCTCTAAAATTTCTCCAGGTCCAGGGTTTACTAAAGCGACTTTAAAGACTTTCACCACGTAGATATCGATATATTAATGTATATTCAATATTTTAAATTAAAAATCTATGTTGAATACCTTTTTATTATTCTTAAATAATTTAACTTTAATCAAAGATTTGTTTTTTCTTTCACAATTTTTAACTGAATTATTACTAGTTCAAACAAGATATTTCAAATCCAATTAAATCATCCCAATCACCTTCTATTCTTTCACCGATTCAGGTAGAAGCAGAAGATTAAGGTAAAAGACCACATTTTTGCGTACAATGTGGTACAAAAGTGTCGTTTGAAACAGATTTTTGCTCAAGTTGTGGATCGGAACAGTAAATTGATATAATATACAAATTACTATAAAAGATATTCTTTTTTTTTAGCTTTTTGAAAACATTTTTATAGTTCTTAAACTCATTAAAGATCATTAAACTCTAAATAGAAATTAATAAAACTAAATTTAGTGAACAAAATGGGAAAAGTTTTTGGAATTATAGCTTTAATTTGCGGAATATTAGGTTTTATTGGATGGTTATTGTTCGGTTTGCTTCCATTCAATCTTCCTTTTAGTGGGCTCTATTTACCAGTGGCGGCTATAGTTTTTGGAATTATAGGGATTATTGTAGACGACTCTAAAGGTATGGCAATTGCGGGTCTTATTCTAGGATGTATCGGTATAATATTTATTCTGCTTATCTTACCTTTGATAATAGTTTTCTTAGTTCTAATCGGATTTGGTGGGATGTTAGAAGCATTTACCTAAATGAGCCCAAATTTTAAATTTAACTCTTTTTCTTTTTTTTATTTTAATATAGGTATTTTCGATCAATTCCTTTGTTTTATCTTTAGAAAATTTATAAGACAAGATAAACGATACATCTTTCATGAAATCTAAGTAAATACCTCCTGTTCTAAACAATATTAATATTACACATAAATTTAGAGATTCAAATAACTATGTTTTAAACAATGTTAAATCAAAACAAGAGTTCATAGAAAAAGTTAAAAAATAGAAAAAAAACTAATAGAATTTATCTTAATGTTAATACACAACCTAACTGCTTGAACCTATCCCAAGTATGGTTTTACAGTTATTGCATATATTTACCTCAACATATGTACCCGCTGTTTTTCCAGCACCCACATACCCAGGAGATCTAACAGTAATATTATAAATGCCATCTATACGTGGGTCTCTTTTACGAGTATAATCTATATACATTTTAGTTTCACACTTAGGACATACTATATATTCGGGAGGTTCGGGAGGCTCTATTGTGATTTTCAATCACATCTTATTCTCATTTTTTTCTTATAAATTTGGGGTTCAAATTTTATAAGATCTGTTGGATAATTTTTATTATGTTAATAAGATATATAATTCTATAGTTTTACTAAAATTAGATAATAGGGTTTAAAATAATATTTTTTATATTTATACCTATAAAAACATTAATCGAATATACTATGAATGATGGTAAGCACTCGGTAAATATTGGAAAAACGAATATCACATTTAAAATTGAAGCTGTAGGTAGCGATGATAGCATTATCAAAATAATCTATACTTAATATCTCATTTTATAATTACTTCTGAAAAATCATTTAATTTTAAAAATAAGCCAGTATTTTTAGAAACAGGATAAAACTCAAACTTTAAAGAACTTAAAAAAATTGATCAAAATGAAAGAAGAATCTGAATTTGATTTAAATAATTTATTTAAGAAGAAAGAAAAATTAGTGTTTCTTATTGGTGCGGGATGTTCCGTAGACTCTCCATCTTGCTTACCTGCAGGACGAAAGATGATAGAAACCATGGTGAGATATACGTGTCCAGAAACAGAAATATCTAAAATATTAAAAATTGAAGAGCTTCGGTTTGAAGCGCTCGTGGAAATAATTAGAGACAGATTAGACGATGAGTTAAAAGTAATCGAATATTACTCTCAATGCAATAAACCAAATATACAACACTTTTTTCTGGCAGATATGATAAGGAAGGGGCAATTTGTAATGACTACAAATTTCGATTTATTAATAGAACACGCCCTCCTTCAATTAAGCGTCCCAAAAAAAGAGATCATACCTGTTATTACAAAGGAAGATTTTATTAAATATACGGATCCTAACAAACTTTTAAAAAAAAAGAAAAAAACATTATATAAAATTCACGGGTCAACAGTGAATTTAATTACAGGAGAAGATACAAAAGAATCTTTAGTGGCAACTATTCAAGCGTTTGGTTCTAACAAGACGGGGATGAATATTTTTGAAATTGAACCATTTAAAAGATCATTATTTGATAATATAACGGATAAACGATCGTTAATCGTACTAGGCTATTCTGGGAGCGATGATTTCGATATCGTCCCCACTCTAAAAGTTCTAAAAAATCTTAAGAATATCATTTGGTTAAATTTCGTAAAAAATGATGAGGGGATAGCGAGAGCTTATGAATTAAATCCAATTAGTGGCCAAAATTTTAATAATTTCGATAAAATTGATAGAATTCTTTTAGAAATAAAACAAATGAAATATGTTGAGCATGTTTACAGAATAGATGTAAATACTTCAAGAATGATTAAGGAATTGATGGATTTTACGCCAGAAATCAGTCCTGATAGGTGGAATTTAAATCCATCTGATTGGCTCCTCGAGAACATAAAGACTCCAGATAAAAAAATGAAATTAGGGATTGCTCATTCAATCTATTTTGAATTAAATATGTATGATGATGCGATGAGGATTCTTAAAGAGTTTATACAAGAAGCTGAAGCTTCAAACGATTCATTAGCATTAGCTCGGGGTTATTCACGCATCGGGAGGATTTATAGAGATCGTGGCAACATTCAAGAAGCTTTTGTTTGGTTCATGAAAGCTGTTCCGATTGCTAGACCCTTAGGAGATGTTTTATTAAAAGTAAGGATTTTTTACAATCTTGGCTTGATTTTGAAAAGACGAGGTAATTTTGAAGAAGCAATGAAACTTTACAAAGAAGCACTTGATGATGCAGTGAAATATGATAAAAGAGAAGCTAAAGCAACACTTATAAATGGTATAGCAGCGATATATGCTGAACAAAGGAACTATTCTGAATCTTCAAAACTTTACAACGAGGCTCTTACAATAAATGAAGAGTTGGGAAATCTTAAAGGGATGTCTGTTATTTTAAATAATATAGGAATGATTTATTATGATCAGCATAATTTTCCTAAAGCTTTAGAGTATTATGAAAAATCGATTCAAATCTCTAAAGAATTAAGTGATTTAAGTAATGAGTCCCTAGTACTTAATAATATGGGTGCTGCTTACCAGGGCCAAATGAATCTTCAAGGCGCGTTAGATAAATATAATGAAGCCCTTCAAATTAACGATCGATTACAAGATGATCTTGGAAGGGCTAATTGCTTTAATAACATAGGAACAATTAATTACCACCTCATGAGGCTCCCAGATTCTTTAAAGAATTTTGAAGATGCCTTACAAACACTAAACTCGATAGGTATGGGAAATTCGCCAAGAGCAAAGCTTTTAGAAGAAAATGTTGCTCAAGTAAAGAGTTATCTAGCAATGACAGGATTAGATAAGAATTAAAAATAAAGTGATTCTTTATTTTTTTATTTTAAAAAAAAATCCCAGTCTATTTGACTTTCAATCAATTTTAATACGGTATCGATTTCGTCCTCTTGAATTCCTGGCTTCAATTTCTCAAGATTTCTCATTGTTGTATACGTATCAGAAGGGCTTAGAATTATTGGAATCTTTTTATCATTGGCTACTGTGATCACTTTAGCATCTGGTTGTATAAAACCAGTTAAAATAAGCACGGATACATCCTCGTTTAGCGCCGCTAACGCAAGATCTGCGCGATCTCCGCCTGTAATTACAGCTGCTTTTTTAATTTGCCTTAAATATTTAAGAGCAGCTTGAGCATTCATGGCTCCGATGATAATATTTTCGACAGTATTATTCAAGCCTGCTGATGCGACTTCATTGATAAATTCTCCGCCAATTGCTTCAATCACTTCACTCACTCTGGGAGAAAATAATTCAATGCTCCTTTCTATTATCCCTAATACCGGTAAGTTATACTTATCAATGTGATCTGTTTGAAGCTCTTTGATTCTTGCTATGTATTCAAGATCTATTTTATTAAAAATAATTCCAGACATCCTAACATTCCTGAATTCAAAGTAATTTTTCGTGAAAAATATATTATCTATACAATTATCTGAAGATTCGGGAGAGATATAGATTAAATCATTTATGCCTAAAGCTTTTGCGATACTGACATCATCGATTCCTACCCTTACAAATTTACGAATTGAAGGTGCTCCTTCTATTATTACATAATCAACATCCTTAACGATTTTGTCGTATGCCGACTTTATCTTTTCTATATACTCTATTTTTTTACTAGAATCAATTAAATCAATATAGTATGAATCAGGAATAGAAACTGGACAAACTAAATCGTAAGAGCTTCGATTCTTATAGACAGTTTGTAAAATGAACTCAATGTCTTTGTCCGCCTTGGAACTATACGCACCTCTTGGGCACCCAATCGGTTTAAAGTACGCAAATCTTTTCCCTTCTTTCTGTAATTTTTGAATAAAACCAATAGAAAGAAAGCTTTTTCCAGCTCTTTCTTTTAAAGAGCACAAATAAAACGCTTTTACCACATTACTCACTTTTTTTCACATTTTTTATTTTTATTTATTTTTATTTTAGATTTAATTATATTAACAATCTTAACGCGAGATAGTAATTTTAATGTCAACTGCACTATATCCTTTAACAAATGAAAGTAGGGGATTGATATCTAATTCCAATATCTCTGGAAAATCGTTTACAAGTTGTGATAGTCTTAACAAAACTTCTATTATCGCATTAATATCAGAAGCGGGTTCTCCCCTAACACCTTGTAGTAAACTATAGATTTTAGTGTTTTCGATTAACTCTTTAGCACTTTCCTTAGTGAACTTATATGACAACGCAAAAGAGATGTCCTTCATAAAATTAGCATAGATTCCTCCGGTCCCGAACATTATTAAAGGTCCAAATTGTGGATCTCTAGACATTCCGATAATAATTTCATTCACTTTTAGTTCTTTTTTAATATCTATCATTTCTTGAACCTCGACTCCATAAATACGCGCGTTTTGGGGTCCAAATTTTTTAGCATTTTCAATGATTTGTACATACGCTTCGAAAGCTTCTTGTTCGGTTTCAACATTTAAGATTATTCCCCCTACATCAGTTTTATGTATAATATTGGGGCTAACTATTTTTAAAACAGATTTTCCTATTTCATTTTGCAATTTTCGCGCTTCTGCTGGTGTTGTTGCTAATTTTGATTTCGGTGAGATAATTCCATAAATATCGAAAATTTCACTCGTTTCATGGCTTAACAAAACTGTTCTCTCATCAGCTCTGACTTTTTTGAATATTTCTGCTACCTTTTCTTTATCTACTTTAAATTTTGCTACATCTAAATCTTTTACACTTTGCCTATTTAGAAAGTCATTATATGTTACCATAGCTTTAAGCGATTTAGCCCCACTTTCGGGAAATCGATAGCAGGGTATATGGTGCTGTTTTAAATATTTGGTAGCTTCCGCCATAGAGACTCCACCTATGAGTGCACACACAATCGGTTTATCAAATAAAGATTTCGAAACTATTTCATAAATTAGTTTAGCAACATCAGCTGGTTTAGTTTGAGCTTGGGGGCTCATAATAATTAGAGCACCATAGGTTGTAATATCATCTTCTTCGATATAGCCTTGAGCTCTTTCATTTAATCCAAAAATTGTTTTAATAGTAAATTCATAACGTTTAGGCGATGCATCACCGATTATATCTATTGGATTAAATATTGCAGCCTCAGCGGGTAAATTCTCTCTTAACAAATGTAAAACTGGTTCGGAAAACTGAGCAAATTTTAATCCTTCTCTCTCAAATGAATCAACTGCTACAATTCCAGGGCCCCCAGCATTAGTGACAATAGCAAAGGAATTCTTTTTTGGTATAGGTTGATATAAAAAGATTTCTCCATAATCAAAAAGATCTGCAATTGAGATTGCTCTTAATATTCCACACTTTTTGAAAGCTAAATCGTAAGCGATGTCTAATCCTGCCAAAGCTCCAGTATGGCTTGAAGCAGCTCGAGCACCTGCAGCACTAACTCCTGATTTTAAAATAATTATCGGTTTTTTATATGCAGCTTTAGGAACAACTCGAAGAAATTTTTCTCCGTCCTCAATGCTTTCTAAATAGCACAGAATTACTTTTGTATTTGGATCGTTAGCAAGGTATTCAATAAAATCAACCTCGTCCATATCCGCTTTATTACCCAAGCTTATATTACATGAAAATCCGAATGCCTGATCCATAGAAAAATCCATCATTCCCGTTAACATGGCGCCCGACTGAGAAATCATGGCAATTCCCCCATTTTTAGGAGTATTAGCAGCAAAAGAGCCATTATAGTTTAAGCCTATCAAACCTAAACAATTGGGCCCAATAACTCTCATATCATATTTCTTAGCAATTTGGACTAATTCTTGTTCTCGAGTAATTCCCAGTCCACCGATTTCTTTGAAGCCTGCAGTAATAATAATTAACCCCTTTATTTTTTTCTTTCCGCATTCTTCTGCTATAGGATTAACAATCTCACTGGGAACTACAAATATGGCTATCTCGATTTTTTCTGGAACATCAAGGACGCTCTTATATGATTTGTATCCAAGGATTTTTTCTGCTTTTGGATTAATAGGGAATAATTTGCCTTCATACTTTGATTCAACAATATTTCTCAATACATTATATCCTACTTTTCCCGGTTTTGAACTCGCACCTATGATTGCAATGCTTTTAGGATCAAAGAAATAAGAAATATCGTTATTTTTTGGCATACTAATTAGGCAGTTTCTGATCTTTTAATGTATTCTAAAACTGTTTTATCTCTAGTAAGTTAAAAGCTTTTATATTTTGTTGCGCTCATCTACAGTTTCCAGAGGATAATAATTTTTTAAAAATGCTTTTTTATAATACCGCATTAGACAAGTATTATGACTAAAGTAAAAATAATAACGACTAAAGGAGATATCAATCTTACCTTATTCGACGAGGATGCTCCACTGACAGTCTCAAGTTTCTTGTTTTTAGCAAAACAAGGTTTCTATAACGGAATAAGCTTTCATCGAGTAATCGCTGACTTTATGATTCAAGGGGGCGATCCTCTTGGTAACGGTATGGGTGGTCCAAGCGCAGTAGGTATAAAATCTTTTCCATTTCAAGGAAGAGAAGTGTCGTATCCTTTTGCAGACGAATTTCAATCAGGAAAAGTCTTCACTAAGTCAGGAATATTAGCTATGGCAAATGCTGGACCTGCAACGAATGGTTCGCAATTTTTCATAACTCACGTCCCTACTCCTCATTTAAATAACAAGCACACGATTTTTGGAGAATTAGTAAGTTCTGTGGATGAGAAAGTAGTTAACGAGATTAAGCAAGGAGATAAAATAAAGACAATTGAAATTCTATAACTTTATAAAGCAAATTTCATCCAACAAACTTTTTTATTTTTCCATTTTCTATTTTTTCACTAACATAACGAGTACTACATTTTAGAGATCTTCATCATCCCATTCTCCATCGTTGTAGTCGTCAGAATCTTCATCATCATTATAAATATCATCTTCATCATCATCTTCAAAATCGTCATCCTTGAGATCAAAATTCTCTTTGAAGTCATCTCTATCTGTATACTCATTACATAAATCTTCATTTCCCATATAATAAACCTCCTTTTTGAATGTTTATGTAATTTTAATTACCCTAGTTAAATAGATACTGTATTATTTGAAATACAAATCTTGAATGTTTTTTAAAATTTACGATCAGAAAGATTTATTAGCATATAGCCTTATTAATAATTCAAATTAGATTATTAATTTGCGTTTAAAATGAGTAAAGAACTAAAAAACTTGATTGATTCGGTTGATTCGGCTAATCAAGCTCATTCTGACTTAGAAACAACGATTAGATATCTAAAAGAAGAAGTTCAGAAATTGAATTTCACTATCGGTGAACAGAGAACAATAATTCAAGACCAAAAATCAAAGCTTTCTAATCTTCAAGTCGAAAATATACCTAAAGATGTCTCTGTGCTAAAAGATTTGGTAACACAACAACGGCAAGATATAATAAAAAAAGATAAAGATATTGAAATTCTTCAACATACGATCGCAGAAATTACTGTAGAATTAGAAAATGTTCAAAAGTTTGAAGGAGAAAGCGAAAAATTAATCTATGCTAATAAGGAAATAGTCCAATTAACAGAAGAAAACGAAAATTTTCGATTAAAAGTTAAAGAAGTAAATAATACCTTAGCAGATCTCCAGAAAGAATTAGATAATTATAAAGAAGATCCAGGCGAAGAAAATCCAGATTTATTAGATGCAAAAAAATTGATTATCAAATTAACTGAAGAGAACGGGATATATCGAGTTCAAATTGAAACTTTGAAGCAGGAGATCGAATATCTAAAACAAAAAAATCATGAGAACGAAGCTTTAAAGAATCAATTCTCATACGAATTGAATGAAGCAAATAAAATTCTAGACCAATTAACTTACGATAACGATCAATATCATGAAAAGATAAATTACCTGCAACAAAAATTAGAAGAAACAGCAAAACATCAAGAAGAATTACCTAAAGATAATGGAGATAACAATGAGATTGAAGAATTAAATAAGATCTTATTTGAATTAGAGATTGAGAATAACGATTTGAAAAACCTCGTTAACACTAATATTTCCATTATAGAGAATTTAAAACAAAGAAATACCGAAATGGAAAAGGAATTAGGAAAAAAAATAGCTTTTGAAAATCCAAAAATCAGTGATTTGCAGGATAGGGTTTTTGAAAAAGATGAAGAATTAAACAAGGTAACTCTTAAATTGCAGAAGTTTGAGAATGCTAACAAACAACTTAGTGATTTGATCGTCGAATTAAAAGTACAACAAAATCAAAGAGGTGAAAGTATAGAGTTCGAAAGCTCCCCTAAGAGTTTTTCCTATGAAGGCCTTCCACCTAATCTTTTCTTCAGAATGTATAAACTTTTAAGAGAAGATGATAAAACTACAATCATCAACCTATTGATCGACGATTTAAGTAGTGAGATCAGGGATGTTAGAACTTATGCTATAAAAATATTAAGTGTTATTAAAGGAGATCGCATTCTTGAAATATTAAAAGATATAATTAATGATGACGATTGGATAGTAAAACTATATCTTATTAAAGCATTTCGGAACTTTGATAAAGATGATACCATTCCAATATTAAAGAAGCTGCAAGAGGATAAAGATATTGATGTCCGCGAAGCTGCAATTAGCATGCTTTCAGAACTAAAGCAATCATAAAAATGATATATTTCCTCGTTAATATCTTTTTTTCTAAAAAAAATAAATATCATTTCGAATAAATCATTAAATAATAAACAGGATTAAGCTTTTGAATAATCAATTCTCTGCATTTATTAATTCACGAAAGTTTTTTCGATATGATACGAAAATTAACTCAAAATAGATGGAACTGGTCTCAGAGAGATCAAATGTGGGTATTTATTGAGTGCGATGTTAAAGGAGAGCTAATTTACCATTATCAAGTAAAACCTCCTAAAGAATTCACAGAATTAACCATGAAAATTAAAATTCTGAACGATAAATTAATTGTTTGTAAAGATTTAGAAGAAAACTCCAAAATTTTCGATGAGATGATGAAAATCTCAAAAAGAATGCAAAATATGGGTAAAAATTCTTATTCTTAAACTAAGAAAGAAAAAAACTATTTGATGGGAATCGATTGTATTGTTGTTGATTACCAAAAAATCATTTTGAAATTAACGGAAGTCATCAAAAATACTAATTAGATAAAATAGAAATCTTTTAATTCTACTTTTGGTTGAGATTTTTCATCTTTATTATAGGTATTGCATAAAATAGAGTGTAATTAAATCGATGTAATTTAGCATATATTTTTATATGATTATGGTCATATTTAAGAATAGTTTCTAAATATTAGAGGTTTAAAAAAAATGAAAAGAAATTTAACTTATTTAGTTTTAATTTTAATTACATCTCTTGCTCTGATTTCGACATTAAACATATATTCTCAGGTCAATTATGTTTCGGAAAATCAAGATTCAGTTTCGATTATTCCGCATGCATCATCTACCTATAATACTACGATAGAGATAAATGAATTGCCTGGAAACCCTCACAATTGGACTTGGGCGAAAGATCAAGGTATTTGCACTGGTACAGGTACTAATAGTGATCCTTTTGTAATCAAGAATCATTTCTTTGACACGAGGAGTTCTTCTACTACGGGCCTAACAATATTGAATTCAAGAAAGCATTTTAGGATTGAGAATTGTCTTTTCAACATAAGTGTAAGTTACGCGGGTATTAGGTTATTAAACACTACAAATGGGTATATTACTGAAAATATGAATACTCCCCTTACAGGTGCTCTTGTTTGGCTCCTCAATTGTAGTTATAATACCGTTTTCAACAATAATGCATCCTATTGTTCTTTTTATGGAATATATATAGACCAAACATCTCATCATAATATAATCTCGAATAATCTCGCATCTTTTAATGTTCAAATAGGGATTCTTCTTCGGAACGACGCTAACCTCAATACTATTCAAGACAATATTATTCATTTAAATCCTCAAGGTATTGCTTTGGAATCACATTCTGATAATAACACTATAAAAGGAAATCATATTTCGAATAATACAATAGTAGGGGTTAATCTTGCATCATTGACAACATATAACATTTTATACACAAATTGCTTCATGAATAATTCACTTCATGCAAGAGATAACGGAGCTAATAATATATGGGACTTTGGCAGTAAAGGAAACTACTGGGATAATTATACAGGAGCAGATCTTAATATGGATGGGATTGGAGATATCCCCTATAATATAACCGGTAGTAGTGGAAGCATGGATAATTTTCCATTAATGCAATGTCCATCTCCCAGTGGTTCTGATGGGATTCCGGGGTATGAACTATCCATCTTAATTAGTGGTATGCTAATAGGCATGGTAAGTCTAATTTGTTTAACTTACAAGAAAAAAAATAAAATTTTAAAATATTAGCATCATCTCTTTTTTTCATTTTTTTTAAAAACTGTTCTTATTAGGTATTTATAGGATCAAATCTCAAGCTTTTATAATTATAACCAAATTATTATATATATAAGGTCGCAATTAATTTAAGGGGAAAAATAATAAAAATCGCAATATCAGGCAAGGGTGGGGTTGGTAAAACATTAGTCGCTGGAACGATTGCTCGACTTTTTGCTAAGGATGGATTTAATGTTTTAGCAATAGACAACGATTCGGCAATGAATCTGAGTTACACTTTGGGAATTGAAGACGAAGTAAAATCGAAGATAGTCCCGATTTCTGAGATGAAGACCATGATTGAGGAACGGACATCTGTTAAGGGAGCTGGTACTGGCGTTTATAACATTAATCCTGAGGTAGCGGACATTCCAGATAGATTTAAGGTTACAGGTCCAGACAACTTACAGCTTCTAGTTTTAGGAGGTATAGAAGAACCTGCATCTGGGTGTTTATGTCCCGAAAATGCACTTATCAGAACTTTGCTTTTCAATTTGCTTGTAAAAAGAAATGAAGTAATCGTTGTAGATTTCGAAGCAGGATTGGAGCATTTAGGTCGTGGAACTGCTAAAGGAATTGATGTTATGCTAGTAGTTACCGAACCTTCTCGAAAATCATTAGATTTATGTTCAAAAATAATTGATCTATCGAAAAAGTTAGGCATCATTAACATTTTCCTTATTGCCAATAAAGTTATTGACGATTCTCAATTATCAATAATTAACGATAGAATTAAAAATTGGGAAATCCCGCTATATCATTATATTCCTTTTGATCTTGAAATTGGAAAAGCCGATTTAAATGGAACTTCACCCTTAGATTATAATAATAAATCAGAAGCAATTCAATCTATTGGAAGGCTTTATGATAAATTAAAGAAACTAAAACAAGAACTGTTTGATTTATAAACAAAAAAAAAGTTCTCTGCATACCTTGTTCTATCAATTGTTCAACATATATAGTCTATATATGAGATCAATAAATATGCAAATCTGATCTTCTGGATTGGAGCAATCCAAAAATTATTAAAATTAATAAAAGGAGGGATGAGATCAAGATGGTTAAGAAAAAAGAGAACCTACTAGTTTTAGGGATGTTCTGTTTGATAGCTGCATTTATCTTTGAAATGTTTGGAAATGCGAATATAATTCTTGATGTGATAAGTTTATTTTTTATTGGTATCGCTATATTTTCAAACGCAAAATACTTAGTTCTGTCAACAATAGATAAGAAGAAGAAGTAGTTTCTTTGAGTTATGATTCCGTTTTCATAACATGTCGGATAAATCGAGGCTCTGATCCTCAGCGATTTCTTTCCATTGTTCTATCGCTTCCAAAGCATCTTTCTCTTCCATTTGCTCAATTGCGTAACCAGCGTGAACAATGATATACTTACCTACTTCCGGATTTAATATTAACGCTATAATGACTTCTTGTTCAATTCCATCGAAGTCGACTAACGCGGTATTCCCATCAATTCTAACGATTTTACCTGGAATCGCGAGACACATGAGTAATTTAACGAAGTGATTTTAACTATATTAGGTAATATTAGGGTCTAAAAAAAACTATTGATTATAACAGGATCATTTCCTCACTAAATCATTCGCGAATTCTTTATATTGCTTACTGTAATAATTAAATTTAATATCACAACAATGTGAGTAAATAGAATGATTTTAGAAAAATTAAAAAAAAGCCCAAGTGATTTAATTTTATTAATAATCGCCGCAATAGGCGTCATTATTCTTCTAGTTATAAATATCCTTGTTTTTGAACCCTTAACAAACTCAATCTATGGAATACTTGATTTCGAATTTGCTTGGACTAAGGAACAAATTTTAATTATTTTTGCGGAGTGGGAGAGCGCCGCGGTAATGTCATTACAAGCTAATGGAGTGTATTGGGACTTTCTCTATATCATAGGATACACAGTGCCTTTGTTTGCATTAATTTTACTATTTACTCGAAAATTAAGCGGTAAAGTAGTAGACATTGGTCTTTACATTAGTCTTACGCCTTTCATCGCAGGAATTTTCGATTTGATAGAAAATATTAACCTCCTAATCATGCTTAACGATTATCCAGATTTTGAATCTTTCGTGCCCTTGACAGCTTCGATAACTGCATTTATTAAATTTAGTTTTCTATTGGTAGGAGCAATCTTCTTTTTAGTTGTTTTAGTTCTGACCTTAATTAAACGATTTAAAAAATAAATGTAATAAATTCTCTTTTTTTCTTTTGAACTAACTGATAAAAATAACCCTTTAAATTCAGAACCAGCTAGATCTTTTCACTGTACGAGGCTAATAAATCATTCAGCCAATTATAGATTTCTTCTTTCGATAAGTTATCGAGGTTAAATTTCAATCTTTCTATTTCCTTGAGAAGATTTATCATCTCTAAGGGAATCGATCTTTCGCATAATTCAAACAATAACTCGTTAGTTTTTGAAATTATCATTTTAATTTTTGTAACTAGAGGCTCAACATCAGGGATATCCTCAAGTCGCACGAGGAGATTAATAAGGCTGAATAGAAATTCTGTTTTGTTTCCTTTAAAAGAACTATCGAATTGGTAATAATATCTATCAAAATACTCCATCGGAATGATTTCCTCGTATTTATTGGATATTTTTATTACAGACTTTATATTTTTAAAAAGTAGAGAAGGAGTCCACGTAAAAGTTTGATAGTTTGAAACAACATTTCCACTACGAATCACTGGGATAAATTTATGGTCTCCTTTAAAATGTCCAAATGGAATGATTATAAAATCTAACGATTCCGAAGAAGAATAATCTTTTACATTAATATACAAATCTTTTATAGTGTGAATCATTTCGGCTCTATGGTCAAGGATATCGAATTCAATTCTATTGAATGATGGCTTGTAAATATAAAAAATTAAACCCTCAAATCCTTGGATTTCTAAATCAAGCGAGAAGTTTAACATTTCTTGAGATAATTTGTCGGTCTTAAATCTCAAATCTAACATGATGTGAGAATAATTTTCAATATATTGGAAAAACCAAGGTGGATTTCTCTCTGCTTCAAACGATATCATTTAATCTCTACTCATAATATTTCTCATTAAGATGAATTATATATATTTTATACCTAATTTATATTTCTTCACTTGAAGAAATGAATTGCACATAATTAAACGTCACCACTATTTTTATTTTTTGTGATTTGAACATTTGACAGACAATATAAATATAACATATCTATTAGGAAAAACAATATCAATAATTGCATGATTCTGTTCGCAGCTTAACATTTTTTGACTAAATATAAAATTTACAATAGATTTCTTCTTTTTTTTTGGAATTTGCTCAAATCTTCCTAATTTTATACTAACATAAATTATTTAAATTAAGTGCTATGTTACAAAATTGTCAAAGTCAAAAATTGTATATAGAGGTTAAATTTAAAGATGGAATTACAGTCAATAAATAGTATGGAGGAATATTTGAAACCAACAGAATTTTGTGATTGTAACAATCAAGAAATAATTGCTAAGGCAAAAAAACTTACTAAGCATGATAAAACTCCTAAAGAGATGGCGTTAAGTATTTTTCATTTTGTAAGAGATCAGATCGCTTTCATGATGAGTGAGAGTGATAAAGCATCTGAAACTCTTAAAAAAAGATTTGGTGATTGTGGTACCAAAACAAATCTTCAAGTTGCATTGTTACGAGCTGTCAATATCCCAGCTAAATATCATATTGCTTCTTTATGTAAAGAATCTATTAAAGGCATAGTTTCAGAATCATTTTATAACTTGTCCCCAGATGTAATATCAAATCATCCTTGGTGTGAATGTTTCCTCTCTGAAAAATGGATCTCTTGCGATACTTTGTTAGATATAGTATTAACAGAAGGTATTTATAAGAAGGGTATTCACACTAAAGAAGAAATTCCAACAATCGAATGGGATGGTGAAAATGATTTAAACACTATGATCACATGGATGATAGAAGATAAGGGAACTATTTCTTCTCTTGATGATTTATTTATAGAAACTCAAAAGGAATTTGAAAAAATTCCAATTAAACTAAGAAATAATTTAATTTATCAAGCAAATAAATGTGCTGATAATGTACGAAAACAATAACTAAACAGCTTTTTTAAATTCTTTTAATGAGAAGAAGGAACTCAATCTAAATACTACTATTTTTCTTAAATTAAATTTTAGTTTAAAGAAAAAATATATTAAAAAAATAAAAAAAAATAAAGTTATAAATTTGTTTAATTATAAACCAAGTTTTTCTAATACGGGTTTTAATCGAACTCTGTGAAATTTCAAACCGATATCGTCTGGAGTGAAGCCCATCGCTAAAGCGTAAAGTTCTGTGATATACATCACGGGAGTATCGTATTCAGTTTCGTATGTCTTACCTAAATCTCGCTGTCTCGTGTCGAATTGTTGATAACACGCAGGACAATTTACAACGATCACATCTGCGCCAGATTTTTTGATGGCGTCCATCTTAATCTTTAGGTTAGCAAACCCGTGTTCTTCGTAAGCGTTCGTCACAGCACTCCCGCAGCATAAAACTTCCTCTCCATAATCGACAACGGTTGCTCCACTTGCTTCTACGAGTTTCTTTAGCGTGGTTGGTCTCATAGGATCGTCGGATTCCATCCATTCAGCGGGTCGCATATAGTGACACCCTGGATGGACAGCAACTTTTAGACCGTCGAGCGGTTTAGTAATTGCTCCTTTGACCTTGTCTAAATTATCGCTGAGCACATCGACAAAATGTTTAATATCTATCGTGCCTTTATATTCTTTGCCGATCTTAGCGAGTTCTTTATTGACCTTATCCATTTTCCATGAATCGTGCTTTAATTGATGTTGAACGCCTCTGAGCGTGTTGGTGCAACCATTACATAAAGAGATTATGTCTTTTCCTTCAGCTTCAGCTAAACATAAATTTCTCGCACCAATTGCTAGCCAGGCGTCGTTGTCAAACGATTTCATGCCAGTGGGATCAGGACAACAAGAAAAGTTTGTTTGTGAAGTCTCAATTCCTACCTTATCAAAAACTTTTCTGGATGCGGCTTCTATGAAAGGAATACGATTTCCAATAGTACAACCTTCAAACATTTTATATTCTGTCATTTTTTATTATTCCTCCTATTTTAGCTTTTTATCTGCTCCAATATTTTTTAATAAAGTTTGGAATTCACTGACATCTGGTTGCATGACAAGTGGTATACCTAATTGTTCTCGTCTACGCTCGATAGGATCCTTCCCAGTTTTTGATGGAGGGATTGCTTTTCCACTTTCAAAGATCGCTCTTGCTTGCGAAAAAATGAAATCTGGTCCCTTTCCATTCGCGATGCTCTGATTCTTTAAAAATGTAAAGACTTCAGTCAATTCGATGTTCTGTGGACACACTTCATCGCAAGTGTCGCACACTGTACAACCCCATATTGTTAGAGGGTCAGCGTTAAATATCGCATCTTTGTATCCTAACAAGGCATTAAGAATATTACTTCTTGGATTGTATCCTGTAGTCGTATAGAAATCGGTCGTTACCTTAGTAACTGGACAATTATCTGCACAACGGCTACACTGATAGCAGTATTTAATTAAATCAGACCCGATATGATAATCCATAACTTGTTTTCGAAATTCAAAATCTACTGTCATTTTTTTCACATCTTTTTCAATTTTTCATTTCCATTTATTTTATATATTTATTGGCTTTTACCCCGGGCAGGGGGCGTTATATCCAATCTATTGTTTTTATTGGATATTCATCCTAAGCCAACATTCAACTTGCGAGAGTAAACCTCTTCACCGTTTTCTTTAACAACGGTTATGTGGGCTGCACACGATAGTCAACAATCGAAGCAACGCACAATCATTTCTAAAAGGTTTACTACTCCTTCTGGTATTTCTTCGCTCATTTTTTAATCACGGTTTCCTCTTTTTTTTTAATTAATCCAAGGGTCTGGTAATTTTAATCCTTCTAATGCCTTATCTTCAAACACTTGTTTTGCTACGTGCATTAGTGTTTTCTCAATCCCAGCAATGTTGTGATTCGTCGCAACTAAGAGATTCGCTTTCTTACATATTCCTTCAGCATCAGACCATATATTGTATAACAATAGCCCTCTTGGAGCTTCAGTTACTCCTACGCCACTTCCTTCTCTTGGTTGCACATCTAAGGTTTTGCAATCAGGGTTTACTACATCTGGATCTTGTAAGAGTGTAGCAATCATTTCGATCGACTCAACTAATTCAATTAATCGAGCCCAGTGATATGCGAAAGTATGATGGGAAATTGGTCCAACTTTATCTCTAAAGGCTTTAAGCGCACCGTCAGCCAAAGGAGTTGCCATCTTATCAGCACAATTAATCATCGCTAATGTATTAGCACGATAAATACCATCAGGATACCCTGCAGGCTTGTAATACATATGAGTTGCATATGAATGCTCTGGAATATGTTCACCAAGAGCGTCCAAATAGTCATGAACATCGTAGTCAATCTTCTTGCCATCAGGCGTAACTATTCTGATATCTCCTTCGTAAATATCGTGTACACCATTTTTAGTCATCCCCAGATAATAAGTAGGAACAACACCTACGTTAGCAACAACATCCCAATAATCTTCTACTACTTTTAATCCGATCTCAACAGTCTTCTTTGAAAATTCAACTTGTTCGTTAATTTGTGCTAAGAATTTATCCCGAGACGCTTCGCTCATTGGTTTTTTCATGCCTCCAACAATTGCAGAAATAGGATGAACTGATTTTCCTCCAATATCCGCACAGAGTTTTTGACCGAAATCCATCATTTTTAAAGCCATTGCTCCAACATCAGGCATTTTGCTAATTACATGAACAACATTCCTTAACGCAGGATCCGCAAAAGGGCCTAATAAGAAATCAGGTGCAGCGAGTGCATAAAAGTGTAGTGCGTGACTGGAATATTGTTTCGCATTTTGTAGCAAAATTCGCAATTTTCGAGCTGGCTCTGGAATAGTAACCCCCCAAGCATCCTCAACTGCTTTAGTAGGAGTTAAATGATGTGGGATTGGACAAATTCCGCAAATTCGAGGCGTGATTCTAGGTATATGCTCACAATAGCGACCTTCAAGAAACTTCTCGAAGAATCGTGTGGAAGCTATGTTAAATTGAGCGTCTTTTACCTTGCCATCGTCTCCGATGACAAATCTTAATCCACCATGTCCCTCTAACCGAGTGACTGGTTCTACTGTTATTTCTTTTACCATCTTTTTCCACCTACCTATAGTTTTTGTTTGTGGCTAACGTAAACTTCTCACTAAAGCCGAGCTTGTCCTTCATCTGGGCAAGTAGTTCTTCTTTTGATAAAGCTACGTTAAAGCCCTTTGTTACTACATCAGCAAAGCGTTCAGCTTGGTTAACTCCCCAAGCTGTTTGGCCAAAGCAGCCGGAACATGGTGCATTAACTCTCATACACAGTCCTCCACATCCTGCTCTAGTTATCGGACCTGCACACAAGTATCCTTGTTCTATTAAACAATCATTCATGTTTGGGAGTCCTTCGTAATCTCTTTTCACTCTCGTCATTTGGGATTTGCTTCCAATTTGAAGGTCGCATTGATCGCACACGGTTGAAATTTTAATAAATTCCCTATGATTCTTCAGAAATCTCAGGATATTAGAATAGATATCTCCTGTGTCCGCAGGTACGTTGGCTAAAGCTGTCTTAGGCTCTCCAGTTCTTCTGACTTGCTTTAAGATGTCCCCCGCTAGATCAAATCCAGACATTAAAGGTACATTTAAAAACAATGTCAAGAACTCGTGCAAATTCTTCTTGTCACCAGAACTAAGTTGGTCAATATTCTGAGTCATTGCTTTCAATTTTTCTGCTCTTGATGAAACTGTTTTTGCTGGCCCGAGACATCCAACGCATGGGTCACCATTATCAGTACACTTAAGTGTACAGCCCATACTAGTAATCGACCCAAAACATAATTCATATTTTTCTAATAAACAGTTTTCGTTATTTAGAGAGCAATCATTACAGAAAGATAAATCTGCCATCGGTTGTGGCTTTTGACCAAGTAGAAATTGAACTGAACTTATGATAGCTTCTGGTTTCGGTGGACATCCAGCCATATATACGTCAACGCTAATAACCTCATCCAATGGAACGATTTTATTGGTGAATCCAGGCATATGTTCTTTTGGTTCGTGTGGAGATTCGTTAGTGATCGATTCTACTTGTTCGAACTTCCGTTTGATGCTATCTTCTATGTCCCACTCATTAGCTAATCCGTGAACATTACCGTAGCAAGAACAACTGCCAAAAGCAATTATGAGTTGGCATTTAGCCCTCATGAGCTTGGCGTTTTCTACATCTGCGTTTGTTCTTAAACTACCTTCCACGAAGCCTACAAGAATGTCTCCGTCTGGTCGCGCTACTAGTGAATCGTGTTTGAAATCTACAACTGCTGGCCAATATACAATATCAAGCGCTGGGAGAACTGGCAACAATCCTAAATGTGCGTTCAATAAGGATTGATGACATCCCCAACAATCGCTATTTTGCATAAAAGCTACTTTTACTGCCATTTTTCATCTTCTATTTTTTGTTTTTTTTTTTTATTTTTAAAATTAGCCAATTTGTTTATAAAAATTAGTTGTGTTAAATAAATCATAATTTAATAAAAAGACTTCTGCTTTTAAACTATAGATTGCGATAAAGTTTCAAATAGTAGTAATAAAAAAAATGTGCTATAGCAAAACAATCCTTATTTGGGAAAAGAATTTCTGAATAATCATTCTTAAAACTTGGGAGTTCAATAAAAAGTGTTTTTCTTTGGTTTAACTTTGATCAATAATGTTGACAAAATATCAAATTCGGCAGAAAAGAAACAATTCTTCATATATTTTATGTTTTTTTTGAATAATTATTAATATCAAATTCGACAGAAGAGAAAGAGGTTTTTGTACATTTTATGTTATATTTGAACGATTATTAATAAATTTTAAATAAGTCGGAAAATAATAAGAATTATCTATTTTAATTGAATAGATATTCAAAAAAATAACACAAACATCTTGGTTTATTAAAAATGGTTGACATAACTGAAACGTTGGATTGTACGGGCGAAGTGTGCCCATATCCAGATGTGAAAAGTAAAAGGAAAGTAAAAAAAATGAAATCAGGGGAGATTTTAAAGATTTTAGTCGATTATCCTCTCTCAGCTGAGAGGATTCCTGAAACGATGGAATCTCTTGGCCATGAAGTAATCTCGTCGGAAAAAACGGGAGCATCTGCATGGGAAATCCTGATTAAAATAAAATAGGTGAAACAAAATGGCAATGGAATTTTTATATATGTTAGTAGTTGGACTTATAATTGGAGCCATATTTGGTTTTATATTGCAAAGTGGAAGATTCTGCATGAATTCTGCCTTTAGAGATATTATTCTCTTGAAGGAGTTTAAACTCGCAAAGGCCGTTGCAGTGTCTCTAGCAGTGCTAGCGGTTGGATTCTCTATTTTTGCTTTCGCGGGAATAATAAACCTCTCTCCTAAACCTTTTGCGCCATGGGCAGCAATTGTTGGTGGCCTTATCTTTGGGATGGGGATGGTTTTTGCCGGCGGATGTGCGAGTGGAACAACTTATCGAGTCGGAGAAGGAATGATGGGATCATTTGTTGCTGCTGTTGGACTAACAGTTGGTGCCTTAATGACAGCTGGTGGAGTTTTAAGCGATGTTTCAATTTGGTTAAAAAGCTTCAATTATGGGCAAATAACTCTTGTTGGTGCATTTGACGCTTTTATTCTCCCAATCTTCATGCTAATTCTCGGTATTGTTGGAATAGCTTTGATGTTATTCTTCTGGTCGTGGCCAGTAATAAAGAGAAAGATAGATGCTAAGGAACCTTTTATAAAGTTTGATAACTTTGTTGAAGTAAGCTTTAAAAAGGCATATCCATGGTGGGTAACTGGAATTTTAATTGGTCTTATTCTAACAGCTGGATATGTAGCTAGTGGTAGCGTTATTGGTATAACTGGAGGCTGGATGAACATTAGTGGCTGGTTAACTGCTGGTGAATTTTCAGCAACAAGTAGCTTAGCTTGGACTGGATTCATCATCTTCGGCATTCTAATTGGAGCAATGGTGAGTGCAATTCTTAAGAAAGAGTTCAAATTTAGAGTTCCAAAAGATGGTTTTACATTGCTAAAACAATTCTTTGGTGGAATTTTAATGGGATTTGGCGCAGTAACCGCTATGGGTTGTAACATTACCAACATCTTAGGTGGAATACCACAGCTATCCTTACATAGCATCATAGTTGGTGTTTGCATAATGTTAGGTTCTTGGATAATGGCTTATCTTCTCTTCATGAGAGGAGACAAAGAATAAATTGAGTTGATATCAAAAAATGCCTCGATTAGGAATTCTTTTCTTTGATGGCCCATACCAAACGCAAGCCGCTGAAACTGTGGTCAAGCTTTCTAGCGCAGCTTTAGACAAAGGACACGAAGTTCGTATCTTTTGTTATATGGATGCCGTAAATGCACTCTTAGAGAATCAGAAAAAGATTGAAGGGATTTTCAATATTGAAGAGGGTTTCAGAGAAATACTAGATAAAGGAGCCACTATTAGATTGTGTAATCTATGTCTCTTAGTTAGGGGTACCATGAAAAACTGTCTAGAGAAAGAATGCGGCGATATAAAACGAGCAGGGACTCCCGATCTAGCTAAAATAATAGAAGAAACTGATAAACTTATAGTAATTTGTTAAGGTGATAAAAAATGGCAGAAGAAAAAAATGTGGTTATACTTTTACGGCAACCTCCTCATGGAACTTTGTATCCTGTTGAAGGATTAAGAATGACGGTTGCTGTTAGTGCTGATTTCGATCCTATTACAATAGCAATTAACGACGCAGTTTACACCTTTACAAAAGACGTTGACAAAACCATGTACGCTATGCACATTGAATTTATTAAAAATATTGATTTAGATATATTTGTTGATAAAAAATCTCTTGACGAGCGTGGCTTAAAAAAAGAGGATCTAATAGATCAAATTGAAGTTAAAGAACATGGAGAAATATTAAAAATGATTGCGGATTCAACCGTAACCATTCCGTTCTAGGAGGAGATAAAAATGGGCAAAAAAGTGTTGTATTTTATAACAAGTGAAGATATTACAGGAGTAGAACTTGCAATGGAGCACACAGACGACGATGACGTCACGATTCTTTTACTTCAAAACGCGGTCTATTTTGCAAATAAATCTAATAAAGCGATTTCACAAGCGCTTAATCAAAACAAAAAGGTTACTGCTTGTAAAGAACACGTAGATACTCGGGGAATAAATAAGTTTATTTCTGATAAGATCAGACTGGTTGCTTCTGATGAGGTAATTGACTTAATTTTTGAGAACGATACCATTATAAATATGTAATCAAGAAATTGAAAGAAGCTAAACTCAATTTTTTTTTTAATTTTTTTTTTTTTTGAAAGCGAACCAAATGAATTTTAAATCTTCTAAGATTTTTAGGAGTTAATTCTTTCAAAAAATAATTTTTCTATATGAATAGTGATTTATGTGGTATTTAATCCGTTTGATAGTAGTTTAGCTTTTGTTTGGGATTTAATTGCGACAGTCATATCTATTGTTATATTGTTAGCTTTGGTACAAATCAATGCTTTAATGCAAAAAAAGGGAAAAGTTTCACAAATTATTACAAGAAAATTCGTGCATATATTTGCGGGTCCCATATTCGTAGTTACATGGATGCTCTTTTCAGGTGAAATTATTAGTCACTATATAGCTGTAATAGTTCCACTGTTATTCGTGTTACAGTTCGTAGCTATTGGTACTGGTCTTATGAAGAACGAGAGTTTTGTGGCATCAATGTCGAGATCGGGAGACCCTAAAGAACTTCTTCAAGGAACGCTCTATTATGCAATTGTTATGGTGTTAATGACTTTTTTCTGGTTTTACGTACCTTCTACCGGCATAAATAATGCAAATCCTACCGCACTACTTATTATTGGGTGTGTTTCGGGTGGAGATGGGTTAGCGGATATAATAGGTCGTAAATTTGGTGGAGAAAAAAAGTTTGGAATTAAAGGAAGCGAAAAGACCATTATAGGGAGTATAGGTATGCTGGTTGGATCAATATTAGTTAGCTCTATTCTCGTCTTGATCTTTTCTCTAGAAGTTCCGCATTTTAATATCATTACACTCATTTTACCGATAATTGTTGTTAGTATAGTTGCCACTATAGTAGAAGCGTTATCACCTAAGGGTACTGATAACTTCACAATTTTTCTTGCGGTCATAATCGTTATCTTGATATTTGAGTTAGGATTTCCAGACTTTTGGCCTTATTCTTTTAGTTTCTAATACAATATTTAGGAGTATAAATGACGGCAGAAGAAGTATTAGTTATAAAGCTTGGCGGTTCATTGCTTACGGACAAATCAACGGAATACAAATTAAGAGAAGATGTTATAAAAGCAGTTGCTGCGGAAATAAAAGAATGTATTGATTTAGGTCTAATCAAAAGTCTTGTAATTATCCACGGAGTAGGTTCTTTCGGCCATCCCCCCGTGTTAAAATACAATCTTCATAAAGGCTTTAGAAATAAGGATCAATTAATTTCAATGTCAAAAACGCAGCAAATCGTGAATGAGTTTCGAAACACGATTGCCACTACATTTCTGGAGGAAGGGGTTCCTATTAACTTGATGCACGCCTCTTCGATGGTTGTGGGTAATAAGATGGTGATAGCTGATCTTGCATTTAATTCTTTAAAAGGCTTTTTATCTTTGGGGATGGTCCCATTGATAGGAGGCGACATGATGTACGATACCAATATGGGTTTTAGCGTTTGTAGCGGAGATCAATTAGCTGTAGTTCTTTCACGCGTATTACACGCTAAACAACTATTATTTGCAACAGATGTGCCTGGTGTGTTCGATAAAGACCCAAAATCGGGAGAGCATGCACAACTGCTTAGAGAAATAAATATCAATAAGATTGAAAAAGTATTAAGCAAAACGAACGAAACAAGTAAAACCGATGCGTCTGGTAAAATGCAAGGTAAATTGCTTTCACTGGTTTCGATTAAGGATCGAATACAAGAGGGTCTTGAAGTAATTATTCTCTCAATGAACAAGAAGGGTGTTCTCAAGAATTATCTTAAAGGAGAAGAAAGTGAACTGACAAAAATAATTTGTAATTAACAGAGCAGAACTAGTAAGATTCAGGCAAAATTCTGGACTTCTTATTTACCTAAATTTTCTTTTTTTTTCATTTTTTTATATAAGTGCCGAAATCCCATAATCGGATGCGAGTATATCATCCGAGGTCCAGCATATCGCATTACTGTTCTTATCTTTTCCCTCATGTCATGTTTATAACAATGAATTGGACATGTATTGCATGTAGGTTTTTCTTCGCCGAATCGACAATTTTTTAATCGTTCCTCAGCGTAGTGAAAAAGATCTGAGCATTGTTGACATAAATCATCTTCACAGTCATGAAAATGTCTACAGTACATCCGAATCATAGTGTTAATTGTGTTGTGTTCTTGTTCTAAAGGACTTTTAGAAGGAGACATATTAAAACCACATAAGGTAATTAGATTTAAAATTTAAAATAATCTAAATTAAAAAAAAGTATTTTGTTGATCAAAAATTTCATTCCTTAAATTTATAGACAGTATTCATATATATTATAATATAAAATATATCTATCTCTCATAACTGAATATCAATAAAGTAAAAAATAATAAAATTATTGTATTCAATTAGATTCAGGTGAGAAAACAGATTTCACAGAACTCTTTAGATGAAATAGAAGGGAAAAAACAAAAAAATTTGACAATTGGAAGAAAACACATTTTCTTAGTGCTTACATTGTCATTTATGGTCAATTTCGACAGCAACGCAGCAATTCCGATAATTGCTACCTACGCGGGAAAATTAGGAGCCTCGATAATATTCGCAGGATTTATTGTAGGAATTTACTCCATGGTCCATATTCCTTCAAACATAATTTTTGGAAGGTTAGTTGACAAAATCGGCAGAAAAAGCTTAATATCTTTAGGAGTATTTTTAGATGGGTTATCACTGCTTATATATGCGTTAGCTCAAGATCCTATTTTCCTATTATTTGGAAGAATAATTCACGGAATAGGAGGTGGTTTTGGAGGACCTGCTACAATGGCTTATATCGCTGATGCTACATCCCAAAGGCGTAGCGGAAGGGGGATGGCACTATATGGAATGTCCATCGGATTTTCAAATTTGATAGGATTCTTGTTAGGTGGCCTAGTTGCTCAAATAATTGGAGAAAGCAATTTGTTTTTCATAATTGCAATTGTTTTATTCGTCATGTCATTTACATCACTATTTCTTCCTTCGATTTATCAACCATCCAAAGAGAAATTCAACCTCCGCAAGGAAATCAAACAATTTAGAGAAGTAGTCTTTAGAAAATCTATGATAAGTCCTTACTTTTCGATTCTAGCAATGATGTTTAACATGGGAATTGTTACAGCAGCATATACGGTAATGTTAGAGTCTGCAACATATACAGTTGGTCAAACAGGGATGATTCTTAGCATTATGGTTATCTTTTCGATACTAATTCATTATCCCGCCGGAATTTTAAGCGATAAAATAGGCTACATTAAGGTAATGCTAATTGGATTATTTCTGATTGCGTTTTCATTTGGAGTTTTTATAATATCTTTAGAAGCCCCATTTCCTATGATCGGAATGGCTCTTCTCGGCGTAGGCCATGGATTGATATTTCCCTCCTCAGCTGGAATGATTAAAGAGAAAACTAAAGATTCTGAAAGTGGAGTAGCGACAGGAACATTCTACGCCTTGATTGTAGCAGGTGTGGCTATTGGAGCGCCGGTCTCTGGTTTTGTATACGAAATTTATAACGCCCAATTTACTTTGGCATTAGGAATCATCATTCCTTTAATCATGGCTATCGTTCTCGCAGTTCTTTTAAAATATCTTAAAAAGGATTAATTTTATTTGGACTGTTTATGTTGCTTGACTTTTTAAAAAACAAAAAGCATTATCACTTATTTTGGCGATAGCATTTATAGTGCTATTCGTAGCGGGTATAGTGCTTGTATCTATCGAAGATTATTCGTTATTACTATCTCCTTTAGTGTCAACAGTAGCTAGCCCTAGTGCTTCTGCAACCGTCATGGTTGCCCACATTCCAAGTAGCCTCTCGATTATATTACTTCCATTGTATACAATATTCAAAATTAAAAAAACCAATTGGAAAGCTTTATTAATGTCAATTGGAGGTCTGGTTGTTAGTCTTGCTGGTGTACTTCTGGCATTTTTTACTCTTAATCCTATTGACATCCCATTATTGATTTTGATATTAACTGTTCTGCCAATTATGTTAGTTATTACGGCTGTATTTTTTGTATTTGGAATGCTACTTCCAGAAATATGGAGTTTCGCAATCCCTGGCTTATAAAAGAAAGAATAAACGGTTATTTTAAACTTCCTATTTTTCTTTTTCCCTTTTCCAAAAATATTAAATTCTTTAACAATATTAACAATTATAAATTGCAATTTTGAAAATTAACCAAATTATTATGTCAAGAAAAAATATTTTTTATATTTTGTGCATCTTTTTGATTATCGGTTTGAATTTGAGCGCTTTTAGTGTGAAAGCGCATAGTCCTATAACTATGGATATGGAATACGATCTAGATGCACAAGAACTTAGTATTAAAATTACGCACGGAGTTACGGACCCTACTTATCACTATGTATACTTAATGGAAGTTTGGGTTAATAGTAGTGATCCTTATCATCCTCCCGAAGCTCCTGATTATTCGTTCCACTTCACTGAACAACCAGCTCACAACATAAATAATTATATCCTAAGTTTTCCAGCCGGAGATAAGGCTAATATTACTGTAACAGCCTATTGTTCCCTCGGTGGAAGTTTAACAGAACATTTTTACATTGGACAACCCTACTATAACCCACATGGAACCTTCTCTTTAGCAGTAATTCCTACAATTGTCTCGACGATCATAGTATTTGGGTTGCTTTTTATCTTACCTATGTTAGGACAAAAAAACGCACCAAAAATAGAAGGTAAGAATAGGTATCAAGTAAATGATAAACAAAAGATATTTTAATCAATAGGGTTTTTAAAAAATATTTATTAATCTATAAAACAAACAATGGTGTTAAAAATAGAAACAGAAACAATCCCAATCGAATCAGGTCTAGAAACCTCAATGGAAACGCAGGAGATGAAAGTTGAACCAGAAACGAGTTTCAAGAAGATACATTATGTCATGTTTTTATTCGTATTTGTTCAAGTACTTTGGTATCTGACTTTTTCCGAACCTTTGACTGTCCTAATTGGGGGAGAGCCGATCTTTCCTTTCTTCCTTAGCGACGACATAATATCAAGGACAGCTCGAATTGTCATGATATATCACTCGTTAGCTTTACCCTTTTTAATTGCGAACACATTCTGGGTATTAGAACACTATGAAATCCGTCAGAAGTGGTTGCCAACTCTAAAGATCCTGTTAATACCTAGTGCGTTTCTTGTAGGTATAAATGGAATGATTTTTGCGTATACACGTCTTAGACTTTTCCACGAACTTTTCACTTTTGGTATGCTACTTTGTTTCATTGGTGGAATTGTATTTGTTATAGCAGCGTGGCCAGTAAAGGGTAGATTTCCAAAAGTTAACCCTAGAGGTTCCACATTCAGAGGGATTAATTTGGAATATTTTAATCTCGTAATTTTAGCGATATGCATAATGGTTTCGGCAATATATGGCGCTCTTGCAGCTATTGAAAACTTTACGAATAGTATTTGGGGTCTAAACCGCGAACCTATAGCATTTTTAGCAGAAGCAATCATTAGACACGGGATAACTTTCGGACACGAACACGATATCGTCCAAGACATGATAGTTGGTCACCTTCACATACAGCTTGCTCAATCAGCAGCTATGGTTATGCTGGTTGCCTTCCGTACGAGTAAATTGTCAGGTAAGCTTTATACTTATTTGTTATTGTTTACTCCGATTGGCGTTATAACATTATCTTATGGTGCTTGGGTTCTAAACCATTACGTAATATGGGTGGGCGCTGGGCTATTGATACTAGTAACTATAATTATGTCAATAGTTGGCATGAAGACCACTATTAAGGAACATTTAGGAGACGATTACAGATCAGCATCACATTCAGAAAGGCTTAAAGCTTTGTTTAGGGAACCTGTAAAATTGACATATTATTACCTTCTTTTTATTGCAGAACTTATAGTTTTCCCTCAAATCTATGTTGGGCTTGTTACTGATGATATTTATAGATTACATTCATATGTACAACTGGAGTATAATTTTAACGTTGCACATTGGCACCAATTGGCAGTGATGATCGCTGTGGCTTTGATGATACATGCTATCGACTTTTTCAAAGTTGAAGGTCGATTAAAAAAATTATTGGGTTGGATTTTTTTTATCGGAGTTAATTTAACATTTCCTTTCGCAATGGCACATATGGTACGTCCAGTAGAATGGGAAAGTGTTGAGATCTTTCTGACTATTACATTTCTGGGAGTATGGTTTCTCTTGGCAGGCTTTGTACTCGGATTATACGCGCTAGGTAAAAATCTAAAACCTAACCCATTAACTTCTAAACTAACGTAATAATAATTAATTAACTATGAGGATGGTCTTGGACTTAAAAAATATGTTATCTCTCTTTGGAGAGTTAATAAAAGCTAAACAAACCATACTTTTGCTTTATACTGGAGTTTTATCTTATTTAATTACCGCCTTCAGTTTAGTAATTGAAATAAACTGGCTCAATTTACTATCTCTGGTAATCTCATTATACCTCACAGTCTCAGGTACTACCGTACTGAATATGTATATAGATAGAGATATTGACGCAATCATGGAGCGCACAAAAGATCGCCCGTTACCAAGTGGTAAAGTTACAACATCTACTGTTCTTACAATTGGAACCGTGTTAACTGTTACAGGTATCGTTCTTGCATTTCTAACTCTCAATTGGTTAACTGCATTAATTATTTTTTTAGGCTTTTTCTTTGATATCGTAATTTATAGTATTCTATTGAAAAGAAGAACTAAGTATAGCATAATCTTTGGAGGGATTGCTGGTGGTCTTCCGGCATGGGCTGGTAGGACCGCTATAATGGGAAGTTTAGACTGGATTGGATTCTTATTTCTTATCTTCATTCTAGCTTGGATTCCCGTCCATATTCTTACAATAGCTTTAATACCCAAAAATTATAAAGGATATAAAGATGCGGGAATCCCTATGTGGCCAATTGTAAGTTCAAGAACACAAACAATGCGAGTTATAACCATAGGGGCATTGATTAGTAGTTTAGCGCTCTACGAGGCTGCTAGGATTTTAGGGGCAAATGCGATTATAAGAATCATCTGGGGGGTCTGTTGTCTAATAATTTTAGTTTTAGTAATAAAAAACTTAATAAAACCTTCAAATAAGCTCACTTTCCTCATTTTTAAGATTGCGTCTCTTTACATGATCCTAGGATTTTTATTACTCTTATTCGTAGTTATCCTATAATAAGAACCAAAATTTAGCAAAATAAATGATTAAATAAAATATTAAAAATTTAACAAAAAATAAATTAAAAAAAAAGGTAAGATATATGGAACCTGAGATACAAATATTACTATCTTTTATAGCTGTTGCGATCTTTGTAGCACTGATTTTAACATTGAATTTTAGAAAAAAAGGGACACTAAAAGTTCTGATTTGGATTTGGATTATCTTATTCGGAATTTTGATGACTGTAATAGTCGTATTGAACGGTATTGAAATCCTTGCGCCTAGACCAACAGCGTTGATGATTGATGAATATGATGTTTTTACTAGTTGGCATATCGGTGTAATCCTAGGTCTACCGGCATTAATTTCGCTATCAATTGGAACTATTCTCGTTTTATACAACGAGCAAAAATACGTATTATGGCATGGATATACGGCAGGAGGAGCTCTAATTGTTACGATTATAAATATTATTTTATTAATATTCTTAACTCCAACAGAAATACTTAATTATTCCGGAATGATCCACGCACTCCATATAATGCTTGGAGCAATAGGTTTAATGACGGGTAGTGCAAGCTTTTTATTTGGTGCTTCTGGACAGCGAAATCTCGCTAGAATGACAGGATATTTTACATTAGCAGGATGGTGGGGAGCCTTTCTATTGGGGCTTTTTCTTTAATAGAAAATGAGGTAAAAAAGATAATGAATGAAGTAAAAGTTGAAGAAAAACAAGAAAATGGAAAGACTAAATTTACATACGAAATAGAAGAATTCATATCATCTCCACATGTAAGTACAGATAGGTACGAAATTGAAGCAACTTCCGGTGATCTTTCATTGTTATCTAAGTATCACTATAAGTTTAAAGAAGAATATCAGGCTACTCATGTAGTTCGTCCTGGTAACACCGAAGAACTTTCTAAATTAATGCAAAAATGCTATGAATATTCAATGCCTGTAACCCTACGAGCCGCAGGAACTTCGTGTTATTCAGCTTCTACACCTACTAAAGGTGGTGTTATAATTGATGTGCGACGAATGAACAAGGTACACAAAATTGACAAGGAAAACATGACTGTCAAATGCGATGCGGGAATTGCGTGGCAAAAACTCATTGAAGAACTTCTCGACTACGGATTAGCTCCAAAATGTTATCCTACTAGCTATAGGGCTAGTTGTGTTAGCGGATTTGTCGCTACTTCTGGTAAAGTAGGAATTGGTGTCTTGAAAAATGGAATATTGAAGGATGCATTACAATCTGTTGTTTTTGTGAAACCAGATGGCTCTACAGAGACAATATCTAGAGATTCTCAAGGAGATTTATCGCTTGATGACATCATAGGCTCTTTTGGTATATTTGGCGCTGTTGCTGAAGTAGAATTAGAAGTAACTACTCTTACAACTTCAATAGAAATGATAGGATACAGTTTTAATACATCTAAAATGGCGATTGAGTTTTTTCGAACTTTGAAAAATAGCAAGGCAAATAAACCGCTTTTCCTTTCGCTTTCGGATAAACATTTTGAGAAGTATGCTCACTGGACTTATCCATCCCGAGATTATTTTGTCTTTGCGGTATATTCTGACGATCCTAATGTGACCTCTCAGAATGTTTCGTTTGCTAAAGAAACTGCTTCAAAGTTAGATGGACTTAGTGTTGAGGAATGGTATCTAAAGGAAAAATGGCGCGACATAACTGAAACTGAATTAAATCTAGGACGATGGTGTCAAAATCTAATTTTTCAAGAATATTGGGTTTCAGATGAGAGAGTTGAAGATTTTTATAACTTTTACATGGAAAAGACTTCTAAGCAACGGTATCGACACGCATTTTACTTGATGTCTGGAGCTAAAGGAGGGAACAGAGTCAAACTTTTCGGTCTTTCTGATATTAAGAACTCTCGAGAATTTTTCGGAATTAAAGCAGTTTTTAACGATATTACAATAAACAACTACGAACATAAAGACAGTTTATACTCGTTAGGGGTTGTAAATACATTCTACTTTCTTAGGTTTAACCCTGAAAAAGCAGCGTACTTACGAAATTTGAAAAACAAATTAGACCCAAAAGATCTCGTTAATTCTTATAGATTAGTGAAAGCAAAAATGAGACCTTGGCGCGTTGGACTCCTTTTTTGGATAGCAAAACGACTCTACAGAACAGCCTAAAATGAACTAAAATTAAAAAGAGGTAAAACTAAAAATGAGTGATGAAAAAGTAAGTGAAGATGTAAAAAAACTAGTAACGACTGGTCCTACCGTTTCTTCCATGTTTGCACCAGACAAAGAGAACTTAGTTGAACCTGGATCTCACAAAGACAACGATTTTGAGCGATGTATACAATGCGGTTATTGCCGCAATGTTTGTAGGGTGTATAGTATAACCTTTTCCGAAAGGGATTATGCCGGGGGACGAAATAGAATCCTCAAAGCTTTGTCTAAAAAGGAGCTTGATTTCAATAAAGAAGAGATCATTCCTTCAATCTTTCAGTGTATGCTTTGTGGCCATTGCAGGACCGTTTGCCCCGTAGGAATCGATTTGTTAGAAGTTTTTCAAAATTACAGAAGAACTGCCGTGCGTAAAGGGGTTCTACCTGAAAAACTAGGAATCTTAAAAAACTCTATACTAACAAACAAAAATCCATTTCTCGAAAGTGGAACTGATAGATATAATTGGTGTGATTCGGAAACTTGTAAAGAAGGGTACGATGCATTACAACGTGGAATAGAACGTACTAGAAAAATTGAATCTGGGGAATTAAAACCGAGCGATATTGATGAACATTTAGTAGGTTATTTCGTTGGTTGTACTAGTTCGTATCGAAATAACGAGTTAAGTACAGCAACAGCTCGAATTTTAGAGAAACTAGGCGTGAAGTTCATTTTGTTTCCCGATGAATATTGTTGTGGGTCGGTCATGTTCCGAACTGGGTTAGAAGACGATGCTATTCAATTAGTTAAATATAACGTTGATATGATTCGAAAGTTAGGAGTTAACGAACTCGTCTTTTCTTGCGCTGGCTGTTTTTCTACATTTAATAATGAATATCCTAAGTTTGTGGGGGGCCTTGACTTCGAGCTTTCTCACTTGGTTCAATTTGTACCTAAAATCGTAAAACAAAAGGGACTTAGAATAAGATACACGAAGCGAACAAAAGAAGACCCAATGATTATTACGTATCACGATCCATGCCACTTAGGACGATATTGTGGTGTGTACGACGAACCAAGAGAGCTAATGAACATGATTGAAGGCGTTAAGTTTATAGAGATGAAACATAACAGAGAAATGTCTTTATGCTGTGGTGCGGGTGGAGGAGTAAGAGCTTTATATGGAGAAATTTCGCTTGATATTGCTAGTAATCGGTTAGATGAAACTGTAGCGTGTTGGGAGAACATTAACGAAGACCGTTTAAAGGAAGCAATCGAATCAAAGGCAGAGGTATTAGTTAGCGCTTGTGTCTTTTGTAAAAATAATCTACATCTCGCAGCTAGTCAGACAAAACCTGATTTACCAATGATAGATTTATCTCAAATCCTTTCTGAATGCGAATTTTATTAATATTTTTTTATACTAATTTAAATTTTTATTTTCTAAATTTTATTTCATTCTAAAGTATTCTTATAAATTTTCTTCATGCTTTGACATATCTAAATTAGAAGCTAAATTAGACAAGGTCTTAATAAACTAGGTTTTTAATACGAAAAGATAATAAATTTACAGTATTTATTTCTAATAAGTGTTTAAATAAAATTTAATTACGATTAAATTTACGGTATGAAAAATTATGGAATTAAAGAATTACAGAATTTTGATTTCTGACGGTTTAGCTCAAGAGGGAGTTGAGATATTAAAGAAATTCAAAAATTTTGAACTTACGATTAATGATAATACAAGAAGAGAAGAACTTCTTGAAATTATTGAGCAATTCGATGGAATCATAGTTAGGAGCGCTACTAAACTCACTCCGGATATAATTAGCGCGGGGAAAAAATTAAAAGTGATTGTTCGAGCAGGTACGGGTTATGATAACATCAATATTGAAGAATGTAATAAACATGGAATTGTAGTGTTAATAACTCCATTAGGCAATACTAATGCAGTTGTTGAGCTAACAGTAGGTCTTATGCTGAATTTCGCGCGAAATATTTATAAAGCGAATAGTTCTATGCGTGAGGGTAAATGGGATAAACAATTCTTAAAAGGCTCTGAATTACAAGGAAAGACCATAGGAGTTATTGGATTAGGAAATATTGGAGCCGCTGTTGTAAAAAAGTGTCACGCATTTAACATGAATGTTGTTGCTTTCGATAATTTTGTTCCAAAAAAACGGGGTCAGGATTTAGGTCTTGAGTTATTAGATAATTTTGACGAATTTTTAGCTCGATCAGATTATATTACGATTCATGTTCCCTTAACCCCCCAAACGAAGGATTTAATTAGTTATTCTGAGATAGAGAAAATGAAATCTACTGCGATTATTATCAATGTTGCCAGAGGAGGAGTTGTAAATGAGCAAGCATTATACAACGCTCTAAAAAACAATAAAATTGGGGGAGCTTGTATTGATGTTTTTTCTAAAGAACCAGCAGATCCTAAAGATGCACCTTTTATCGGATTAGATAATTGTATTACAACGCCTCACTTAGGTGCTAGCACAATTGAGGCTCAAATTGAGGTAGCGAAATTAGCAGCAGAAAGAATAGTCCAAGCTCTTAATTCCAAAATATTCATAGATGCAATTAATATTTCTTTCAACATATCAGAAGAAATGGCTGATTTATATAGACCTTATATAGAATTAGGGGCTTCTTTAAGTAAATTCATTACACAGTTTAACTTATCAAAAATTATTAGTGTGAAAATTAAGTATAAAGGAGAGATATTTACTGACTTTGAACCAATTAAAGCAGTGATATTGCAATCTCTTTTTGATGGTAGATTAGTTGAAATAATAACATATATTAACTTAGAAGAGATTTTAAAGGAAAATGACATAAAGGTTGTTGTAGAAAAGTATGTTAAACCAATTAATTACGAAAATTACATAAAAATTTCTATCATGACTGAAGATGGAGCTTTAACTAAAATTGCGGGAACTGTTTTTTCAGAAAAACCTAGAATAGTTGAGATAGATGGATTATTTTACGATCTTGCTCCCACCAACTACATGCTAGCTCTGAGAAATAACGATGTCCCAGGAGTAATCGGAAGTATTGGGACCTTTTTAGGAAATAAAGGAATAAACATAGCAGGGTTACAATGCGGAAGAAAAGAAAAAGGTGATATCGCAATTTCAATCGTTATCCTAGACGAAGCGGTATCTAACGAAGATATCGATGAACTCAAGAAATTTCCCGATATAATTGATGCTTATGGAATAAAATTGTAATTCTTATGGAACGCAACGATTTTATAATCTAAATGCTTTTAATTTTTATTTCTTATTTTCTAGTATGAGTATGAAAAAAGTGAGCTCAAATGTAATTACATTAGCTCATGGTGCCGGCGGAGTATTGCAAGAAGAGCTTATCTCCTTTATTACGAAAAATATTACGTTCAAAAATGTGAATAAGGGTATAGGAGTAAAAGAGCTTGATGATGGAGCAACAATTCCTTTAGATGATTATGAAAAAGAAATCGTAATTACAGCCGATGGACATACTGTTTATCCGCTTTTTTTCCCTGGGGGCAATTTAGGGACATTGAGTGTTTGTGGCACTATAAATGATTTAATAATGATGGGTGCGCAACCTATAGCATTAACATCGATAGTCATCATAGAGGAGGGTTTTAAGTTCGAGCAGCTAAACAAAATCCTCAATTCTTTTAATAACAAAGCTAAAGAGGCGAATGTAGCAATTATAGCTGGAGACACCAAGGTAATGCCTAAGGGAACTCTGAACGAAATGATAATTGCAACAACGGGAATTGGAATCAAGGATAAAAACATAAAAATTTTGGATGCCAATTTAAAAACTGGGGATAAAATTATTGTAACGGGGAGTATTGGGGATCATGGAACATCATTAATTGGGAGCCGTGAAGGGTTGAATATCTCTACAGACTTGAATTCTGATGTAGATCACTTACTTGAGATTTATAATGTTCTTAAAGAAGAAATTGAAAATAATCACATTCACGCAATGAAAGATCCAACAAGAGGTGGGATAGCAGCGGCTCTCAACGATTGGGCAAACAAATCAGATATAAGTATACTACTCGAAGAAGACAAAATTCCCATCAAAAAGCAAGTTAATGCTATCTGTGAAATGCTGGGATTAGATCCCTATGCGATTGCTTGTGAGGGAAGAGCTCTAATGTCTGTAGATCCTATTAAAGCTGAAGAAATCTTATATAAAATAAAATCAACATCTATTGGAAAAGATGCTGAGATAATTGGGGTTGTCAAATCAGAAAATCCAAAAAGAGTTTTGTTAAATACGATAGTAGGGGGAACTAGGTTCGTAGATATGCCTTTAGGAGAACCTATTCCTCGTATTTGCTAATTAACTTTTCGTTAATATTTTCTCAATTTCTCTTTTAAGTATAGATATGTCCTTCTTAGCAGTATTCCATACTTCCTCAAGATCAACTGTAAAATATTTATGAATTAATTTATCTCTCATTCCAGCAATATCTTTCCAAGGAATCTTAACATTTTCTTTTTTGAAGTCTTCAGAAAGTTGTTTTGTAGCTTCTCCGATAATTTCCAGTCTTCTAATAATAGCATCTTGAATAATATCTTCCTTCATGAACCTATTATAATTAGTTTTTTTAAGATACTTGTCAATTTTTGCAATGGCTTTAAAAATATGATCTAAATAAGTAATATCTTCCTTATTCACTCCAGTATCACTATGGCTTCTTTCATAATATTATCTATTAAATAAGGACTAATTCCGTTTTTGGATAATAAATCAATCTTAATTTTTAATGTTTCAGATAATTCATTTTCAATTCTTATATGGTCAAGCAAACTTGTTCCTCTAGGAAATTCCGCAATTAAATCTAAATCGCTTTCTGATGTTGCTTCTCCACGCGCATATGATCCAAAGACTAAAATTCGTTTGATACCATGCTTCTCCAAAATAGAAATGACTTTTTTATATAATTCCTCGTAATTACTTTTACTATAACTCATAAACTTATCATTTTTTTTTTATTGTAGGAACATTTTTATTTGAATTTAATAAATTTAAGTTAATTCTAATTATTTAATATACTACTCTGTGTTATATTTTTTTTGATTTAGAACCCTAATTAATAGGAGAACCCATAATGAGAATTTGTTAAAATATTTATAGAAATTTAAATTTAAATAGTAAATGAAAAAAAACATAACAATTTAAGAAAAATATGGATATAAGAAAGGAAGAATATCAAAAAGTTCTTGATAAATTTCCAGATGTTATTTCTATTGGCGGAAATAACTTTCTCTTGCATTTTGAAATCAATAATGAAATTTTGTTAGAAGTTGATTTTAGAAAATATCCAAAAAAAATGAAAGCTTATTTAATTAAAAATAAAACAGATAAATTCAAACTCAGTCGTATCGTCTCCTCACTGCGGTATTGGAACAAACATTCAGCAGGCTCAGTTTTAGAAATAATCGATGAAATTTTATTATTAATTGATAATGTGAAATTAAATCAAATTATGATTAAAAAAGAATTTCTTGAGGGCTTAGTTGATATGTGTCAAAAAAATCATCCACAAAAAATGAGAGGGATATTGGGAGTACATAAAGGAGTTGTATCTGAATATATTGTACCATCAAGAGCTTGTACTGATAGTAAAAAAGATTTTGAAATATTCAGAACAACTTGTACTATTCCATTAGACTTCTCATATGAGGGAACTTTCATATCACGCCCATCAGGTAGTCTCTCAACTAATGAGAAATTAAACCAGATTTTCAAAAGACGAAGATTTACTATGTTAATGGCGCATCCTTATAATCTTTCTGATAACATAAAGTGTTTTGATACTTCTGGTCAAATTTTAGAACATATAATTATTGATTAAAATAGAATGAAAAAGATGGAAATTCCCGGAACCCAACATCTAAGAAATAAAGATTTTACTGTAAAAGTTATACGAGCAATAAATAACTTACTAAAAGAGATCAATAAACCTATTAAGTTTATGCATGTATGCGGTACACATGAGCATACTATTTCCAAATATGGGCTAAGGTCATTATTACCGAAAAGCTTAGAGATCTTATCAGGTCCTGGTTGTCCAGTTTGTGTTTGTCCCGCCGCAGATATAGATAAAGCTATTGAATTAGGAAAAAGAGAGAATACTATTATAACCACATTCGGAGATATGATACGCGTCCCTGCATCTAATCTTTCACTTGCAGAATTAAAGGCGAAGGGCGCAGATGTGAGAATAGTTTACGGTCCGCACGATGCAGTAAAAATCGCGAAAGAAAATCCTGATAAAGAAGTAATTTTTTTTGCCATAGGGTTTGAAACGACAGCTCCATTAATCGGATACGAAATTCAAAGTGGACCTCCTTCTAATTTCTCAGTAATTTGCGCATATAAATTAATTCCTGCAGCATTAGAGCTTTTAATCAGTCAATCTCAACTTAGAATTGATGGGTTTATTTCACCAGGTCATGTTTCTACAATAATTGGTTTACAACCATTTAAGATATTTTCAGACGCTTATAGAGTTCCAAATGTTATCGCTGGTTTTGAACCTAATGACGTACTATTGAGCATCTTAATGCTCCTTCGACAAATAAAAAATAAAAAATTTGAGACATTAAATGAATACTCTAGAGTTGTAAAACCTGAAGGAAATATAATCGCACAAAAAATTATTGCCGATGTTTTTGAATCCGTTTCAAGCCCTTGGAGAGGGATAGGGCGAATTCTCGATGGAGGATTAGCTATACGAGAGAAATACGAAAAATTTGACGCGGATAAGAAATTTGATATAAAAATTGAAAAATCACAAGATATTCCTCCAGGATGTTCCTGTCATTTAGTTATGGTCGGCAAAATTTATCCGACGGAATGTGAATTATTTAGAACATCTTGCACTCCACTTAATCCTATTGGGCCTTGTATGGTTTCTATGGAAGGAACTTGTAGTATTTACTATAAATATCACTAGCAGTTTTTGCAGACTTGATAATTTTTTATACAATTTTTTTAATTAAATTAAAATTAATTATAACAGATCGGCAATAAGCGTATTTTTTTACTAATATTTATATAATGGATTTGATTAATTAACACTAATTTAATCTCCACAATTTCGTAAAAAATCGAAATTTTTATAGTTAAGGAGATCATTTCATAAATTGGTGATATTTTATTACACTTTCTTTAATGGGTTGGCTAAATGGACTAGTTGCCTTGTTTGTTGTTTTGTTTTATTTAATAGCTGGATTGTTTTTTTTATATAAATCAAAAAAAACCAAAGCTAAGCTTCTTTTTTATATGGGATTAGTTATTATATTTGATGGTCTTATCTGGTCGGCTGGAATTTTCGATTTCTTAACGATTCTTGCCACGGGTAATAATTTAAATCCAGTCTATTTATTTGCTATTTTTGCCCAAGGGTGGATCGGTCCTGTTATAATATGCGGGTTTTATCTCGTTTTTGAACTTTTACTCTCTAATAGAAAAAAGAAAATAATATTAACAACTGTTTATGGTATTTTAGCTATTATTTATGAGTTATTTTTAATTTTTGACACACAAAATAACTATAATATTATAACACCAGCTAATCCTGGCGAAGATTTACTTGATCTCACCCTGGTTATACTATCTCCGAATTTCATAATATTTAATTTTTTCCAAATTTCCGTGGTGATTTTTTATGTATTTGGTTTTTTATATAAGAGTTTTCAAACAACAGGAGTATTAAGAAAAAAATATCGATACTTATCAATAGGATTTTTTATTTTCGTTAGTTGTGGTGTTTTTGATTCCTTCTTTTCCCAGGGGAGTGGTTATTTTTTGCCTATCGTTAGAATAGCTTTGATAAGTAGCGTTCCGTTTTGGTATTTAGGTTTGAGGGAGGAACCTGAAAAAAAGATTTCTGCTGAAAAGGAGGTTAAAATTAAAGATTCATTATTTAGAATAACAAAAAGGCCTGATCATATTACTGAAGAAGAAGTTAATTTTCACCGGGAAAGAAAAATATGTTTGGTATGTAAAGGAAATGTGTCGGGAATCAGCTATATTTGTCCAAGTTGTGATGCATTGTATTGTATAAAATGTTCGGAAGGATTGAGTGATTTAGAAAATATGTGTTGGGTTTGTAACGAACCTTTCGACGATTATAAACCTATAAAACCGTTTAGAAGGGAAGAAGAAGGAGAAATACAAAAAAAAAATTAAAGAGAAAATAGAATAATTAAAATAACTAAGGAATTAAAAATAGCTTTAAACTATATCGACCAAGGAAAAGTCTTGTCGTACTCCTCCTCAGCCCAAGAATCTGTAGGAAAAAAGTTGGCTCTAAAACCACTTTCATAATTTTTTTCGTAAAAAGTTTTTACATGACGCCCCATCCTTATTTTATCGTAATCAACTCTTGTGGGCCGTTGTAGCTTTAAATTCTCTTTATAATGTTTTGTGCTAAATTCTATGCTGCATTTCCAAAATGTGGCTTTTTCCTTCATATATAATTTTTGTTCCCCACGATCTTCTTCGATCCATGCTACAAAGCAAACATCATCCTCACCTTTCAGACAATTGTTTAAATAGTGTAAACGGGATTCGAATCCTCCTTCACTTGAAGCCCAGTAGCCGCCCCAATAACTGGTTAATACAATAATTACGCGCCCTTTTAATTCCCTTACAGTTGGCCATTGGTTTTTGTTCTTCTTGAAGTCAGAATAAGAATAAAGGTAATTAGGTGATAATGCATCAACTATCACTTTATTTAGCCTTTTAATTCCATATAATTCGCTTGGTTCGTTATTCGCATCGATAATACAATCTTTTAATTCTATGAAAAGAGTTATCGGTGCGTGATCATTATTCTGTTCATCTGACCAGTCCTTCAATAATGTGAGCCAGTTCGATAGCAATAAATCTCCAGGATTTCCATCGACATTGATTGCAGCGTCAACATGGTTGGGCAAGTGATAAACTTCAAAATCGTCAACTTCTTGAATTCTATCGTCATGAATATCGTATTCTAGGCCTCTTACGCCTTGATTAAGTTGTTTCCGAATTGACATATTAAAAGAATTGTGACTCGTCTTAAAAAAAGCTTTATGATAAGAAATATCCCATGTAGTTTCTTTAAAATTCATCTATGTTTTCGCTCATTCTAGAATGATATAGTAAGTAATGATATATACTCCAATTCTATATATTCTTTTCTGAGGTATTTCCAGATTCTAACATATATTTATATTAGGAGCGTAATAAAAATTCTTTCTATGGTAAATCTATTGCACCATGTTTACAAAAAAAAGGAAGAAAATATGGTTTTCCCGCGTATAGGGTTAGTATTTAACCCTAAGCGAGAGATTCATTTAGGGAATTGAATCAGCACATCCTGGCATTTTAGCCTTACCTCAATTTATTTTGATGAAATATAAAGTGTTTATTGAATACAGACCTGCTATCTTCAACCAATGGGGTCTAATAGCTCACACTATCTCACAATATTTATTCAATTATAGATATAAAAACATAGAGAAAAAGTAAAAGAAAAGTGTGGATTTTTTAATTCTAACGTGTTTTTATTCACATAAACTATATTACTATTTTTGCGTAATAATAAAATGATTTAAACTAAAATTAAATGAGTAAAATAAACATCTTATTCCATTGAAAACACAGAGAACTGTAGAAATTAATATAACTGGCATTGTTCAAGGCGTAGGTTTCAGACCTTTTCTGTTCAATCTAGCTCGTTCTTTGAATCTAAACGGGATTATATTAAACAGAGGAAATGCAGGTGTTAGATTAATTCTTCAAGGGAATTCAAACGGAATTAACAAATTTCTTGAAGATATCAAACTCAAGAAACCAACAATATCATACATAGAAAACCTTATTGTTAAAGAAATAGAAACTTCCAAGAAATTTATAAATTTAAGAATAGAAAAAAGTGAAGAAGGGAGGGGTATCAGCTTAACATTGCCTCCTGATATCGCCATTTGCGATAGTTGTTTAATGGATATGCGCAATAAAGATTTAAAAAAGTATTATAATTATCCTTTTATCGCTTGTGCTGTTTGCGGACCTCGATATACAACAGTAAAAGAATTACCATATGATAGAGAACGCAGCACCATGGTACAATTCCCTCTTTGCAAAAATGCGGAACCAGAATCGTGTGTTAAAGAGTATACTGATTTTCAAAACAGAAGATTTCACGCTCAAACATTTGGTTGTTCAGTATGTGGTCCAAATTATAAACTATACGATAAGAGAAAGAATTTAATTAATAGCGCTAATATTGTTTCAATACTAGAAGAAACTGCTAAAAGGATAAATGAGGGAGAAGTAGCCGCCATTAAGGGGATAGGTGGGGTTCATTTGGTGTGCCTTGCTAACGATGACAAAACAATATTAAAACTACGTAGAAGAAAAGGAAAAAGAAAAAACAAACCGTTTGCCTTGATGATTCCAAATCTTAAGACTGTCGGTGAGTATCTGAATATATCAGAAGAAGAAAAAGAACTCGTAACTTCTTTTCGTAGACCTATTGTATTATTAGAAAAAAGTAATAATTTCGATAAATCAATGATAAGTTCGTTTGTAGCTCCGGGATTAAACAATATAGGGATAATGCTACCATATTCCGGTATTCATTATATGTTGTTCGATTATGTTGGGAACCAACCGTTAGTTTATACAAGCGGTAACAAGTCAAATATTCCTATGGCAATCGAAAATGACAAAATTTTTGACCAACTTTACAATTTAGCAGATTTCTTTCTACTTCATAATCGAACTATTTACCAAAGGGCTGATGATAGTGTTATAAGAATGCATAATAATAAAGTAAAACTTATTAGACGATCACGAGGTTATGTTCCAGAATATTTTGCATTACCATTTGAAGTAGAAACACCAGCAGCCATATCAACTGGTCCGGAATTAGCTGTCACCGGAGCATTACTGAGAAAAAATCGAATTTTTCCAACTCAGCATATTGGAAATGTAACTAACCTAGAGACCTACGAATTCTTAAACGAATCTCTACAACATATGAAAAAATTGCTACAGATAAAAGATTCTGAGATAAAGTTTATTGCTTGCGACGCTCATCCAAGCTTCACAACCACCAAACTAGCTCAAGAATTATCTACTCAGTACAATATTAAAGCTTATAAGATTCAACATCATTATGCTCATACCTTAAGTTTGATGGCAGAAAACAATATAATTCTGGATGAAAAAATCGTTGGAATTAGCGTTGATGGAATTGGATATGGCGACGATGGAAATATTTGGGGAGGAGAGATTTTTTTGAGTGGATACAAAGACTACGAACGATTAGGTCAATTACAATACCAACCCATGATTGGAGGTGATCGCTGTACTAAGTTTCCTGCTCGGATGGCAGCTTCCATCATCTTAAATTCTATAGAAAATGAAGAAAGCATAAGAATATTTGAAAGAATTAGATTAGCTAGTGACTTGGAGTACGAAAATGTGGAATTAACCGCCATTATTTCTCAATTTGAGCATTATACACAATCGTCCTATAACCAAAACATACCATTAACGAGTTCTGCCGGAAGGATATTTGATACAGTAAGTTATCTCTTAGGGGTATCAAACCTTAAAACCTATAGGGGTGAACCTGCTATGAAGCTTGAAGGGTTCGCTTCAAAAGGGAATCCAGATAATATTGACTTAGAAGTTAAATATTACAAAAAAGAGGGAATGTACTACATTAATACTTCGGATTTAATTGTAAATATCTTAACCCTCCTTGAAAATCCAAAAATTAGTCGAAACGATATCGCAGCAAAATTTCATATGGTCTTCGCTGAAGCTTTTGCAGATATAGCCATAATAGTTGCTGATCTTAACAAGATTGATAAAATTGGTTTAACTGGAGGAGTGGCTTATAATAGTTTATTTTCAAATGCAATTAAAGATACAGTTTTAAGAAATGGATTGACATTTTTAGAACATGATAAAATTCCTCCAGGAGACGCAGGAATTAGCACAGGTCAATTAATTGGAGGGCTTTTCAAATATTCGCCTTTCTTAAAATAATTTCCATCGTAAAATTCACTAAACAAGCAAGTATGGATAAAGAAGCCCTTTTGGACAAGATTGTCAATCCGTTATAAGAGTTGGAAGAATACAAGACTAGTTTTAAATATTAAACGAACATATCCAATACTAACATAAATTTATTATGAAATCTAATTAAAAAGTGATAAATTTGAAATCAAAAAGAAAACAAACGGTTGTACATATTTTACTTTTACTAACTTTATTTTTCATTGGAAATTATTATCTGGGCAATCTAATTAATCACAATTTGAATCATGAAATTAATAGCTACACATTTACTAAAGTAGATATTCTAGGAACCTCTGGACACTGGAGTCTACTACCTATCGTTATAGACGACTCAGCTACAGGGGTAGGAGCTCATAATTGGACTTGGGCAGAAACTCAACCATGGTGCTCTGGTTCTGGAACTTTTGCAGTTCCATATCTTATTGAAAATCTTACAATCGATGGTGGATTCTCAGAGAGTTGCTTCACAATCAAAAATTCAAACAAATATTTTGAAATAAAAAATTGTACTTTTTATAATGCAGGATCTTTGATGCCAAATGCAGGAATTAGGCTTAACAATACACAGAATGGCAAAATATTATACACTAATTGTACCGAAAATATTCATGGAATTACAATGTTAGATAATTGTAGAAATATTTTAATATCTGGGAATAATTTGAATGACAATATTCTTTCAGGGATTTTCTTTCAAAACAATTGTAGTTATAATATTATTGAGAATAATGAAATAAACGCAGGAACAATTCATACATTTATAGGTATTTGGTTTTATCAGAATAATTCCTACAATGTCATTAATATGAATAATGTAACATACAATGATCGAGGTATTAGGTTATGGGATAACGAGGATAGTAATATAATTACAAACAATAACATAAGTTATAGTAGATATCAAGGTCTAGAAATTCGGACTGACAGTGATAAAACTGAGATTCTAAATAATATAATACATGAAAATGGACACACTGGTTCAGAACCAGGGATATATATTGATGATCTGTGTGAGGATACTATTATTTTAAATAACAGTGTTTATCATAACGGTGAAGATGGAATATATTTAATAAGTTTTTGCCATAATACCTTAATTTCTAACAATACTATTAGTGATAACTTAAGATACGGAATTCTTTTTACAGTACATAACAAAAATGTCACTATTTCAAATAATATAATTAATGACAATGATGATCATGGAATTTATTTTAATGGATTTGAAGCAGAAAATGTTAAAATCTTAAATAACAATGTTTCCAATAATTTAGGGATTGGTATTCATATATCTCATGATTGTGATGATGCACAGGTTATAGGAAACAATGTTATTAATAACCTAGAAGACGGTATCACTCTAAGAGACACTAATGGAGGTTTAGTTTCTGATAATTACGTTTATCTATCTGGAGCTTACGGAATTCGATTATATGATGTTTGTGATAACACTAATGTTACAGGAAATACTATTATAAAAAGTAACAATGATGGCATTTATATAGCTGATAGTGAAAATTGTACAGTTGATTCTAACTTGGTATTTGAAAATCTAAGGGGAATAGAAATATACACATCAGATAATACAAACATCACAAATAATGTTGTAAAGTATAATTCATTAACTGGCATAGCTATAGGAACAATAACTAATGTTTTATTAGCACAGAATATAATTGAGGAGCATTCTAATTATGGATTGCGAATAGGTTCTTGTACTAGTTGTAGAATCTCGGAAAATGTGATAATTAATAGTTTTGAAGGAATATCCCTTTATTCTAACAGCGATAATAATAGTTTTACATATAATTACATTGAAGATTGTATTAACTATGGAGTAAATATTGGTGTGGGTAATGATTTTAATTTATTTTATGAAAATTACTTTGTGATTAATCAGATTAATGCATTAGACGACGGAACATCGAATTCTTGGAATAATTCCTATATCGGAAATTTCTGGTCCAATTACACTGGTGTAGATTTAGATAATGATGGTATTGGTGACCTCCCTCATGACATCAATGGTTTAAGTATTGCTAAAGATTTTCTACCGATATATAATAATCTTCCTTCAATTTATATTGATGAATATACTCAATATAACTGGCAATGGGTCAGTCAATTTTATTGGTGTGATGGTTTAGGCACAGCTGAAGATCCGTACATAATTGAAAATAAAATAATAGATTTAAGATGGCCTTCTAATAGAATTGAAATTCGAAATTCGAATAAATATTTCATTATTAAGAACTGTACTCTTTTAAATAATAGATCTGGATATTCTGGAATTTTATTACATAATACTATGAATGGCAAAATTATTGATTGCAGTAGTGAGTATAATGAAATTGGAATAAAAATGGAAAGTTGCTATAATATTAATGTTTCAGGAAATGATGCTAGCAACAATCTTAGGGGGATAAGTTTAGCTAACAGTGATGATAATGATATTTTAGGAAATATTATCAATCAAAATGGAATAGGATTAGAATTATGGCAGAGCGACTATAATATAATTAAAGATAACATTTTATATTATAATGAGCTATGCATCTTAGAACTCGATTGTATAATTAATACTTTTGAAAATAATGATTGCGGTCCAAAACCATTAGAAGATTTATTCATTACAATAATCGATCAAATATTTTCGAGTAAAGGATTCAATATTACATTTTATGTTACTAATTCTACTTTAGATCCTATTGATACTGCTATATTTCAAATGTGGTGGGATGGAGTAAATGTTTCTAGTGATGTTCAAAACCTTGGAAGCGGGACATATTTTGCATCTTTAGATCCAATTACAGTTGATGTTGGAGATGTTCCGATTTTACTTAATATGACATTATCCTCAACGGGTTATTTAGATAAATACTTTGATACATATCTTAGTGTAAGACCATGCGACTTGATAGATTTATTATTTATTGGAATTGTGGATCAATTATATACTGAAGATTATTTTAATATCACATTTTATATAACTAATGCTACAGGTTACGGGATAGACTCTGCAATCATTCAAATGTGGTGGAATGGAACTGACGAATCATCAAACATAGTAAATCTCGGTTCTGGATTTTACAAAATTTCTTTAACACCAATATTAGTGAGTCCAGATGAAGATCCAATTATTTTGGAGATAACCGTAATTTCTGCGGGATATCAAGATTTGAATTATCAAATAGATATTGCTATAGATCCAGAAAGTGTTACTAAAGGAGAGATAGTTCCATCTCCTGGAGAATTTCCAATCCTTATTCCAATAATAATAGGTTCTTCAATTGGAGGCGCTTTGGGGGCTGCTGCAATTTATGTTTTCTTAAGAAAGAGAAAAGCGGGAAAAGAAGTTATAAATCCTTAATTAAATTTTTTTTTATTCTTTACTTACTTAAAAATAAAGATTTATTAGACTTTCATAGTTTTTGTAGAAAATAATAATGTAACTTCGATTTTCAGAAATAAATTCGGTGATTTCTGATATTTTATTTCTCGGTTTTTAGCTTTTTCGAATCATATCAGATTAATAATGTTATTTAATAATTTTATTCAGATTAAATATATAGTGGATGTGATTTAAAAAAATGGGAGGATTATTCGGAGTTTTTTCAAATAGAGATTGTGTTGATGATCTTTTTTATGGTACAGATTATCATTCCCATTTAGGGACCAAAAGAGGGGGTTTAGCGGTAAAAAACTCTGGTGGTTTTCAAAGATTCATCAAGAATATAACGAAGAGCCAATTTAGATCTAAGTTCGATAAAGATATCAAGAAAATGCATGGTAATAAAGGAATAGGCGTAATAAGCGATTATGAAGATCAACCCTTAATAATAAGTTCACGACTAGGTGTTTTTGCCATTTCAACAGTAGGTAAAATTAATAACATAGAAGAACTCGCAAGCGAAGCGTTACAAAATGGAACTCATTTCTCAGAAATGCATGGGGGTGAAATTAATCCTACTGAAATGGTAGCTACAATTATCAGTCAAGGTAATACTTTTAAAGAAGGAATTCAAAAAGTCCAAAACATGATTGATGGTTCATGTACAATGTTAATCCTAACAGATGGAGGTATCTATGCTGCTAGAGACAAATTCGGTAGGACTCCTCTCATTATAGGGGAAAAACTAGGATCTTTTGCCGTTGCTATGGAGTCTTGTGCTTTCCCAAACCTTGGATATGAAATAACAAAATACATGGGACCCGGTGAAATTATCTTCATAGATGAAACCGGAATAAAACAAATAGGTCCTCAAGGTGATAGATTACAAATCTGTGCTTTCTTGTGGGTCTATTATGGATATCCTGCGTCTAATTATGAGGGTATAAATGTTGAATCTGTTCGATATAAATGTGGTGCTTATCTAAGAAGAGAAGATGATCTGGAAATTGATCTCGTAGCAGGTATCCCTGATTCTGGTACTGCTCATGGATTAGGTTATGCTAATGAAGCACATATTCCTTATGTCCGACCCTTTGTAAAGTATACGCCAACTTGGCCTCGAAGTTTCATGCCTCAAGAACAATCCATTAGAGATACAGTCGCAAGGATGAAACTTATACCGATTAAAGAACTTATCTTGAACAAGCGTCTTCTTTTTTGCGAGGACTCAATCGTGAGAGGTACTCAATTGAGAAGGCAAGTTGAGAGATTGTTTGAATCGGGTGCAAAAGAAGTTCATATGAGACCCGCGTGTCCTCCACTTGTATACGGTTGTAAATTTCTTAACTTTTCTCGATCCCGCTCAGAATTGGATTTAGCAGGAAGATGGGCTATCAAAGAATTAATCGGCAGAGATTTAAAGAACCCAACAGAATATATAAATCCAGAGTCTGATAATTATAAAGCAATGGTTGAAGTTATTCGAAAACGATTACATCTAACAACCTTAAAGTATCAACGACTTGAAAACTTGGTTAAAGCTATTGGATTGCCAAAGGAAAGATTATGCACTTATTGTTGGGATGGAGTAGAATAGCATTTGTAAAGTTGATCAGTTAATTTCTATCAGATGATATAGCCTTTTCTAATTCTATAATTTTGTTTACAGATTTTAAAGGATAGATTCCTGTTAGGCACGCCATACATAGCTGATCTTTTCCCTTTCCTATAGCATTCATTAAATCCTCAATATTTTGATATCTTAGAGAATCTGCTCCGATTTTTTTCCTAATTTCATCGATATATGCCTCATTTCCGTATAATTCTTTAAAACGCCCTGCTATTAATTCAGAAGTTGTAGGAAAATCGATACCCATATAACACGGTCTTATTACAGGAGGGCAACTTATCCTTACATTTACTGATAAAGCACCTGCTTCTCTAATTAAGTTAATAATCTTTTCTGTTGTGGTGCCTCTTACAATCGAATCATCTAAAAGAATTACATTCTTCCCTTCAATAAAATTTTTTATAGGGTTTAATTTCTCTCGGACTGCCGCTTCTCTTTTTTTTTGACCAGGCATTATAAATGTGCGCCATGCATATCTGTTTTTCATTAAACCTTCTATATATGGTAAATTTGCTTCCTGTGCATAACCCAAGGCAACACTTCGTCCAGAATCGGGTACTGGAACCACGATTGCATTTTCTCTAAAATGAGGATCTGTCAGAATTGGATCGTTTTTAGCAAGGTTAATCCCTAATTGCAGTCTAGCTTGAGCAACAGAGACTCCATCTATAATGGAATCAGGACGAGCGAAATAAACAAATTCAAACTGACAAAACGCAGTTCTTTCGCTTTTTATAACCATTTCTGAATGAATTCCCTTCTCACTACTTAGATGAATTATTTCTCCCGGTCTTACATCCCTAAGCAAATTGCCTCCGATAACATCAATGCCACAGGATTCAGAAGAGACTATGTAATGTTTTCTATCTTTAGTTATCACTTCTCCAATGCTTAAGGGCTTAAAACCCAGAGGATCTCTAACAGCATAAATATCACTTTCGCTCGTCAATATTAATAGTGAATAGGACCCATCTAAAGACTTACTCGCCCTCTTTAAGATTTCGGGCCAGTTATCAGTTTCATTTGCAGTATAAGCTAGCAATTGGGCGATAACTTCAGTATCAGTGTTAGTTATGAAAATTCGACCCTTCGCCTCTAACTTTTGTTTTATTTCATGGTAATTCGGTATTGTTCCATTGAAAGCTAATGAAAATTCTATTTCATTGTTTTTAAAATGATAGGGTTGAATATAATCCAGTGAACTATATTCTTGAGCTCCAGTTGTAGCGTACCTGTTATGACCAATCCCTATATTTCCCCACAACTTAGAGAGCGCGTTATCATCTAGTACTGTAGAAACTAATCCTTTTTTTTTATAAGTAACAATGGAACCACCCGTTTTAAGGATAGATATTCCAGTGGATTCTTGACCGCGGTGTTGTTGAGAAATCAGCCCAAGATAAAGTAGTCTTGAAATAGTAAAAGTTTTATCGTTGCAAGCAACACCAAACACAGCACAATGTTCAATAGGTTTATCTATACTAAGATTTTTTTTACAATTAAAAGCCATTTTATTGCTATACGGTATAATGCGAATTAAAAATCTAGTTCATATGCTATAAATTTAAATGATTTATTATTTTTATTACTTGATTTAATAGATTATTAGTGATTTTTTAAGATAGTTGGTAAGAAATTAACGATAAAAATAAATATCTTGCTTTTGCAATACTTATCGGGGGTAATAGTAAACGATTCGGTTCGGATAAAGGACTTTTTAAATTTCGAGGAAAACCTTTAATTGCTTACCAATTAGAAACGCTCTCTCGCTTTAAACAAGATATTTTTTTGATTGCTAATTCTAAACAACAGGTTCAAAACTATATTGACAATATCGATATTAAAAGAATTATGGGTTTTATTGTTGACGAAGTAGATTTCGCTCTAAATCGAGGATCGCATTTACCGTTGATTGGATTATATTCTGCTTTTAAAGAATTAAGAAAATTAGGATATAAAAAAGTGTTAGTACTTCCATGCGATACTCCGCTCGTAAAGTTTGAAGTTATCGATTTTTTAATACATCAATGTAATAAATTTGATTGCTGTATCCCAAAATGGCAAAATAATTTATTAGAACCATTAATCGCTATTTACTCAATTAAGAATGCTTATGAATCATCAATTAGAAATATAAAGCAGAATCAATACAAGTTGACAAAATTAATTAACAAAGATTGGAAAGTTAACTACATCTCAATTGAACAAGACATTACAAAAATAGATCCCAACCTCTTATCCTTTAAAAATATTAACAAGCTTGAAGACATTAAAATATTAAAGTCTCTTTTAAACGAAACTCAATAAAAAAAAAAAGAAAATTTATAACTTCTATTATTCTTTTGGCAAACTTGATCCTATTATTCCTAAAACGCCCCCGGCAAGCAGGAAATAAACACCTAAGCCCATACCGAAAATTTCTATAAGCATTGGAATTACGCCTGCGAATACTTCACCTGAGGTTAGAAGGAAGAAAATTGCGGTCATTATTCCTAAGATTTCTGTGTATACTAACAAAATAAACATTATTCCTATAGCCAGCGGAACAAGCGAAAAGATAATGCCAACGATTCTAGATTTTAACCCAATAAGTTGTAGTGCTCCAGACGCAAGCCAAACTATAAAAAGAACCAACAGAAAATAAAAAGGAAGAGCGTCAGCGCCAGGATCTATTGTTATAATCGTAGGTAGGTTCATAGCAAAACCAAGTCCAGACCCTACCAATGGAGGAAAGGAGGGGAAAAGAGCAAAAACATATGTTCCCAAGAGAGTTAAAACCGCAGCTATTACTATAAGTAAAACTCTAGCTACTCCCAAAATTTAATCACTTAATTTATTTTTTATTTTTTTTTAATTAAAATGAAATTTAATTATGATTATAATGCTTTTTTATCCTTATATAGATTTAGATATTTTTTAAATGAATAATTATCAAAATTTTGATCCTTAAACTTTTTTTTTATTTTGATGTTGAAGCTACGAAACCTCAAATCTTTAAGTTTAAGATTTAATGATGAGTAATTTTTACATGTTACTAATATTTTGAAGTGAGTGGATTATTTTTAAGTCATAAGTTATTCAAATAATTTAGCAAATATCTAAAAATAGATTTGAAGTGAAATCTTATGCTGCGACAAGAATCAAAAGTATTTGAGCCTCGATTAATCAAAGAAGACGATTTATATGGAGAAAAAGAGGGGTTCAGCAAATAATTGACTCCTTTTTTATACCTATGTAAATTAATTACATGATATTATTAATAGATTTTCATAACCATTACAATATATTCTCTTTTTTAAATTCCAAATTAACCAACTTACATTTCATAAAAATTGAATTTATAATATAGAAAGAGTTTATTAAAATAGCAAATTTTTAATAATAATAGATTTTTGAACAAAATAAATTATAAGGGATACTTACGATGAGTGATTTAATAATCAAAAACGGTTTGGTTTATGATCCTTTAAACAATCTCAACGGTGAAAAGAAAGATATCTTCATTAAAGACGGCGTTATCGTCGATAAGGTAAACAGTGATACCAAAGTTATCAATGCTGCGGGGATGATAGTTATGCCTGGAGGTGTAGATATTCATTCTCACATCGCGGGAGCGAAGGTAAACACGGGACGATCACTTAGACCCGATGATAAACCCCCAGAATATAATGATAAGAAAACCAAGATAAGGCGTTCAGGATCAGGATTTAGCGTACCCAGTACGTGGTCTACGGGTTATAGATATGCTAAAATGGGATATACAACTGTATGCGAGCCAGCAATGCCTATGTTGGAAGCTCGACACACCCACGAAGAGTTTTTAGAAATTCCGATTATCGATAAAATCGCTATGCCAATTTTTGGAAACAATTGGTTCGTATTGGAATTTATAAGAGCCAACGAAATCGAAAAGTTAGCAGCCTATGTTAATTGGATTTTAAAGGCTACAAAAGGGTACGCAATTAAACTTGTTAATCCTGGAGGCGTAGAAAACTGGGCTTGGGGTAAAAATTGCGACAATGTAGATACACCCGTCTTATATTGGGATGTCACTCCTAGACAAATTGTTGAAAGTTTAGCGAAAGCAAATGAATTACTAAATTTACCACATTCCATTCATGTCCATTGTAATAATTTAGGACACCCTGGAAATTATAAGCACTCAATTGAAACATTCAAGATTTGCGAAGGAATTAAACCAGCAGGCGACAGAAATAGTTCATTCCATGTTACTCACTGCCAATTCAACGCATATGCAGGTACTAATTGGGGAGATATGAATTCAGGAGCAGCAGAGATCGCTGATTATGTTAACTCACACAAACATATGACTTTAGATAGTGGTCAAGTTGTTTTCACAAAATACGCAACCACAACGATGACCGGAGATGGTCCATGGGAGTTTGCTCTCCATCATTTAGGTGGAGTGTCTGCGTGGGGCTCAAAACCAGGAATTAAATGGGTTAACGGTCAAGTAGAGGCAGAATCTGGATCAGGAGTAGTACCTTACTTCTTCTCACCAAAGATTGGCGTTAATGCCATCCAATGGGCGATTGCTCTTGAGTTAATGCTATTGATAAAAGATCCTTGGCAGATCAGTCACACAACAGACCATCCTAATGGAGCACCATTTACTACCTATCCTATTGTATTCAAATGGTTAATGGATAGCAAATCCCGAAAAGATATGTTAGAAAATGTAGTTTCAAAGAAAGCCAGTACGGCAACATCGCTTCCAGACTTAGATCGAGAATATACATTAAGCGATTTGTGTATTGTAACGAGGGCAGGAACCGCTAAGACCTTAGGACTGAAAGATAGAGGCCATCTTGGGGTCGGAGCGGTGGGCGACGTAGCGGTATATAAGTTAGATCAAAAGACGATGGATGGGAAAGCAATCGAGAAAGCGTTTTCAAGTGCTGCTTACACCATAAAGGACGGTAAGATTGTAGTGAAAGACGGTGAAATAACAGCTACAACTTTAGGAACCTTACTCCGAGCGGAGGGTATAGTTAAAGATCATGTTCACGAGGAAATGATGGAAGAAGTAAAAACACGCTGGCGCGACCATTACAGCATAAACTTTAATAATTACGCGGTTCAAGACGTGTATGCTCCCAAAGAAAAAGTGATCAAAGGGGCATGAAATCTACTTAATTTTTTTACAAAAATTCTAAACATTTTCAGTTTTCTCTCTATAATATTCTTGCATCCAGCTTATGATGTATATTAGGTAGATATTAAGAATATGTACTAAAATTTATATTATAAAGTCTCCTTTTTAAGCACTAAAGGTATTATATATATTTAAGCGTCTAATAATTTCTATAAAATTCTTGTGTAATGAAAGGGTTAAAGAAAAGGAGAGTTTTTAAAACTTCTTTAGAGGAACTGTTAAAGGATATCATGGACAATGTCGAAGGAGTAAAAGCAGCTCAACTTTCGGCAGATACAGGTCAACCTCTTGCCTCAGTTCTACCATCCACTACGGATGATATGCGATTAGCTGCAATAACAGCTGCACTATGTTCATTAAGCGAACGCGCAATTGGAGAAATGGGATTAGGGGAGTTTGAGCAATCCTATATTCAAGCTAAAAATGGATATCTTTTAGTGCTACACGCGGGAGAAGATCAAGTTTTAACCGTTTCTACTACTAAAGATGTTAAGCTTGCCCCAATTCTTTATAAACATTATAAAAATCTCGAAGACGGCGAGGAAATAGTAAGTAATACCCCAAATCTTTAATCTTAAATATTAAAGGAGATTATTTTATATTAGAATAAAAAGTTGTTTATTTTACCTTTTTATCTTCGATATCGAGACCTAATTCTTTTAAGCGATCTCGAATTAAATCGCTTATATCATAGAGATTCTTTTCTCTCAATTTGGTTCTCGTTTCAATAATTAAATTAATGAGATTTTTTATGAGGTTATCTTTCTCGTCGATGCCAACCGTTGAGAAAGGTAGCGTTTTTGATTTTAAAAAAGGAAAAATCCCGAAAATTTCCTCAATAAACTTGATATAATTTAAGAATTGATCTTTGAACGATTCATTAATCTTTAACCCATCTTGTAATATAGCTTTATTTATTTCCCTAAATAGGGTTAATAGCTCAGCTAAAGCTACGGGAGTATCAAAATCATCGTCCATAGCTTCAATTATTTTACCTTTAGATTCCATAATTTTATTATTCAAAATAGTAAGCTTTTTAGACGGTTTTTCGCTAAACTCAGCATCGTTAACTTTCTTGATCGTATTAATTAAGCGGTTATATGTTTTCTTTGCTGGTTCCATGCTGTCAGGAGTGTAATTATTTGAACTTCGATAATGACTCGATATCAGATACCAGCGGATAACCATCGGATCGAAATCTTTTGCAATATCAGATACGGTAAAAAAATTATTTAGGCTTTTTGACATTTTTTCGTTGTTTACATTCACGTAACCATTATGTAAGAAATATTTAGCAAAAGGTTTTCCTGAATAAGATTCTGATTGGGCAATCTCGTTTCTATGATGAGGAAATCTTAGATCTTGCCCTCCTCCATGGATATCAATCGTTTCTCCTAAGTAATTTAGAATCATAACTGAACATTCGATGTGCCATCCAGGGCGTCCCTTACCCCACGGACTTTCCCAATAAGGCTCTCCTTCTTTCATTTTCTTCCACAAAGCAAAATCACGCTTATCGAGCTTATCCTCGCCAAAAGCAGTATCTTGATCGACTATATAATCCTTTTCTTCGCTTTCATTATTATGATCTTTTTTTCTTTGAAGTATTGAAGAATATTTGGGGAATGACTCAACCGAAAAATATACTGATCCATTTCGTTCATAAGCGTGACCTTTTGAAATTAATTTTTGGGTGAATTTAATAATTAGATCAATTACTTCCGTTGCTCGAGGATTTCGAGTGTCTTTTTCAACATTCAACATCTCCATGATTTCTTTGTATTCGCTTATATAGCGATTGCTTATTGTTCTATAATCTTCATTGCTTTCTTGCGAGCTCTTGATAATTTTATCGTCTATATCAGTGTAATTTTTTACAATGTTTACTTCGTATCCTTTATACTTTAAATATCTATGAATTAAATCAAAAGCGACAGCAGACTTTACATGGCCTAGATGCGGACTTCCATAAACTGTAACTCCGCAAACGTACATCTTGACTTTTCCAGGCTCTAGTGGCACAAATTCTTCTTTTTGGAATGTTAGACTATTGTATATTTTCATGATTGTTGATACACCCAAATTAAATGATTGAGAAGATGGTTTAAGAGCCAGTGGAGGGATTTGCACCCTCGATGCTGAAAGCAACGGCTCTGCAGGCCGCCTCCTTAACTACTCGGATACGCTGGCTAGTTAGATTATTATATAATGATAAATGATTTGTTAAATTTGATTTTTTGATTAAATAAATATCACTATCTAATTCTAAAAAAGTAGAATATGCTAAAAATTTGTTGTTAATGAAATAAAAATGTTTGTCCTATTATGATAATCGATGTTATCCAATTTTAAATTTTATTGGAATCTTAATTAATACATTTTTCGCAACATTGATTATTTGAAGTTAAACCACAATCCTCGAAATTAAAATCAAATGGGAGGACAAAATCATTTGTGACATCAGTTATAATATCCATAGAGACCTCTAATATGTTAGGATCTTTTCTAAAATGATGGTTTACAATCTCATCAAGATGCGCGAGTTTATTACTTACTATTAGAATACTAAGATTCGAAGTACCGCTTAATCTAAATGCGTTGAGCATGTAAGGACAATTTTTCACTAATTTAACTATTTCATCTGGTTTTAATGTCTGAATTTCAACTCTTGCTAAGAGTAAATCCATAGTTTTTACATTTATACCTGCTTGAAATTTTAGGACGCCTGATTTCTCAAGTTTACGAATTCTCATTCCAATTGTAGGCTGGCTTCGATTAACTTTCTTAGCGATCTCGGTATGGGTAAGCATTGGCTCTTTTTGGATTATCTCAATTATATTCTTGTCTATTTCATCGATTTTAAAGACTTCACTTTCCATAATTTTTTGTCTTAAAAGTTTTTTATATATTCATTAATAACGATATGCCGATATTTAAATATTACGGTGATCTTATATTTATATATAAACGTTTAATAAATAATTAAAAATACTTTTAAAAGCGATTAAAACCAATAATCCCAAAATATAACAGAATAGAATTTATATGAGTGAATTTAAAAAAAATATCGTCGAGTTTTTAAAAGTATTAGCGGATCAAACTCGATTAGAGATACTAGATTTACTAAATCATGAGAAGAAAGTCTCTTCTGAAATTCAATCTGCCCTGAACAAATCGCAATCTACAATTTCTCAACATTTAAAGGTTTTAACTAGTAGGAACCTCATTATTTTTGAAAGAATTAATAATATTAAGTATTATCAAATCAAGAATTTAGAGATCTTTAAACTCCTAGTAGAAATTAAGGATTTTGTTGCAAAAATAAATCAAGAAAAACTCAAAGATTTAAGAGATTTAGATGTTATTGATACATTATCATAATTTGGTTATTTTAAATCCCTTGATTAAATGAATTCAACAATGACAGAAGACACATCTAATAACTCAAAAAAAGTATTGTTAATGGGTTTAGATAATTCCGGTAAAACATCTATCGTATTGTGTTTGAGGGGTGTGAAGAATTTATCGTCGTTTTCCTCGCTAAATCCCACGAGAGGGGTCAGGATCAATAAATTCCAAGCTTTAGGCTCAGAATATAGCATTTGGGATTTTGGTGGCCAACAACAGTTCCGAAATGGCTATTTAAACGACTTTCAAACACATATAAAAGGAACTAAGAAATTTATTTATGTCTTAGACATCCAGGATCGGGAGCGGTATGACATTTCATTAGAATACTTAAGTAAAATCCTAGCTCTCTTAAGGAAACATAAGATGACTATCGATTTTTCTATATTTTTACATAAATATGATCCCGATTTGGAATTCACATCTTCCAAATTTGATGAAAGCGTAATTTCTGATTTGATCAGAAATATTAAAAAATTAATTCCATACGATTTCGCGCACCAAATTTACAAAACATCAATTTATACTGTTTTTCAGAAATTAGCAATATAAAAAATAGGAAAAGGAAGTGAATTTGCTTGCTTAATAATGTAAATGATTCAAAAGCATCGATGTTTCAGCGTGATTTAATTGAATATATTATTTTAGGAATAGGACTATTTCTTACATTTTTACTAAGCACTTATAGCTATTTACTTTTTCACTCTATCGCTGAAGTAATTAGCATAGTTATATCGGGGGGGATTTTTTTTATTGGCTGGAACTCACGAAAGTACATGAATAGCTCATTTTTTTTAATTATTGGGATTTCTTTTCTTTTTATTAGCCTAATAGATTTAATTCACACATTATCTTACTCTGGAATGAGCATTTTTCTAGAATTCGATGCGAATCTTCCAACACAATTGTGGATCGCTGCTAGATATTGGCAATCCATTTCTTATTTTCTTGCTTTAATTGCGATAAAAAAGAAAATTAACGCAGGTTACCTAATGCTCAGTGGAGTAGTAATAATTTCGATTCTTTTAGCTACGATTTTTTATCGTATATTTCCAACATGTTATATAGTAGGTATAGGGTTAACACCTTTCAAAATTATAAGTGAATATATAATTGATTTAATCCTTTTAGTTTCAATAATATTATTGTGCAAATTTCGAAGCGAATTTAATAAGAAGATATTTCTTTTAGTTATAACATCCATTAGCACTACGATCATTTCTGAATTGGCATTTACATTCTATGTGAGCGTATTTGACTTTTCAAATTTGATTGGTCATATTTTAAAAATAATTGCTTTTTTTTTCATATATAAGGCAATAATCGAAAAAGGTTTGCAGGATCCCTTTGGATTGCTACTTAGGAAGTTAAAGTCGAGTGAAGAAAAATATAGAACTTTAGTCGAAGATTCACTAGAGGGTATATGGGCATTTGATGATAAAACCAACACTACTTTTGTTAATCAAAGCATGGCAAACATATTCGGCTATGAGGTAGATGAGATGATGGGAAAAAATCTTTATCAATTCATAGAGGATGATAGTAAAAAAATCGCTAAAATAAATTTTGAACGAAGTAAGCTAGGGATAATAGAAGATCATGAGTTTGAATTTATCCACAAATCTGGAAGAGAGGTATTTGCAACTGTAAGAACTTCTCCAATATTCAATGAAAATGGAAATTTCAACGGTGCTATGGCGTTTGTAACTGATATTTCTGAGCAAAAAATTGCACGAGAAAAAATAGCAGATATGGCAAGGTTTTATACTGAGAATCCTAATCCCGTGCTAAGATTAAGTAATAAATATGTCCTTTTAGCTAATAAGGTTAGCCAAACTTTATTCAGAATAGGGGAAGGTAGTAGAATTCCTGATGTTATTACAAAATTTGTTGACGAAGCTTTTTCTATGGATAAGAATATTGAAATGGAATTAAAAATCAAGGATCGAATCTACAACCTATTCATTGTGCCGATTAAAGAAAAAGGGTATGCGAATATATATGGCATGGATATAACCGCTCGGAAAGAAGCTGAAGATAACTTGGGTCGTTTTGTTTCTACGGTTTCTCACGAATTAAGAACACCAGTTAGCGTATTAATAATGTCAATTGAATTTTTAGAAAACCACTCTGATAAAATTACTCCAGAAATCAATAAAAAATTGAGAGAAGGAATCTCAAGAAATATCTACCTCCTAAAAGACTTAATTGAAGATATTTTAACGCTTTCAAGAATTGATGAGGGGAAAGCTGAAATGGAATGGAACGAATATAAACCATCCCTAGTAATTAAAGATATTTTAAATTTGATGGAACTAATTGGCAACGAGAAAAATGTAACTTTTAAGGTAGATATTAGCGAAGAAATCAAATTATACGGAGACAATAAAAAAGTTGATCAAATATTTCGTATTTTTGTTGACAATGCTATAAAATATTCAAAGGAAAGAAATAATATAGAGATAAAAGCAATTGATCATTACAAAGGTGAATATAATGCTAATGAAAGGGACGGAGTATTATTCCAATTTAAAGATAGTGGTATAGGAATTTCGAAAAGCGATATCTCTTCTATTTTTGAAAGATTTTATAGGTCAGAACAAGTTACTGATATACCCGGAACGGGATTAGGATTATCTATTGCGAAAGAATTGATTATACTTCATTCTGGAGAAGTTTATGTTGAGAGCGAATATGGTAAAGGAACAACTTTTTACATTTTCCTTCCGAGAATTGAAAAAGAAATATATACTAACTAACCCTAATTCTATTGTACTCGAAATTTAAAAAAAAATTCAGTTAGATTCCCCTTGAAACCTCTTATTCTTGTTGTTGAGGATAACCTTGATTTATTGTATAATTTAAAAATATTATTAGAATCTAATAACTACAAACCCGTAACTGCGAGAAATGGAAAAGAAGCTATAGAAATTCTCTCTAACCTTGAGGAAATTCCTGATGTTATTATTAGCGATATTATGATGCCTGAAATGGATGGGTATGAATTTTTTAAAATAATCTCAAACGAGCCGCGATGGAATAGAATTCCATTCGTATTTCTTTCAGCGCTCATTAATCCTAAAGATATAAGATATGGAAGGCTGCTTGGGGTGGATGATTATTTAACTAAGCCATTTGACGAGAGAGATTTACTCGCAATATTATCAGGTAGAATTGCTCGTAATAAAAGAATTAATGCATTAAACAAAAAAATTAACGAATCGTTTTCAACTACGAATTTAAAAATGAATATCCCGATTGAGGATCAAAGAGAACTTTTTATCCTTTTATTTTTAGCATTTTGGGATGATAAAACCGGTCCAGAATTAAATCAATATTTCCCTGAGGAAAAAAATTTTCCAATTCCCTTAGATGACATTGTAAATCAATTATTTACGGTAGCAACTTCAATTTATGGTCACGATAAGATTACAAAGGCTGAAGGGGTATTATTGGATATAAAAAATCTAAATAATCGTGGTTATCTCTTTTTTGATTCATATCCTGACAAAAAAGAAAGATTTGGAGAAAAACAATATATGATTGCAGTTATCGCACCATCAATTAACTATTTTCACACATTAGAGATAAAAGAGATATTTATTGATTTATCTGAAAAAATAAAAAAAAAAACTAATTGGAACATTGAAGAATATTGGAAGAAAATTTATGATATAATGTTAATAGATCCAATAAAAATTGAATAAATTTTATTGATATTTGAGTTATTACCTGATCCTTGCCACTAAAAACGAAATAAATCAGTAGAGAGATATTTTTCTCCACCATCAGGTAGTAAAGCTACAAGATTTTCTCCTTCTTCGAAATCTTTTGAAGCTTCATAAATAGCAGCCCAAGCACACGCTCCTGCAGAAATTCCCACAAATATTCCTTCTAATTTAGCTAATTTTCTTGCTGTTGCGACGGCATCACTATAATCTACAGTAATAATTTTATCGTATATTTCGGTGTTTAGCACTTCTGGTATAAATCCCGCACCTATACCTTGAATTTTATGTGGTCCAGGTTCTTCTCCTGATAAAATCGCAGACCCTTTAGGTTCCACAGCATAAACTTTAAACCTTGCTCCTACCCTATCTTTTAATATTTCACCTACACCAGTTATAGTTCCTCCTGTTCCAATTCCAGCAATAAATCCTTCGACTTGACCATCTAAGTCGTTAAATATTTCTTTAGCTGTGGTTCTTCTGTGGATATCTGGATTAGCAAGATTCCTAAATTGTTGAGGGATATACACCTTTCCTCTCTCCTCTGCAATTTCTTCTGCTTTCGTTATAGAACCTTTCATACCTTCCTCTTTTGGCGTGAAAATGACTTCGGCGCCATAAGCTCGAAGAATTTGCGTTCTTTCAATAGTTACACTTTCAGGCATAGTAAGGATTAATTTATAGCCTTTTACAGCACATGTAATCGCAAGACCAATCCCTGTATTTCCCGATGTGGGCTCAACGATTATAGTGTCGCTATCAATTATGCCTTCTTCTTCAGCTTTAAGGATCATGTTCATACCAATTCTGTCTTTAACGCTACCACCAGGATTAAAAGATTCTAACTTAACAAATATATTCGGTTTAACATCACTAGTAATTCGATTAAGCTTTACTAATGGAGTCTTTCCTATTGTTTCTAAAATACTATTATAATAATTAGCCATAATTTTTTCCTCTTTATTCATTTTAAAAAAAAATCGTCAAGCTCAAATTCCTTCACCATATTCTCCGTAAAAGATTTCAATATTGTCATCTTTGGATTTATTTGTGTCTGGGAAATGTTCTTCTAATTCTTTAATTCGCTTATCTAAATGTGCTATGGCAATTGAAATTGGATCTGGTAGATCACCGTGCCGTAAATCTATTTTTTCTATTTTTTCTCCCTTTTTAGAAACGATTTTCGCAGGTACACCAACAACAACACAATGTGGAGGAACATCGTTAACAACAACAGAGTTAGCACCAACTCTAACATTATCACCGATAGTGATAGGTCCTAAGATTTTTGCACCAGTACCAACAACTACGTTATCACCTAATGTCGGGTGTCTCTTTATTTGTTCTAAATTAGTACCTCCTAAGACTACTCCAGAGTAAAATGTTACATTATTGCCAATTTCAGCAGTTTCGCCTATTACAACTCCTGCTCCGTGATCAATAAAAAATTCAGAACCAATTTCGGCACCAGGATGAATATCAATTGCTGTCAACTCTCTAGCAATATCCGAAATATATCTTGGAATATACGGAACATTCAATTTCCAAAAAAAGTGAGCAATACGATATATCAATACAGCTTTTATACCGGGATAACTCGTTAACACTTCAATCAAAGTACATGCAGCGGGATCTTTATTAAATGCTGCGTTTACATCAGATACAAAGAAATCTAAAATACCTTGCAGATATTTTTGAATGAATTCATAATTTATATCTTCTATATTAAATTCTAGTTTCAAAAGGCATTCTGTGCATTGTCCATTGCTATTCTTAGATTTTGAACCTAATCTCTTACCACATGACAAACAACTTAAAAATTCATCCATAGATACTTAACGCACTCCAATAATCTTTTAGAAACTTCCCTATTGTTATAAATTTAGATAATCTGTTATTATCTAATAATTTTTGTAAGAATAAAATTTTAGTGTTATTAAGTTATAAGATACTTTACATGATCTTAAGCAATATCTCGATACTAATATAGTTAGAAAATTATACTATATATATAAATAAAAGTATCTTTACTTGTTTAATTAGGAGACACACGAAAGTTAGAAAAAAAAATAGTATTAAATAAGGATGTAAGAAAATGATTTCTGACGACAATAAACAAGATAACATCAAAACTCAATTTCAAATTTTTATGGAAATTGTTAACGATCTGGTTATCGTCATTAATCAAAATAAAAATTTCGACATAGAACTCATTAATCAATGCCCTTTATTAGATAAACTTGGATATTTTGAAATTGACCTAACAGGGATGCCTTTTTTAACAATTTTTTTTTCTGATGATGTCAAAAAAATCGCTAAATTTTTAAAAAAGGGTGTTGAAACTTTTGGTCATTTCCAAGAAATAAGGCTACTGTCAAAGAAGGGCGAAATTATTTGGGCAGAAATTAAAGCAAAAAAATTTACTGATGAGAATAAGAACAATAAGATTTTAGTAATTCTGAAAGATATTTCAAAGCAGAAAAAAATAGAAGTTAATCTGAAAGTTACTGAAGAACGCTTTAAAAAAATAACTGAAACCATCCCTGAAATACGATTTTGGAAATTGTTCAATCCTAAAAAATACGAAGAAGCCCTCCAAAGTTCATACGAAATGCTCCAAATGGTTATGGCGAATATACCACAATATATCATCTGGAAAGATATTGATTTAAGTTATTTAGGGTGTAACGATAATTATGCAAATTTAATAGGAATTGAACACCCTGAAAATATTATTGATAAAAAGGACGAAGAATTACTATGGGACAGCAATCAGATTAAGTATAATAGACAAAAAGAGAATAAAGTTATAGAATCAAATCAAGCGGTTTTTCATTCAGATGAATATTGGACTCGTAGAGATGGACAAAAGACTTGGATCGATGTTAATAGAATACCGTTGCTTAACTCCGATGGTAAAGTCGCAGGACTCTTAATTACATTTGAAGATATAACAGAACGAAAAAATGCTGAAGAGAACTTACGTCGTCAACATGACAAGCTAGAACGAATTATGGAGACTAATCCCGCAGGGATAATGTCTGTAAACACAGAGGGGCATATCATTTACGTTAATTCTCAAGCAGAAAAAGTCATGCGCTTCACAAAAGAAGAACTATTAAAAAAATCCTTTATAGCATCAAAGTTCAAACTTTTAGACTTAGAAGGCAATCCCATACCAAAAGACGAGCTTCCTTTTCAAATTATAATGCAAACGAAAAAGCCATTATTTGACTATCACGCAACCTTTAACTTAGCTAAGGATAAGAATATTCTACTTTCAATTAATGGTACACCTCTTATTGGAAGCAACGGGAACATAGAAAATATAATTTTTACCGTAGATGACATAACAGAAAAAGTTTTAACGGAGCAAAAAATTAAGGATTCAGAGGAAAAACTCAGGGATTTATTAGAGACTTCGACAATTGGTATTTTGGAAATTGAGTTAGTTAACAATAGTATCTCTTACATTAACCCTAAATTGTTAGAATTCATTGGTTATCAAGATATCAATATTGTGAATAAAAAGTTAATGGATGAAATTATCCATCCCGACGACCTGAAAAGATTATTAAATTCTGAAGAAGGAAAGGAGATAGAGTTTAGAATTTTTACCAATGAAGGCAAGATGAAGTGGTTACAAGGTAAAAGATTAAACCAACACGACGAAAAAGGCAATTTAATAAGTTTTCGATTATGGTTAGAGGATGTAACCGAAAAGAAGATTTATGAAGAATTAATTTATGAACTGAATATAAACTTTTTAAACTACACGACGGATACTCAACAAAACATAGAATTATTACTCAAAACTTGCCTTAAATTACTTAATTGCGATGTTGTTTTGTATATCAATAAAAGTATTTATGAAGAAAAAGAACAATACAGAGTAATGTCTGATAGAGGGGATGTTAGATTATATAGCTCAGAAGAGTTCAAAAATAATTTATTTGTAAGTCAAGTGTTTTTAGAAAACCACGATTTCACTCAAGAATTTTATGATATCGATAAGTCACAATATAGGAAAATTGATAGATACATAATCAATAATAATATAAAAGCGTGTTACGGAAAATTAATTTTATCTGAAAATGATTTAAATGATTTGTTATGCGTTTTGTTTAAGGAAAATCCAAAGATTACTAACCAAAATAAATTAGTACTTTTCTTAATTTGCGATGCTTTGGAAATAGAACAGAGAAGGTGGCGATCCCAACAACATTTAGAAGAACAAAACAGGATGCTAAGCGAAATAAATAAGTTAAAAAGTGATCTCTTCTCAAGAACATCTCATGAATTAAAAACACCTTTAATTTCCATTAAAGGATTCACTGAATTATTACTGAGACTACATTCAGAAAAGTTAGACGATGATGTTATCTCAATTATAGAAGAAATTAAGAGCGGAAGCAAACGACTTGAGAATTACATTAATTCACTTGTGGAAAGTTCGCAGCTAGATCAAGGTTTAATGAAACTGCATAAAGTAAAAGATAACCTTACCTTTCTAATTAAATACTGTGTTAAACAACTGCAAGCAATTGCTGATTTAAGAGAACAAGTTATTAGTGTGAATGTTAAGGACAATCTATTTACGGAATTCGATAAAGAAAAAATATACGAAGTGATTACGAATTTATTGATAAATGCTATAAAATACACTCCTGTGGGTGGCCAAATCATAATCGAATCTAATAAAGAAGACAGCCACTACATAATTTCGATAAAGGATACGGGTATTGGATTAACTCAAAAAGAAATTACACAACTATTTACGCAATTTGGTAAAATAGAAAGATATGGACAAGGCTGGGATGTAGGAATCGAAGGTACTGGATTAGGATTGTACATCTCAAAAGAATTAATGAAGCTTCACAATGGTAAAATTTGGGTTGAATCCGAAGGTAGAAATAAAGGAAGTACTTTTTTCTTTTCATTACCTATTATAAAAAACTAAAATATGGACTCCACATTTTTTAATAACGCCCATTCTATTTCTTTATTAAATAATACTTTTAATTTTAAATATTGCATTAAATTTGCATTTGGTGAGTCTAATAAGTAGCGATGAAAATCATGCAGGATTTGAGAAATTAGAGGTTGTGAAAAAATATTTCCATAGAATCTTTACAATATTATCCAAAGAAGTCAAAGAAGAATTAAGTAAATTAAACCTTTCAACAGATGAGCTAAAGGAAATCAAGAAAGAATTAGCTTTTTTACCAGAAGAAAAACAGATAGAATTTCTAAAAGAATTAACTAAAAATAACGAGTAGTATCTTTTTAGAACAGTTATTGATCACTCGTCTTTTGTCAAAAAGGTATGTGTCTAGCTATTTTTAAACATTATCTTATAAAAATATTCGATATATCAAATAGCAAATATTAAAAATTTGGTTATTTTATATTCATAATAAATTTTTTTAAGAAAATTACTTTTTCAAACTTAAGATTATCAATTGAGTTGTTTGATCAAACTTTTTTAAGTAAAAACTTAGGTTTTTTTACTTTTTATAAAATCTTATTGGAAATGATATTAGGGATCTGATGTAAACATGAGTGAAAATGTAGATAAATATATCAAAAGAAATGTCTATAAATCCACGAGTTCTGCGATAGCCCAAAAATTTGTTGACGCTGGTTTAGAGAAGCTTAGGGCGTGTATTAATTGTGGAACGTGTACTGGCTCTTGTCCATCTGGGAGACGTACAGCAATTAGAACACGCTCGGTTCTTCGACGAGCGTTAATTGGTGATGAATCTGTTTTAGAAGATATCGATATTTGGCTTTGTAGTACCTGTTATACTTGTTATGAGCGATGTCCCCGAGATATTCCAGTAACAGATATGATTATTAAGCTAAGAAATATTGCTGTTGAAGAAGGACATATTTTAGACAATCATTTCGTATTAGCTAATAAAATATTTTACGAAACTGGACACGGGGTACCCGCCAACGGAGAAGCAAATCAAAAATGGCGAGATTTAAGGGTATCCTATGGATTACCTCCATTGCCTCCAACCGTACACACGCATCCCGAAGCTGTCAAAGAATGTCAAGAATTAATGAAATCGGTAGGTTTTAGAGATTTGATGGATAATGTCGAAAAGATAAAGGAGAAAGAAAAAGCTGAGGCAGAAAAAGCTGAAGCTGAAAAAAACAAAGTAGAGGAAAAGTAAGGTGATATAAAATAATGAGTGAAGAAAATAAATGGAAATATGCGTTTTTTCTTGGTTGCGTAGCCCCTAATCGCTATCCCATGATTGAGACGTCTATCAGGGCTGTATTTGATCACTTAGGTGCTGAAATCCTCGAATTGGAGGGAGCATCGTGTTGTCCTGCTCCAGGAGTTTTTCGAGCGTTTCACATTCCTACTTGGTTAGTAATTGCTGCTCGAAACATTACAATTGCAGAAGAATTGGGAGTTGATATCATAACTGGGTGTAATGGATGCTATGGTACGCTTAGAGACGCTTGGTTTGAGTTAGAACACGAACCAGAGTTAAAAAAAATGGTTAATGAACATCTCGCCAAAGTTGGAAGAGAATATAAAGGATTAATTGAACCTAAGCACATCGTTCAAGTCTTCTATCAAGATATGGGTTTAGATTACTTACGAGGATTTGTAAAACATAAATTTAAGGATTTGAAAGTTGCGGTACATTATGGCTGTCACATTATCAAACCAAGCGATAAAAGACCCTGGGGTGGAGAGAGCGAAGATCCAACATTTCTTGATGAACTTGTTGAGATTACAGGAGCTAAAAGCATTAATTATGAGGATAAGCTCCAATGTTGCGGAGCAGGTGGCGCAGTAAGAACGGCTGTCAAAGAAGTAGCAGCAGACTTTTCACGAGAAAAATTAGAGAATATAAGGGATGTTGGTGCCGACATCATTATCGATTGCTGTCCATTTTGTCATTTACAGTTAGATTTAGGCCAAATGGAGGCCAATACTTATTATAAAGATATGATTGGCGAACCCTACAAAATTCCAGTAATTTACATAACTCAATTATTAGGATTAGCATTTGGAATTGATCCAAATCTTTTAGGATTAATAAAAAATCACGACTTAAAAGGAGTTCCTCCCTTCATACCTATAGAACCGTTTTTAGAAAAAGTAAAAAGCCAGTTAACTTAGGAGGATCGGTAAATTGACAGAAACAGATAAAAAAATGAATATCACGGGAAATGAAAGACCTAAAATTGGAGTATATGTTTGCCACTGTGGTGTTAACATTGGTGGTGTAGTTTCAGTTCCCGATTTAGTGGAATATGCTAAAACGCTACCGAATGTTGAGGTGGGTCGCGAATACAAATTCTTTTGTTCAGATGTCGGGCAGAAAATGATTAAAGAAGATATCGAAGCGGGACTTGTTAACCGTGTTGTAGTTGCAGCTTGTTCCCCGAGAATGCACGAACCTACATTTCGAATAGCGTGTAAAGAAGCAGGATTAAACCAGTTTTTGTTTGAAATGGCAAATATTCGAGAACATTCTACTTGGGTTCACATGAAAGAACCTGAAGGTGCTTATGAAGTAGCAAAAGACCACATAAGATTAGCAATCTCAAAAGCAAGAGAACTGATGCCCTTAGCAGTACAAAAAGTAAATGTAGAACCAACAAGTTTAATAATAGGAGCTGGGATTACCGGAATGAACGCTGCTTTAGATCTTTCCTCAGCAGGATATAAGGTTTATTTAGTTGATCGATCTGCCACGATAGGTGGTCATATGGCGCAACTTGATAAGACTTTTCCTACTATGGATTGTTCTTCTTGTATTTTAACACCCAAAATGTCTGAAATAGCACGCGACAAAAATATTGAGTTGTTAACATATTCTGAAGTGACAGATGTAACTGGCTATGTAGGGAACTTTGAAGTTACCATTAAAAAGAAACCCCATTATGTAGACCAAGTGAAGTGTACCGGGTGTGGAATTTGCATTGATTCGTGTCCTATTACGGTTGCAAACGAATTCGACTTAGGTTTATCTACGAGAAAAGCTATATACATTCCTTTCCCTCAAGCAATTCCCAGTCAATATACTATCGATATGGATAGCTGTGTTAAATGCGGAATTTGCGCAAGAGAAAATGTTTGTGAGCCCTTGGCTATAAATTATGATGACGAACCTGAATATGTTAATATTAAAATAGGCACTATAATAGTAGCAACTGGATACGATGAATACGATCCTTCAGAACTAAAGCAATATGGTTATGGTAAGTACCCAAATGTCATTACAGGACTTCAAATGGAACGATTACTAAGTTCGTTTGGTCCAGTTCTGGGAAAACCTGTAAAACCTTCAGATCTTAAGGATCCACATAGCATTGCTTTTCTACAATGTGTAGGTAGTAGAAATTTCAGAGAAGGAGGAAACAAATATTGTTCTCGCGTGTGCTGTATGTATGCTACCAAGCAGGCTAGGCAGTATAAAGAAAAGCACCCAGAAGCGGATATCTACATATTTTACATGGATATTCGAGCGTTTGGAAAAGGATATGAAGAGTTTTACGAATCCGCAGCAAGAGATTATGGGATTAATTATGTGAGAGGACGAATTGCTGAAGTAAGAGAAAATCCTCTTAATCACAATATAATTATACGGTCAGAAGATACATTACTCCAACAACCAATTGAAGTAGAAGTTGAATTGTTTGTCCTTTCGACGGGTATAGAGCCTAGAGCAGACTCAGATTCCATTACTAGCCTTTTAAGAATTCAAAAATCAGCTGATGGATTCTTTTTAGAAGCGCATCCTAAATTAAGACCAGTAGATACTCTCACCGAAGGTATTTTCATAGCAGGAGTTGCTCAGGGTCCCAAAGATATACCTGATTCAGTTGCTCAAGCTAAAGCAGCTGCTTCTAGCGCAATTGCGTTAATGGCGAAGGGAGAAGTAGAAATTGAGCCATTTTTTGCTTTTGTTCATGCTGATCGATGTGTAGGTTGTGGAATGTGTATTGAAAATTGCGCTTATGGTGCGATTGAATTTGTTGAAGATAGAAGGTTTGGAAAGATTGCTTCGATTAATAATGCACTCTGTAAAGGATGTGGCGCTTGCTCCGGTAATTGTAGAAGTTCAGCAATCGATATAATAGGCTTTTCTTCTGAACAATTACATTCAATGATAACTAAGAGGAAATAAAATGACAGAAGAAGTTGTTGAAATGAAAAAAGATGGAAGTAAGAAATGGGAAC
>CAZDTP010000009.1:0-84965 GCA_964508365.1 uncultured archaeon
ACTACCAATAATAAATATCATTAAAAAGCCAATAATTACTTCCATCTTATATATACCTCAGTTTTTTTTTATTCAGCTATAATGTAATTTAAAGTCAAATATATTGTTATGGACAAAATGAACTATTAATAAAATAACTATTGATTCTAATTATTATAAAGTTGGTTAATGGAAATACAATCGATACAGTTTAGAAGAGGACATCACGAATAAATTTAAATAGAAAGATTTATAATATGTTGGGTGGAAATAATGCTTGGATAGATGCGGGTTACTATTATTCGTTAAATGAGGAATTATTGAACATCGATTTCGCATTACCAGCATTTCTTGTTTCTATTTTAGGAATAATAGTTGCTCTGGTTTTCTTTTCTAAGAGGAGATGGAAGTTAGTTAAACCTTATTAGTACTAACTTTATCAAACTCACGATTAATAAAGCTTATAAAACTAAAAAACCTTGATGATATATGAGAACAACAATATACTACTTTACTGGAACAGGTAATTCGTTGAAAATTGCGAAAATTCTATCAGATAAGCTAAAAGAATGTGAGCTTGTACCTATTGCGAAGGTTTGGGAGGATGATAACCTTGCTTCGTCGAGCGAGAAAGTTGGTTTTATTTTTCCTCTTTATTATGCAGGATTACCTAAAATTGTCTATGATTTCTTAAGCAAAATAGAACTCGCTAAATCCAATTATTTCTTTTCTGTTATAACTTATGCAGGAGATATTAACACCACACCTTTACAGCAAATTGAGACAATTTTAAATACGAAATCGAAAACACTGAGTGCTGGATTTCATATATTAATGCCTAACAACTATATCTTAGGTTACGATGTCCACTCAGAAGCACGCCAAAAAGAATATTTTGAAGAAGCAAATAAAAACATAGAAACTATTCGTAAAACCGTTGAAAAAAATGAAAAAAATCTAGGGAAAGAAATCTTTGAGAAACGAAGAATTAAGAGCGAGAAATTTAATAAAGACTTTCGCGAAAATGTTTATGGATCTGACAAATCTTTCTACGCTGAAGACACATGTACTAGTTGCGGAATATGTGTAAATATATGCCCGGTAAATAATATCGTTCTTGTAGAGGATATACCTCAATGGCAACATAAATGCCAGCAATGCTTAGCTTGCATTAATTTTTGTCCTGAAAAATGTATTCAATTTGGGAATAAAACGTTAAAAACTCAGCGGTATCACCATCCCGAAATAACAGTTAAAGATTTAGTCAACCAGAAAAATTGATTATTTCTCTAAATTTTTCTTTTGTTTCTTTAATTTCGGAAAAAACATTGGGACTTTTTCTCTATAATCTTCATATTCTTTTCCAAATTCTTTAATTAACTCTTGTTCTTCTTTCCAAGCGACCAAATAATTTAGTAGAAGTACTAATGGTGTAGAAATTAAAGAAAATAACGAAGAAAATATAAGAGAAATTCCAATATGTGCCAACATTCCACCAAAGTATTGTGGATGTCTAATTAAAGAATAGATTTTAGTGGAAACGATCTTTTCAGTTCTATGCGTTTCTGCCACTCTAAGCGTAGTTTCCTTTACGCTTGCAAGACCTAACCAAGCGCCTATAAATATAAAAGGTACCGAAAGTAGAAGATGAAACACATACAATGGATAATTTACAATGGGAATGTTAATTACGAAAGTTTGAAGAATAGGAATAGTAAAATTAGGTTGTGGTGAAATCCAAACTCCAAACCAAAAGGCAAAAAATCCCCAACCTGAAAAGAGCCCCATTAATCCGGTAATCTTATCACCTTTTTCCTTTCCATATTTTCTTTGAAATTTCAAGTGTTCTACGGATAAAAAGTGAAGTGGTACCATAATAACCATGCCAAAGATAGAAATTATAAACCAAAGATACATCATACTAAACTCCGATTATCCTAAAAATAGAAAATCATCTTTCCTACGCATTTTTTTTGAGAATATAGCAAACAATCATCAAAACTAGGTTCAAGTTTATATTTAATTCCTAATACATCTAGCCAACAACCAATACGATATAGCAAACCGCATTCATATTTCTCTTTTACGCCAATTCTTTTCATACCCTCATAGGCAAAACATTTATTCATCTCCCAATGCAATAAGTTCTTAGCAGGGAAACTGTAATTAAAATCCATAAAATCTCCTTTTATTACGCTAAATCCATCATCGAAAAATTTTTTCAGCTGGTCGAAAGTTTCTATCTTAAGCTTTTCATCTCCTAAAGCTTTTAATACTCTTTGAACTTCAATAACGGATAAAGATTTTATTGCAGCTTTATTTAATCTGTTTGCTTTTTCAATTCCTAACATTTTGACGCAGTTATAAAACCAAGAACCATCATGAGTCATCCAACACTTAACGAGAAGTTCTTTTAATTGATGCTTATTGAGTTGATCAAATAAATTCATATCAATAAGTTCCCTATAATTAATTCCTATTTAATTAACATTTAAGACCGCTTGAATAAAAGATTATTTAATTTCGAAGTCTAAAAATAAATAACAAGGCGCTTTTTAGCTATTCAATCTCAATCTTTTAATGTTTCGGGAAAGATATGTTAAAGTAGCTAAAAAAGCGAACCCACATATTATAATAAAAACAAATACAGCGTATATGTTGACTTCGACAACAAAACCCGATATGATTGGGGTTACCCCGAAACCAACTCCTATTATGATTTCGTTTATAGTTGAATATCTCGCCGTATTCTTAGCAGTTCCATAATCGAGCATGATTTTCATTGATGTTCCGTGTATTAATCCAAAAAATAGGCCTGTAACTGCGAATATTATTGCGATGTACCAAATAGAACTAACAGAAAAAATAGTAAATGATACTACAATAATGGAAATCAAACTGATTAAAACGGAAATTTTTCGCTTATATATATTCATCACATTAATCCAAGTTAAACCAATAAGTTGAGCCAATTGTATCCCACCTTGGACAAGGTAAGTTGAATGTGATTCTAATGAGTATAATTTTAAAAAAACGGGATATGTAAATAAGAAAATTGATTTTGTCGTTGATAAGAAAATTATTCCGATCCACGAGAATAAAATAGGATAAATCACCATAGAGGAATTTGAATTTGTTTTAGAGATCATTTTAAAATCTTCTTCATATACGGGATTTTCTAAATGAAGTTCTAATTCTTCTTTTAGAATATGGATTTTGGAATCTTTATTTATAAAAAAACTAATTGGGATCAGTAAAAACGACAGAGACCAGGAAAAAATCATAGCAGAATAATCATTCCAAGAAAAACTCCATATATAACCAATGAGAAGCCCAAAGATAAAACCAAAATTCCAAGAAAAATTAAAATTTCTAAAATCCCTTTTTGCTCTTTCAGAACTGCTTATCTTCTGCCATTTGCTTAACAGATTCAAGCAATTTGGCCAATAGAGCCCCGTGGTTAATCCTAATAATGCTCGACACAAGATTAAAAACCACGGTTCAAAGTATATGATTTGAGCTCCAGTTAAAATGGGTGTTAAAATGCAAGACAATACGAGGGCCTTACGGATTCCTATCTTTGAAGTAATAAATTGCCCAAGAATAGGAGCAAATATATAAGCGAGTGCTCCAGCAGAAGATATAATTCCTAGAGTGCTTTCGCTAATATCCACAACAAAATAAAGGTAATTGTAAAGCGCTCTTTCAAAAATGGATACAGATATTAATCTTATGAACGCAAGCCAGAATATCGGCCAAGCTCGATATGGTTGTGAAGCCGGTTCTATCTTAATTTGCATTTTTTGATAAAAAGGAAATTTCTTCGAGAGTTACTTATGTTATTTTTACTAAGTTTTCTTAAAAAATGGCGCTTTGCTCAAATATTTTCTTACAAATTACTTTGTAATTTAAAAATCGGGCTATTAAAGTTTTAAGATTGATAAAAACTGTCTTTAATTAAAAATGCTTAAGCAAATAAAGAATTAGTGTGAGAATATTGTCGCCAGAAAGAGTATTTAATTATTGTCCTAACTGTGGTTCAAACCTACAAAAGTCAGATAAATTTAAAACTAATTTTTGTTGTTATTGTGGGCAAAAATTAAAAAATAAAGATAGAACATCACAGGAAAATATTCAATGCACTATTTGTCACGAATTTATCTGGTATGGAAGAACTCGAATGATTAAATGCTCATTCTGCGGTAGCAAATATCATTATTCATGCGTGCATGATTGGTTAGCAAGATATAACGCCTGTCCAATGTGTCAAAATGTATTTTTAAATCCGAATCTTGTTCTTTCAAGAAACCGAAAGTGAGAATTCTAGTTTAAAAGAAGATTTCTTAAGTGATATTTTCAATTGGGAGAAAAATTTCCATAGTTCCATCCCAATCCCGTATATATATTTTAACATCGTTTCAAAAATTTTGATAATAATGAAAAAATTAAAAAGAAACATAATTCTAAATATAATAATCCAATTTAACCAAAACATTGTATAACTATATTAAAAATTATATTTAATAGAGAGGCGAAAAGTATGCCGTACATGTTTACCTATAATATATTTCCACCTGATCAAGCAGAAAATATTTCGAAAGCCTATTTAAAGGAAATCAAAGAAGCTCGAGTTGCTCTGAGACCTTTAGGTAAAGAAATAATACCTAACGCTGTAAAAGCAACTATGGACGGGATGAGTGTGATTAGCGTTTGGGATGTCAAAGAAGGAAAACTTGAAGAAATACTAAAAATACAACAAAAACTACTGCTTGCATACCACGAAATAGAGGGGTATAAATACCGTATAGAAGTTCGATTTAAAGCAACGGAAGCCTTAGAGATGTTAGGGATGAAGATGCCAGAATAAAAAAAATTAACTACAAATTCTCTTTTTTTTTAATTTCTCAAGTAAATCAGATTTACTTATGACAGATTTAAAAAATAAAAACAATTATCAGAAATAGGACATACTTCACATTTAGGTTTATTTTTAGAGCAGATTTTATATCCAAAATCAAGGATCGCCCAGTACATATATTTAAAATCGGTTTTTGGTAATAATTTGTCGAGTTCAGTATAGATCGTCTCAATTTTAACCTTCACATCTTGAGGTTTAAAAACTCTCTGAATAAATCTTTTTATATTAACATCAAAGAAGAAAGTTCTATGATTTAGCCCGAAACAAACAAAAGCGTTACTCACATAATCGGCAATTCCATTAATTTTCCTTAATATTTCAGGATCGTGAGGGATTTCTCCTTCGTATTCTGTTATGATCATTCGACTTAAGTCTTTTAAAATTTTTGCTCGTTTATTGGACAAGCCTAATCCTTTAATATCGGATTGTAATTTTATGATGTCTGCATTATCAATAGTGGAAAAGTCTTTATATTTAGTAAAAAAATCGTTATAAATGTTTTTAACATTTAGAGCAATTGTCTTTTGTAGTAATATCTCAGTAATCAATATTCGAAACAGAGAGCTTGATTTTCTCCATGGATAATCTCGTTTGTTCTCCTTATACCAATCTAAAATTTTCTCCCTAACCAGAGTATATTTATCTTCTCTATTCATTTCAAATCTAGGTTAAGATACCATGATGGTTCCTAAAAATTTTCAACTTATCGTTTTAGTTATTAATTAAATATTAATTTCATTTTATTCTTATAGTTGATTTATTCATCCAGCAATGCCTTTTTCAACATTATAATGACTGAAAAAAAGAAGATTCTAATAGATTTGTTCTGTGGAGCGGGGGGTTTGTCACTAGGTTTCGAAATGGCGAATTTTAGAATTGAATTAGCTATAGAATTAGAAGAAAATTTTTATAATGCTTATAGAAGAAATCATTCTGAAACTCTATCATTAAATAAAGATATAACCTCATTAAACTGCGAGGAATTTTCTGATAAATATCTTAAAAACAAAGAAATAGACGGAATAATTGGAGGTCCTCCATGTATAGGATTTTCTACGGTTGGAAATAGGAGACCCGATGATCCTCGTAACATGCTAATTTTTTATTTTATTCAATGGGTTAAATACTATAAACCGAAATTTTTCGTTATGGAAAATGTTCCTGGAATTCTTTCTATGGGGAAAGGAAAAGTAGTAGAAAAAATTGTTAAATTGTACAAAGAAATAGGATATAATTGTAAAATGGAAATATTGTTAGCAGCAGATTACGGAGTCCCACAATTACGGCAGAGAGTATTTTTTATAGGGACTCAAGGTAAATCGGTTTATTCTTTAAAAATCCAAAAAACTAACAGCAATAATAATGCAAAGAAATCGGATTTAGGGAAAAATGCATTACCTTATTATTTGACAGTTCAAGACGCGCTATCTGATATTCTCAAGATAAATCCCCTTACAAAACAGCGGGTCGAGAACTCAACAATAAACTATAACGGACCGCCATTAACTCAATATCAAGAGTATTTAAGGGAAAACTCTGACGAATTGTATGACCATTTTGCCCCAAATCATAGTGAAATCGTGAAAAGAAGAATATCCCATATCGATCAAGGAATGAATCATAGTTCTTTACCGAAGGAACTTCAACTCAAAGGGGGATATCCGAACATTTATGGGAGACTTCATTTAAAATATCCTGCAGATACAATTACGGGAAACTGCGGTTGTGTAAGTGCGCCGGGGAGATTTATTCATCCAATTCAAAATAGAGCGATCTCTATTAGAGAAGCGGCGAGATTGCAATCCTTTCCAGACAGGTATAAGTTTTACGGAACCATGAGAGACAAATACAAACAAGTTGGTAACGCAGTACCGCCCTTAATGGCTTATTCAGTGGCTAAATCAATAAAAAATATGTTAAAAACAGACTAAATGAATCATTTAATACCAGATATTATATGAGAATGAAGTTTATTCCATACTTTCGGTGGTAGATTTATATATTTTTAAAGTTAATTTGGAAAATACATCATCTACTTTGGTGCCATTTTTCGCACTTGTTTCTAGATATTCGCTTGCGGAAACTTGTTGTTGGATGTGACCAACTTCATCTAAATTAATTGTTCTATTTTCTGAGGTCAAGAGATCTAGCTTGTTTCCAACTAGTATATTTGGAACGATTCCGATTTTATCTTCCACTTCTTCTTTCCAAGTTAATATGCTATCTAGAGTGTCTTTCCTCGTCAAATCGAACGCATAAACTATTCCTCTCGCACCTTTATAGAAAGCGTATCGAACCCATTTAAAACGAGGTTGACCTGCTAAGTCCCAGACTTGTAAGGTAATCAAATTTTCAATTTCGGGAAATTTAATATATTTTACAAAAAAATTAGAACCAATTGTTCTTTGGGCATCTGGTACAAATCTCCTTTTTAAGTATTGGTTAAGAATCGTAGTTTTTCCTACTTCCGAATCTCCTACAATACAGATTTTGAAAAAGTATTTGTTTGACCCTACCATTTTTAATGTTCTTAACCGTTGTTACTATTGAAAAAAGTGAATTAAAACTTATATTTTTGTATATTATTGAAGTATTAGATAATATTCAATGAAATTTGATGAGTTGATATTAATACTCCTAAATATTAATAATATGAAATCTATTATATTTCCAGTGTGGTTAATTTTTGAAAAAAAAAAGAGTTTTTCTTAATCATGAGTAAAAATTTAAAGGATTTAATAGATCAAGCTGAAGATGAAGAAAAAACACATGCTCAATTAGAAAAAACGATTGAAAGTCTAGAACTGAAGATAGCAAAGTTAGAAACGAAGTTAAAAGATAAAAAGGCATTTTCCGAACAAAAATATCTAAAACCTAAAATGGAAAATCTTGAATCCGATGAGATAAATATTTTAAAGGATTTAGTTAGTTCACAAAAACAGGAGCTAGCTCAAAACCAACAGGAGAATGAGGCTCTTCAGCAAAATATTGAAAATTATAAGCAGGAATTAAAAAACATTAAAGACAGTCAAAATGATTCTGTAAAAGATCAAATAATAGTGAAAACTCAAAATTCTCTTAATAATTTGATCGAAGATTATGGGAGATTGGAAAATACGAATATATCCCTGAAAGAAGAAATTTCCAAGATAGAAAACGAAAAAAAGCTACTTTTAGAAAATACCAAGAAGATTCAAACTGAAAGTTTCAATGTAGAGCAATTTGAGAGAGAATTAAAGAATTTAAAAAAGCAGCTAAATGATTTGGAGAGAGAGAAAAAATTACTTGAAGAAATTAATTTTACTTTTCGTAATAAAGAAATTTCTGTCGAAGAATTAGAGAAGACAATAGAGGTTTTAAAAAGCAATAATTTCGAATTAAAAAAAGAAAATCAAAAATTATCTAAAATAATAGAGACCGTTAAAGCGGAAAACTCTCGTTTAGCGAAATTTGAGGAGAAAGTTATTTATTTAGAGGATAAAATTATCGCTCTTCAGAGAGAAAATGAAAACTTAAAGGAAAAAGATGCTATACTTCTTGCAAAAACGATTAACATTATGGAAAAAGAAAGCAGAGAACATCTAGAATTTGCAGATGATTTAGAAACTAGTGATAAGGATTTGAAAAAAAAAGAAGATCAAATATTTGAGAAATCAATAGAAGTTGTACAAAGTGCAGAGCCTCAATCAAGAACCGGTATAGGTTTTACGACAACTGAAAATATCGATCAGATGCCAAAATCAGCGGAACCTGAAGTTTTAAGTTTTGAAGAAGGCGTTCCAACCGAAACTAATGAAGAAACTGGTTATCGTAAAAAAATCTGTCCGAATTGTGGAAATACAAATAAAGCCCAAATACGTGAAATTGATGATAAAACTCGAGAAATTTTTCCAGGCTTTTATTCGAAAAAATATAAGTGTGGACAATGTGCTACAGAGTGGCGATAAGGACTATTTCTTTATATGTGATTGTTTTTGGGCAAAATCATACTCTAATGATTTTATCATAACTAATTAATCAGTTCTCCTATTTTCTTGGTAAATTTTTTCAAATAACTTATTGGGATCGCTATAAATATGAGATCTTTCTATTCTGTGAAGTTTAATGGCTTCTGGGGAGCATGTTACTGTACATACTCCACAACCATAACACTTTTTAGGATTTACTTTGGCTTTCTCTTTCTCTATAGTAATAGCTTTAAATGGGCATCTTTTAGCACACAGAGCACAGCCCGTGCATAAATGACGATCAACTTTTGCGATGTAGTTTGATTTGGCTGTACAATTTTCATTTTTATCCTCAAATCGTGTCATTCCTCTTAAAAGAGCGCAGCAACATGCACAACAGCAGCAAATTACTTGGTGAATTGGACTTATAGTGTTTGCAACTGTAAAAACTAAACCTTTTCTTGATAATTCATTCACAAGATTATGAGCTTCTACACGAGAAATTTTTCGTCCTTCTCCTCGTCGTAAAAAATATTCTCCAAACAATCCAACTTGAAAACAAGATTCTGAAATTGGAAATTTATCCTTACATTCTCTTACTCCTAATATTTCAGTTCTATTACGGCAAGGACAATCGGTCACTACAATTGGACCTTTACACATATCAAATATTCCATGTATCTCTTCGGCATTGGATATTACAGATTTATGATCAATTGATATGTCAATGGGAACGATTCTAGTAATTGGGGTACCAGCATCGGAAGATTCGTATCGTTTGTAAAACTTCTCTTTAATGAAGAATTGATCATATAGCTCAGCTCCTTTCTTTCCAAGCCTTTCGAATGTTTTTGAGTTTTTGAATCCCATATTCAAAAGATGTGCCATTGCTAAGAAGTAGGAATAACCACCGATATCTTGAATGATACCCGAATTGGTCATTTCTTCCAGAATTTTTTTAATCTCTTCCTTGCTTTTCCCAATTTTCCTTGTAATTCGATGAATGGATTGGGGCTTAACAGTTAAGTATTGAGCAACTTCTGCCTCTTTAGGGGTAAATAATAATTTAATATATGCCCTAAATGCTTCTGATACACCTCCATCAACAATAGGGATGTCGTTAGGGTATTCACGCATATTTTGCAAAATTTTTTCGTAAGGATCTGTAATTTCTTCTGCTGTCATACCTGAATTAGCTTTACAACTGTAAAGATTAATTTAAGGAATAAAATAGTTTGATTGTAATAAAATTCTCTGATTTTAATATCTTTGTATGACGAAATATAACCTAAATTCTAATCCTTTTGGCGATGTAATTTTACGATAGTTATCAGTTTTAATAGGTTTGTGATATCTGTTGTTTCTGGATCGTCAGATTTAGGATTCCAACCGAACAGCATTTTTGATGATCTCCCATGCTTTACAAGATACCTTTTTAGAATTCTTAATTTATCATCTGTATTTCCTATAATTTCTACTTGAGGTTGAAAACGGTGGAATCCATGTTTTACCAATAGAGAATCAGGATGAGCTCGTATATTTTTCATCCAGCCAGCATCTTCACCTCTACTTGAAAAAATTGTAATTATCTCGTCTATCCGACGGTATTCTAACGGTGTTCTTCTTTTCTTCCCTGTTTTTCTTCCTTTAGTTGTTAAAATAAGAAAAATTCTTCCAAAACCTAAAATAGGAAAAATTTTTAATCGATATAAGGGAAGAACAATATATTTATTTAAGATTTTAAACTTATTAAGCGTTTTATTCTTAAGTCTCTCATCCTCATGATTTAGATTATAAAGGGTAGACCCTGGTCGAGGTAGAAGGTCTTCATTGGCATTTATGTTATTCGGGCTCAATAATTTGATTCCTCTTTACAAAAGTAAAGGATTTGTATTTCAGATTATCAATGATTAGATTTTTAAAAATAATAATCAATAAAATAAATATTGAAGTCTTTTATTTATATTATCATATTTTAAAGATGTTAGAGAATTAGGATGTCGGGATTAGTACTTCTTCCAGGATTAATTGGATATATATTGACTGGTTTAACCGTAGTTCATGCACTAATGGATGCGAAAAAGAACCGAGTTCAGCGCATACTAATGCTAACAACTATATTTGTTTTAGCTACATTTCTAGAATTAATAGGAGTTTTTACTGGTGTTTTTTCTTATGCAACAGAATTGATTATGATTCTTGATAGCGTTCCGTTGTCTATTACTTTATCGTGGGTAGGTATTATTTACAGTTCTATGATAATAACGGAACGTTTAAAGCTTTCCTTATGGCAAAGAATACTTACAACTACACTGATTGCACTTAGTCTTGATTGGGGTATGGATCCAATTGCCGTAGAATCAGGTGCTTGGGCATTTGGAGGTGGAGAATACTTCAACATCCCCGCCTTTAATTTTTTTGGTTGGTTTTTTATTCCAATAGCCTATCTAGTGCCATATGGTCTAAGTTGGGAGAAAGACAGCACAAAACTAAAGATATTGAATATTGCTGAAGTTGATGCTAGACGCTCATTGCTTCGAAAATTATATACAGTGTTGCTTGTAGTTCCAATAGGATTAGGAATATTAATATTGGTAGGAATGTTTACTCGAATCCCTTTTGTATTTAATTTGCCTTTAGTATTTTTAGTGGTATGGATGATATTTAGTATCGTATGGGCTTCCGGTATTATTATTTGGAAGAATGAAGAATTAAAACGCACAAAATGGATTGATGTAATCCCACCAAGCAGCTTATTAGTAATTGCTTATTTCTACGCAATTTCCAGTTTGTTTTTAGGGCTTTTCCATTTAAGTTTACTTATGTTATTAACAGCGCTACCATTTCTGCTTACATTTGTTTTTACCTTACAAAAAAAGCGTTTTTAGTTGGTTTTTATAATTTTACAGTAAGATTAATAATTTTAAGATTAGCACTATCTTTATAATCATTTATATATAGATTGATACCTATTATTCATGCTATATATTCTTAAGGTGCTAAATTCAAATGTCATTATTCGAAATACTTCCCGCTTTAGTTGGTTATATCATGTGTGGATTGGTAATTATTCACGCAATATTTGATGCACGCGAAAACCGCGTACAACGATTATTAATGTTAGTAACTTTATTCGCTTTTGGATTCTTGTTGGAATTTAATGGAGTTGTTTCTGGGAATTATGTATACGCCTCGGAAGCCATCATGATTTTAGGGGTTATTCCCTTATCAGTTACTTTTGCTTGGGTTGGGATCATCTATAGTGCTATGATAATTGGAGACCGTTTAAAGCTTTCTTTATGGTTACGAATACTTACCACTACCTTAATAACCCTTAGTCTAGATTGGGGTATGGACCCAATTGCTGTTGAATTCGGAGCGTGGACATGGATGTATTCAGGTGGAGATTATTTTGGCATTCCCGGGTTTAATTTTATTGGTTGGTTTTTCATTCCAATCGCTTATTTAATCCCATATGGGTTAAATCGGAATAAAGTGAGCAAGAAATTTCAATTATTAACTATTAATAAAATAGATGAAAACAACTCCTTAGGGCGAAAATTATATACTTGCTTGGTGGTAGTCCCGATAGCAATGGGAATCTTACTCGTTGTAGGAATTATTTGTAGAATAGAATTTATATATGACTTGCATTGGATAATTCTATTGATTTGGATGCTTTTTACCGTCGTATTTACTGCAGGAATGATCTTATGGAAGCATGTAAACCTAAAATATTCCAAATGGTTTGATTTAATCCCTCCAACGATTCTATTATTTATCGCTTATTTCTACTTGACTTATAGCATCGCTCTAGGTTTTTTCAATTTGAGTTTACTTATGTTTTTCACGACGATTCCCTTACTGCTGGCATTTATTTTCACGCTAAGAAAGAAACGGAATTAATGAGTGATAATTCTATAATTTTTTTTTATGAAGTGTTTTAATATTATTATTATCGATTAATTTTAAGCTAAAAATGGTGAAAATATCTTGGAACTTTTTCCCGCATTTGAGATTGGATTGTTAAACGGTTGGATTTTTATGGTAATATTTTTCTTATTTTATGGTATATTTTTAAAAACTTGTCCAAAAGAAGTGATTACTAGACTTTACGATAATGAGGGATGGACAAAATCACAATACATTTTAACAAAATTAGGAAAATTATGTGGTTTAATTCATATAATCCTTGTAATTTTTACGCCATTAAACATAGTATCTATCGAATTTATGATTGGAATCATTATTTATTTAATAGGAACAATAGGATTCGTTATTGCTGTTATAAATTTTAAGAAGGTACCATTAGGTCAGCCAATTACTTTAGGAGTGTATAAAATCTCACGAAATCCTCAGGTCTTAACATTATTTCTCGTTAGTTTTGGGACTTCTTTAATGATAGCTTCTTGGATAGCAGTAATAATTGTAGTTATTTCCATAATCTTCTTTCATTTTAGAATTTTAGGTGAAGAAAAAAGACTTATTGAACAATATGGTGATTCTTATTTAGAGTATAAGAAAAAGGTGCCAAGATATTTTTTATTTATTTAAATTAAAGAAAAATTCTAATTTAATACACTAAAGTCTGGAAACGACTAAAAATTAATAAAAAGAAAAAAAATAAAATTATCGAGGAATCCATTTTGGTACTTTTTCCTTGTATTCTAAATATTTTTGTCCAAATAATTCTTCTAGTTTTTTTCCTTCAAAGGTAGCCAATTTATCGTAAATGACAATTATTATAATCCATATCGCTATACTAATCAAGGAAATCGATAGAAATATGCACGCAAGATAAATTAAGAGTACACCAAAATACATCGGATTTCTTACATGCCCAAATAGTCCGTCCGTTATGAGGTCGTCCTTATTTTCTGGGTGTTTAAATAAAATGGTGGTCGAAGTGCGAATAAAAGCGAAAGCTACAGTGATAAAAATAATGAATAAGATAAGTCTAACTATCCAAGGAAAAAAACTATTCATTACAGTTGAAAACGAGAAAACAAGTGAATCTAGAAGCCAAACTGTGATAAAAACAATAACAGAAAATCCTTGTATTAGATGAGAATGTAGTGCCTCGATTCCGAACCTATTTTCATAATTATGGCTCATTTTTAATCAACTCAAGTAGTTTGGTTATTACTATATAATGACAAACAATTAATTTATTGATTATTAAATAATATTAACAATTAAATGTTAATTTATATTACAAAAATTAGTCACGCCTAATAAAAATTTTCTATAGACCAGTTATTGCTAAAATTATCTAAAATCATAAGGAAGTGAATATTTATCGGATATGTTAAATATATTGTTAACCAAGTAAGAAAACCAAGGGGAATATTGGGCAAAATGATCGCAAGGAAGATGAACATTTCGCACGCTTCGTTAGCAGAGTGGGGATTATCTCACATAAAATTAAGGAAAGATATGATAATTTTAGACGTTGGATGTGGAGGGGGAGCTAATATTAACCATTTTGCGCAAATTACGACAGGAGGGAGGGTGTTCGGAATTGATTATTCACCCACTTCAGTGAAAATTAGTAAAGAAGTCAATAAAAAATACATTGTAGAGGGAGTTGTTGAGATTAGCGAGAGCTCAGTATCAAATCTTCCGTTTGAGGACAACACCTTCGATGTAGTTTCAGGGTTTGAAGCTTATTATTTTTGGCCAGACTTAATCAACGATTTGAAAGAGATATATCGCGTTTTGAAAATCAATGGGGAATTACTATTAGTAAACGAGGCTTACAAATGCGAAAATAAAGAAGTAAGGAAAGTAGTAGAGAAGTGGGCGAAACTCGGAAGCTTTAAACTTCATTCACCTAAGGAGTATAGAGAATTTTTAACGGAAGCTGGATTTTCTGAAATTGATATATACGAACAAAAAGAAAAGGGTTGGATTACTGCTATCGCTATAAAATAAAGAGCATCGTAAGAATGAAACTCATAGAAACAAGTTTTAATTAATAATTTACTCTAATTTCATCGTTCATCCTTTTTCAGTCATCTGGAGGTTTTTCGCTTCAATTTTATCTTTTTCTTCTCGAGTAAGTTCTTCAATTCTTTCTTTTCTAAAAACCATAATAAATTGGTGTACAATACTCGGGATCCATGAATAATTGATACCGTAAAGATGTAATTTCTTATTAACATCGTACCAAATTATCTCTCCTTTTAGGACATAACCGATTTGACTTAAGATGCGGGCAATATCAGCGTTTAAAAGATGGTAATGTCCTTCAGTATACATGTTTCCTATAAAAACAGCACAGTAATGCCCCGGTTTTAAAGCCTTAAAGCATTCGCTGAAAGTATTCTTTATTAAAAGTTCCCAATCATGTTTTTTTTGCTGTGAATCTTGAGAGTCAGGGATAAAACGAGTTAATTTTGATTTATCAGAATAGACTCCTTTCGATTCTTCTCCAACTTTTTTGTACGTGCCCTTCGATTTCTCAATAGTGTCCATCTTCCAAAATGGAACATCGGTCAATATAAAATCTACCTGAAAGTTTGGATCTTCACTAAAATCATGAAGAATTTCACGAGAATCACCCTTAATAACCTTTTGAGGCGGGATAGATTCAATTTTGCAGATTTTGTGATAAGTATCTATCCATTCTTGATTGATTTCAATCCCAATGCCGTTACGATTGCTTAAATTGCATGCGATCAATGTCCCTCCGACACCACAGAATGGATCAAGAATTAGGTCCCCCTCTTTAGTAAAAATCTTAATCAACTTTTCACATAATTCAGGCGGTTTTTGCCCTCCATGTTTATTTCTTAAATTTAATTGAAAACTCGGAGGATATCCTTTTGGAATTACTGATTTTGTTGAAAACACCCACTCTTTACCTGTTAAATCGTTAACTTGATTAGCGAGATCGTAAAAACCGCGAGAAATTCCATTTTCAGATAAAAGTTCGATTTTTTTAATTTTAAATACACCTGTATGGATTTTATGACAAATATTCCATAATTTTTATTCAATGAAAATTGAAGAAATTTGTATCTATTAATGGTTTAATAAGTATTAATGGACTAATATTTCAAGTATAACCAGTTATGTGATATTTGAAGAAATAATTAATAAAAATTTTTATACCTTAATTGAATCTATTTTTATAAGCTTAATCAACTTTGGTACGGTTATTATTTGAAATTTTATAGTCTTGATGAAAAAGGAAATTTAATCGATCTTAGTAAATTAGATTTTGATGACCATGATGTATATCTTATTGATGACATCGAGAAAAACACATTATACATCTGGGTGGGGCTTAAAGTTCCCCAATATAAAAAAGACCTCACAGCAGCTTGGGCTAGGAGATTTGATAAAGATCGCGGAGGTGCGTGCAAGATATTAATAATGATCCAAAAGCGGGAATATGGATCATTTTTATCGATGATGGATCAGTTAAAAAAGGGATTAATACCCGGTAAATCAACTGAACGCAGACCCGAGCTGGTATTATTAGCACCTAAAGAAGTGGCTTCATCCAGTTCAGAGATGATTACTCCAGAGACTAAAACCCCAGAGATTAAAGAGGAAGCTGCTGAAGCAGGGGTGTTTGCATGGTTAACGCAACTAAAAAAACACAGAGCAGTTGTTACAGAAAGCGAAGAAGCTGAAGCTAAGGAACCTACAGAAAAAGATGTGGTGACCATAGATGATGAAGAAGTTGGTCTAGAATCTCAAATCAGAGAAGCTGCTTATTATCTCTCATTAAAAAAATATTCATATAACGATTTATGCTGGCTATTAGCTGAATCTATTCAAAAAGTAAGACTTGAAATGCCTTCGCTTGAAGATATTCGTAAAAAGGCAGAGGAAGTGTATAATTCATCTAGCACCTATGATGAGTTGTGTTGGTTGAATGCTCAAATGGACATTCTGATTGAACAACAATATCTGGAAAAAAAGAAAAAATATAATTAGAAATAATACAGTTTTATTGTTTCATATTATAAAAGAAAAAGATAAAGTTCGCTTATTTTCTAAGCTTTAACCATTATTAGCATCATTTTAAATCGCTCCAAAGCGTTAAGAGCATGGGGTTCATTAGCAGGCATCGTCATTATTTGCCCTTTATCTAAAACATAAGGTTTTTTAGAAATTATAATTTCTGCTTTACCATCGAAAATGTAAACTAACGCATCAAACGGAGTTGTATGCTCACTTAAACCCTCACCTTTATCAAAAGAAAACAATGTTACTGTGCCTATTTTTTTGTTCATCAACATTCTACTAACAACAGAGCCTTCTTGATAATCAAGTAAGTTTTCTAAATCTAAAATTTCAGGATTTTCTTTATTATGACTAGATATACTCAAATATTTCACATCTAACTTTTGAATTTTAATGATTATTTATTAAGTATAATTGTAAAGTGTTTATAAACCTAAATTCGAACATGTTTCATTTTAAGTTAGAAAGAAAAAAAAAGGAAATGCAATTTTGATAAAGGCTTAACAAATAATTTAATTTATAAAATCTGACTAGAAGTCAATTGTATTTATAATTCTTACTCTTCACTAATTAAGATTTATTGATTAATGATGACAACAGAGAAAAAGATGCCTTCTAATTCAGAAGCTCATAAAATTTATACTGAATTTGCTAGAGAAAGGAAGATCATTTTGCATCATGGAGATTCACTAAAATTCTTGAAAACTGTGCCTAATAATAGTATAAATTTAATAGTGACCTCACCTCCTTATAACATTGGCAAAGATTACGAGGAAAAAGCAACATTAGACGCATATTTGAAAAATCAAGAAATTATCATTAGACATCTTCAGGATAAACTTAAAAGTGAAGGAAGTGTTTGTTGGGAAGTCGGAAATTATGTGGATAACGGTGAAATTTATCCTTTAGATATCTTTTTTTACGATATTTTCAAAAAAATAGGTATGAAATTGAGGAATAGAATTGTATGGCATTTTGGACATGGATTACATTGTAAGAATCGATTTTCTGGAAGGTATGAGACAATTCTATGGTTTACAAAAACAGATAATTATGTTTTCAATTTAGATTCGATAAGAGTACCAGCTAAATATCCAGGGAAACGCGCATATAAGGGACCAAATAAGGGTAAACTTTCAGGAAACCCTTTAGGAAAAAATCCTTCAGATGTCTGGAAAATATTAGAAGATGATTGGATGACTGCTTTCTGGGAGTTTCCAAACGTTAAATCTAACCATCCAGAAAAAACTATTCATCCTTGCCAATTTCCAATAGAATTAGTAGAAAGATGTGTTCTTGCTCTCACTAATAGAGGAGATTATATTTTAGATCCTTTTTGTGGTGTAGGAACGACCTTAGTTGCTGGATTAAAGCATTCTCGAAAGGTTATTGGTGTAGATAAAGAATTGGAATATATTAAATTAGCGAGGCAAAGAATTACACAATTTTTTGATGGTAATTTAAAAGTTAGACCTTTAGGAAAAAAAGTCTATCAACCTACAGGGCGAGAAAAAGTATCGAAATTTCCTCTTGAATGGAAAAATTATCAGAGATGATTTTCATTAGTTTTAATTTAATATTTCAAATTCTTCAGTTTTGTTTAGCTTCTCTATAATAGATGAATGAACGCTGTCCTATCAAACTTAATTATTAACTTTTTATTTTATTAACTATTTGCATATTGCATGGAACAAGAAAATAAAGATTTATACAGAGAATTACAGAAACATCTTGATAAGATGCCAGTTGGTTATCCAGCTACAGAATCTGGAATTGAAATTAAAATTTTGAAACATCTTTTCACACCAGAACAAGCTCAAATCGCATTAAAATTGAATTTTATGGCAGATCCGTTAAGTAAAATTTACAGGAGATTGAAAAAAAGTGGTTTTTCTTCAGAAGAATTGGAGAAGAAACTAGATGAGATGTATTTCAAGGGTTTAATCAATCGTGGGATTGTAAAAGAAGGAGAAACAGAAACAAAATATTACGGTAGTGCTCCTTTTATAATAGGAATGTTTGAGTATCAATTAAATCAATTAACACCTGAATTTTATAAAGATGCCCATCAATACACTCGTGAAACATTTTTTAGTGAAGAATATAATAGTACGGGTGTTCCTCAACTACGCGTGATCCCGCTAGATCAGACTGTTAACTATGAACAATCAATTGCGAATTATGATGATCTTAAACAAATTATCGAGAATGTAGGAGAACCAATTGCAGTAATGGACTGCATCTGCCGAAAAGGAAATGATCTTATAGGAGAATCGTGTAAAAAGACAAAGTTACGCGAATCTTGCTTTTCCTTTAGAACAGCTGCTAAAACTTTTATAGAAAAAGGGCTAGCTCGAGAAATTACGAAAGAAGAAGCATATAAAATCTTAGAAAAAGCAGAAGAAGATGGTTTAGTTCTTCAACCGGGAAATTCTCAAAGACCAATGAATATTTGTACCTGTTGTGGGTGTTGTTGTGGAATACTTACAAGTGCAAAACAACTACCTGAATTGTCTCAATTTTTCGCAACTAACTATTATGCTAAAGTAGATACCGATTTATGCGTAGGGTGTGGGATCTGTGAAGATAGATGCAATTTGAATGCCATTAATATTGAAGACGATATCGCACAAGTAGATAAAGCAAGATGTATTGGATGTGGAGTTTGCGTTCCTACTTGCACATCTGAAGCAATTTCGCTTATTAAAAAAGAAGAAGAGATACTTCCTCCCAAAAACACTATGGCAACTTATATGCAAATCATGGATAAAAAAGCAGAATTGGCAAGAGTGGAAAAAACTCAAATTTAAGATTTTTTTTTAATAATGTAAGTTAAGAGGGAATTTAGAATTCATAGAATGATTTATCATGATAAATACAATAGAAAATTCCAAAATTAAAATCGATATTAATAATTGTACGAAATGTAAAGAATGCGTCAAAGATTGCGTAGCTAATTTGTTTTATTTTGATCAAGACTTGCTATGTTTAGTTGATTCGTTTGAAGATTTTTGTATAGAATGTGGACATTGCGAAGCTGTGTGTCCGGTAAATGTGATTAAGTTAAAATTTCATACGGAAGAAGAATTAGAGGGTAGTGCGAAAGGAGAAGGAATTCCAACGTATAATTCTTTTTTAAATCTGGTTTTAAACAGGAGATCCATAAGGCGATTCAAAGAAAAAGAAATTCCAAAAGGTTTAATAGAAAATTTATTGAAAGTTGGAAAGTATTCTCCAACTGGAAGCAATTCAGAAAATGTTTACTATACTATTGTGCAAGACAAAGCAGTAATAGCCGACATATCAAAGCACATAACTATTAAAATGATTAGATTTGTTAATGCGCTTGAGGATCCACAAGGGCGGACATTCTTGAAAAAAAGTATGCCAGAAGAAGAATTTAACCAAGCTGTTGTAAATCTCCCAAATACAAAAAGAATTCTCGAAGGAATTGAGCAAGGAATTGATTTCTGGTGTTGGAATGGAGAGTTAATTGTTATCCATGGAGAAAAATTTATAGGAGGGATGCCCACAAATGGTTCTTTAGCAGCTGCTCATATCATGCTCGCTGCGGAAACTCTAGGACTAGGAACTTGCTCATTAGGGTATTTAACCTATTTTATAAACGAGTCACAGACTATCAGAAAACTACTCAAGATTCCTAAAAATCATATCGTAGGATATTCTTTAACGATGGGGTATCCAGATGTAAAGTATAAAAGAATCCCCGCTCGAAAACCCTCAAGAATTCAGTGGCTCTAAGGTTTTTTCATTATTCTTTATTATGTATAATTGAATTGAATAATTATTCAATTATAAGCACCATATACAATAATCTTTTTATTTCAGCATGGTTTAAAATAAATGGAAATCTTATTTTAAGATTCTAAAATTTAAAGTGTAAATCTTATGAGCGAAGAATTAAGCGAAGAAGCTTTTTGGAAAGAAAAGATAAAGAAGCATTGTAAAACATTCGTAATTATAATTATTGCCTGTATATGTGCTGCTATTGGGGCACTTTTAGTATTATTTTGGTTTATACAAACATCTCCTATTGGAACATTTGGTACGGCATTCATTGGTGACTGGAACCTGGATTGGATTGTTGGATTTATCATCCTTATTATCTTGTGGGAATTGTTATTTGTGGGTATTCCCGCTGGATTATTTTTTGGTTTAGGAGGATATCTCTGGTGGCGTAGATTACCAGCTGATGAAAAACAGGAATTTAAAGACAGAGAAAAGAAAAACAAACATAGAAAAAGAAATACAGGAGGAGAAGGTGGTTTTAGCTTCTTTATGTTTATTGCATATTGTATTTATATTGCAGTAGACGGAAATTACTTTACACCATTTGGGGCTTTACCATATACCTATTGGGTTTATGCATGGTTCTTAACAGTTATGTGGATTTTGATTGTATTAGGAATCCCTGCTGGAATCGTTTTAATTATTGTATACTTTACAGTATGGCGTAAAAAATCAGAATAAACTCCTAATTTTTTCTTTTTTTTTTTGAAGCACTCTCTAAATAATACTTACAATTGTTATTACAATAATATATCGGAAATTTCAATAATTGTTGAAAAATCTATATTTTTAAATTATGAAGTAGAGATAATAAACATTGGAATTTACTATGGAATGGTTCAAAAATAATGGGAAAAAAATTATCAGAGGGGATTAAAGAGTGGTTTGGGTGGTTTCCATCATCCACTTTTGAAAATAACACTTGCATTTTTGTCCCAAACATGGCAAATACTTGTGTTTTTGATACAAAAGGAGGCTTAGTAATCTTTGATTTTCCAATAAGGCAATTCGCCCAGAAAACTTTCGACGAAGTAAGGCGCATTACTAATAAGCCCGTTAAATATGTAATCTATTCACATGGACATTTCGATCACGCTTTTGGTTATGGTCCTTTTATAGAAGAAATAAGAAAAAAGGGTTGGGACATGCCTGAAGTAATTGCTCATGAGAACTGCATCAGGCGATTTGAAAAATACAAAATTCTCGATAAATATCACGATTGGATAAATAAGCAACAATTTGTATCTGTAAGTGGTAGGGGACGAGATGCTGTCGTTTCTGCTCACGAAACATTAGAGCCTACTATTATTCTTCAAGGAAACAAATCTTCATATTCATTTAAAATAGGTGATTTAAATTTCAAGATTTACCACGATATAGGTGAAACTGACGATTCAATTTGGTTATGGGTCCCTGAAAAGAAGACGATTTGTACAGGCGACTTAATGGTTTCATCCTTCCCTAATATAGGTAATCCATTTAAAGTCCAGAGATATCCTAAAGATTGGGCAGTAGCAATGGAAAAAATGAGAGAAAAAAATGCAGAATACTTAGTTCCTGGTCATGGAAGACTTATCGAAGGTAAGGAAAATGTGAGAGATGCATTATCAATTACAGCGGAAGTTATGCATTTTGTTCACGATGAAGTGGTGAAAAGATTAAACGAAGGAAAATGGTTCGAACAAATTTACCATGAAATGCTAGAAATTTACCCAGAAAAATTCAAGAAGCATAAAATTTTAAGAGGTTATTATGGCTGTTACCGTTTTGCTATACATGCGGCCTATAGACTTTACCATGGGTGGTATAATAGTGGGAATCCTACTGATCTTTTTCCATCCAAGATGGTTGATATTGCCCGAGAATTTCTAAAATTGAGTAGTGAAATTGTATACCTAGAACACGCAAAAAAGCTGTTTTTTGAAGGTAAATTACAGCTTGCACTACACATTCTTGATATAATTATAAAAGGATCTGATGAGCAAAACATAAAGGTGTTAACCGATGCTTTAAATTTAAAAGTGAAAATTTTAAAAGAAAAAGTAAAGGATGAATCCTCCTTCATAGCAACTAACATATTGGAAAATGGAGCTCATCAGATAAACATGAGGCTAAAGGAATTACAGAAACCTATATAGAGAGAACTTTTTTCTCTAATTCAACATTTTAAAGATTTAAGTTATAAAGTAAAAAGTCAGTGAGAGACTACCTAGGACGAAAATAACAAGTCCAACAACACGCCCCATTGTTTTAGCAGACAGTTTTTGAATATATGTAGAAGTTATTATTCCGGTTATAATCGAGCCGATTGCTAAATATAATGAAAGCTCGAAATTAAAAAATACTTCTCCTTTAATAGTAAGACCAAAAATTTGATAAAATAAGAAAGTGCAAGAACTAATAATCATACTTAAAATTAGAGCTGTTCCAACTCCTTTTTTGAGAGGGTAGCCATAAATTATTACAAGTGCTAACACAAAAACTAATCCAGAACTTGCTCCAAATAATCCTGAATTGACACCAACAAAAAGGCCAAATCCAATTGCTAAAATATAGTATATACGCGACCCCCGTGATATGAATCCTTGAATAGAATCTGCTTCAGAGACTAACTGTTCGTCGATTTTTTTATTTATTTCTGCTAATTCCTCCTCATTCTTTCCTTTCTTCATAGCTTTGCGCGCAATGTTATGAACCATTTTTTTTACTGAATCATAGGTAGGAAAACCTCTCTTTAGAAAGAGAAACCCTAAGAACATAATGAAAATTGGAATAAACCACCCATAAATGGAACCTAGAGGGGTTGTCATTAAAATAAAAACACCGAAAAATGTGGTAACTATACCAATAATGATTATTATAAAAATATCAATTCTTATTTTAAATTGTTTTCTCCTAAGATATCCTATTGATACAGTGGCTGATGTAATCAAGTCATTTAGTAAATTTATGGCAATAGCTAAAAACACATCTCCAGTGAATAATAGGATAATAGGAAGTACAATTCCTATACCTGTTTGACCAATGAAACTAATACTTATTCCTACAAGCGCACCAATAGAAATTAAGATAATAATTTGATAAATTTGTAATACCATAGTTAACTCACTCTATAAGTCTTTATTAACAATTATTATTCTATTAGGTCTTATTTATTCCTATAATAATAAGTTAAACGGAAACCTTTAAATTGTTTAAGGATAAATTTTTTATATCAAAATCTCGCTGATGAAGAAACGAAAATGAACATAGAAATCTCAAAAGAAGATTCGGACTATATGTACAATTTAGTCCAGAGAATCGTCGATGAAGTTGGTCCTAGAATGCCTTGTAGTCCACAAGAAGCTGAAGGAGCGAATATTATTAAGAAAGAACTTGAAAAAAGTTGCGATAAAGTTGTTTTAGAACCTTTTAAATGCCACCCAAAAGCTTTTCTGGGATGGATTAAAATGATTGTGACTATGGTCCCTGTTTCTATGATATTTTATTTATTACAACAACTCGCTTCTGAGATGATATGGTTAGTAGTGTTTTCTAGTATTTCTTTGATTTTAGTTCTCTTATCTTTGGTGATTATGTGGGAGGAATTTTTCAACTACAAAGAATTTATCGATGGGTTTTTTCGTAAAAAATCGTCTCAAAACATTGTTGGTAAATTTGAAGCAAAACAAAAAGAACCAAAGAAATTATTAATTTTTTCGAGCCATATCGATTCTGCATTACAATTTAATTTATTGAAGGTCTTAAAGTGGGGTTTTCTTCCACTTGCATTTGGAGCTATAATTATACTTTTAATATGGTTGATTCTATCTGCTATAAATCTTACTTTAATGGTTATAGGATTTATTGATCTTAAATCTATGTTTTTCACAATAGTTATTTTGTTATTAATCGTTGGTAGTCCTTGTTATGTGAGTTTGTTCTTTTTTGTACCATTAGGAGAAAAAGGTAATGTTGTTCCAGGATCAGTAGATAACCTAAGTAGTTGTTCGGTGATAGTAGGGCTTGGTAGATATCTGAATCAACACAGAGATTTAATTCCAGAAAGCACAGAAATTAGACTAATCAGTTTTGGTTGCGAAGAAAGCGGTTTAAGAGGAGCCTATCGTTATGCTGCGGCTCATCTAGACGAATTGAAAAAGAAAAACGCCATAGTTTTTAACATGGACGGTTTAGAGACTCCTGACAAATTTTCAGTCATAGAATACGAGCCGACAACTCGAACAAAACATTCAGAAGAAGTAGTTGACAAGATATTAAGAGCTGCAGAGATGAGTGATGTAACTGTTAAAAGATTTGGAGCAGGTAAGTTGGAAAAAACAGTTGGTAGATTAAGTGGAGGATCCGATGCTGCTGCTTTTTCGAAGGCTGGCATTAAAGCAGGATTTTTGAATTCAGCAGATTGGAAAACAAGGTCGAGCTATTACCATCAGTCTACAGATACTCCAGATAGAATCAGAAAAGGAACTTTAGAGAATGCATTACGTATCTGTTTAACATTTATTTCAAATGAGAAAAGTAATAGATAGATACTAAAATAAATCAGTAATAATTGATTTTAATATGGAAGAACAATTAATAGGGTTTTTAGAAAATCTTTTCGCTGAAAGCGTACTTAACCGTCTTCCAGAAAAATATGGTGGAGGAAGAATATTTTCCTCTCCACTGATTGGTGTAGCTTCAGGGAACGATCCGATGTATTTAAAATTTAAAGAAGTGGTAGGACCAGAACACCTTACTCCCGTAGAGATGTGGAAGGCTTGTGAGCAAGAAGGAATTACTGGTGATCAGCTACGAGTATTATCGATTGTTTTTCCTTATGTTGCAAAGATTCGGAACGAGAGCAAAAATTTTGTCAAATTACGCCACATTACATTACCATCTGATTTTTACTCCTTAGGTCGAAATTATGCTAACGAATTCAAAGCCTACATTATGAAACAGTTAGTGAAATATTTCCAGGAAAAAGGTTATATCGCTGTAGCAGGAGTGTTAAGCGAAGCATTTAGCATAATTGCAAAAGGAACATTTTATTCAACTTGGTCTGAACGACATACTGCTTTTGCGGCAGGATTGGGGACCTTTAGTTTGCACGAAGGCTTTATAACCGAAGTTGGTTGTAATGTGAGGTTGGCCTCAGTGATTACAAATGCTCCGATTAAGGTTTCCCCTCGTAAATCCGACGATCCATTTTCAAATTGCTTATTCTTCGCGAAAGGAACTTGTAAAGCATGTATAGAAAAATGTCCTGCTGGTGCGATTTCAGAAGAAGGGCACGATAAACAACTATGTTATTATTATGGACGGAAAGTAGCTAGAAAAATGGAGCTTCGCCTTGGCTCCCTACTTAAATCACATGTACGCAGAATTAACGGAAAATTAAGACCTCCAACATTCCCTGTTGGTTGTGGATTTTGCCAATTTGGGGTTCCTTGCATGGATAAAAATCCCACTGTCTTTGAGTAACTCGTAAATAAGGACTATATATTTAAAATAAAAAATTTTTGTTTGTAGTTAAATTTTAGTTAGGTAGCAGCAATTCTTCTTGGAAATTTCGTTTGAGCTCTTAAATTTTCTTGTAAAAGTTTATTTACAAGTTTGAACCTATGATCTCGAAAGTTTTCGTTATTCCATAGGTTATTTAATTCGTAAGGATCGTTTTTTCGATCGTATATATCACCAAAGTTGTCTAATCCTTCGTAAATTGTTAATTTATAATCCTCAGTAATTAGATGCCTTAATCGGGCTTCCAAGGGACCTATTTCTTCATCGTTCTCGATTAAAACACTATCTCTGATCTTTCTACTAGGATCTTCTAAAATTTGCGAGATATCAAAACCTTGCATATCTGGTGGGTGATGGTGTTCTTTTATACATAACAAATTAAGCATTGTCTTAGGAAGATCGATGGTACTAATTAAAGCATTTGATACACTGGGCTTAGTTAATCCTGGAACTTTCCATATTAGAGGTATGTTTAATACGCCATTAAAAGGACATGGACCTTTAAAAAGAAGTCCATGGTCGCCCATTAAGTCTCCATGATCGCTGGTGAAAATAACCATTGTGTTTTCTGAATATCCTAGTTTTTCTAAATATGCTAATATTTCACCAATACAATAATCAACATAGCTTATCGCAGCGTACGTTAGAGCAGTGAGCTTTTGAACTTCTTCTTCTGTTGACTCTCTTAAAAAGGCTTTTTTAAATGGAGGTTTTTTTAAGTGATTCCCTAAATATGTGTGGTTGTATAAATTTTTTATGTCTTGAAAACTTGGAGGGAGATCTATATCTTCTGGTTTATACATTTCTTGAAATCTCTTTGGTGGAAAAAGAGGATAATGTGGATCTGGAAAAGAACAATGCAAATAAAAAGGTTTTTCTCCATAGTTTCCTTTAGCATATCTCTCAAGGAATGAAATCGTTCGTTCCTTTACATAGGTAGTATTATACAAGTCGCCGGGAATTTCGTCACAAAATAAACTAAAAAGGTTATCGTAGTTCTGAACTCTTTTTTTCATTTCATTAGCGATGTTAGGTGCTTTTTCTTCCAACCAATCTGTATAATGACCAGCGCACACAGTACCATTTCCAGAAATTAATTCTACTTCATCGTAGCCATAGTAAGGGAGTGGGAAATTTTTTCCTACAGGATCGTTTTTACCTTTATCAACAGCCCAACTAATCAAACTTTCAGCGGATTTTGTTCTGTGTTTAAAAGGTCCTAACCAAAACTGATGGTGTACTTTTCCAATAGCCGCGGTATGCCAACCTCTTTTATGCAACACTTTCGTAATTGTAGAGAGGTTTTCATTTAAATTTATACCATTACTTCTTACACCATGTACGTTTGGATACAAACCCGTAAGTAAAGTTGCTCTATTCGGCATACAAATTGGATTAGTGCAATAATAATTGGAAAAACGTACACTCTCTCTTGCTAGATTATCAATGTTAGGAGTTTTTACATTAGGATTTCCTGCACAGCCTAAATGATCGGCCCGTTGAGCGTCAGTAATGATAAATATTACATTCATTTTTTCTTTCATAATTACTAAAAACTAAAAAAATCTATTATTGCTTGCCGGTTAATATTCTAGTCTTTGATATGATATAATTTTTGATGTTAAGAAATATAAAGTTATATGTAGATATTAATACTCACACCTTTTACTTTTGGAAAGCTTAAAATAGATATTCTTTTAACACGACGAGTATTATTTTTTCAATAGGAGAACTGATAATTGTAAGTAAAATGCCAAAACATTCATTAAAAAAACCGGAACTACTTGCTCCAGCACAGAATTGGACTTCTTTAAGAAAATTAGGTGGTTTAACTGATGCAATTTACTTTGGTGTCAAAGCGTATAATATGAGAGGAAATGCTAAAAATTTCGAAAGAGAGGATCTTAAAGACATTGTAGATTTTTGTCATCATCAAAAACCACCAATTAAAGCATATTTAACAACTAATATCTTAATCTACGATTCTGAGCTTCAAGATTTAGAAGAATTTATATCAAAAGCTAAAAAAGCAGGTATCGACGCTTTAATTGCCCATGATGTAGCAGTAATCAAATTCGCTAATCGTGAGAAATTACGTTTTCATATCTCAACTCAGGCAAATGTATCTAATGTAGAATCTGCAAAATTCTATGAATCATTAGGAGCAGAAAGGATTATTTTAGCGAGAGAACTATCACTCAATCAAATAAAACTTATTAAACACCACCTAAATAACGCACAAATTGAATGTTTTGTTCATGGTTCTATGTGTGCCTCAATTTCTGGTCGATGTTATTTATCTGCGATAATTTGTGATTCTGAAGAATTCTCAGCAAATCGAGGTAAATGTGTCCAACCATGTAGGAGAGAATGGAGGGTTATTGATGATGAAAGTAATGAATTTATATACGATGGACAAATGTTCTTGAACACAAAAGACCTATGTATGATAGAACACACACCAGAATTAATAGATGCAAATATAGACGCTTTTAAAATTGAAGGTAGAATGAAGGATCCGCTTTATATTGAAACGGTCACCACTTGTTATCGAGAAGCAATTGATAGTTATCTTAGCGGTACTTTCACAAACGAGAAGGTTCGAGATTGGTTAGAAAGATTAAGTAAGATCTATAATCGCGGATTTCACACAGGATTTTATTATCATCGTCCAACTATTGAAGACGTTGAATTAGAAAGGAGAGGAAATGTCTCTTCATACAAAAAAAATTATCTTGGGAAAGTTTTATCTTTTAATACAAACAGTATGACAGCAAATATATTGATTGAAATCAAAGAATTTAACTTAAAAATTGGAGATGAGATAATAGTAATAGGGGATGAGACATATCATCATCAAAAAATTAAGCATATGGTCTTTAAAGGGGAAAAAATTCAAAATATATATAAAAAACGATTCGATAATCCTTTTAAAGTGAATCTGCGTTTAAGTAATGAGGTTCAGAGAGATGATAAAATTTATATCATATATCAAACATAAATCAAATGGTTTAAATGAAGAATCGTTTATATTTAGCGCGTGTAGGTTGAAATAATAGATGGATTATGAAGATAAGAGGATTGAATTAGTAGATCGTCTTAAAAAGAGAAACATTTTAACTAAGCCTAGTGTAATAAAGGCTATGTTAAAAGTTCCAAGGCATAAATTTTTACCAAAAGGCGCTATAGAATCTGCATACATAGATTCTCCACTTTCAATAGGAATGGGGCAAACAATTAGTGCCCCACACATGAACGCAATGATGTGTGAACTTTTAGAATTTAGGGAGGGAGAAAAAGTCCTTGAAATTGGTACCGGTTCGGGTTATCACGCTGCCTTATGTGCTGAGCTTGTAGCACCAAAACATTCTAAAAATCCGGGACATGTGTATACAATAGAAAGGCACCAAGAGTTAGCAAATAAAGCTGAAGAAAGTTTAATTAATACAGGCTACGGAGAGGTAGTTACGGTTATTCATGGGGACGGTACGTTAGGGTATCCACAAAAAGCTCCTTACGACAAAATTTTAGTTACCGCATCCTCACCAAAGAAAGTTCCTCCCCCCCTAAAGCAGCAGTTAAAGGACCGAGGAATTCTTTGTATCCCTGCGGGTTCAAAAGAATTTGGTCAAGATCTATATATTATATCTAAAATTGGGGAAAGATTCGAACTTAAGAAAATAACGGGAGTTAGATTCGTGCCATTAATAGGAGAATGGGGATTTCCTGAGTAAAAAGTATAACTTATTTAGAAAAAGTCTTCTTAATGCGTTCTTCTAACAATTTTTTTCGAATTTCTTTAATGAATTCATTATTTTCAATATGTTGCTTTACAGATTTGGATGTAAATGCGTAGCCATTCTGTCTTTCTTTACTATAATCTTTCATTATCAGAACGTATTAAAATTTTTTTGATGTTATATATTCATATACTCCCTTTTTATATATAAAACTATTTAAAAACCGACGAATTCAGCGGTAGATTATACATATTTGTAATTTATTAGTCTAATAAACTAATATATCTTAATTTCTATTACGATCTCCATTTCTTTTCTAAGTTTAAATTGAGATATAACATTAATACCTTGGTAAATAGTTTTATAACCTTCATCAGTGAATGCGTATGCGACAATTGGAAATTTAAGTATTTCTATTAATTCAGTATCTGCCTTTGTTTCTCTTTGTAGTGAATATTCTAGGTTTAAATTATAAGATAAATCTTGGGCTTTAAATTGGTTCCCTGTGTATTGAAAAGGTTTAATTAGGTCATTTTTTGACTTATTTAAAAAAAGCAATTGGTTGCTTTCCCATTGAAATTTATCAGGATCACCATTAAAAAAGAAAGGAAGATCAATTCCTAAGAACAAATTATTGATGATTTTTTGGAGTAAATCTTCTTTTTCAGGTATTTTCTCGAACTTACTTTTTAGAATTATTTTAATTTGATTTTCCTCAACATTTATTTTCTTAACGATAGAACAAGGATAAGAGTCATTAGAACTTGGGACGATTACATTACCTTTTTGTTCTAATTCTACAACGGCGGATTTTCCATTTTTTTCATTTTTAGTAACAATAAATTCACCGTCAACAAACGATCCGTATTCTCTATATCGATCTGCTTCGATAGCTTTGAATTTATCGTTGATGTGATAAAATCTTACCCTTAACATAGATTTCTTAAACCTATCAATCATTACTTTTTCTTTATCGATATCCTCGTCATCGTGATACGCTTCAGGCCACCGGGTTAAGGTATTTAAAAGATTATAGCATTTTGGTTTATAGTCTATCTCAAAAATGGTACCCCCATCCGATGGATTAATATAAATATTTAAAAGATCAGATTCAATTATGATATCCATTCTACTATCTTTGTTGAAATCTAAAGGCGTAACTGAGATATATTTATTTTCTAAGGAAAGGAACTTTGTATTCAAATTGTCAATCATGATTTCAGAGTTGATGAGGTGAGTATAAACGGAAAACCGTAAAAATTGTAAATAAACACCACCAAATAAGCCATGCCAATAGCAATCGTTGCATTGTGATTTATAAATTTCTGTCCAAGCTTTTTTTATTAATTTGTTGGCTTCATTTCTACTTTTTTGCCACTCCAACTTATCTAAATTGTTTTCAACATGAATGAGTTTATCTCTCACATGGAGCATTTTCTTATGCATATTATTTGATTCTGGATATTTCACTAAGTAATATCTCCAGAAGCCTCCTTTTAAGAATAGATATTCGTCAAGTTTTTTAGGATTATCTTTTAACTTTTCTCTAATTTTTTTAAAAACTTTCCTTTCCTTCGTTGGTAAAACCCATTCTTCCATTTTATCGTAACTTGCGGTTGGTAGGTATATTAAACTTTTCGCAGGATATTTTTCCATATATTCCGAAAGTGTAATAGACTTTATCCAGTTATTTTTGATTATCTGATCGAATAAAGCGGGAATAAATGGTTTCCCATTATCTCCATCTTTATGCCCCTCACCTTCAATATAACAAAATTGATGTGTTGTAGCCCATGCTCCCATTTTTTCTGCATCTGAGATTAATAAAGCTATCCTATCACCTTTTTCATCAGCAACGCTTTCCAAATATTCAATTGACATATAAGTAGGTTTCCATGGAGTTAAATATCTTAATTCTTCATTGATAGGAAATATTCTTAGAGATTTTCCTTCATCTTCAGTTATGTAAGAATATAGAGTATCCTCCTCTGTGATACCTGTCGAGCGAAAATGATTATCATCGACTATAACATATTTTAAGCCAGCATCATTTAGGAAAGAAGGGTAATTCGGCTCCCACACTCTCTCAGATAACCATGCACCTCTTACATCTAATCCGAATTCTTTTTTAATTAAATCAGATAGCTTTTTCATTTGAGCGATTTTATCGCGATAAGGGATAATTGCGAAAATAGGTTCATAATAACCCCCCCCAATTATCTCGATTTGTCCTCTTTTTGCCATAACTTTTATTTTGTCAATAAAATCTGGTTTGTTCTCAAGAAACCATTCTAATAAATTTCCAGAAAAATGTAGCGTGAATTTAATCTCCTCATATTGGAATATATTGTCGATAAGGGGCATATATGATTTTTGATAAACATCTTCATAAACCTGAAGGTAGTTTCCTTCAGGTTGGTGAAAGTGAAATACAATGGGAAGGTGAATTTGTTTTTCGGTCATAATGTCGATGTTATAATTTTATAATATAACAAAATTAAGAAAGAATTACTTTAAATCTATTTGGATTCATTAATTTAATTCAGAAGAAATCCTTTGAAATGTAGTTTTAATTCCCTAGTTATAATCCAATCATACTTCACATGTGTATTAAAATAGAAAAACATTTTAAAACTCTAAAAATATTAAACACTTTAAGGATAAACATATTATATAAAAAATATCCATGAAAACTTTAGAGAAATGTATCTTTAATTAAAACTAAGTGTTATTTATAATTATGAGAGATTTTTTTGATAAAAATTTATTCCAAGAAGTATTTAATTCTAATGAATTTAAAGGATGGCTTCTTTCGAGAAGATGGTTTGGTGATAAATCGTTATTATCTAATTTACTATTTAAGATAACACTTTACTACTTTAATATCATCTCGGAAAATATTTTTTTAACGATAATTGAGGTTAGCTACGATGAATATTCTAAAAAATACTTCCTACCTATCATAATCTACGAAAAAATTCAAGATATACTTGAACCTAACGAAACTACAGGAGAAAATGTTGTTAAACTAACTGTAAACACATTCAGCAAAATACTAGCACTTAGTGTGCATGATAATCAAAAAGAAAAGATAATTTATCTGAATCTTGTTGAAGCAGAGTATTGCGTTTTATTCTGGAAGAAAATGTTATTTGATAAGACAATTTCTGAAACATTCCCTAACATGTCTTTAGAACTTACGCTATATTCTGAACAGTTTGAAGACGATTTTAATATGCTGAAGGTACGCAATTTAATTGAAGCTAGTTTATATCCTGAACGGTATGAATATGGCTTACATCAGTTAGGTGGGGGGAATACAACAAATTCTCTATTTTTATTAGAAGTATCAAATAAGAAAAACTCTCATGAAAAACCTATTTCATATGTTTTAAAATCGTATAAAGACTATTCAGGAAGTTTAGAACCAAGGAAATTGTTTGTTTTAGTGAAAAACAATTTTCCCAATGCTCCAAAAATATATGGTATGATAAAAATTCAAGGTAGAGAAACAATTGGGATACTTGAAGATGTCCCAAACAGTGGAAATTTGGGAGATATCTATTGGAATGAGCTTAATAGCATGGTGAATTCGATTTTTGAAGTTGTTGATGACGATGATCCCTCCCTAAAAGATAAAGAGAAAATATCTGGATTTATAAAAAACTACTGTGTTAATTCATTACAAGTGTCTGAAAAAATAGGACTCCAGATCAAAAAGTTACACGAAGCCTTAATTCTACAGAGTGATCCATTATATTCAAAAGAAACCGTCTCAAGCGTGGACTATTTAAAAAATTACACAGAAAATTTACTTGAGATGGTAGAAAGAATGCAAGAAACCATGAGTAGAAGTTCTGAAGGGGCATTTTATTCCTCCCCTAAGATATTATCCATTTTAATTGACATCAAGGATATTATTGAGAAATTCCGTTCTGAATTTAACGCTGATACAATTAATATCCAACCAGTTCATCAAGATCTCCACTTCCAACAAATTCTTGTTAACAAATCAAACGGCGATTATATGTTCTATTTTATTGATTTTGAGGGAGATCCGCAGCTCGATTTTAAGGAAAAAGAAAAAAAGTTCCCAATAGAAAAAGATTTGGCAAGTTTTTTAAGATCACTTAGCTATATTAAATTTAATACTCTGCTGAAATTTATTGAGGATAAAATAATAGACCAAGATAAGATTGAAGTTCCAGCGGAATTTCTTTTTAATCTCTACTTCAGAAAATCTTCAAAAATCACGAAAAAGCAAAAAATATTGAAAATTGCCTTAAAAATCCTAAATGTGTGGGAAAATAAATTAATGGGTAAAATTTTTGAGCAAAGTCCAGAACTTCAAATTACTTTACTTAATTATTTTACGATTGAAAGAGTATTACACGAATTAGATTACGAACTGCTGTTTAGACCTGATAAAATTCTTATTCCAATTCTTGGTTTAAAGGAAATTATAGATAAATATTAATTTATTCCTTTAGTAGTTAGCTTTCTTTATCTATTCTCGCGAACTCATAAGAATAATGAGAGGAAGAAATATCTAATTGTTTCATCTGATTTTTATATTTTTGACGTAAACTTTTATTCCCTTTCATTTCTTCTTCGACGTAACTAGGATTCAATTCTTTTTGTTCAAATAATCGCCATAAAAAAGCTTCTGCAAATTTAGTAGGTCCAAATTTCTTTTCTACCAGCACAAAGTTGCTCTCATCCAATAAATTATTAAAAAATCCTAGATTATCGCAAAAATCAATCTTGAATGGTAGATCCTCTTGTTTTCCATAGATTCTAGCAATATCATTTATGAATATTCCTAGTTTATCTCCAAATTTTGTCTGTTCCGTTTCATCCAACTTTTCAATAAGATTTCGAAAAAAACTCCTTTTAATAATAATTAAATCACGATCGTTTAATGATTGAATTGTTGATTTGCGTTTTAAGAAGTATTTACTAAGCTCTAAATAATTTTTTATTAGACTATTTTTCGTGATACCCATTCTATCTTTCATTCTATCCAAATTCTCATTCAATTCTTGATCTATCCTTATTGTAATAACTTTGGTGAACTTTTTTGGTTCAGAATCTTTACTCAACGGTCATCATCTCAAATTAAATTAGGAGTAATATTTGTATGCATTTATAATCATATGCAACAATTGTAAGTATTGTAACCTAACTAATATAATTTTGTGATTTATTAGTGGGATATTTATATAAATTTATCATCTTTAAATTCTCTTACTGAGAATGGTTATAATTATAGTTAAAGACATTTACCACTATTAATTAGCTTGTACAGATAAGTAATCCTAGATTACATAGCCATGTTGCCCAATTATTTTTGTATTAATAATAGTATAAAAAAATATGCAATTCGTTTTAAGGTATATAACTATATTCTATATCAAATAAACAACCTTTTGAATAAAATGAGCGATTAAACATCGAGCGTTCATGAATAAGAAAGGCTATTACTAGATAAATCAATCAATTTAAGAATCTCTTTGATCAAATTGAGTAAGGTCTTAATGATACCACAATTTTGACAATTTTCAATTTACACTATTTCTTACGCATCGATTGTAATTTTTGTAACTATTATAGTAAAATGTTATCAAGTGAATATTGAATTAGACTTATAAGGATATACTAACTTTCTAAATATGTATCCTAAGATTAGGGTTCGTCTAAAATTTTAGTTAAGGGTTGAAAAATATCTATGGAGTTAAGTGAACCTAACCTATCGAGTAGTGAAATAACAGAATCAGATATAAATGAAGTAGAAAACGTAAATATATTAGAATTAGATTTATATACTGATAGTAATAATTCATTGACTAATGAATCGAACTTTAGTATTGAAAAGGTAGTAAAAGCACTTTCTTCAGCAACAAGACGCTATATTTTACACCAGATTCAGAACTCGAATGATGGGATGGATGTTTCCAATATTGCTTCGTCATTAGGTATGACCGAAGCTAACATTTCTGCTCAAATTAAAAAACTTCAAGACGCAGGTCTGATCTTTTGTAAATATTGTTCGGGTAATCATGGAGTGCGTAAAATTAGTAAAGTAAAATTTAATCAAATAATAATCAATTTTTAACTACACATATATTCCTTATCGATAAATAATTTAGGGATAAAGTTAATTCTGCTGGAAATTTGAAATTAACACATTCTTAATTTTTTCAAAATGTCCTAAGTTAATCAATAGTAAGTCGTTTAAAGCATCCGTTAATCCTGTTATTTCTATTTTTTCAACAATTTTATAGTAAGGACTTTTCTTAAGATCTTTTGTTAGAGCTTTATTCTCTTCAATTCCATTCAATAAATAGTCTCTACAATTTATTTCCTTGCTTCCCAATATCCTTTGAATAATAGCAAGCAACATCGTATCAAAAGTGACTCTTAATATGATTTCTCGGTCAAAATCTTTTTTAATTTTGAATAGATAATCCTTAATTAGTAAAATTGATTCTTTAAACAGTTTAATTGAATCGTTTCCAAGTTTTTCTATTTTTTCTTTAAAATCAACATTTCTTAAGGCAGTTAAGCAGATTGCTGAAACCGTTTGGTATTCAGCAACAAAATGGATGAACCTTGCTTTGGTGTTAAGCATAGTATCTTTAGATTCAGCATCATCAAGCAATTCTTCGAGGTTAGTTAACGATTTTTGGAAATAAGTAGAAATATTATAAAATTTTTCTGCCGCAGCTTCAAATTCTTTATTTACTATTAAAATTTGAGCCCGTTTTTCTTCCTCTTGATAGAGATCGTCAAATTTATTGATTTTCATTACAGCTCTTAATATTAACTGCTTTCCTCTATCTTTTGTAATTTGAGATCGTTCAAACGCTTGTCCCGCTTTTAAAAGGAGTATTGAAGCCAAATTAGAATATTCTTCAGGATCTGACTCGTATAAATAATCTGATGCACTATTCCAACTTTCACCAGCTGTTTCCCAATCTTTCATTCGAAATGAGATATTACCCAGCTGAATTAATAATTTTGCCGATATTTCATATAGTTTTAATTCTTCAGTTTTTCGAATTATTGATTTCAAGCGATAAATTGCTTGAATGTTGCTTTTAAACTGTGATATAATCTGAGTTATTCTAATATAGATTTCATCTAACTTAATATAACTCCCTAAATCAAGGTAAATTTGAGCTGCTTGTTCGTATTCTTTAATAGAATCATCTCCTTTACCTTTATCGGCTAATTCTTCAGCAATGTCAATTAATCTGATCGCTTCAGCTTCCTTTTCATCTTTTTCGTCGTTGTTATACATAATCAAATTCTCCAAGATAGTTCGATAAATCAATATAGATTAAATTTGTAATTCTATTCAGTAATCCAAATGCGATAGTTCTTTAGTTATTGAATGAAATTAAGCTTATTTAAATTTTGACCATAAAAAATAGAATTCTATTTATGCTCTAAAAATTATCAAATAGTCTGATATTATCTTTTTTCATTACTTTTTTAAGCTCAATAGCCTGATAGACAGACGCAAAGCATTCAAAGCAGTCTTCAATTGCTCCATAAAAAATAAAATTAGAATACCAAGAAGCAATAAACATTACACTCGCTTTTCGAGCTTTTGTGTGGAATTTTTTGTTTAATCTTGGTGAAGAATATCTAAAGAGAAAAAGAGTTGGTGCTGTACCTACGGGAAGTTTGAGAGCGCTACTAACAATTTGTTGAGTCTCAAGGATGTGTGAGAAACTTTCAATATCGATTACTCCGCCATCAATCCAAATTTTTTCAATCCCAATTTTCTTTAATCCATCTATGATATTTACATTTCCAGGTTGGCTATTCTCTGTAATGTAAGCGTATCTCTGAGTCGATCTCATGTTATTAGAGCCAAGTATTAAAACTACAACCGATTTTATTCGATATTTCTTGATTAACTCAGTTTCTTTTGCATTTCTGAGATTTGATACGGAATTGTAAATATAATCCTCTGGTTTTATCCCTCGTTCGTTCAAATGTTCAATTCCAGCAATTCTTGCTTCAAAACTACCACCTAAAACGAAGGGAGGGTTATAATGGTCCAAATAAAAATCTAAGTATTTCACCATTGCATTTGGCGTTGTAGCAGAGATTTCGACCAAATCTGAAAGTTTATATTGAGAAGCTAGACTCTTTTGAGCATCAATTCTTTTTCTTGCTTTAGTTTCATCAAATTGGTGCTCATATTTTCTATCAACTAATGTTTGACCTTGATAGAACATTGTGCCGATTAATACTGGAGGGTAAAAAAAATTACCATATCCTAACTTAACATTGCCGTATAAATAATAGTCCTCATTCATGGTTGTTTTAAAGCACAAATAAGTATTTAAGAAATTATATTTTACATCAATTATAATTTATCTTATTTAATTGGATTGATACTTCGACGCTGTTGAGGCTAGAATTTATGCAATTTTACTCCACAGTTTTTACAGCGACTTTCTGTTAAATCTTTAAAATGAGATTCATGAAATAATGATTTGCAATTATCACACCTTAAGATATCTTGCCCTTCCTCAAATATTAAATTACAAACAGGGCAAGACTTAAACATATCATCAGAATCTAAATCGCCAAATTTTATTGACTCAACATGAGAAAGTTCCGGCGTTTTAGGCTCTTTTTTAGCTTTTATCCTTGGTTTGGAAAGAGATGTGAGCTTTTGAACTTGAGACACTTCAGTTGGAATCTTTAATAAATAGAAGCAATGAGGGCATCGAACTGTTCCCGCTTGTATCATTTTTCTGTCTTTTTGGGAATTAGCCCAAGAAGATAAACAGTGAATATGATATGGTGTTTGGCAATTAGGGCAATAACGACCGCTAACATAAAAGGAACTTTTAGTGTAGGGATTTATATCTGAAAAGCAGATCGAACATTTTTTATAATCTGCTAAGCCTCTTATCTGTAACAATCTTTGTTCTTGATCTTTTGTCAGATCATGGACTCTTAAAAGATCAGCTGCTATTTTTCTAAGAAAAGCGGGATTTTCAATAATTGAAGTTTTCCCGTCGCCGTAAGTTTTAATATTAGATCCTGCTAAATCATGAGCCGCTTGTAGTAAAGATTGAGCGTCATTATTGTAATAATAGTTTCCCCCTGTGAGGTCGCTCATCCTTTTTAAAATATTGAGAGGAGAAAGTTCACCCAATCGAAATGTATCTATTTTTACATTTAATCCTTGAGCTAAACGTGCCATTTTCAATGGATCAATAGAAGTAGTAGTAAAATTGCCATCCGAAATAACAAGAATTCGAGGAACTTTAGCTGATATCTTTCGTAATTCAGAAATAATTAATTTAATAGAAAGTCCTAGGGCTTCTCCCAGAGCTGATTTTCCAGAAACCTCTAAATCATCTAACACTTCAAAAAGTATTTTATTATCATTTGTAAAATCCATTATTTTTTTTGGTTTATTCGAAAATTGTACAATTGCGAACGCACTTGAAGTATCTTGAGCTAATCTCTCACTTATTAATTTTTTCAAAGCATCTATACTACAATTTAACCGATTTGGGGTATAATCTGCTCGATACATTGATCTAGAGGTGTCGATGCAAATAACAATATTTTCTGAGTGCCATTCAGCCAAATTCAAATCCCATTTACGCTTTTAAAAGAACCCGTAAGTTTCTCTAATAGAATAATCTAACAAATAGAATAAAAAATTATGTTTTTTCAGAAAACTAAAATTTTATTAATTAGATATTTTACTATAAAATAAAGTTACACTATAAATTAAAGTATAATTGATTTTAAATCCGATGAGTCATTCATGTCTGAAGAGGAGACAAAAAGCGTTGTGATTAAAGACTTCTTCAAAAGTTCTATAATTATTAACGAAATAGATGAAGCATTAAAATTCAAGCCAGATTCGCTAATTGGAATTGATCAAATTTCCTCAGACAAACTAATAGAAAATAACATAAAAAATATTGAGGATCTAGCGAAATTATCGCTCGAGAGTCTTCCAATTATTGAAGAAATTCCTACTAGAGTTCTTCAGAAATGGGTAAGAATCGCACAAGTACTTGAAAAAGCAATCAGAGAGAAAATAAAAACACATAAGAAAATCTTAATGATAGGTTTGGATAATGGGGGAAAAACTAGCATTTTAGCAGTTCTTCAAGAGAAATTCTCTATAATTAAATCTCTTCTACCGACACGAGGGGTACAACGCGAGAAATTAGATTTCTTTGGCTACCCCATACTTTCATGGGACCTAGGCGGTCAGGTGCAATACAGAGAGAAGTTATATTTTAACAGGCCTGAATTATTCTTTACTGAAGCTGATTTGGTACTTTATGTTATTGACACACAAGATACTGATAGATTTGCAGAAGCTGCAAATTACTTCCGTCAAGTATTAAAAGCATTGGTTGAATTAAATGAATTCCCTCCAATCATGGTAGTACTCTCAAAAAGTGATAAAGATATTCGTACTTCTATCAAATGGCAAAACAATGTATCTGCGATAAAAAATAAATTCGATCATATTATTGTCGAATATAAAGAATTATCAATCAACTATGGTGATACGACAATATATCAAAAAGAAACTATCATGCAAATGTTCAGCGAAGCTTTGAAATTAGTTTCTGGAACTTCAGAGATAATTGAGAATATCATAGAGGACTTTACTCATTCTATTGATGGTAAAGCAACGAGCTTAATTTCGATGGATGGTTTAATTTTTGGAAGTTTCACGAGCTCAGATATTGATGAGGCTTTACTAAATAATACAGCTCTAATTATGCAAACACTTTCGAACTTTCATAATTCGATAGGATTAACTAGAGAACCTTCAATCACGCTTGATTTTCCCTTAAATGGATTTGCAATTCGAGGAGAAAAACTTTTTGAATATTCTGAGCTAAAAATACCAGTATATTTGTGGATACTTAGTGATAATTTCGATTTACTTAATGAGAAAATCGATTACTTTAAACAACAGCTTTTACCATTGATAAATTTATTTCTCTAATTTTACTTTTTTTCAACGCATAAAAAACTTATTTATTCGCTTATATCAGCTTTTGCTAAAATTAGATATTCAGTACTCTTATCCATCATTTCAATAGCTTTATTTAGTTTTTCTACGACTGAGGTTAATTCCTTCTCTTTTGCGATATCTCTCCATTTTATGTAGCTTTCTTTATGGGCTTCGTTATGATTCGCCCAATGTTCGCATAATTTGGACAGTTTTAATATTTGTTTATCTACCATAATTATGTCCTTATAGTTAATTGTGCAAATAAATAAAAAGTAATTATTATAGTTGTTATACTTCACTATAATAAAATGTCTTTATATCTCAAAAATTAATTGATTTTATAGAATTGATTTTATCTAGAATTAATTATGTTTATCGAAATTTAAAGCGAAGCTAAAAATTCAGATACTGCGGCATCAGAAAGCTGTTCATCTATTAATTTATCATCAATTTCTTCTGAGAGGAGATCAAATTTGTATGAACATTTCTCGCCTCCTGTTAAAACGCACTCTACTTCACTACCATCAACATCGATCCCAAGTACTTCAAAAAGACTGTTAAAAATTCCAAGGTATAGTAAACATAAGTTTTTAGCCGATATATTGCCTACTTCTTGGGTTGCTAAAGAATCGTACACATTTATGATAATATGGTCTTTTTTAAACATCCCTGTGAGCCCACCGTACCCCATAAGCATTAAGACCTCGATAGTTCCAAAGACAACTTCCTTTTTAATCTCCATTGTTTCTTTACTCCAATCCTTGTTAGCAAAAAACTTCTCCAAAAATATCTTGCCTAGAGATTTCCCTACCCATATCAGGATATCTTCAGCATTTGTTCCAGCAAATTCGCAAAATTCCATTATCTCATTTGGACGTAGCATGACAAGCCTCATGTCTTTTTTTTTTTCACCTAGAAATAGTTGTCCTTCTTTTTCCTCAATATTTATCTGTAATTCTTTTTTGAGACGTTTAATCATGATTAAATCCTTTTATTATTGTTATATCTCTTAACTAGCAATATCTTTAAACTTATTTAATATAATAGAAATTTAATCGGCTAGGCTTATAAATTTATTGTTAAACTAAAATTTTTATAGATTTTCTAAGCTGAGACTAAGGTAAAAATCGTGTTTAATACTTTTTCAATATTATAGCTAGTTTTAACGGATGTAAAAACAAATGTCCAATTGTTATGCTGCAAACTATCAAATTCAAAAAAGTCAATAATTTCTTTTTCTGTTCTTTTTATTTGATCATCATTATTACTATTGTTATGATTAATTAAATCAATCTTATTACCAAGGATTATAAGAGGAATATCTTTTAGATCATTTTCGTTATATATTTTCCAAAACTCAGTTTTTGATTCGTTAAAGCGTAATTGGTTAGCAACATCGATAATATAAATAATTATATTTGAATCTTGAAGGCCTAATAACCACTTTTCCCTAAAGGTGCTTTGCCCTGGGCTATCCCATATTGAGAGAAGACCATCTTGTCTCTGGATATACTCAATGTTGAATCTTTTACTCGGTGTAAAAAAATTGTCGTTAAACTTACCTGTTTTGATTCTCCTTGTAAAGGAGCTCTTCCCGGTTTCATCCAACCCAAAAAGAAAGACCTTTGTAAACAATCCAGAGGGATGAAATGAAACTTCAGGAGCTTTTTCAAGTGTTTCATCCCCAAATCTTTTTATATCAATAAATAATGTGATTAAGAAGTTTTCTATTTCGGTATCGTCTTTAAAAGAGCAACATCTTTCAATATTTAATAATTCATTTGACATATCAACAAAAATTTCTCGGTAATCGTATGGATTATCGTCTTTTTCAAATACTAATCCGATAAGCATTTCAATATTAATGCATATAGTATAGAGGTTTTGGTTCCCAATCAATTGAGAAACGGGATTGCCAATTACAAACGGATTAGAGGTATTCTGCGTAGAATTTGTTTTACTTTTGGATATGATTTTTTCACAACAATTATCTTCTAGGGATCCATGATCGTGTCCTTGGATGATTTTTAATACTATTTCTTTATTATCCTTTTTGTCTATATCTTCGGGATAACTATAGATATCAAGAGTGTCTAAATCAAGAGTATTTTTACGCTTTAATAAAAATATTTTAGATAACACAGAATTTTCCTTATCAATTATTCCCTTAAGGATGTAAATAAAAAATGCTTAAAAAAAGTTTGGAATTGGTAGATGTTCTTTCTTATAAACTTTATGCTATTGATTCGTTAATAAACAAACAGAAAAATAATAAAACGTGCTAAATTAAGAATTTTAAGGAAACACTTTATGTATTTGTGTCTTCTTCACTATCCGCTTCTTCTTCCAAGATTTCATCTTGATCTTCTTCAGAGAGTTCTTTTGGTTCTTCTTTTTCTTCTTTAGAAGGTTTCTCTCCAACAGGAGTGTCACACACAGGACATTTTCTCCATCCGGGTCTTAAACTATATCCACAGTTAGAACATTCAGGCATCTCTTGATCAGGTTGCCATTCAGGAATATTTAATCCCCCTCTTCTTCTTTTTTCAGCTAATTCCTGTAAATCTTCTTCTTTCCATACCTCCATACCTTCAGGGATTCCCGAACCGCGCTCTTCAGCGAATTTAAGTAAATCTTCTTCCTCCCAAGTAGGAAGGTTTGGTTGGGTAGTTAACCTCTTTTGAGCTTCGTTAGCGAGCTCTTCAGCGGTCCAAGCTTTTAACTCTTGACCTCCTGGCGTTCTAATCCCTCCTTCTGAAGGTCCAGAAACCTGTCCTTCGGAGATAGATTGTTGTGGCCCTGGTAAAGGTATTTGACAACATGAAGCAGACAATTTTAAAAAAGCTTCAAAACAATTTCCAAAACGAGACTGTTCTTGACCTTCATCGGTAATAAGGATGATACTTTTTTTGTCAGAAGGAAGAGGAACTATAATACTACAAACAGCTGTGTCTGATTTAACTCTCTCGGATTCTATAGCAGTCATAATTTTTTCCATGGAGTTGTTTAAATCAGAATCTTTCATCAAAAAATCACAAATTGGGTCGCCATGTCTTTGAAATTCCTCGTGATATTTTGATAACTGATTTTTAGTAATAATAGAATCTAGTGAATTAATGATGGCGCTCATATAGGGAAAAATATGAGATTTAGGTTCTTTTTGTGAATCATCAAGTTTGTATCCTCCTAGATCAATGTTTCCCGTAAAAGGAGCGAACAATGGTTCTTGACCTTTAATTTTCCCATATAATGTTGTTCTACCAACAAAACATTTTATCTCCCCATAATACGCAATAGTATTATCTATTAGTTGGATTTTGTCAGTATAAGAAATTCGAGGAATAGTACGAAAAATGACATCAACCCAAGGAAGTTCTTTTACAGGTATTATAACAACGCAAGTCTTAATAATTAATTCTGATAATTTTTTAAGATATTCCTTTAGATTTTTTTTAATTTCTTTATATTTGTCTTTTTCTAATTCAGTCTCAGCATTCTTCATAAACTCATTGAATTTTTCTTCGTTTTTTTTAACAGAACCTCCATACGACTTTACATCTCCTACAATATTATCTTTTAAAATGAAAGTAGCATCGTTTATGATTTTACTTTGTAGTTCTGTAAGTTCTTCTACTAAATAATCACTTACATCAAAATCCAAACTGTTTATAAAGATTTCAAACAATTTTGCTTCAGACAATTTTAATACCTTCCTATTTAGATTTAATAATCTTATATTTATATTTATAGCAACGAATTGAATATAAAAATTTATTTAAAACACAATCAATTCACTATTAGATATTGATGTGTAATATTTTTAAGAGAGATGTAATGAAAAAGTGAACGGCAAGAAAATTATAGTCTGTTTTAGCTCTAAAGTTTCTATTGAGGTCCAAAATTATTTAAAGGAACATTTAAAACCACTTTCAAATGTAAGAATTATCTTTCCAGAAGATACATCGGATGAAAATCTAAAAAACATAGTTCCGGAGGTGGATGTTCTAATCGGTTGGAGACCGTCTAAAAGTTTATTAGAATCCGGGAAGAATTTAAAGGTATTCATTAATCCTGGAGCGGGCATTAAGCACCTATTAGAATTATTTATTGAATTAAATAACTATAGGAAGGTTACCCTAATTAATGGTCATGGAAATTCCTACTTTGTGGCTCAACATGCTGTAGCATTGCTCCTAACTCTTACGAACAAAACTATACCACATCACATTTGGATGAAAGAAGGAAAATGGAGGACTGGAGATCAAGATGCTGCTTCGATTCCATTGCGTTTTCGTGAAGTAGGGCTGTTAGGTTATGGTGCAATTAACAAAAAAGTTCATCAATTTCTTGCTGGTTTCGATATAAAGTTCCATATTCTCAGAAAAAATTGGAATAAACAAAAAGAAAAATTACCTACAGAAGCTAAGAAATATGGTTTTGCAGAGTTAGATGATTTTTTAACAGAAATAGATGTTTTAATAATAGCTGTCCCGCACACTTCACTGACTTCGGGGTTGATTAAAGCACGAGAACATAAGTTATTAGGTCCGAAAGGATTGATTATCAATGTTGCAAGAGGAGACATAATAAACCAAGAAGATTTATACAATGCTTTAAAAAATAAGACAATTCTGGGGGCCGCTATAGATGTTTGGTATAATTATCACCCAAAAGCTGATAAAGAAGATTTAAAATATCCATATGAATTTCCTTTTCATAATCTCGATAACATTGTTCTATCTCCGCATAGAGGTTATTCCCCTTTTAATGATCTCTTAAGATGGGATGAAGTTATCGAAAATATTAATCGAATAAGTCAAGGTCGAAGTGATTTAATCAATGTTGTTAATCTGAAAGAAGAATACTAAAATATAATTAAATATATACCAAAAGTAGCTAACTTTTTTTATATCTTATTAAAAAATCAAAAATCGATAATATTTCTAATCTATAAATAACAAGGGAGATATTAGGGGGGAATAATTAATAATAAGCAATCAATTAAAAAATTATGTGCAAATTTAATACCGATTTGTAATTTAATTTATATAATTTCAAGTTCTGCTTATTTCAGAATTTTCTTGCGAAAAAGTGGATATATAATTTTTTTTTACGAATTTAAAAGTTCGACATTAATTATTTTTTAATTTTAATAGATTTTTAAAAAAATTTTAGATACTATAAAAAAATTTCAAAAATATTTTCAAATATTACTTTAGAATGATAATTTTTAACTTTAGCGTAAGGTTTAGAACCAGAATGAGTTAATGGGATGGGGTTTAGCCTAAATTATAAATTCGGTAAAAAAAATTTTATAAAAATATATTAACCCACTAAAAAAAAATCTTTATATAGTATTTTATAATAACTAATCATATAAAGAATAATCAAAAAAAAATATGGTTAAGGCGATTTCATGAAAATTGTTACTGTTAATGTACCTGAAAGCTATATAGATGCAATAAAAAAATTAATTGGGCGAGAAGGATTGTACCCCAGTCGATCAGAATTGATAAGATGTGCTGTTAGAGAATTTCTAATAAAAGAACTTAAGCTTGCTAATAATATGGCAAATTATAGTGAAGTAGAAATTGATGATTTTGACGATGAGAATTTTGTAAGAGTTCCAATAGAAAGTGTAAATGAAAAATCTGAACCGGTACGGGAATTTAGAACTTATAAAATTTTAAAGAGGTTGGAACACTAAAAAGCGAAATGTATTTATTAACATACAGCTTTTCTCGCAAATAATGGCAAACTTTAGTTTTTCTCTATTCTTCTTTTTTTTATTTTAATAGAAGTACGCGTAAATTCATTATATTGTATCCACTACATATTTGTATAAATGAACAAAATTTTGTTTTTTTACTTAATCCTAGAAAAAATTTTCAGTTTAACTAGAAGAAGAACTAAGTAATGCAAATTCTTCAATCTTATTTATATAAAATCATTTTTTAACATTGTGTAAGTTAAATATTTAAGAGAAGTAAATTCTAAATATGATATTACTAAAATTAAAGGGTGTAATAATATTTCGAGCAAAAAAATGATCCCAAAATTTATGGAGTGGGGTATTATAAACAAGGACAATTTTACTGGAAAAACAAGCTATGATGTTCCTATTAAAAGGTGGGATCCCTTATCAACAGTAATCATAAGATCGGAAGATTTTGGTCTAAGAAAAGAGCGTAAAAGATATTATGGTCACTTTGCTTACATATCCCCAATCAGAAGTGCAAGACCAAAGGGTTTTACAGGTATTGAAGAAGAAAATCAATTTTACGATTGCTCAAAGAAAATTACTATCAAGCATAAAGATGTGTTTACATCGGTTACAGAAGGAAAGCCTATTTATGATAACTTGGGAAACCAATTAGGAGATGGTTTTACGATTATTATTACCGAAGATGAGAAAAGGAGAGACAATCCATTTTTGGAAATGCCACATCAAGCCCAGAGAATACCAAGGGATTGTAAAGCACTAACAGTAATTAATAGATATCCTTCGATGGCTCGGATTGTTGATCCTGATATTCAAAAATTAATTACTGATAAATTACCTTTGCATTTAAAATTCTCAAGAGGAATTAATTTAGTTACGATTTCTAGAGATTTCTATCCCTCTTTGTGTTTTAAACTAATACCTGAAGATGTATTAGCAGGGATTTTTCTTTCAATGAAAGCAGCAATTCTTTATTGCGTGGAAGAAGCTATTGAAAGGGATTTCTATGATATTCCCGTTACTCCATTTTTCAATATAGGCATTAAAGTTGGTGGTTCACAGCCTCGCATACATAGTCAAGTTTATATTGATTTAAATATGGATGGTCATGGAAACCGGTTGGAGGGTCATCTTGAAGCATTTAAAGAAATGGGAGATAATTGTCATTTGTGTCAATCATCTCATGGAAATAGTGATCGTGTAATATTAAAAACTGAATATTGGACTTTTTACACCGCGGGGAGTCCAGTGAGGAACTACCATATTCGTTTTCATCCAAATGAACACTTACGGAGGTTTTCTCAATTAAAACTTAACCAAATAAATGATTTAGCAAAAGTCCTTAAGATCATCTTTCAAGGTTTAGATGATATTTCAATTGATCAAAACCGAAATATTCTATTTAATTGTTGTCCCTTCCACTATGACGCAAATTTCCATCTTTTTGGTGATATTATCCCGCATGAAATTATTGGGGGCGCGGAAATGGTAGATGATATGAGAGTTGCAAGAAAATTACCTCACATAGCCGCTGCTGAAATTAGAGAATCTTTAGAAAAATATTTATCAGCAAACTAATTGAAGGGTTTCTGAATAAAACTAAAAATCGCTTATTTCTCAACTTTTATTCTAAAATTAAAATTATATTAAAATTATATTTAAATCTGATTTAAAATAATATAAATAGTAAAAGTTCTTTTGAGGATTCCATATTGAGAGAATGGTCTGCTATAATTTTAGCTGGTGGAAAGGGCAATAGGCTGATGCCGCTAACATCAGAGCTCCCCAAACCACTGGTAAAGGTAACTAATAAACCAATGGTGGATTATTCTATCGCTCATTTAATATTTGCTGATATAAAGCATATTATCCTTGCTTTAGCCTATAAAGGGGAAGAGTTAAAGAAATATATAGAAAAAACTTGGACTTCGGATAAATTAGGTGATGTTGAGCTTGAATGTATGATTCAAGAAAGTAAGGGAACTGCTGATGCATATCGATTACTAACTGACAAAATTGATTCTGAAAAAATAGTAGTAAGCATGGCAGATATAGTAACTAATCTTCCTATGAAAGATTTCATGAGTTTTCATACTGAAAAAGGAGGGATTGCTACAATTTCAATGAAAACTAGCGAAGGCTATACAAGTCAATATGGCGTAATATTATTAGATAATAATCGCAAAATTTACCTATTTTTAGAAAAACCTGCTCCTATGGAGTTATATTTAAGTAGTATGGCTCAAAGAACGGATTTGTTTCTACATACAAATATAATTAATACAGGAATCTATTGTTTCAGAAAGGAAATTGATCAAACACTTCAAGAAACAGGTTTGATGGATTTTGGAGGAGAAGTTTTTCCATATCTCCTAGAAAATAATTATGACCTCTATGGTTTTGTACAAAATTATTACTGGCTTGATTGCGGAAACGCTCAAACATATTTGTGGGCTAATTGGGATTTATTAAGGAAATATACCTGGCCAATTACCCCTAATGGTGAAGAATACGACGGTGTTTTTGTAATGGGTATTATTAATTCTGGGCAAAATACGATGATCGAAAAACCTTCGTGTTTTGGAGAACACGTAGAACTTCTTAATAGAGTAATAATTAAACCCTTGACTTCAATAGGAAATCGAGTTAAAATAGGAGAAGATACAATTATAGAGAAAAGTGTAATATGGGATGATGTAAACATTGGTGCAGGGTGCCGAATAGACGAGTCCATTATATGTAATAACTGCGACATAGGTGATAATGTAGTTCTACATAATGCAATTATAGCACCAAATAGCCGAATTAGTAATGACACCCAAATAAGAGATAAAACTCTTAATTTAGGTACTGATATCTAAACTCTAAAAAAACGCCTTAGGTTTGAGGATAATTATGCAAATCATCTAATAACTTAATAACCTGGAAGTTAGTAGTTTTTGAAACTTTTTTGATTATTAAATAATAATCTAATAACTTCTTTAATTCCTCATCTGCATCCTCCATTGATTTAACAAGCAATTCAATAATAGCAGTTAACCACATCCATTTAATAAAATTATCAAATAATTCAGCATTATACCATAGAAGCTGTTGATATCGGTTAACCTTTAAATATTGCTGTATTTCGGGATCGCTAAAAAACAGTTGGAAAACTGAATACAAATCTTTTTTGTCATTTATAACTAAATTAGACCAATCATGTAAACCTATCATTAACTTAATAATCGAACCTGCTTCTAATCTCTTCTCCCCTTTATCTTTGCTCAAACCATTCAGTGTATTGTTAATATACTTAGAAAGTCTCCATTCATCGAATAGACTTCGACTTAGGAGCTTATAATTATCATTTGATTCGAATCTCCCCAATTGGTGAACAATAAGATATGAAAAAACAATACCCCATTCAACTTCAGATAATGGGAGCAAGTTTATAAAAATATCTTTATATTCCTCTGGAATTCTCAATTCTCCTACTTTGTGTTTTAGTTTTAGTAATACTTCAATTTTCAACACGATATCATGTTTAATTTCCGTATAATCCTTTTGACTTGTTGAATAGTTTTTCACTTCAAGCAAAAACTCATCTAGATTATTGTAAATCAATTCAGCTTCTTTTCTTGCTTTTTCTGGATTTAATAGATTTTTTAATGAGTTAGTATTGATTAAAATCTTAAAAGATTTATGCAAGGGTTGATATACAAGTTCATGTAAAGTTTCACTAATGTTAGGGACCCCCTTACCATTTAAAAGATCATGGAGCTGGGCATAATGGAAAAATTCATTATCGTTGATAATTTGAAAGTCCATAAACGAGAACATTTGATATGCATGTAGTTCTATATATAAACCATGATCATGGAGTTCCTTATTTCTTCTTATGTATTCCATTCCAGTAAGATAATCTTTAAAGATACAATATCCCTCTACTGGTAATTTTAAACCCTCTGCTAAAGTTCTCTGGACTATATCTTTATTATCGTTCACTTTTTGAACAAATCCAACTGAATTTTTGATAAAACCGCTTACCTCAGCGTACCTATTATGATAAATTATTAATGCACACTCATTTTTAACCCGGTTAGAATACGCAAACACATCTTCGTTGACCACATTACCGGTCCAAAAGTCATACAGTAAAAAATTATCAACATTAGCAAAAAGATAGCGCTTCTTCATTATCGGGAAGATTATTCTTTTATGATGCTCAAGTAAGCCTATATTGATTTCTTCATCCCAGTAAGCCCGTCTATATTCCATACCATACTTTTCGTGATATCCCTCGATTTGACCGTGGCCAAACATTGGAAGCCCAGGCATAGTTACCATCATTAAGCAAACACCAAAGTATTTATCACCATCACCAAATTGCTTGATAGCAGTTTCTTCATCGGGATTATTCATAAAATTTACAAATCTTTTAAGAATTTCCGGATCAAATTGGAGTGTATTTTTTATTACTAAACGATACATAGCGTTATCCTCATCTCTAAGCATATTCATAAATGCAGAATTATATACACGATGCATCCCTAATGTTCTCACAAAAAATCCTTCAAGCAACCAGAATGCTTCTGCTAGTAATAATGTATCTGGATTTTCCTTATTGATCCTATCAACAACTTCTCGCCAAAACTCTGATGGCATCGCTTTATAAAACTCATCTTTAGAGATTCCATGCTCCGCTCTTGAAGGTATAGCGCCCCCAGTTCCAGGTTCTGGAAACCATAATCTTTGGTAATGTTTTCTCGTAAGAGTCATGGCAGCATCAAATCGAATAATAGGGAACATCTTGGAAATGTGTAAAATAGTTTGAATAGCGGTTTCTCGAACATCAGGGTTTAAAAAATCTAATTGAGCTGTATCGTTCCATGGAAAACTAGTACCATCATTTCCATGATAAATATACTTGACTTCACCAGTTCGAAAATTTTCATATTTAAATGTAACTGCAGCATCTGTTCTTGTAAAATATTTATCTTCCAGATATATACCTATATTCGGATCTCCTGATAAATTATCACCTGAAAAACCATAAGAGGGAAAAGGAGAGTATGGCAAAGATATATACCAATCGGGATGTTCTAACACCCATTTTGAAACAATTCCCGTGTGATTAGGCACCACATCACAAGCGAGACGAATTCCTCTCTCTATAGCCCTATTTTTTAAATTTTCATAAGAATCATAACCGCCTAAATCATGCGCGATAACATAGTCATAAGTTGAATAAGCACTTGCTTCTGCTTCGGGATTACCACACCATCTCTTAATTGTTTTAGACGCTTGACTTCTTTCCCATAATCCAATGAGCCAAAGACCAGTAAACCCCCATTCTTTCAGTTGATTTAATTCTTCATTGGGGATATCATGTAATTTTGTAATTGTTCTATCATACTTTTTCGAAAGCTGGTCCATCCAAACATAAATATTTTTAGCGATCATGACTACCTTTGGCATCCAATCTTTATCGATAGTATAATTTTCTATTTCCATAGAATCATATTCATAAACTTCTGACTCTCCAGGACCTAATCCCCTTAACATCTCTTCTTCCCTTATAATATCAAGAGCAATTAAGATTTGGAATATGTGCTTTCCTAATATCGATCCCCAGTTGTCATGAATGTACACTAATTGATCTCTAATTGAATGTGGATATTTTTCTACCGGTTCTGTCAACATTTTAATTAAATTCTGATTATTAGGTCCAAATTTAGCTTTTTCTTCAAAAAAGGTAGTGATATCATCGATGATTTCCCTATAAGCTGTCTGCTTTTCAAGTAATTCATCGTCAAATAGTTCGATAAAAGGAGAATAGGAGGGATTCATATTTCCGAGCCAAAGATTTACAAATTCATCAACAAAATGGATTTCATTATCAACTCCCCCTCCTTCATCTTTTAAAAACTCTTCAATTTTTAATTCCTCTTGGTATACAATATCTGGAGGAAATTCCTCTATTAAGGAATAGATTGCCTCTTCTAATTTAGAACTACCAATTTTATTTTCTAAAAATTCATACAGTTCATTATTTAACCGTATATTCTGGGTTTCTTCTTTGTACAAATTGAATATGAATTTATTAATTTCGTACATTAATACCATTCCATTGAATTCGCCAATTCGAATAGCCATTTCCGGATAGTTAATTAAATCTCTTTTTTGATTTAATTTTTGAACGAACATCCTAACTAAATGGATATCTCCGTTAAATTCAATATTACCCTTTTCGGAAAATTTAAACTCAGCAAATTCGTACTTATTTCTTGCATCTCTCGAGATTTTCATGAGAATCACGACTTATTACTTTATAATTTTATTAATTGTGCCCTAACATTAATTAACAAATGTATTTTTAAACGAAAGTTATTATTTTAAAGCAAGCTATACTAATTATAGTTTACAATTCGATAATTCAAAATTTGAATGGTTAAAATGACTTCACGCGTACAAACCTTAGATGAACTTAATAAAAATGGTCGAATTGTGGGAAGGGCTAATTATATATTTACACCCGAGATATCGAGTTCTATTGGTTCTATTCATGGGAGTTCTTTTAAGGAAGACGAGACGATTGTTATTGGACGAGATTATCATAACGATAGCCGCATGTTAAAGAGAGCATATACTGCCGGTGTAATGAGCACTGGAGTAAATGTATTGAATCTATCAGAATCTACATTTCCATTATTAGAATTCACCATAAGGCGATTTGGAGCAAGCGGAGGAACCTATTTTTCAGGAGGTCATCTTTATAGTGAAGATGTCGGAGTAAGATTTGCAGATGCAGGAGGAATAGAATTAGCTCCTCTGGAAATAAAAAAAATCATTGAATCATACAATACGTACCCAACTCAAATTAGACGTGTTGAACCTAGGAAGATTGGACGTATTATTGAAATCCCTCAGACTCAAGATGTGTATATTAAATCGTTAGAACAATTTGTCAACAAAAAACTAATCAAAAAGGCTAATTTAAAAATAGTTGTAGATTGTTCATTCAGTCCAACTGGAAAAATAACTCCTCTCTTAATCAATGAAGTAGGGGTTGAAGTAATTGCGCTAAATACTCATTATCGTGAGAGATCACTAGTTCCTGTTCCAAGCATAAATACAATTAAGAATACTGCGGATATCGTAAAAGCATCAAATAGTCATTTAGGAGTATGTTTTGATGTTGATGGATCACGATTATTAGCAATAGATGAAAATGGCTCAGAAATTAGTTTCGAAGATATGTTGATGTTGTTCGTTGCTTATGATGAAGGAATCCAAAAGGCTAAAAATAGTACGATAGTTATGACACCTTCAATCTCTCGCGTTGTTAAAGATTTTATAAAGGCGAGTGGACATCCAATCAAATTCGTAGAAAATTACCCAGGTGAGCTTTCGCGTCAAATTAGACAAGAACGAGCTTGTTTTGCAGCAGCAGATTCCTTGAAATTTTATTTTCCGCATTATTCTCCTATAAGCGATGGTAACTATATTTTACTCAAAATTTTAGAAATAATGGCTATTCAAAAGGATTTAATAAGTTCTCTTACGAAAGGGTTTCCCAAGGGTATAAAAGTCAATAAAACAATACCAGTTTCATCAGAGGTATTGGAAACAATACATAACAGATTAATCGAGTTTGCAGATGAACACAACTTAACGTATCAAGATATAATAAATGAAATAAAAATAATTGATGATGATATATACATAATTATTAGAGCAGCTCTTAATAGAAATGCGGTATTACTCTCTGCAGAGTCAGATAACAAAATTAAATCAGAAAAAATGATTTCGGAGCTTTCAGAAATAATTTCCAAATTTTAATCACCAAAAACACTAAAATTTAATTACATGAAAAGTTAAATTATTACTAATTTCATAATATTATTTTTAATACCATGAAGCGAAATCAAAAATGGTCTGGTATTAATTTAAAATAATATGTTGTTATAATATATATAATTGATAACTAAATTAAAAATAATAATAAGAAGGGAGTATTAATTGTGGCTGGATTTGATATAAATTCTATAATTATCACAGGAACTTTATTCGTTATATTTGGAGTCTTTTTATTTTTTGATCTGTTCAAGAGAAACGAAAGATATGGTTATTTAGCGTATATTGTTGCTCTAGTACCTATAAATTTCCTTTGGTTTCTTCAGTTTGATGTTCTTGGGGTGTACTTAATATTATTTATCCTATGGAATTTATGCTTATTAAGGGACCTGTTTGGAGTAGCACGTACAAAGGATCCAAAAGAAATCAACGACATAGTATTGTACTTGGTATTAGGAGTAATCATCCAAATCATTATAACAGCGATTTTACCAGTGTCAATAATAAGTATGCAAACTAATACTATTCCATATGGATTTTTCTATTTTCCTGATATTTATACTGAGGCATTTGGTATTGAACTTTGGGTGAATCCTACAATATTGTTGGCCTTCCGAATTACTGCTTCTGTGTTAATAGGATTAGTCATCGTTCCTTTGCTTGTTGATCTTAGAGATGAAGAGGTACCTCTTCCAGTATTCATAATTATAATTGGTTTGTTTATCCTACCTTTTCTATATCTAAGTTATATATGGCTACCCGAAGCAATGGGAGTATTAACTTTTCTTATGAGCGTAATCTTGTTTATCGTGCTATTACTTATCACTCGTAGTGGGAAGGAAGTCCAGAAAAAGAAATAAACTATAATTTTTATTTTTTTGTTATTATTTTTATATATATAGAATTAAACATTATCGAAATCAGTAAAAATAATATAAAACCTTAAGTGGTGCTAAGGCAATGGCTAAGAAAAATGCAGAATCTAAAGAAGATGAACAAAATGGTACAATTAAAACTGAAGTAGTTTACAATCTTAAGGACCTACCCGGAGTAGGAGATACTACTGTAAAAAAGTTACAAGACTCGGGCATTGTTTCAATTAGGACTTTAGCTATTTATCCCATTACTAAATTGATGGAAGATGCGGGGATAGGAGAAAAAACTGCTCAAAAGATAATTAAAGCTGCTCAAGATATTGAAAATATGGGCTTTAAAAGTGCTGATATAATCTGGGAAAAGAGAAAACAAATGAATAGGTTAACAACAAGCAGTTCTACATTAGACGAAATATTAGCAGGAGGTGTGGAACCAGGGTCTGTAACTGAATTTTATGGTGAATATAGAACAGGAAAAACTCAAATAGCTCATCAACTTTGTGTTAATGTCCAACTACCATATGACGAAGGAGGACTTGAAGGTAATGCACTTTATATCGATACTGAAGCAACCTTTAGACCTGAAAGAATAATTCAGATGGCTGAAGCTAAAGACTTGGATTATCATAAGATACTACAAAATATCACTGTTGGTAGAGCATATAATTCGGATCATCAAGTACTCCTAATCCAAGAAGCAGCAAAGATCGTTAAAGAAAAAAATATTAAACTGGTTGTTGTAGATTCAATAATAGGACATTTTCGTAGCGAATATGTTGGAAGAGGCACATTAGCTAATCGTCAACAAACTTTGAATGTCCATATTCATGATTTATTGCGATTAACGGAAATCTTTGACGAATTAGCTGTCATTTTTACAAATCAAGTTTCGTCGAAACCTGATGTATTTTATGGAAATCCCACAGTCGCTACTGGAGGAAATATTTTAGCTCACGGGGCTACTGTAAGAATTTATTTAAGAAAAGGGAAGGGAGAACAGAGAGTAGCAAAAATGATTGACGCGCCTCATTTACCCGAAGCAGAGGCAGTTTTCTCAATTACTGATGGTGGGATAAAAGATTAACGAAGTGCGTTAACTAAATTAAAAGAAATAATAATAATTAATAGTTGAGATTTAGTTCAATATCAATGCCTTCTCTTACGGCTGGAGTAACAATGTAATATTTCTCGAACATCTTTTACATTATTTTATTTTATCAATTACAATTTAGAATACATAATAGAATTTTTTTATAATTTTTAAAGGCATTTTTTCCTCGCTACATTCGCGGCTATAAGAATAGAATCCCAAACTGGAGCAAAGGGAGGTGCATAAGAAAGATCAAGCTTTTGAATATCTTCTATTGTCATTTTCGCTGCTAATGCTGTTGCTAGAACATCTATTTTCTTTCCACCTAACGGAGAAGGCGCCGTAATCTCTGCTCCTAACAGATGATGAGTTTTCACGTCAAATAATAAATATGTAGTCATTTTGAGTTCGAACTGATTTCCTCTATTTGGATAATAATGAGCGATTTCGTTGCTTTCTACTAAAACTGAATCCGTTTCATATCCTAATTCTTTAGCTTCTGTTTCTGTAATCCCAGTTTTTCCACAATATAAATCAAATACTTTCCAAACAGAAGTTCCAAGTACCCCAGGAAATGGATCTACTTTTTTACCTGCAATTACATTTCCAGCAATTCTTCCTTGTTTATTCGCAGCGGGGGCAAGAGGGATATATGCTTTTCTTTTTAAAATTTGATGGTAAACTGTTGTGCAATCACCAGCTGCAAAAACATTTTCAATATTAGTTCTCATGTACTCATCTACAATTATTGCGCCATTTATCATTTTCAGTTTTGTACCTTTAAAAATATCCGTATTCGGCACTACTCCTATAGAAATCTGTATAAAATCTGCTTCTAAAGACTCTCCATCCTCAAAATTAATCCTTAATCGTTTGTCTGAAATAGCTTCTAGGTTTTTAGCATATTTTCCGAGAATCACTTTGATTCCGTTTTTTTTAAGTTCTTTTTTAATATATTCTTGGCTTTTTGTCCTAAAAATCAGCCGGGGTCCAACTATAGTTAAATCATCAATACCTTGTGCTTTATAGGCTTCGACCAGTTCCAGATTGATATAACCAGCTCCAAGAAGAATTCCAGATTTGAGTCCTTTTCCGTTTAGAAAATTTTTTACTTTATCAGCATCCTCGATAGTATGTACATGAAAGATATGATTATGTTCAAGAATTAGTTCCGGACGCATTTTGGGTTTACCACCAGTCGCAATTACCAAGTAGTCATAGTCTCTCTCGAAGATTTCATTAGTCTTAATATCTTTAACTTTAATTATTTTTGCATTAAAATTTACAGATAATACCTCTTGATATATGTGAACTGGAATATTTCTTGTTTCTAGAAATTCTTCTTTGGTAATAGTAATTAACTTATCTCGATCTTCAACGATTCCACTTATATAATAAGGAAGACCACATGAACCATATGAAATATAAGGCCCTTTTTCGTAAACATCAATTATCCAATCGGGATGTGCTCTTCTTACTGCACTCGCAGCACTCAAACCAGCTGGATTTCCTCCTATTACAACTAATTTCATCTTTTTTTAACTTTTTTAATGTTTTAAAAATATAAAAAACAAATGATTGATTTTATTAAAACATAAATGAATATTTTATTTTCTTATTAATCGTTTAAGATTATCCAAATGTTATACTATTTATAATTTTTTAAGATAAAACCAATTGTTTTAAATCTAATTCGAGAATTTCTTATTTTAGAAGTTGTAAATAAAGGAGAATAGCTAAAAATCATACTTCCTTGTTTTCTATGCTTTTCAATTTAAAATGTCGAGTTAAATGAAAAAATAATCCTATAAAATAAAGAATTATGATAAAAATAAATTGAATGGCAAATATGATAGTAAATACCAACATAAGGATAAATAATATTGCTTCAATTCCCAAACTTACCTTGCTACTATAATATTTTGAATCGAAAAAAGATTCTGCTTTTTTGAATTTTGACAAGTATTTAGATAGATTTTCAAATTCCTCCTTTGATATTAATAATTTCAAACCAATTTGCTTTTTTTGAAAATAGAATAAATTAGTACCCCAATCAAAAGTGTCTATAATAACATGGATAGAATACGCTACACCGCTAAAAGCTAATATTGACCAATTAATAATTATTCCAAACAATAGCATAAGAAAACCAGGAATTATTGAATGAGAAATAAGCATCCTATGATTGTGATCTATTGCATATTTAGTAAAAAATACATCAAGATCGCAAATAAAAGAAAACAAAACGATGAAAACGAATTCAAATAAAGAAAAGCTGTAGAAATAGTTTAAAATTGAAGCAAATATTACACCTACGGCAAAATGACTGTTTATATGCAATTTTTTTACCTAAAAAAGATTTAATTAATATAATTTTTGCTTGCTACTCTTTTTAAAATTCTTTTTCTTGTTTCAAATCCCTTTGGACCCTTTTTTTCCACTAAAAAAGAAGCTGCTGCTGAAGCTAGGTGAGCGTTTTTTTCAATCTCCTCCCAAGTCATATCAGAATTCAATAATTCATATAAAAATATTGTTAAATAAACATCTCCTGCTCCAGTTTCATCTAAAACTCTCTTTGGTGTATAAGCAGGTATTTTTAAAAGATTTTGACCATTTTTTAATATCAATGATCCTGCTTCTCCCATTGTCATAATATATATTGCTTTATTCTCAAATTTCTTGAAATAATCCATTACTTTTTGAGGTTCTGTATGATTTGATAATAATTTCATCTCAACTTCAGATCCCTTAAGAATTAGTCTATCTCCAATTAAATTAATTATCTCTATCATATTTGAGATAATAGCTTCATCTCTAACATACGATACTCCTCCATCGCCATTAATATATCTAATAAATCCCTGCAAGTCAATTCCAAGATAGGTATTTGGAAACGTACTTACTACTTTTGATACATATTCTAAAGAAATTTCGTTACACAGAGGTGCTAGTACAAGAATGCTAGGAGGAGTAGACAGGATTTTTTCGGGAATATCTTCAAATATTAGTTTAGGACTGCAGGATTTAAGAGTTAATCTCCTCGAATGATTTGAATAATTTAATTCAAAATCAGTGTTATCAGTTTCGAATGTTTTTACACCGCTGAAATCAATATTCTTATCGCTAAAATGTTTTAATAAAGATTTATTAAAATTTTGAATTCCTAAATTAGAGATAATGCTAATTTTTATTGAATTTGTATACTTTTTAAGAGCAAGGGACCCGAAAGTCACAGATCCACCTAAGGACGGTTTTCTTTTTTGTTTAAACCGAATGATTGTATCAATTGCATAATGTCCAATGAGTAAAAATGATACTGATTCTTTCTTTCGAATAACCATCTATTCTTCATTAAATATCTTATTATTCATAAAATTTACTTAATAAAAAGTGAGTGAGAGAATTCAATAGTCATTTCACGAAAAAGCTTTTCAAATTTGTAAAAGGAGGTTTAACTACTTTTTTAGAATCTTTTGATTCAAATCAGCAATTTCTTTTTCCTTTTCAGATAGCGTGGCTTTTAACTTGTTTATGTTTTTCTGCAAATTTTCAACTAATTCAGCCATAGGATTGCTCGGATCTGAAGTAGGAGAAATTGTTGATAATTTTAAATCGGCTATTATGCTTTCTTTCTCCCTAACTTTGTTTTCAAGATTCTGGATTTTCTGTTCGAATTCCTCAGAAGTAATTAAAGGTGCTTCTGTTTTACTACTTTTAAGAGAATTTTGTAATTCTGCAAGTTTTTTTTTTAGTAATTCGTTTTCTTTTTCTAAAGGTTCGAATTCATTATCAGAAAGATTAATATCCTTTCCTTCTAACGCGTTTGTTAGTACGTTCTTTTCTTTCTTTAATTTTTCGACAATGCGTTTGTATTTAGTCAAATCTGATTGAAGATCTTTGCACAAGGCTTCAAGAGGTTTAGCTGAAGTCTCAGGAGGCATAGGTTTAATCACCTTTTGTTCAGGAACACTCGCTTGGACTACAATATCGACGGGTTTGCTTTTTAATTCTTCTTCGTAGTCTTGGTTTAGTCGTTCTACTTCATTTGATAATTCTGTTGTTTTACGCTCTAAATTTTGTATGATCATATCCTTTTTCGATATCTCAGATTTCAATTCCTCAATAATTATATGTTCTGTTGTAGAATCTGTTCCAATTTGTGTGTTTGCTTGAGTTTGTAAATGTACTATCACTGTATCCTTTGATTTAATTTCTTCATCCTTCTCTAATAATAATTTTACCATACTTTTAACTTTATTTCCCAATTCTGAGTTATCTTGCTTTAAACCATCTAATTTCATAGCTATTTCTGTTACAGCTTCATCTTTTTCAATTCTAAGTCTCTCTTTTTCTTTAACTGCTTTTTTAAGTATTTCTTCAGATTTGGTTATCAATTCAATGTTCGCAGCAATTTTGTTTCGTAATTGTTCGTTCTCTTTTTGTATATCTCCAATTAAAGAGGGCGTGTTCTCTGTTGCTAATTTCTTTTTCCAAAGGGAAATAAAATCTTCGACTTTCTCCTCGTTTTCCTCCGGCATATTTCTCAAAATTTTTTCTTTAATTTTAGGTTTTTTATTTTATATCATTTTATTAATATTCCTGAAAAGTATCCAACACAATATCCGTACTCACCCCGAATATCACTACTAGTGTAATACTTTAACAGTTCTCCCTTGGTAGCGTCTAATTTCATACAAGTTAACATCAGAGTTGTAATTGTTTGTGCACCACATACCGTCGTTTTCAGTGCATTTAAAAGCGTTTTTTCAGGATCTAGCGCTACAAACGCATCAATAACATCTTGATCAACTTTTTTAAAATCAATTAATTGTTGTTTACTTGTAATATTTTTGTGCGACATATCAGATGAAGCCACAATCACGATATCTTTATTCGATGATTTTATTACTGAAGAAATATCTGTAGATATTTGCTCATATACTTCATAGTCCTTTCTTCCTCCAATTTTTATCGTTAAGATCTTTACATCTTTACTCTTAGAGCAATATTTTATGAAAGGAAGCTGAATTTCTATATTGTGTTCTTGTTCCATAAAACCAGTAAAAGCGGAACGGTCTTCGACGATTGTATTGCTTATGTCTAAGATTCCATTAGCAATATCACTATCAATTTGTAAATTCCCAAGTGGAGTTTCCCATTGACCATCTGCAAGCAGAGCCACCTTACCATAGCCAACATGGTCAGTTCCCAAAACAATAATCGTATCTGGGATTTTTTCTTTAAAGAGATTTAAATAAGTATGAGCTGCACATCTTCCAGAAAAGGCGTATCCTGCGTGAGGAGAAACTCCGCCTATTATTGTTCTTGTATCTTGATTTAATGTTTCAGGTAACGAACCAGGTCCAAATTCACTTTCAGAAAAACAATATTCTAATTCTCTATTTAAATCTTCACGATTTTTAGGGTACCAACTTCCCGCGTGTGATGCCTTTCTTATTACCAATTTTTTCACCTTGTTATAAATAACATTTGTTTAAAAATATATATACTTTCATTTGTTGGAAACTAAATTGAAAGAATTATTAAACAATTCTAAATAAATCTTATTAGATGACTGATGATAAAGAAACCCCTATTTCACTGGAAGACATAGACGAAAAAGACATCCCAGAAAGAATCCCAACTAAATATTTAAACAACCGTGTGATTGTTTTTAACCCCCTCTTTGCATCATATTTATATGTTAAAATGAATTTTTTTGGGTCTCCTCTGGGGATAAGTAAGCCCCGTTTAGAGTATTTTTCTAAACCCTCAGAATTATCATTAATCGAAGCACTATTTTTGCTGAAAAATGATAAAATTACAATCTTTGACCCAAAATTAGATAAATATTACTCTCATGATGAATTTTATGATATCTGTAAAAAAATTCACCATAAATTTGAAGAAAAATTCATAATTTACCAAGATTTACGGCAAAAAGGCTATGTTCCTCGTCCAGGACTTAAGTTTGGAGCCGATTTTGTAGTATATAAAAAAGGTCCGGGATTAGAGCATTCACCCTTTATCGCACATGTTTTACCGCATGACGCAAAAATAACTGCTATTGATATGGTTCGAGCTGGAAGATTAGCTACATCAGTTCGAAAGAAGTTTGTAATTGCTAATCCGCTAACCATGAGTTATTACTTTTTTGAGTGGTTTAAACCTTAATTTAAGAGTTAGAAAAACCGAAATTGGATATTCTTTACTTTCGATGAATATTATAGACCAAACTTATTGTGTTATTTAATATTTCATCCTTAAATTTTTCGAGTGGTTTAAGATCATTATTAGGAACATAGTGGCTAATTTTCATAACCTCGTTAAGGATTTCATCGCATTTTTTCTCATTTATTAGAAAGCCTTGCTTTACTAGTGGTATGCTACTATTATATAAGAGAATTATAATCTTGATAAGTCCTAACATTTTCCTGCTACTCGTAAAATTATCGACTTCATTAAAAGCATTCTGTATAAAAAAAGCATTTCTTATTAGATTGGCAATATAGAGTTCTAATTTTTGATCTTCAGCTAAATTTTTTAATCCTAGAAGCTGAGTTATGTATTTTAGGTCGTTTTCTTTTGCTAGTATCTCATTTACTTGCTTTCTACACTCAAACCAATCTAGCTTTACATCTGGCCAATCTACATCTATCTTCTCCCACCAATCTGTTAAATACACAGGGTAATTTGAATAAGAATTTATCCAACTAATAGCGGGATAATGTTTCAGATATGCTAATTTAGTATCTAAAGCCCATATTCCTTGAACAACGCGTTTTGTGGCGGATGTAACAGGCTCATTAAAATCTCCTGCGGGAGGAGATATTGACCCTATAATAGTTATAGACCCTTTTCTACTTTTCCCGTCAGGATCGTTCCCTAAAGTCGTAAAGACACCAGCTCGTTCATAGAAACTTGATATTTTCGAGGGTAAATAAGCAGGGTAACCTTCTTCGGCAGGCATTTCCTCTAATAATCCCGAGATTTCTCTTAAAGATTCTGCCCATCGTGATATACTATCTGCTATAACGGCAACATTGTATCCCATGTCTCTATAATATTCTGCGATTGTTATACCTGAGAAAAGGCTTGCTTCTCGAGCAGACACAGGCATATTTGAAGTATTTACAATAAGAGCAATTCTTTCTAATAATGGGCGTCCAGTATTAGGATCAACAGTTTCTCTAAATTGTTTTAGAGCATTAGCAATTTCATTCCCTGGTTCCCCACAACCTATGAATACAATCAAATCCGCGTCACAATACTTGGTTATGTTTTGCTGGATAACCGTCTTTCCAGTTCCAAATCCTCCTGGGACGGCAAAAGTACCACCTTTTGCTACAGGAAATAATAAATCAATTATACGTAAACCAGTTATTAAGGGCTCATCAGGTTGCTTTTTTTCACAAAACGGTTTTCTCTTTGTTACTGGCCATTTTTGCAACATGCAATAAGATTTTTCATCGTTATCATTCTGCAGGGTATAAATTTTATCAATAATTGTATAGTCTCCTTCTTCAGCTATAGAAGATAGGATTCCAGAATTTCTGGGGGGCACCATTATTATGTGTTTTAGAAACGATGTTTCTTGAACGATTCCAATTTCATCTCCACTAAGAATAAAATCATTTACTTTCCTTGTTGGAATAAAATGCCACTTTTTAGTCCTTGAGAGAGGAGGAAATTCAAGTCCTCTATTTAATCTCCCTTCTTGAAAGTATTCAAATGTTATACCTAACGGCCTTTGAATTCCATCAAATACGTTTGCTAATAAACCTGGTGCTAATTCCATTGATAAAGGTTCATGGAGATTAACTACTTTTTCATTTAATTTTATACTAAACGTGTTTTCGAAAGACTGGGCTATGATATGGTCAGAATAAATTTGAATTACTTCACCCAAAAAATCGTGATTGCTAATTTTTATTAAATCTTTTAGTCGTACATTATTTTCCAACCCTTTAATCTCTACTAATGAGCCGTAAACAGCAGATATAAAGCCTCCCTTTGAATTTTTTTTTTCCACGACCATTTTTACTAGATCCCCCTTATTTTTCTGTATTCTAGTATTTATTAAGTTATACGCGTTCCACAAACAGGACATTTTTTCACTGATTTTGGAATTGTCATTCCACAATTATTGCATTTCTTGATAATTCCTTTAAGTTCAATAGCTTTACCGCATATAGGGCATTTTTTTTTATAACTTGTTATGATCATCCCGCAATTTTCACATTTGTTGATAAGAGGTTTGCGATATTTAAAATTTAAGTCTACTTCTCTAAATTTTTTTTCTACTGGTTCCTCTCGTTCTTCTTTTATAGTCAATTCCAACTTTCTTGATGGCCGTTGAATCATATTCTGTTTTTTATCGGGATATAATTTTGAATACAGTGATTTCTGTTTCCTGTGCTTAAAAATCGATCCTAAAATTATCAAAGATATAAAAGCTAGTAATATAATAATTATAAACGGATTTACTCCAAAAATAAATAATACAATATATAAAAATACCATTATAATGATAACAAGGACTATTATAAGAAAGATTTTTTTTTGGGATGAATTTTCTATGTTATCTTCATTTGTCATATTCATCTATCTATAAAACAAAGTTTCATAAAATCTAGTTTATAAATATTTTCTAGAAATATATTTTTCTGCTTTTTCAATATCTTGATAGAAGTTCTTTGATTCAATTTCTTTATCGATTTCTTCGGATATAACATCTTTAATACTGCTAATTTCAAATGTAACTTCTGAATATTTATCGTTTAAATAAAAAGGAATATAAATTACTCCGCTTCCTTGATAAAATTTGAAGAAAAATTCATAAAAATGCAGCCTCATAGCATTGATAAACACAAGTAATCCTTCAAGCAAAATAACGATCATGTTTCCAAAAACCAAACCTATATAACTAATTATCTCGTTGACAATACCCCCTCCCTGAATTAAATTTACCATTGCAGTGATTGCTATCATCAATGATACGTGTGCTAAAGCTAATGCTAACAACCTAATATAAGATGATACGTTACTCATAATTGAGAGGAATGTTTCAAAAGTTTCCATTGTACCTTCCCCGATTAGACCACCTACTGATTCTTTTTTTAGATAAGAGATATGCAATATTTTACCAATGGGCTTTAGTATAATTAACAAAATTGCGGGAATTATTGTTAATAAAATTGGAAAGGGCGGTTCTAACCAACTATATATATCAAATCCATATATGAATATTAAAATCGTTCCTCCAGTTAATAAAAGTATTTTAACCATAGAATCTGTAAAACCTAAATATTTCCTCTTTTGTTTCCAATAATTCATAAATTGAATAAACCAACCTAAATTAAGGTGAAAAACCCCAATCAGAACAGCAAATTTCAAAACTGTCATTATATTATCTAACGGATTATGCAGAGAAATATTCAATATCGGAATGGTAATTGATTCTAAATGTAGGAAAACGGTATTGAATAATTTAATTTCAGGCATTCCAAAAAATTCACTGTATAAAAATCCAAATATAATTGCACCTATTCCACAATATAAAATGATCCAACAAAAATTCAAGAAATCTCTACTTTTTTTACTTCTATATATAATAAAACCTAACAAACCAGATAAAATTAAGACGATACCATGCCCGATATCTCCAAACATTATCCCAAACAAAAGTGGAAATGTTATTGCTATTATTGGGGTTGGATCAATCTCTGAATAAGCAGGGATTCCATACATTCTTGTTATTGTTTCAAATGGCCTAAATAAAACAAAATTCTTCATTATTGTGGGGGCAGAAGTTCTTAAGTCATCTTTTTCAATTTTTCTATTTGCAATCTCCTCATTTAATTTAGATTTCTTTGCGCTTTTTGACTTCTCTGAATATTTTGATATTTTATCTGATGCTAATTTTACTTGCTTATTTTTTACAATCTCAACAGATTCAATCGTAAGTTTATCTTGAAATTTATCTATTAGCCCTTGATAGATTTCTTTCTTTTTTTCTTTAGGTAAATAAAAACTCAAACTTAATTGATCTGAAGATAATTCTTCAAATTGATAGGAGACCCAATTATATTCTTCTAGGTTTTGAATGATTTCATGAGCTGCTGCAAATAAGAGGAGATTATCGTCTCTTATTCGTTCTAATTCTCTCTGATTCTTATTTAGAGAGGTTATAATAAACTTAATTTCCTTCGCAATACGCGGAAAATTTATTCCGTCTGAAAGCAAATATTTCTTTAATATCGGTACCTCTTCAGCATGTATTATACGAATCCTCTCTCTAAATTCCGCTTCTTGTTCCTTTGGGTATATTATAAAAAATGCTATTCTATCATCACTTAAAAAATCATAGTGCAAAAAATTAGGAAAATGAGAGAAATCAAAGACTACTTCAATATTCTCCAAGTTCTTTGAAAAAGAAGTGAATGCTTTAAATTCTAAATGTTTAAATTTTAATAATTTATCTCGAGTTACTTTATATTTCTCTAAAAATAAGTAGCTTGCATGGATGTTGCTTATTTTATCTAGTTCAATCTCAATTGAAGTCAAATATTTTTTCAATTCATTTATTCGGTTTGAAAAATAATTAATTTCATTAGATAACTGATTAAGGAGATCATCAATATCTTTGCCTTTAAATTTTGGTCTATCGCTCTCTTCAAATGATAGTTTTTGGAAGTCAGATTCTGTGATGTTAAGATCCTTGAATAGCGTTTCTAAATTTTGGCTTAAGGTTTTGATTCTATCAAATAGTTCTTTATCCATCTCATAGCTACCACTTTTTTCAGATTTCGGTTTAATGTGAACTTGCTTGAGTTGGGAGAGGTGTTGTAAAAGAAGATTTTTATAATTGCGATTTAAATTTACTTTAAATAATACCATAACATTTTTTTTTGCCATTCACAATCACTATCAATTAATTTATCTAGTAATCAAATCTTTTGTATTTTTTAACCGAACATAATTTTCTCTTTCATTTTCCTCTAAAATATCTTTTATTTTTTTTATGTCATGTACTAATTCGGGAATTATTATATTCTTTAATCCATTTATCCTACGATTGATCTTTTTAAAATTTTTAGCTAAATTTAACATTATATCTTCATCTTTTGCCAAGATTATAAGTTTTTCAAAAAATTTAACTAGGATAATTATTAAATCATCTAGATAATGACTAGTATTTTCAAAAGAATAAGCAGGAAGTAACTCCTCCCTTATCAATTCATATTCTAGTATTGGAATTAATGATCCAATTTTTTTTATATACTGTATATTGATTTTTGGCTTATATTGAATTTTACTTAACTTACTTATTAAATTGAAATTTCTTTTTCCCATTTCTTTATATGTATGATTAAGTGTGATCATAGTTTCCTTATATAATTCTATAAAGATTTCACGATTCGTAATATAATTATTCCAATTTTCTTTAACTTCAATCATTATTTGCTCTAATTTGAATTTTAAAAAGTTTTCACCTTTTACAGCAAAATTTAACCTTTTATTTAAATTCATTAAATTCGTCTTTGTAGGTTTAAACTCTCTAAAACTAATCGGTACTTACACCCCTCCAACATAATATTTATCAATAAATTCATGATGGATTCTAAATAATTGATTTCGTGGGATATGAGATAACGCTTTCCAAGCGATATTCAAAGTTGTGTTGATATCTCTTTCTTCATTTTGACCTTGATTTAAAAAAGTTTGTTCGAATGCATTTCCAAATTTTATTAACGCTTTTTGGTTATAGTTTAAACCATCTTCTCCTACAATAGATATAAGATCTCTAACTTCAAGAGCCGCAGAGTAGGAAGATAATAATTGCGAACTGACATCAGCATGATCTTCCCTTGTAGTTTCTTTACCTATAGCGTCCTTCATAAGTCGTGAAATTGAAGCTAAAACTTCAAAAGGCGGATAGATTCCGGTTTTATCCAAGTTTCTATTCAGGACCAATTGCCCTTCGGTGATATAGCCCGTAGTATCGGGGATTGGATGAGATATATCATCGTTTGGCATTGTAAGAATTGGTAATTGCGTAATCGTTCCTTTTTTACCTTTAATTTTGCCAGTTCTTTCATAGATCGACGCAAAATCGGAGTATAAGTAACCCGGGTAGCCTTTCCTACTTGGGATCTCCTCCTTAGCAGAGCTTAATTCTCTTAAAGCTTCCGCATAATTTGTCATATCAATTAGAATAACGAGAACATGCATATCCTTTTCAAAAGCGAAATATTCAGCTGTTGTAAGAGCTACTCGTGGAATGATTAATCTTTCCATAATTGGATCGTCAGCAAAATTGATAAAGGATATGATATTCTGTATATTTCCGCTTTCTTGAAATTTGTTCATGAAAAAAATAGCTTCATCTTGAATAATACCAATCCCACAAAAAATGATCAAAAAAGGTTCTTTAGTTAAAACTTTTGCTTGAGTTACAATTTGAGCAGCTAATTGATTATGAGGCATTCCTTGACCACTAAAAATAGGAAGTTTCTGACCTCTTATTATCGTAAAAAGACCATCAATTACGGATATTCCAGTTTGGATTACTTCTGACGGATATTCTCTAGCAAATGGGTTAATAGGCAACCCATTTACATCCCTTTCTATTTCTGTTAATATTTCAGAATCTAATTCCTGTTTAGTATTAATATCGATTGGCTTTCCCAAAGAATTGAAGACTCTCCCAAACATATCACTAGAAATTTTGATTTTAAACGAATCTTCGGTAAAAGTAATGGTAGAATTTTCAGATGATAATCCAGATGTATCTTCAAATACTTCAATTGTTATTGTATCTTCATCCATCTTTACAACTTGACCCGTGCGTTCATTGCCACCATTAGGACGGATTTTGACGATTTCACCATATTGTACGTCATGTTTATTATCTAAAAATAGTAAAGGTCCAATAATTTGTTTAATTTTTCTATAAATTACACTCATTTTTTCTTTAAAACACCACGCATTAACTTTAAAGATTCTATTTCATCAATTAACTTTTTCTTTAATTTTTCTATTTGTTTAAATCCATCATTAGGAACTGAGTTCCCAATTCTTAGAATATCATTTATTACGTTTAATTCTTTTAGATCATCAATTAAATACCCTTGATTTATAAGCTGTTGTCCCTCGTTATATAATAAGAGAATGATTTTTGTAAACCCTATTAATTTTGTAATATCCGTAAAACAATCAATGGGATCAAAAGCACTTTGGATTAAGAAACCATTTCTAGTTAATTTTGAGATAAAAATGATAAATTGTTGGTCTTCGGGTAAGTTTTCTTCTCCGATTAATTGGGTAACATTTTTTAACTCATTTTCTTGAGATAGAATGTTATTTAATTGTCTTCTACATTCATACCAATCAATATCTATCTCAGGCCAATAGATATCCCTTTCATACCACCAATCTGAGATGAACTCAGGATATTTAGAGTATGATTTTAACCAATTTATAGCGGGATAGTGCTTTGAATAAGCTAAATTCGCATCTAATGCCCAAAAAGCTTGAACAAAACGTTTCGTAGTTGAAGTAACAGGTTCGCTGAAATCCCCAGAGGGAGGTGAAACCGATCCAATAATTGTTAAAGAGCCAAAGTTGTTAGTATTTGAATCATCTTCACCATAGATATTGACAACTCCGGCCCTCTCATAAAAGCTAGAAATCTTTGAAGGTAAATAAGCCGGATATCCTTCTTCTGCGGGCATTTCTTCTAACAATCCAGAGATTTCTCTTAAGGATTCAGCCCATCTTGATGTGCTATCAGCTAAGACTGCAACATCATATCCCATATCTCTATAATATTCTCCTATGGTAACTCCTGAAAAAATACTAGCTTCTCGTGCAGATACAGGCATGTTAGATGTGTTTGCTATTATAACAATTCGCTCCAATAACGGGCGACCACTTTTGGGATCAACGATCTCAGAAAATTGCTTTAAGACATCCGCTATCTCATTTCCTCGCTCCCCACATCCAACAAAAACGATTATATCGGCATTACACCATTTTGCTAAAGACTGTTGTATAACAGTCTTGCCAGTTCCAAAACCTCCAGGAACAGCTACAGTTCCTCCCTTTACAATAGGAAATAATAAATCAATTACTCTCATTCCTGTTATTAATGGCTCTTGCGGATGACCCCGCTTTTTATAAGGTCGATTTTTGGTAATTGGCCATTTTTGAATCATATTAAACGAATTTTCTTTTAAACCTTCCTTCAAGCGATAAATCTCATCAATTACTGTATATTCCCCTTCCTCTGCGATATAAGTTAGTTTTCCGGAAATTCCTAATGGAACAATAATTTTATGGTTAATCAGTTGAGTTTCTTGAACGGTTCCAACGACATACCCCGTATTTACATAGTCATTTACTTTTTTTAATGGTTTAAACATCCATTTTTTCTCTCGTGATAAGGATGGAAGGTCCACACCTCTCTCTAAAAAACCACCCGTTTTAGAATTTAAAAGTGTTGCTTCTAAGGGTCTTTGAATTCCATCAAAAATTTTTCCCAGTAATCCCGGTCCAAGCTCCATAGATAAAGGTTCCTTTAAACTAAAAACTTTTTCATTTAATTTTAAATTAGTTGTATTCTCAAAACATTGAGCAATTACATGATTAGAATAAATTTGGATGACTTGACCTAATATTTTGTTCACCCTAATGAGATCATTAAGTCGTATTTGATTCTCTAATCCTTTTATCTTTATTAGTGAACCATTGATAGCTGAAACGTATCCAAACTGTATTCCTTCTTGAGTTTCATTCATAATCCTTCAAGTAATCATCTACAGCGAATTTTTGATTTTGAATAAATTGAATATAATTATTTTCAAGATTTTTTACATCTGGTTCAAAATCCGAAAAGATCTTTGAAAATTCAATTTCTATATTTGAGATATGTTTTTTTAATTGATTTTCAATAGTATAATTATAAGAAATATTTCCTGCGGTTACACCACATATAAAACCCCCAGTAAACTCATTTTCTGATTTAATTAACTTTACCTTATTATTAATAATTTTATCGATCTTATTCATATTTCCACTAAAGAAGTTAAAATCTTTTGAATTTAATGTAATTATAATTTCTGGTGGTTTATCGATAATATATTTAATACTCTTAAGAATTGTAAGTAGAAAGTCTATATAGCGTGAGTAGTTATTTTCAATTTTATCTTTTATTAAGTCTGTTAACATTGAAATCAGATCTAACACTAATTTATTCTTAGATCTTAATATTTCTTCTTTAATTTTCAAAAGAGAGGAAGAAAGAAAATTATTTAATAATTTATTATATGTTTCATTAAAATGCTCCCTCATTTTTTGAGAACTTTCTAAAATTCTCCCTAAATTTTTTTTTTTAATCTCCGCCAATTGAAAAAGAGTTTGCTGATTGATGCTCTTTATCTCACTATCAGCGCGCTTAATTAAATACAGACCTAAATGTCCAAATCTCTCTTTAATTTCTTTTCCTTCACTAATAACTTATCATCTCATTTTATATGAGTTCTTGTATTAATTCATATATCATATCAAAAATTTTATCGTGATTTGTAATATCTTCTTGAAAAATATCTGGTAATAAATAGACAAATGGTATCCTATTATTTGCCTTAAAATCTAATAAATGTTCAAAAAGATCATCTGGTAAATCCATATTTACAATGATCATTGCGATTGATGGTTTTTTTGTTATATCTTCGAATGTTTTTAAAAAATCTTCTTCATGATTCACTACAGTCCCTTCAATTCCTAAAAGCCCAAATAAAGAAACTATCTCTGCGTGCCCAATAACATGTATTTTTTCTTCAACCATTAAAAATCAAAACCTAATTTCTCAAATATAGAAATAGTTAAATCTTCTTTATGTTCATCATAATATTTTTCTATTTTACTACATAAATTCATTAATAATTCTTCAAAATTATCCGATTTTTCAGTCATTTTTTTTGAAACTGTTGCTAATGCATTATTAATAATTTCTTGGTTCTTACGAGTTGTTTTTTCTAGTATTTTTTCTTGAGCAATTCTTTCCTTTCGTATTCCTTCTAAACTTTCTTGTTTAGCTTTTTCAATTAAATCTTCATAAATATTTTCTATCTCTTCAACCCATTCAAAAATTTTCATTATTACAGCTCCAACATGTTATCTTTAATCTTATTAATTATCTAAACCTTTTATGATTGATTTTTATAACTTTTGGCAAAATTTCAAATCTCATTTCTTTTTCTTTTATGATTAAAACTTCCAGTATTTTAAAAATGGTGAAATAAGCAATATTATCGATTTTAATTTTAAATTTTTTAAAATAATACGAAATATAAAATTCCTCAATTGATCTTATTAAGTGCTTCTGATCACTTTTAAATACTATGAAAAATGACTTTATTTCCGCAGTGGTCCTGAAATATATTTCGATGGTTGATACAAAATCATTAAGATCAGTTAAATTTAACAAATACTCAAGTTTACCTTCATCTAAGAATAAATAATTGTGAACTAAAAATTGCTTTAATAATGATCTCTCAACATTATTTGTAATTCCCCTATATATTAAATTTAAATTATAAATCTCCGTTTTATATTTCACAAATAATGAAATTATTGTTTTCTCATCTTTATTCAAATTTTGGAGTTGTAATTGAAGGTGTTTATAATATAATTGATCCAAAAAGGCTTCTAAGACAAAAATTTCCTTGTTTTTTTTTAAGTAGAGAACTCCTTCTCTAATCGCTATGTTGTATAGTGTTCTTTTCAACAGGATTTGTATCTCATCTAATGTTGTAACTTTAAGCAATTCTTCAATTAAATTTGTGTTGTCTAGATATTCTTCAGCCAAAAAATTAATATCTCTTCTCACTTCTTCTTGAGTCCTTCCTATAATTAAGCTAATTATTATTTGCTTAAGATTTTGAATTTCAAACTTCATCAGATACTTTTTCAAGAAATTTCTCATGTTCAATGGGGAAAAATGCATTATTTTCCCAACTAGCATAATATAATTATTAATAAGAGCTCCTTCTATATTCTCTGTTGTATAATCTTCAATTTCTATATTTGGATAATATCGTTTTATGGATTCCATAAAGATTTCGATATCATTGATAGTTTTAATTTTTTTTAATGTATCATCATCAATAATTAAATTTTTGATATAATCAATTTTAATGTATGTATAGGCATAAGATGGGATAATGATACTCGTGCAAAAATCACCTTCAGATAGAATTTACTTACTTAAAGAAAATTAAATCGGAGGAGTTGGGATTTTTGTCCAAAGTAGGACTGCTACAATTAAACCATATATTGCTAAAGCTTCACAGAAAGCAACGATTAAAAATGCTTTAAAAAAAGTCTCTTCTCTTTCGGATAAAGACGATATTGCTGCTGTCCCGACTGTCCTTAAAGCCACTGCACTTCCTAATACCGATGCAGAAAGGGTTATAGCAGCCGAAATCGCTAGAGCTGCTGCGGTTACAGAATTATAATAATCATAGCTCGTTACCTGAGCAGCTACCATAGTAATAACACCATCTACCGTTAGAAATACAGTTAGCACCAGAACTAATTGAAACAATCCAAGTAAGACATAAAATTTTCTTTTTCCATTCAAATTTTTCACTACTTTAATTTGTATGATCTATTGTTTTATTAATATTTTTTTATAAACAATAATAAAAATATACGTATAAACTTTACTGTTTAAAAGTATAACCTTCACGATTTACTAAACAGTATCAAAGGATTTTGAACTCTGAATCCTAATGAACTGTGACTTATTCTATTTATTTTTATAACTTAATTGATATTGTGAAACATTATTTTTATAATTTATAAATATTAGATTACTTACCGCTAAATTTATTAGAAAGAAGTGATTATATTTATGTATGCAAGTACAAAATATAGTTCTAAAACCCTTTATGGATTTGGGAACCGAATCACTTCTTTCCAACCATTATATGCTCGCATTTTATAAAAAGTTTTGTGATGTAATTGTTTCTCGCACGTGGAAGTTCAAAAGAGCTAAAAACGCAAGATATGAGGATCGAGACTTCTTGAAGGTGTTCTTCTTTTCTGAAATCTTAGGTAGGTCGCTCCATGATACCAGTGAAATGCTGAACGAGCACCTATTAAGGAATAAAAAAGGAAGACGCAAAACCTTCGCTGACGGGAGGAGAAGACGCGTCATTCCGCATCAGACCGAGGTAAACAAGTACCTTCGCAAAATTGGATTGAATAAAGCGCGTAATATTCTGCGAATTTGCCTGGATTCCCAATTAATGGAAGCCTTGAGACTTAGGCTTATCTCAAAAAAGGTTAATGTAATCATTGACTTCACTGAACATCCATATTACGGTCAACGTAAAGATATAATGATAAAAGGTACCAGTCGGCAAAAAGGCACTAAGAAAATGCGGCATTACCTCGGTTTCTCGATTTTGTCGAAGAATGTCCATCTTTATGCGGGATTGGAACATGTGGCTAACGGACAATCTAAAATACCCATAATCCTAAAATTCCTTGATCACTTGCTCGATCTCGGATTTGAGCTGAGATATGTATTAATGGATCGAGAATTTTATAGAGCGGTGCTCTTACATGAGATAAAAGTCAAGAATGGCAATGTCTTAATTCCAACCAAAGAATACAAAAAGGTTAGGGGGATGATCGAAGCTTACATAAAGGGAGAAGGAAATCGGGTGCGGAGATACATGTTTTCCAGTGCCACCGAAGCAAAACACCGATTTTTTCAACATGTTTACCTGATAATAAAAGCAAAACGCGGATTCACTCTTCAGGGCGTGAAACGAGACTATCGAATGAGTAAAATATCTTTAGACGATGCCCGGAAGCGGGTGTTTGCCATCATGACTACCGAGAAACCTAAAGGAAAGACGAGTTCATGGGCGTCCCGCACTTCATTATTTTATCGACGACGATGGTTGATCGAAACGGGATTCAGCGACTTAAATCGAATTAATCGTCGATGGAAATCGAATCACGATAATGTGCGATATCTTGACATGCTGGCAAGATTGCTGCTTTATAATTCGTGGAAAATGAATAAGAGATTGATTAAAAATGCAAGAACTCAGGAGGGAAGAACGAGAAAATGGAGCTTGAATCAAAATCAGGATTACTTGAAGCAGCTATTTCTAACATCGGAGAAAAAATCACGGGGGGTGATTGGTTAAATTTAAAATAATGTCGGCTCTCCGAACACGGAAAATAATATTAAAAAAAATAAATACTTGAATACTATACTAAAAAAAAAGATATTTGTTTAAAAATCTTCGAATAAATTCAATTTCAAGGAAATGATTCTCTTGGAAAAAAGATCGAATTACTGATATAAAAGAACTCTTAATGTATCAGCTATATCGTGCACTCTATCTGCCATTTGTTCTAATAAAACAATACTATCTCTAACCCTTAATAGTGTTCTAAAGTCTTCAACATTGGTATATATAAATTCAAGAAATTGTCTGTATGTTTTATCTATCTCTGATTCAAGAGCGTGAATGGAGGTAGTGTTATCAAATACTATATCTGGCGCATCTCTCAAATTTTTTATAGTAGTTTTTAAAATATCAACCATCTCTATTATCTGGTTCAATAGTTTATGGTATTTCTTCTTAATTTCTTTTTCTTTTTTTTCTTTTAAGTTGATATTGCCTAACATTTCAACAAATTCGAGGGGGTAATTTATTATATTATCCATCCTCAAAACTAAATTTACGTAGGCTCCCATCTTAAATGCTTGTGCTTCGGAAAAATTTTGAATGAGACGAATTTTTAATTCGTCACCTTCTTCTTCAGATAACTGCATTTTAGTCTTCTTCTTTTCTAAGTTTTTTCTATTATTCTCGAAATCTTCTGCCCAAGCAGAGTAATATACCCCCATATCACTAGTAACGCTATATATTATTCTTGAATGTTCTATGAGTAATGTTATTATCTCTTCTTTAACTTTCCTATTGGATGACATTTTGAAAATCACTAATTTTTATATACTTAAGAATATAATATGATAAAATAAATAAAAGTCATCAGTTTTTAACTATAAAATAATATTCAAAAAAAAAAAATGAAATTTTTATAAAGAGGCTGATTCTTAAGTGTCTTATGTTTATATGAAAACATTGGAAAAGAAAGCAGAAAAATACGACAAAGGAATAAAGAATTTAACATTAGGGCGCTTACCAAAAATTAAAAAATATATTTCAGATAATTTAGTTAATAAGGATGAGACAGTTTTAGATATCGGGATGGGTACAGGAACTTTCGCCATTCTATGTGCCAAGAAAGGGGCAAAAGTTACTGGTATTGACTATTCTGAAAAAATGCTTGAAGTTGCAAAAAAAAATATTGAAGTGGAAGGATTAACTGAGAGCCTTCAAATTACTAAAATGGCTGTAATTGAGTTAGATGAAAAGTTTTCTGATAAGTTTTTTGATAAAATAACCGCTATTTTATCATTTAGCGAATTTTATCGGGATGAGCAAGATTTTTGCTTAAAACAAATCAATAGAATATTGAAAGATGACGGAGAATTCATTTTGGTTGATGAGGTCAAACCTAAAAAAGTTTGGAAAAAAATTGTTTATTTCTTCATAAGAATTCCCTTAGTAATTATTACATATTTTAAGTCACAATTAACCACTAAATCTTTAAAAGATATAGAAGAAAGACTTGAAAGGTTTGAATTTTTTTTAATTGAAGAAAAATATTATTTATTAGATACTTTAAAGTTATTTAGGTTGAAAAAACGCCTATAAATATAATAAGGTATTATAGATAATAGCATTATTAGATGTGAGAAAAATGAGTGTAATAGAGTCAATAAAATTATTCCTCGGTTATTTTCTAAGATGGACTGGTTTTCCTGTAGAACCAACCCTCATTAAAATTGGAAACCCTACGAGTGAAAGCCCTGTATTACTGACTTGTAATTTTAATTTAACAGTAAAACGAGTTTTAAAGGCAATAAAAAATCTCGATTGTTATCTATTAGTTGCTCCATCTAGAGGAATTAATGTATGGTGTGGAGCGTGCGGAGATGATTTTAATACGGATTCTGTCTTATCAATTATAAAAACCAGTGGAATTAATGATCTTGTTTCTCATAGAACTTTAATTTTACCTCAATTAGGTGCTCCTGGAATAGATCCAATCGTTATTAAAAAAAAGACGGGGTGGGGTGTAAAGTTCGGACCTGTATATGCTAAAGATATTCCATCTTTTATAAAACAAAAATTCCCTAAATCAGAGGCACAGAGAATAGTAAGATTTCCTATCTCTCATAGAGCAGAAATGGCTACACTATATTTCTTTATTTTAATTCTTCTTGTTTCAGCTATCTATTGGATTGTTGCTATTTTTTTACTAATTTTGAATCTATTACTTTATTTAGACACACTTTTGATTTTTGTCATCATAATTTATGGACCTATGATACTATTACCTAGCATTCCCACAAAAACAGGAAAAATAAAAGTATGGGTTTATGAAGGGATTCTAATCTTAATAATTACGCTCTTTAATTTATTTATCATTTTTGATCTTTTCTATCTAATATGGAATATTATATTTTCTCTGCTAATTACAATGATTATGACAGAAGATTTTAATGGCTTAACACCTATTTATAAAAGTGAATTAGGCGAAAAGAAGTGGGGGAAGGGTGATAAGAAAATGAAATTTCTGTTTGGTGAATATAAATTACAACCGTATGGACAAATAAGTATTGAGAGAGAAAAATGTATTGGATGCAATGTGTGTATAGAAGTATGTCCAAGGAATTTATACTTTTTTAATGATAAGGATAATAAGGTTGATATTAAAAATCCCGAAAAATGTATAAATTGCAATGCGTGTGTTAAAAGATGTTTAGTGAAATGTTTGGAAATTATTTAAAAAATTATATTTTAAGAAACATTATATTAATAGAGAAGAATCATCAAATCTTAACTTAATATTCTTAAAGGTAATTTATTTTGGTAAAGAACGATATAACTTTTGATTTTGTTGAAAGTTCATTTATCAATAAATAAAGATATTTTTTGATGAATATGAAGAAAAAAAGCTGTAGAGTCTTTTAAAAGTATAATTAATGGTTAGAATTATTCCTACCTGATAATATAATTGAGAAGATAATCGGAATAATTAAAGTAAATATCATACTTGACGCAATTATAATAGAAAAAAACTCAAGCGTAATTAACTGGAATTTATATAGTATTGTTACAAGAACTAAGCTAGTACTAAATCTTATTGACATCCCAATACCTAAAATCAAGGAATCTCGTGTACCTAGCTTTTTTACTCCACAAATATAACTACCTAATAGCTTTGATCCAAATGACAATCCTACAACTAAGAGTATCAGTAAAGGAAAAAGAATTAGATATTTTATATTCATTGATAAACCCACATATAGGAAAAATATTGGCGCAAAAAAACCATAACAAATAAGTTTCACCTCCGATTCAATTAATTTTAGACGTTCTTGAGGGAGAAATGTTTTCAGACCAATACCGGCTAACAAGGCCCCAAGAGCTCCTGCTTCTGCGTACATTCCAATGCCTATGAATAGAAAAAGAGTAAATATAACAAAGAAAAATAGTGTTTCAATATTCATAAACTTGAATTTTTTCCCCTTTTTTTTTAATTTAACAAAAAATGCCGTTAGAATGAATAAAATAAATAGTGAAATAATAATAATAGCTACATTGAAGTTTCCAGCGGAACTTTCACCAACAAGAAATATGATAAAGATTAGCGTAGAAATCTCTATTATATCATCTAATGTTCCAATTCCTATTATAGTTTGACCTAAAGGAGTATTTACCTCTTTAAACTCGTCTAAAATGGGTATCAAGATAGCTTCTCCTACAGTTGAGAATGATAAACCTATTATAATTGAGAGTATTAAATCTAAATGAAATAAAAAATAAAAAAGGGGTATCAAAAAGAGTGCTCCGATAATTGTAATAATGAAAGAAGAAGCAACTATGAATTTACTATTGGATTTCATTTCTTTCATATCCAATTCAAATCCGATCATAAAAAGCAATAAGTACATTCCAAGATCAGCAAGAAAATTAAATGTAAAGGATGATGTGATCTCTTCAAATGGATTATATAGAGCAAGCATAAACCCTATAATCAATGCCGCAAAAATCCATGGTATATGAAGTTTTTTTAGGAGCGTTCCCACCAAAAAAATCAGTAAAAAAACTATACTTAAAAACAAAAATATATTCATTTTTTATTCATCTCTTTAAAATTTATAAAATCTAATGTACTGAAAATTATTACCAAAGGCGTGTTTTATGTACTCGTTTTCCTCTAACTTTTTTACAGATCTTCTAATCATAGGATGGATGAAAGCAAGATTTCTTTCAATATCTCTTACAATTAACAGGATTAAAGCACATTATAGGGGTTTAAAGGTTTTAAATTCTAAATCTTTCATTTTCTTTATTTATTTGATTTAAAGAATGGTTGAAAATTTTACTTTTGTTTAAATTCTAATGGTGATGACCGCCAAACATTAAGATTAAGACTAAAATGTGACCAAGCATAACGACTTACCATATTTTTTTTGCTTTTAATTTTATTATTTTTGATTATTGATAACGTAAAATTCCAATTAAATTGACCAAATCAAGAATTTGGTAAATGAGCTTTTCTAATATTATAATGCTATCACGGATTTTTAGAAGTTTTCTAATAGCTAAATCTTCATCGTTATATAAAAAATTTAAAAATGATCTAAGTAGTAAATCAATGCTATTTCTAAGCTCATGAATAGCAGTAATATTGAAAAAAACATGTTCTGGCTTATCTCGCAAATCTCTAATTGTGTCTTTTAAAAGACTTGCCATTTTTAACACATTTTCCATTAGTTTATAATACTTCTTTTTTATTTCTTCGCCAAGTTTAGAATTAATGAAACTCAAGATAGTTGTAAATTCTAAAGCGGTATTAATCACATTTTCCATATTTAAAATAAAAGTGATATATCCTTCAATTCCAAGATCCTGAGCACCAGCTTCAGAAAAATCTTGGATAAATTGTTTTTGTATTATCTCCGCTTCTTCTTCCTCAAATTGCATTTTCACTTTTTTTCTATCCAATTTTTCCTTATTAACCTCAAAATCTTGCGACCATTCGGTATAAAAAACAGCCATATCACTAAGAATTGAATATACTATTCTAGAATGCTCAATTAGCGTTGTATGAATTTGGCTTTTTACTTGATTCTTATTATCCATAACACTCATCTTAATTGTATTTTTCAAAATATTATTTTTTATCTATAACACGATTAATTTCAGTTATTAATTGTTCAAATGTAAATGATTTTGTCAAGAAACTTTCTGCTCCAACGATATAGGCTTCTTCCTCAACCGATTCTTCCCCACTAATAAAAATTATTTTTGTATTTTTGTCAAATTCTAGAATCTCTTTTGCGGTTTGAATTCCATTTTTTAATGGCATATGATAATCCAAAATAATAACATCTGGCTTCTCTAAAAAGTTGTTAAATTTAGTGATTCCTTCCGCACCATTCTTGGCACAACCAATTACATTGAACCCCCTATCAATTAAAATTTTTGCATAAAGAATTCTTAAATCTTGGTCATCTTCAACAATAAAAACAGTAGGGATATTATTTTTCTTCATTTTGAGATATTTGCTTGAAAACAAAACTGTTTTTCACCTATCAATTTTTTTATTGTTAACTTTATTGACAATAGTCATCATAACATATAAATGTTATCATTATATACATTAATTAATACCGATAACTTAATACTTAACAAAGATAAATAAAAAATAAGGGAAGAAAATTATGGCTAATAAACTTATAGGATTAAGATTATCTAAAGAAATCATTAAAAAATTGGAAACCATTGCTCACAATAACAATCAAACTATAAATTTCGTTGCTAGAAATGCTATTCTTGAATGGCTTGAAATTTATTTCAGAGCCAGGCAGCAAAGAATGATGATTTTAGGAAAGCCATTAATTAAAGACTTGTTAGAGCTTATTGATATTGAAAAGCTTAAATCATTGGCAGAAGCAACCGCTAAAAGGAAAGTAGATTTCTATCAATTTGTTTTAGGAAAACATTTGAGTAAAGAGACACTAAGGGATTTTATTAAATATACTCCAAAATTATTAGGAAATACGGGATTAATGTGGTTTGAATATATTGAAGCCATGAGAGAAGAAGAATCTGTTCATTTCAAGTGCCTTCATAATATGGGAGAAAAATGGTCAAGATTTTTAATGTTTTTTTTTAATTATTTGATGGAACAATACTTTAACTTGGAATTAATTGAAGACAATGTTAAGTATACAAAAAATTCTCTCTATTTAGAATATAAACTTTGAATAAGACTTGCTTGAGGGCATAAAGTTTCATTCTATAAGAATAATAAAAATGCAATAGATTACAAATAAAAAGAAAATCGAGTAATTATGAAATTTAATCTTTGTCTCTCGATTCCTATATCGGATAATATTTCTGAAAACCAAAGAAATATTAAGGCTGCATTAAAATCAGGAGCTAATATTTTCGAATTACAATTTGATTACTTTAATAATATCCGAATAATAACGGAGGATTTTTTAAAAAAATTATTGGGATTCATTCAACCGAACTTTCCTGTTATTTTTTCCCTTAGAGAACCCCTTGACGGAGGAAAAATCAAAACTACTGAAAAGGAAAGATTAAAAATCATAAAAGTTCTGATTGAAGCTCAACCAGAGTATTTTGAAGTAGAAATGAATGCTGCTAATAATATTTTGAGTGAGGCTGCTTTTTTAGGAGAAACAAAAGATGTTAATTTAATATTTTCATATTATGATTTTGAAAAAACACCAAGTTTAAATGAAAGCTTTGTATTTCTTGAAAAATTTATATATAAATTAGAAGATAAATTATTCATTAATGCAAAGACAATCAATAGAAGTATCTATAAAGTAATATTTAACGCCAAAAAATTCGAAGATAACTTAATACCTATACAATTAATAAATAAATTTTCGAGAGCAGGGCGTAGGATGGTTGCTTTTTGTTCTAACGAGTTGGGACTCTTCTCAAGAATAACATGCGTTAAAGTCGGCTCTTTCTTTACTAATGTTTCGTTAGAAGATGAATCGAAAGTTGGACAGATTAATATAGGAACAATGATAAAAATTCATAAATTATTATTTGATGAAAAACACTGAACATCTTATTTTTCTTCAAGTTCATCAATAAATTCTTTGTAAATAATTTTTTTAATGGTTTTACTGATGTTTTTAATGGTTCCTGGAGATAAATCTAAATCTTCAGGTTTAAATTTTTTCTTTGATCTCTCTATTTCAAATTTTATTATTATTTCATCTTCGAGTTCGTATTGCTCTATAGCTTTATCGATCGCACTGAAAAGATCTAATCCATTTTTTATGTTTTTACGAATGCTGTTTGAAATGGCATTCACACAATTTATAATAACTAAATCTACTATTTTTCCTAATGACATTTTAACTTAAATAATTGGTAATTAACAATTTTAAATTTATTGAACATCAATAAAAATTTTTATCAATTGAGAAAAAAAATGAAATTTAATTAAAGGTTTTTCAACAGGAACTTTAATATTATTATATTTCGCAGTAATCTGTTTTTATATTAATTATTTAACTTTTTTTTATATTGAAAGAAATCTCGTTAGTACTATATTGTTGAAGTCGAACTTTAGCTTCTGTAGAAGCTATGTCATTTGTGGTTGTTGATACATTTTTTTTTCCTTAATTACTATCTATTAAATTCACCGAACAATTAGAACATCACAATCTACATTATTCACTACATGCGAAGATATCGTTCCTAACAATGTATGACTTTTTGAATGGTGTCCTTTACTTCCCAAAATGACTAGATCAAAATTTTCTTCCTTAACCTTATCAATTATATATTTTTCCGGTTCAACATCTTCTACCAATCTCGTTTTGATAGGAATTTCCTCTTTTTTAAAAATCTTTTTTGTCTCTTCCAAAATTTTGTTGCCAACTTTTATGAATTCTGTGCTAATTTGTGAATATGGTACTGCGGCCATCGAAGAGCTTAAGCCAAAGATAGGAGTAACAATTGGAATCATATGATGCTTGATTGAATGAAATGTAACGATTTCACAATTCCATTTTTGATAAAAATCTATCACCTTGTTAAGGGCTTTATGTGCATCTTCAGATCCATCTACACCAATTAAAATTTTTTTGTACATTTTACTAAACCTCCTCTAATAGTTTACTTTTTTTTATTAATTTTTTTAATGTTAATTATGTTAACAGAAGGTGATATTATATATAAATATTATCGTTTGTTAATAATAGTCACTACTAATAATAGAGATAAAAAAGTTTTTATCAAAAAAGTGATTAGTAGTTAAAAAACATATTAAGAATCAAGGTGTAAAATTGGTGGCTTTTATTAATACATCTAGTAGATTACAACATAATTATTATAAAAAGTGCAAAAAAATAAACGCTAATAAAATCATAAACAATTTAAAAGATCTTATAAATAGACAATGGAACCCTTCTAATGAATTATATTAAGTAGCATTTTCTTTTATCTTAGTTATTCCTTTTTTATGGCTCGCTATTAAAATTATAACCATGGGTAATGCCACTCCAAGTTTTATTATCTTTGAACCGTCTTATTGTTAGGTTTTAGAATTATTTTTTCGATAATATGGATATTGAAAGTAAATTAGTAAATTTTTATAACAAAATTAATAAAAAGGGTATCAGAAAAAAGTGGTCAGCCCCCTGTGACTCTCTTACAAATAGGAGAAAAAAAATGGATTTAATAACTAAAATTTAACATTGAAATGACCAAATATTCAAAAATTCCTTAAATTTATTATTGCCAATTTCCGACATTCATTTATTAATTTTTTTTAGAGATTAGGATCACTTAATCAAAAACAGGATCATAATTTGGAAATCTCATTTTGATTTCATCATAGATTAATGGAGATTAAGCATTTTTTATAAATACCCCCCAGACTTAATATTATAATTATACAATTAAAAGCTTTAAAAAATTAAAAAAGTGATATTTTTGAATGTTAATGAGAAAAAAAAATTTCAATAGAATTCGATACAGTACTCAACAAAATCTATTCTAAATATGAACAAGACTATCGGGATATGGGGGGAAGGCTAAGAAGGAAAAAAGAGATTTAAAAGGGAGAATCTCCGAATTAAAATATATTCTAAAAATATTTAATAAAGAGATTTTAATTTTAACAAAGAATAAAAAGAAAGTATTGAAACAGAAATTAAGAGAATCAAAAAAGGTAAAGGTGAGATAATATAATTATATTTTCTTGAGAGGTTTCTGTATATATAAATAAATTATTACTAGAAATAAATAAAAAAGATTATTAGCTTCAAGTATTTATAAATATTATAAGGGATTATTCCTTA
>CAZDTP010000010.1:0-78335 GCA_964508365.1 uncultured archaeon
TCCTAATCATTATTTTTGGGAAAACTTTATTTTTTTCACTTTTAACATTTGTTAGAATGAGATTACTGTCCTCTGAAACTCCTTTAAGTTGTCCTACGAAGAATTTATCATTATCAAGATAAACTTTAACTATTTTATCAATCAATAAACCTAATTCGGTATTATATTGCCTTAGACTGATATTTCAACACCTTCAATAAAAAATATTTTTTACTTTATTATTATATTCATTTGCTTTTATTTTTAATTTAATTTCTACATCATAAATTTATAATTTTTAATTGTAAAATAGTTCTTTTACTAATTCGGGTATATTCTCTTCTGTAATAGCACTGGTTGTAAACACTTTTATATTCGGATTTATTTCAATAGCATCTCTAATCATTTCTTCTAGATTTACCTCTATTACATCAATTAGATCTATTTTATTTATTACTGCTATATCAGAGAATTTAAATAGCATAGGATGTTTACGAATTACCCATGGACCTTCAGTAATTGAGACTACTACAATCCGCTTATTTGTTCCTAAAATAAAATCTGAGGGACATATTAGATTACCCACATTTTCTATAAAAACAACATCAAAATTATTTAAATCATAGTTTTTTATTACTTTAGAGATGTGATATGAATTTAAGGCACATTCTCTACCTGTGTTAATCTGAACGGTTTTAACACCATGTTTTTCAATGCGATCAGCATCAATACGCGTGACAACATCCCCATTAATAACTAAAACTCGCTTATTTCTTGAGATAATTTTCGAAATTGACTCCAATAAAGCAGTTTTTCCTGCACCTATAGCCCCAACAATATCAAAAGACACAATATTATGCTTTTTGAATATTTCTTTATTTCGAGCTGCTAGATTATCGTTGTTTTCAATTAAATCTTCATTTAATTCAATAACTTTTGATAATCCATCTTCAGACATATTATTTTAATGATTTAATTAATTTAAGATAGAAAAAATAAGATTTAATCGTTGATATTTTTTACTAATTCCAAAAAAAAAAATGAAGAATATAATTCTTATCTCATAAACATTCTATACTTATATACCAAAAATGATCCCAATATTCCACCTAATTCAGGAAGATAGTGGAGAAAATATAGAGGTGTACTAATTAACCCTAAGAATAATCCTGGAATTAATCTAAAGAGAATAATGATAAGTAAAAAACTCTTTCCACTCATCCTGATTGGAATTATTGTTACTAGTGTTGTTAATCTTTGATCCATTGCAGGGAAAATAGTAAAAGTAAACAAGCCAAAAAGTCCCCCCCAAACTAATCCAACACTATCAAAATTAGATAAACTGTCTAAAGGATAGTAAAGTATTAACCCAAGTCTCAATATTATATAAAACATTATAGAGACAAATCCAGAAAATAAGAATAATTTTACTAAGAATCTCGTTCCAAATGTTGATTCAATCATTCTCCCCATTAAATATGCGAAGTAAAATATTATAAATATAAGAATTATTGAAAAGAAGAAGAAATAGTCGAATGGATTAATTGAATATAAAAAAAGAGATGTAATAAAAGTATGAAATGTGAATTTGTAAATTATCGCATTTAAGCTTAAAAAAACATACTCTTCTATACCCAAACTTCTAAAAATTATCGCTACTATTGAAAAGGAAATAATTAATAAAAGTATCACTTTAATACCTTGATATTGCGATTTCCTAGACGAGTACCTGCGCATTTGTTTTAATGATTTTTTCTTCTGCCTTTCTTGTCTTCTTATATATTTATTAACATTTATTGCTCCTTTATTGGAATCACCTTGTTTAAGTTTAGATTCTTTAAGAGATGAAGTTATGATAGGAATATGTTTTGATTCAAAACTGCATTGGTGATTCTCAGGTAAACGATGTACTTTACAATAAGCTCCTCCGCAATACTTGCATTTAAATGGTAAGAAGTTTATTTTTTCCCCACAATATTCGCAAAATGTCATGAAATATTCTTTATAGGTTACAAATTGTTTAAAAATTTTATACTACTTCTTTTAAAGTATAATTTTTCCTTTCTTATATTTTTTAAATTTCGATCCTTGATAATTTTTCTTATAAAAATCTTCTTGATTCTTTAATTCCTAATCAAAGTTAAGAAAATTAGATGTATAATCCAACTGGTGAATTAACAATAAGTAGGGAGAATATTAACATAAGACCTAAAGAACTTACTAAACCGATATAGACTTTTTTATTCCATTTCCATATATTTTGTCCATCTAATATCCCAATAGGAATCATATTAAAAGCTCCAAGCATGAAATTGAAGTAGGATGCATAACCAATGAAAAAATTCAAAGGATAGAGCGTATTAGGTATAAGTAAGGATATAATTAATAAAATCGAACCATAAGTCAAATTAACTACTGGTCCTGCTGCTTTACATAGCCCCGTTTTTCTGTTTATTTTATCTAATCCTAATACTACGACTGCACCAGGGAGAGCTAGCATTGGAAATGTGCTTGATGAACTTATTAAACTAATAAAGCCCATAACAAGGCTTAAAGTCGTTAAAAGCATCCCAAATGTAAGTAAACGAAATTTTGTTTGAAGACCAAAATGAATTGCTACTTGACGATGCCCAAATTCGTGGAAAAGAAATGCAGTCATATAAAAACCAGCAAGCATAAAAAGAGCCCATATATAACCCGAATCGATAATTTGATTATAAAATGAAATTATTCCAATCAAGAAAATTAAAATACATCCAATTATAAAATGAAGTAATTCAGATTTATGTGCCAATAAAATTCCTTTAAAATCAATGCCCGAATCAGGATCAAAAGCGTTTTCCGGTACTGCTTGCTCTTGACGATACCATGTATAAGTTCCATCGGTTGTTCCTCGCGTGATGATTTCTGTTAAACCACTTTGTTCTGTTAATAGCGGAGTTGTTTGTGATGGAGCTGTATATTGAGGAGTCAGTTGTGATGTCGATTGAAGAGTAAAATTCAAGCTCTCTATGACAATATTGCATTCGTGATCAATAGGATCTTTATGTATTAAGCAATAGGATTGACCACATTTAGAACAACTAAATAATTCGGAGTTTTCGGTTCCACAATGATAACAGATCGGCATTTTTTACGAGTTCACTTTTCTTAATTAATTAAGAAGCACTTATATATGATATGAAATTCACCATTAATAATATTAAGTTAAGATAAATGTTATTTCTGGAACTCTGTTTTTTATATATTTTAATATGCTACAATAGATTGTTTAATTCAGTGATTTCTCTCCCCGTTCTTAATTACCATAAAATAATTAAACGACAATTTACCTATTTAATTATACAAAGTAATTAAAAATAGTTGATTATAACGGGAAAAAAAACAGTCTATTGCCCAACATGTGAACATAATGTCGTTTTAAGAAGGAAGAATTTTGATCATATCTACCATGAAATACTTTGCTTCTCCGTCATTTTAACTGCGGGTTTAGGCTTTATACTTTACTTAATCTTGAAATACAGCAGAAAAAAAGACAGATGCCCAAATTGCGAAGCACAATTCGATATTAACATTCTTTCAGATAGCGAAATTCTTGAAAAAGATATAACTCATTAGTATTTACTGAACTTTCATTTCGTTTCTGCATCGAGGACAAATGCGATCTTTTTCTGATAATTCTTTTTTCATTATTGTCTTTTTGTATTTACATTTTGGTTTAGAGCAGATAAGAACAAATTTCGTTAATTTTATTGATTCATCTTCACCTTTCTCTTCTGTTGGTTGAGTCTTGGTTTTTTTTGTTGATCTTGCCTCTTCTTTATTCTCAGATTTTTTTACAGTTCCTTCTGGTTTTATCCATTTATCTAATCCCAAATTTGTGTCACTTTATCATCTTTAACTGTTAAATTCTCTCAATATATAAATAAAGTAATTGTTCATAATATATAGCTCTCAGTAATTAATATAAAAAGAAAAAAAAAAGTTACTAATCGACACTCAAAATTAATAGGTTTGAACTTTTCCCTCAATTAAACGCTTCCGTAAATCAATAAAGTACTCTTTGCTTAACATCTCTTCAGAAACTTCTTTAGCTATTTTTTCAATGCTCGCAAAGTGTACATTTTCAGCAGGGATCAGTTCTATCGAATTCACCCAAGGATCAGTAATAGGTCGTCCAATCTGGGAAAGTAATTTTACGTGTGCTTCTAAAATATCCCCTTCTCCCCTTTTATAGATCTCTCTACTCATTTCTGTGCCTAGAACATTATACAATTTACCTACATGGTTTATTGGGTTTTTTCCACAAACCGCTTCCAAACTCATCGGTCTACAAGGAGTAATTAATCCATTCGATCGATTACCTCTACCTACTTCACCATCATCTCCAGCTTCAGCTGAAGTTCCCGTTATTGTAAGATAAAGAATTCCTTTTTCCATATTATCTCCCACATTTACTTGGCAAGTGACTTCGCGTTCGGGGATGATTTTAGCCGCCAAATCTAAAACAGCGTCTTTAATTTGATTTGTGTAATTAAGATATTCATCGGCGTCATTGATGTATTTGCTAACCATAGCAGCAGCTACAGTAATTCCTACTTTATTACCGAGTCTTTCGGTCATAACTTTAATATCTTCTCCCGAACCTTTACATTTCTCTTTGAATTTATCTGAGTTAATCAGATATTCAGCTTCTAATGTGATCTTTTCTACATCTGAATAGGGAGCATAACCCACTCCAAAACTTGTATCGTTTGAAAGTGGTATGTCTTCTGAGTGGTGGGAGTCATCAAAAACTCCAGTTAAGTCTATAGATCCAGGTCGGACGGCATAATCGAATTGGATATCTCTATTAAGGTTAAGATTCCTGAAAATATCACCGAGTATTTTTCTTTGTGTGTCAATACAAATAGTCGCAACGGGTATATATTCTAATTTACTTTCAGTTCCACATTCAATGAGGATTTGATTTATTGCTCTTCCCACTATTAAAAAATATTGTGGTTGTATTATTAATCCTCCACCAAACTCTGGTTTAGCTGTTCCTCCAACGAGTGCTGCTTTATCAACGTTGTGATGATAAACCCTATCAAAATTTTCCAGATAGTACAAACAAAGAGCTCTCGAACAAGCATCGGCTACTGCGTCACACACGCTATCGGGGTGCCCTACGCCTTTCCGCTCGCATATTTCCGGAAATTCGCTCTTTTCGATCGGTAAAAAATTCGCTTGTGAAATTTTCAACATTTTGCATAAACTCTATGTTATTTATATAAATAGTTATTTTAATTATGTGTCTTAAAATTAATGGTATTTATTAATAATTATTGATAATAATATGCATGGTTTGCATGAAATATGCTCTCAAATTATAATAATCAAACTTTACGCATTTTAAAATGGAATTATTGCCAGAATCTTTACAAATTAAAAATTTGCGAAAGAGTTTAAATATTAGTCAAAAAGAGTTGGGAGAGAAATTAAGCATTTCTCAATCTACGATATCAAGAATTGAAAATGGTACGATGGATCCCCCCTACTCCAAGTTTAAATTAATTTATGAATTCTTAGAAAATGAAAGAATAGCTCGTAAACGATCCACAAAACAGGCCGTAGACATTTTAACTCCCGAAATTATATTCATAAATCCGCATTCAACTGTGAGAGAAGCCGTAGAGTTAATGACAAACTATAATATATCACAAATTCCAATTTTAGAGAATAATCATAATTATGGGAGTATTACATCTAAAAAAATTCAGAAATTTATAACTGATGATCCTGTAATTTTGAATTTAAAGGTAACAGACGTCAAAGAATTGCCTTTCCCAGAAGTAGAAAAAAATTGGAATGTAAAAGACATATCAAGTTTATTGCTAAATTATCCCGCAGTTTTAGTTAAAGATGACAAAAAGTACATAGGGATAATTACAGATTCTAATTTTCTTCAACTTACGAGTAAATAAAAAAATCCGTAAGTACAAACCGGAATCTAAGCGTTAGGTTATTTAATAAGAAAATCATAACAAAATCTTGTATCACAATAAAAAAATTTTATTAAACTATTTAGCTTTTTTAGATATGGGTTTACATGAATAGTGCTATACTTGAAAAAATTGATAATTTGCTGAAAAAAGCAAATTTTGAAACATTTATGTTAGATAATTTTTCTAATAAAAAAAGCAAATTTTGTTTTGATTTACTCGTAAAAAAGAACGATATTATATTCAGCGTGAAAGTTTTTACGAACATCGATAATTTAAATGTTGAAATAGTAAACGATATTAAATCATTGTCTATGTTGTTAAAATCTAAACCGTTATTAATAGGGATTAAAAATCGATACAATGAATTAGAAGACAACACTATTTATATTAGAGAAGGTCTACCCTTTATTACATTAGCGACTTTAGAAAATATAATTAATAAAGGGTTGTATCCCTACATTCTGGCGAGAAGAGGTGGTGGTATAATGTTTTTGAACGGGAACGCTATGAAAGTCATTAGAGAAAAGCAGGAAATATCACGAAAGGAATTATCAGAGTTACTTGGTGTAACAAAACGCACTCTATGTGCTTACGAAAATGAGAGCATGCGTCCTTCTGAAAAAATCGCTAAAAAATTATCAAATATCCTAGAAAATAACGAAATCTTTAGGAAAATTAATCTTTTTGAATGGAATTTCAAATTTGAAATTGATTGGAAAGAACCTCGAGAACATGTTGCTCGTAATCCTTTTGAAACCCACCTTCAAGCAGTTTTGGACGACATTGGAGTTAGTTCTTATTGGTACAAAAATAGCCCAATTCCGTTTAAATTATCTTTATATTCCAAAGTTTCTGGCGAGAATAAGGAAAGAAGTGTCTATCCTCTTTTTTCGGGCGTTTCAGAAGAGGATAAAAAGATTAACGAACTTAGTCTCAATTGTTTAAATATGTTCAACGAATTATTTCACATAAATTCTCTCTTTATCGTAAATAACGACATCAAAATACCAGATTCGTTAAGAAAAATTAAAGTTCCCATTGTTAAAATTAGTAATTTAGAAAAAATAGATGACGAAGAGGAATTTATTGACCTCGTCCAAGAATCAGGAATTTAACCACGAAGTTATTTGTGGTATTGACGAGGCGGGAAGAGGTCCCGTTTTAGGGCCAATGGTAATTTGTGGAGTGTGTTTTTTCGAAGCTGAGTTAAAATTGCTTTCTGATATCGGAGTTAAGGATTCAAAGAAACTAAAGCCCAAAAAACGATCTGAGCTAGCTAAAATAATAAAGAATACATGTAAAAATTATAAGACCATCATCGTTTCGGCTCAAGAAATCGACGCGAGAGAAAAAAAAAGAATTACATTGAATAGACTTGAAGAAATTAAGATGGCAGAAATTATTGAAGCCTTAAAGCCCCATATTATTTATATCGACGCTGCAGATGTGAACGAGGTAAGGTTTGCGAAATCTATCGAAACGCTTCTTAAATATTCGCCTAATAAAATAATATCTAAACACAAAGCAGATGATTTATACCCAATCGTCTCAGCTAGCTCAATAATTGCAAAAGATATGAGAGATAGCATTATTGAAGAATTGAAAAAGAATTATGGGGATTTCGGATCAGGATATCCATCTGATACGCGAACTATAGAATTTCTTAGAGATTGGATTAGAGAAAAGAAAAAAGCTCCACCGTTCGCAAGAAAATCTTGGGAAACTACGAAAAATATATTCAGAGAGGAAATTTCTAATACTAAGATAACTGATTTTGTAAAATAAGATTCAGATCGATATAAAATATAATTTCCTCCATTTTAAATTATTTTTGAACAGTTAAAATAATGTGATTCGCAGCATAGTTATGAATATTTATGCTATCGATTATAACGTAACCCGCTTTTTCTAAAATTTTTTTTTCTTGAATATAAATTTTTTCAGACTTTTGTACGCTGTCAATTGATTGAGATTTTATCGCGAGAATTAAAAATCCATTATTTTTTAGATAATAATTGCAATTTTCAATGGCAATTTGTGCTTGATTAGGTTGAGCGATGTCTTGATAGACTAAATCAATAGGAGTAAAAATGGAGTTAGCATAACTTTCTGGAAAATTGGCGTCTCCTAATATTGGAACGATATTTTTTCTTTTATCGCTGTTTTGAATCAATTGTCGCATGCTACGCTCAGCAAATTCGACTCCGTAAATAACTCCATCGTAAACGATGTCCGAAAGATGAGAAATTGTAGTTCCAGAGGATGCACCCAAATACAAGCAGTTTAAATCTTTCGTTAAGAATTCCAACGATGGCTTTTCCAATATCATTGCAGCTAATTTACTTCTAAAGGGATCCCATTCTCGGTATTCTTCTCCTTTAAAAGTCATTAATCTCTCTCCATATACTTTAATGCCAGGAATTAAGTTCTTAGAATAAAGCTTTAGATTATGTGGTACTCCCGAAATATAAACATTAGAATATTTTGGATGTGCTCTTATAATAATATTACTCAATTTAACTTTACCTCCTTTTTTTTTTACTTATTTGTTTTTTACTCGTACTAATTTTAGTTTTAGGTTCACTTCTTTTTAGTGGAGGTTTAGGATATTTCTTCTCAATTTCTTGGATTTTTTCGTTTATTTCCTTTGAAAGCACATCAGCTACAAATTCTCCTCCAAAAAAATCTACTTTTGCTGAAATTCCAATTTTTCCAGATATCATTCGAGATATTTTTCCTCTATTCCAGGGCTTACTTCCTCGGATTTGATTCCACTGAAAAATTAATCCGTGTTTTGGGCGTTTTTCGCCGGTTTTAAGGAACCTATATAAAGCTTTTTCAGCCCCCAAGAGTTGAATCCTCGAAGCCGGCATGAAAGCTAATTTTTTTAAACTTCCCGCTTTTGCTATTAGTTTCGCTCCAATTAAACCTCCAACTAAAGCAAAGAGATTTGGAGCAACTTGTTCCATTAATGTATCTAAATAATCCTCTAATTCTTGTCTAAAATCGTCCAAAGATAAAATTTCATTAGCATATTTTTTAATTATACTAAGATCAATATCTGCTCCCATTGATTGGGAAGCTAACTTTTGCAACATATTAATTCTCGATTCTTTAAAATTAAACTCTTGATCAATCTTTTCAAAAGTGAAATTATCTCGTTTTCCTAAAATTGTAATTAATTTTGCAATAAGGATATTTTCTTCTATCAATTTATCAGTTAATTCCGGAAAATGCAAACCGTACCATTCTCTCATGCGACTTGAGAATAAACTTATAGATTTTTTAAGAATATCTAAAGTTTCTATGATTTGAACGATTTCTACATCTCCCTTACTCCCAAACTGACTAACTTTTTCTTTAATTAATTGTTCTTCAACATTCTTAAAGAAAAAAAGAATATCGTCTCGTGTTTTAGTGATACCTATTTTTTTTAATTGATCGCTAAGATTAAAGCGAAAATTTCTAAATTCTAAAGAAAATTTTTCAAAGGAAGTGTTGTATCCTAACTTTTGTTTTGTTAATTCCTTTAGTTTTTTATTATCAAACACAAAATCATCAAAACCAGAACTATTTAGTTCAATCATAATGTCTGAATATTCTTCAGAAAGAATATCGTTATTTAACGATTTATAAAAACTTATAGATTTTTCAATATCATCTAAAAAATCAATATAATTAAGGAAATTTCCTCCATCATCAATAGCATATATTCCTATTAAAGAATCAATAATATAACATCTCATTATTCTAAACACTTACCGTACTAAAATTTCTCAAATAATAATAATAATAATTTCTTACATAATAATAGTAATGCTTGAACTAAATATTTCTGAGTTAAAATTAAACTCTCCTTTAATTTTAGCTTCTGGCATTTTAGGAGTTTCTTATTCTACAATGAAAAGGCTAGTTGACGAAGGATTAGGTGCTATAACAACTAAATCAATAGGTCCAAAGCCAAGAAAGGGATATAAAAATCCTTCAATCGTTGAAGTCTACCCAGGCACATTTTTGAATAGTGTAGGACTGGGAAATCCGGGAATAGATAACTTTATAACAGAAATCAAAGAAATAAAGAAATTTAAGTTTCCGTTAATTGTAAGTGTGTTTGGAGATACTATCGAATCTTATATAAAGGTTGCATTAAAAGCAGAACAAGCAGGCGCTAATGCTATAGAAATAAATATTTCATGTCCTCATGCCGAGGTTTCTAGCATAGGTATTGATAAAAATCTTACTTTCTCTATTGTTAAATCAATGAAAGCGGAGCTTAAAGTACCACTATTTGTTAAATTAAATCCCAATGTGACTAACTTAGGAGAGATCGCCTTAGCTACTCAGAACGCGGGTGCTGATGCTGTAGTTGCCATTAATACAGTTGCTGCTATGAAGGTTGATATTAATACAAAAAGACCGATTTTGTCACATGGAAGTGGAGGACTTTCAGGAAAAGCTATACATCCAATTGCTGTAAAAATGGTTTATGATTTATATAAAATTTTAGAAATTCCCATAATCGGATGTGGAGGAGCTTCAAATTGGCAAGATGTTATAGAATTTATCCTAGTAGGGGCTTCTGCTGTTCAAATTGGAACGGTTTTACATCAAGGTTTAGATATTATTACTGATATTATTAACGGGTTAAAAAAATTTCTTATAGAGAACGAATACAGCTCAATTTCTGAGTTAAGAGGCTTAGCACATGAATTTAAAACTCAGGAGGTCCCCGATTTTGACTAAAAACATGATTGAAACGGTGAAAATAAAAACTATTATAGACGAGTGCGATGTGGTGAAAACACTTGTATTTATGAGAACTGATACAACTATTCCTAAACCTGGACAATTCGTAATGGTATGGATACCAGGTGTTGATGAAATTCCAATGTCAATATCTTCCTACAAAGAAAACGGAGAATGGGCAATCACTGTTAAAAAAGTCGGAGAGTGTACTAATGCTATTCACGAACTTAAGGTTGGAGATTATATTGGAGTTCGAGGACCATTAGGTAATTTTTTTGAAATTCCTCAAAAGACAAATAAACACATATTTTTAATTGGAGGAGGCATTGGAATGGTTCCTCTAAGATTTTTAGCCTCTGAACTCGTTAAATTGGGTCACAAATTTAAATTGATTGAAGGTGCGAGAGAACAAACTGAAATTTTATTTGTAAACGAGTTCCTTGAGTACCATCAAGAGGATTTAGAGTTTCACTTCTGTACTGATGATGGTAGTTTTGGTGAAAGGGGAGTTGCAACAGATATATTTGAGAACATAATCGAAAATTTCAATTTAGAAGAGACAAAAAACAGCATTGTTTTTACTTGCGGTCCTGAAATAATGATGTATAAAATCCTCCAAATTTGCATAGAGAAAAAAGTTGAGATGTACGCAAGCCTTGAAAGAATTATGAGGTGTGGATGTGGATTGTGTGGTTTGTGCGTTTTAGATTCTCTTGGATTATTAGTTTGTAACGATGGACCCGTGTTTTCTTCGAAAGTTTTAGCAGAAATACAAGATTTTGGTAAGTATAAGAGAGATTTTTCTGGAAAGAAAAACTCAATTTAAAAATCTTTTTATGAAATCAAAAAGAAAAGCATTTTTTTCACTCTTTACATAATATATCATATAGAATGAATGAGTTAACAGATTCGGAAACAGTCAAAAAGATTTCAAGAGAAATTATTGATTACTTGATAATGAACCCGGGCTTCTCTCGGGAGAAAATAACGAATCTAAAAGGACATATAGGAAAAAAATATAAACATTCTAAAGTAATAAAGAACGCTACTATATTATATTTTGCTTCAGAAAAAGAAAAATTAATTATCAACGAACTTTTAAAGAGGAGAATCGTAAGAACAATATCTGGGGTATCGACAATTGCAATTATGACTAAGCCTTTACCATGTCCCGGAAATTGCGTTTATTGTCCCGGGGAAGGATCCCAACCTTACGAAAAAGTAGCTCAATCTTATACAGGAAGAGAACCTTCAGCTATGCGTTCCATCCATAACAATTATGATTCATATAAACAAGTACAAAGTCGAATTAGAGATCTAGAGGCCATTGGTCATTATGTAGACAAAATTTCCTTAATCATTCAAGGAGGTACATTCTTATCTTCTCCTATTAATTATCAAGAAGATTTTATTAAAGGCGCATACGAAGGAATAATTGGCGGTAGTTGTATATCGTTAACCGCAGCTAAAAATCGAGCCGAAAAATCAAAAAGAAGATTAATTGGATTGACTATTGAAACACGACCCGATTATTGTACAGAGCCATATGTAGACATGATGCTTAATTATGGAACTACACGGGTTGAAATTGGGATTCAAACAGTATTAGATGACGTGTATAAAAAAGTGAATAGAGGACATACAACTCAAGACAGTATCAATGCTATAAGGATTGCAAAAGACGCTGGTTTAAAAATTAATGCTCATATGATGCCTAATTTACCTGGTTCTGACTACTTTAAAGATTTAAAAATGTTTGAGTACCTATTTTCTTCTCCAGATTATCGCCCAGATATGTTAAAAATTTACCCTTGTTTAGTAATTAAAGGAACTAAATTATACGATTGGTGGAAAGAAGGTGAATTTACACCATATTCATTAGATGAATTGATTGATTTAATATCAAATGTAAAACAAAATATTCCTTCTTATGTGAGAATACAGAGAATTATGAGAGATATTCCTGCGTTTCTAATTGAAGCAGGATGCAAAAAAAGTAATTTAAGACAATTAGTACACAAAAGATTAGATGAACTTAATTCTAAATGTAATTGCATAAGATGTCGAGAATATGGAATCGCTAAAAAATCAAAAATTATAGATGAAAATATATTTGAAGATATTAAATTATATCGTTATGATTATGAAGCTTCTAATGGACAAGAAACATTTCTATCCTATGAAAATAAAAAGGAAGATTATCTTGTAGCATACTTGAGATTAAGGAAACCTTCAGAATATGCTCATAGACGCGAATTGAATGATGGAAAAACAATGATAGTAAGGGAAGTTAAAGTTGTCGGCGAACTAGTTCCTAAAGATAAAAAACCTCGCAAAACCCAACTCCAACATCGCGGATTTGGTAAATTATTGATGGAAAATGCTGAAAAAATTGCTCATGAAGATTTCGACTCTAAAAAATTAGCTGTAATAAGTGGTATAGGTGTGAGGGACTGGTTTTATGGGATTGGTTATGCTCTTGATGGATGCTATGTCTCAAAAACCTTAAATGATTAATTTTTTCTATTTACTAAGAAATAAATGAAAAGAATTGTTAGCATAAAGATTTATGTTTCGTTTTAAAATGGCTTTTATTCGGTTTTTTTAATAAGCATTTTATCAGCTACATAAGGACAAAAAAAATAAGTTTGATTTCCTATCTTAATGAACTAAATTTTAGATTTTACATACAATATATTAAAATTATAAAATGAATTAAACAGTTCATAGTAGAACTATATAAATCTCAAATGATCTAATATGTACGATTTTGATTATGAAAAATTAGGATTAATATGTGGCTTAGAAATTCATCAACAGCTTGATACAAAAACTAAACTGTTTTGTAGATGCCCAAGTAAACTTCAAGGAACTAGGGTGCCAGATTTTAATACATTGAGATATATGAGGCCCGTTTTGGGAGAAATGGGCACATTTGATAAAGCTATGCTAACGGAATATAAAAAGGGTAAAACTATCATCTATGAAGGTTACAACGATGTTATTTGTACTTATGAGTTAGACGATACTCCCCCGTTTTCCTGTAACGAGGAAGCTAGAAAAATTGCATTAGAAATAGCTTTACTTCTAAACGCAAATATTATTGAGGAGATGCATGTAAGTAGGAAAAATTATCTTGATGGAAGCGTCCCTTCTGGGTTTCAACGTACGATGATTTTAGGAACAGATGGTTATATAACATTGAAGAATAATAAAAAAATCAGAATCGATATATTAAGCTTAGAAGAAGAAGCTGCAAGGAAAATAAAAACTGAGAATAAAACTAACTTTTATAGATTAGATCGCCTTGGAATTCCGTTAGTAGAAGTAACAACTAAACCGGACATAAATACTCCGGAAGAATGTAGAGAATGTGCTGAAAGAATAGGATTATTGCTGTGGATAACAAATGTTAAAAAAGTACTTGGCTCAATTAGGCAAGATGTCAATGTAAGCATTAAATCTGGAACTAGGATTGAAATTAAAGGAGTTCAAAAATTGAGTTGGATACCCATATTAATTGATCACGAAATATCACGCCAACTTCATCTAATAGAGATTAGAGAGGAATTAAAGAAACGAAAAATAAGTGAAAATGACATCCCTCAAGAATCTGTAGACTTAACTAATCTAATAGGAAAGACTAAATCTAAGTTTATTGCAACAGGAATAAAATCAGGAAAAAAACTCTATGGTTTTAATTTTAAAGGTTTCAAAGGTATTTTTGGAAAGGAGCTCATGGAGGATTATAGGTTTGGCACCGAAGTAAGTAGTAAGGTCAAAGTTATATCAGGTTTAAAGGGGATAATTCATTCTGACGAAATTTTAGAGAAATATAACTTATCTAAGGAAGATGTTAAAAAAGTTCAGAATAAATTGAATTCGAAAGATAACGATTGTTTTGTTTTAGTTCTGGGATCTGTTAAAGAACTTAATAAAGCAACAGAAATTATCATTAATCGAATCAAATATGTTTTTAAAGGCGTTCCGCCTGAAACTAGAAAAGCACTTGATAATGGAAACACGGAATTCTTGAGAGAATTACATGGTGGAGCTAGATTGTACCCGGATACAGATTCACAAGCTATAATGAATACCGCGGAAGAAATCAAGGATATTCAAAATAGTTTACCTAATTATCCTTGGGATATAATTGATGATTATGCTAATAAGTACCAAGTTGAACAAAGTTCGATTAAAGACTTAATATTTAAAGGGAAGTTAACGCTATTTGATCGTTTAATTGAAATTTATCCCGCGAAACCGTCAATCGTCTTAAATACATTGCTAAACAAAGCAAAAGCAATCAAGCGGGAAGGTAAAAAAATAGAAAATATATCTAATGAAGATTATGAAAAAATCTTCCTAGAATTGAAAAATGAGAGAATTGGAAAGGAAGCTATCGAGGAAATAATGAGAATAAAAGCAGATTCTCCAAATCTCACTATTGAACAATTAATCGAAAATCTTCACCTTGAAAGTCTCTCATTTGAAGATTTAAAAATAATCATAAAGGGAATAGTAAATAACAACTTAAAAATCATAAAAGAAAGAGGAATGAGATCCATAGGACCACTAATGGGAGAAGTCATGAAATCAGTACGGGGAAAAATAGATGGTGAGATCGTATCTAAAGAGTTGAAAATACAGATATCGAATAAATTAAAGGAGATGAAATAAATGGAAGATAAACTAAAAGGATATAAAGGCAAATCTATAGATGTTTTAAAGAAATATGCAATAGATATATGGGATATCATTCAAATCACTACAAATAAAACGCAATTAGAAGGAATAGTAATGCCAAGAAGCGAATTCTCTGCTCCTGATTTTATAGAAATAAAATTGGAAAACAACTACAATGTTGGAATAAATGTCTCTGATATACAAAGCATAAAAAAAATTGGAAAACGAGAAGCAAATTACAAATTTCCGGAAAAAGAATTTCCATATAATAAAAATTTGCCTAAGCTTCAATTATTAGGAACTGGAGGAACGGTTGCTTCAAGATTAGATTATACGACTGGGGCGGTGATACCTTCTTTTACCCCTAGTGAGTTATTTAGCTCCGTCCCTGAATTAGCAGAAATTTGTAATCTTGATTGCGAAGTAGTTTTCGAGATATTATCAGAAAATATGAAATTTGAATATTGGCAAAAATTAGCAGAAAAAGTTAAACATGCCATAGATTCTGGTTTTGAAGGGGTAATTATAGGTCATGGAACGGATACTATGACCTTTACTAGCGCCGCTTTATCTTTCATGTTAAAAGATTTATCCATTCCAGTTGTGTTAACAGGGAGTCAAAGAAGCTCCGATCGCCCTTCTTCTGATGCTGCTTTAAACTTGATAAACGCTGCTACAGTAGCTACTTCTGATATAGCTGAGGTTGTAGTAACTATGCTAGGTTCTCCTTCACACGATTATGGATTAATTCATAGGGGAACGCTAGTAAGAAAAATGCATTCCTCAGTAAGAGATACTTTTCGTACTATCGATGATATACCGTTAGGAATGGTGAAGGACAGGAAGATTAAAACATTTAAAAATAATTACAGAAAACGAAATCGATCTGAAACTACAATCAAAACGAATTTTGAGAGGAAAATAGCTCTTATTTATTCATATCCTGGAATGGAAAATGAACAAATTGAATTTTATATAGATAAGGGTTATAAAGGTATAGTATTTGCTGGAACTGGTCTTGGTCATGTGAGTACCTTTATCTATGATTCCATAGAAAGAGCAATACAAGAAAATATAACGATTCTCATGACTACACAGACAATTCATGGTTTTGTTGGAATGAATGTCTATTCTACAGGAAGAGAACTTCAAAATTTTGGTGTCATCCCTGGAAGAAATCTATTACCTGAAGTTGGATATGTTAAATTAGGATGGGTGCTAGGGCAGACTAGTGATTCAAAAGAAATTAAAAATTTATTATTGACTAATATTGCAGGTGAATTTATAGAAAGAGAAATTCCAATTGCATTTAACTATAATATTGATGAGCTTTTAAGAAATAATAAACTCTAATCTAATTCTATATTTTAGTCTTGAGAATTAATAAATTCTATCTAAAATAATAAAAAATTTATACTTTTATTAATTAATTTATACTAATTCGATATACAAGTGATCTTTATGGGTAAGCGTATACTAGCTCAAAGAAAAGGATATGGCCATTTATGGGCGCGATCTCCAAGTCATCGACATGTAGGAGAGGTAAAATATCGTCCCTTCAAGAAAGATGAAAAATTGTTAAAATTTAAAGTGATTGAATTCGTTCACGCTCCAGGTAGAGGTGCTCCAATAGCTAAAATTAGGTACGAAGATGGGGAAAAAAGTTTATGGTTACCTCCAGAAGGAATATATGAAGGACAAGAATTTATCCAATCAAAAACGGGATACGGGCAAGAAGTAAAAGTCGGAAATATCCTACCTGTTAAAAAAATGCCAATAGGAACGCTTGTATTCAACATCGAAGGTTCTCCACAAGATGGAGGCAAATTCGCGAGAGCATCTGGAGTTGCTGCTATCGTTAGAAACAAATCTGGAAATAATATTGAATTATTATTTCGATCAAAAAAAACTAAATGGTTTAATGAAAATTGCCTTTGCACGGTAGGAGTAGTTGCAGGTGGAGGTAGAGTAGATAAACCTTTCCTGAAAGCAGGAAACGCACACCACGCCTACCGCTCTAAAGCAAAAAAATGGCCGGTGGTGAGAGGAGTTACTATGAATGCCGCAAGTCACCCATATGGCGGTGGAGCAAAGCAGTCACCTCATAAACCTACGACCACATCCCGCAACGCCCCTCCTGGTAGAAAGGTTGGGCAGATAGCTGCAAGAAGAACAGGACATCAAAACTAAAAGTATTATAAAAAGAAGTCTTTCTTTTCTTGGGTAAGGAATTTTTTAAAAAATGTTAAACTTCGCGTTGTCTTAGGTTTAAAATTAAAGGATGATGTCTTTAAAAGTGTTGAAGAAAAGTTCGATCGTTTCCCTGAAGTAAAAGACACAAAAGATATGAAGGAAGTTGCAGATTATGTCTTACAGATTTTATATGCGTCAGGATTTTGGGATAAAAAAGAGATCTATAATACATTAAAAGCTCACCTTTTATGAGCATATTTAAACATCTGTTAATTAATTTACAACTCAAGCGGAATCTTCTATAAGAATTACTTAAATATAAATAAGTATTATTATTTCTCTTTCTATATTGTAAACAATCATGGTAGAGATAAATGAGTTTATATGAAAGTGGCTATTTTTTTGAAGACCGGTCCCATTTTGGGCTGACAGGCAACTATTACGAGACCATCTCTCTTATTAATAATGCATTGGTATTTTTTGGAAAGGACGATCTTCAAGTTAAGATTTTTTTAGAATATATTAAAGAAATTGAGTCGAGGAAGTGTTTAGTACATATAACGCAAAAAGATGATAAAATTTGGACATTTTTTATTTCTCCAAAGAGTAGCAATTTAACAATTAGTCAGATCTCAGAATGTAGAAGAAGGCACAAAGCATGGGAAATATGCTAAAATATTTGATTAAAGATTTAAAGCAAAAATAAAATACTCCTTTTTTATGCAAATATCTATAGATGGAAACTTCTTTTTCCATAATATTCTATGTTTAAAATATTCTATTTATTTTTATTTACTTGATGTGCTTATCTAAAAATAGTTCGATATATGTGGTCTATAAAAAATTCGATTCATGGAGATTTGTTAAGATGCAAGTTTTTTATTTATGTTTGGATTTAATTTAATGGAGGAATTAAATATGAAGCCATTTCATGAATATATGAATGAATATAGAAAACAAATGGAGAAAGGAGACATCAAAAAGGCATATAAAGGATTGATGGAATATATTATGGAATTGAGGTTGTATTTTAAAAATAAATATCCTGATTATTTCGTATCTGGGAGTATTTATCATGGATATATGGACATGTCGTATTTTTCCTTCTTCCCAGAGTCATTAAAAATTCGAAAATTGAAAGTTGCGATAGTTTTTATTCATGACACATTTAGATTTGAAGTTTGGTTAGTAGGATATAATAAACGGGTTCAAACAAAATACTGGAAATTGTTTAAAGAAAGTGATTGGAATAAATACCGCATTCCATCAACGACAAAAGGCGTTGATTCTATTATAGAGTATTCTTTAGTTGAAAACCCAGATTTTAGTGATTTAGATACGTTAAAAAAGCAAATAGAGAGCGGGACATTGAAATTTATTAAGGATATTGAGGACTTCTTATCTAAACATTAAAATTAACTCTGATAATCTCATATTAAAAGAATTATTCCACGCGCACCATATAAGGATATTCTCTTGTTCATAGTTAGTAAAATCCCCTTAAACAATAGGTTATAAATAGGATAGCTAGAAAAACTAGAAGTAAAAAAAAAAAGACCAAGTTGAGTTTCATTAACTTCAACTCTTCTTCTTTCCGGGTGTTACTTCGAGTATACAAAGCGCTGATACGATACAGATACCTGCAGGGATGAAACTTATCCCCCAATTTTCTTGTTGGAAAAATTCTCTTATTGAGCTTTATGAACATTGGATCGTAAGGATTTTCATTAGTATTGCTTTTAGCGAAATATTTGCTTTTTAATAACAATTTAAAAAAAGTATAATATTTGATCATAGATTATTTCAATTATAGAGATGATAAAAGAGTTAGATAGCTATGGATCATAAATTTGTCAATCCCGTTGAAACTCGTTATCGAACTGAAATAGCAGACATCTTTACTGAAGAAAAAAAATTAGACAACTGGTTAAAAGTTGAAGCTGTATTAGCTAAAGCTCACGCTAAATTAGGGAACATTCCTCAAGATGCAGCGGATGAGATATTTAAAAAAGCTAATTTACATTATGTAAATTTAAATCGTGTCAAAGAAATAGATAGAGAAATACATCATGATTTAATGGCTATGGTAAAAGCTTTATCTGAACAATGCGAGGGAGATGCTGGAAAATACATTCATTTAGGTGCAACCAGCTATGATATTGAAGACACAGCAACAGCACTTCAATTAAAAGAAGCGATTTCGCACATTATAAACTCTTTAAAGAAACTAATTATAGCCTTAATTAAAGTAATTGATGATAAAAAAAACCTCGTTTGTATAGGAAGAACTCACGGACAACATGCTATTCCAACAACATATGGGATGAGATTTGGTGTATGGGCATATGAATTAGATAGGCATATAGATAGATTAAAAGAAACGCTTAATCGGATCACATTCGGAAAAATGTCTGGTGCAGTGGGAACTATGGCAAGCTTTGGAGAAAAAGGTATTGAAATACAAAAATTAGTAACTAAAGAGCTCGATTTACATTCGCCGTTAATAGCAAACCAAATAATTCAAAGAGATCGTCACGCTGAGGTGATTTTTATAACAACATTAATAGGGCAATCTCTTGCTAAAATTTCAAGGCAAATTAGAATACTTCAAAGGAATGAAATAGCTGAAATGTTTGAACCTTTTGAGAAGAGTCAAGTTGGCAGTTCGACAATGCCCCACAAAAGAAATCCTCATAAATCTGAGAGAATCTGTAGTTTAGCCCGATTGTTGAAGTCTAACATAATTCCCGCTTTAGATAATATAATTTTAGAAGATGAGAGAGATTTAACGAATTCTGCGAATGAAAGAATAATTTTCTCGGAGAACTTCATACTTTTAGACTTTATGATAAATCAATTAACGGATATTATCCTAGGGGTCGAATTTGACGAATTTAAAATAGAAGAAAATTTAAATCTTACTAAAGGAGCGATTCTCTCCGAAAAAGTTATGGTTAATCTGGTTAAAAAAGGTATCGGTAGACAAGAAGGACATGAAATTTTAAGGAAGGCAGCTATTAAAGCAAAAAAAGAAAATATATTAATTAAAGAAATTTTATATAAAAATCCAAAAATTCAAGAACTCCTTTCTAAAAACGAGATTGATGAATTATTAGATCCTCATAAGTACATAGGGAAAGCTCTTGAACAAACAGAAAATCTTCTAAATGTTCTTAAAAATAAATACGCGTTATAAAAATGTCTAACCATAAAGATATTTATTCTCGATTAGGTGTTTCTTCTAAAAAGGAAGACGTCCATAAAGCAATACGACTTTTTGATAAAGGATTATACCCCGGATCTTTTTGTAAAATCGTTCAAGATGTGAGAAAAAAAGCGGATACTTGTTCAGTTTTTCATTCCGATGGAGCGGGGACTAAATCTAGCCTCGCTTATATGTATTATAAAGAATTAAAAGACATCTCCGTTTTTAGTGGAATTGTACAAGACGCAATTGTTATGAATATTGACGATATGCTCTGCGTTGGGGCAACGGGTGATTACTTCATTTCCAATAATATCGGTCGAAATAGCAGGTACATTGATGGCGAGATTATTAATGCCATAATCCAAGAATACTATTCCTATAGTAAAAAGTTGTCTGAATTGGGTTTAAATACTGTGGTATGTGGTGGTGAAACCGCTGATGTCGGAGATGTCGTAAAAACTCTTATAATCGACGCATCAGCTTTCACTAGTTTAAAGAAAAAAGATGTTATTGATTTAAGCAAAATTTCCAGTAACGATGTAATCATCGGTTTAGCTAGCTCTGGAAAAGCAACATATGAAGAAGAATTTAATAGCGGTATAGGTAGTAACGGTTTAACGCTTGCTCGACATGGAGTTCTATCGCACGAATATTACTCGAAATATCCTGAGTGTTATGACCAATCTCTTGAAGAACAATTAGTTTTTTTCGGAAATCACTTACTTTCTGATAAAATTAAAGATTCAAATCTAACAATAGGAAAAGCACTTTTGTCTCCAACTAGAACTTATGCTCCAATAATCTTAGATGTACTAAGAAACCATCGGAAAGAAATTCACGGAATAATCCACAACACGGGAGGAGGTCAAACAAAAATCTTGAACTATGGTAAAGGAATTAAATACATAAAAAACAATCTGTTTCAAATACCTAAAATATTTGAAATTATTCAAAGCTCTTCAGAAACTCAATGGAAAGAGATGTTCCAGGTGTTTAATATGGGTCATAGGATGGAAATTTTTTGTGATGAAACTACAGCTCAAGATATAATCAAAATCAGCAAAAAATACAATGTAGAGTCGAAAATTATCGGTTACTGTCAAAATTCACCATCAAAACACCAGAATTTACTCGAAATAAAGTCTGAATTTGGATCATTTAATTACAATCAAAAAGACATAATTTAGGATTGAAGTGGTTAATATATTCGATGTAATTTGTATTGGGGCTGCACTTGTTGACATGATAGCTCAAGTAGTAAGACATCCATTTGATGATGACGAAGTATTTGTATCAGACTTAACAATATTATCTGGTGGGGCTGCAGCGAATACTGCTTACGCTTGTGGGAAAATGGGCTTATCAGTAGCTTTCATCGGAAAATTGGGGCAAAATGATATCTTCAGTAATAAAATAATTAATGATTTTAAAGAAGCATCAGTTAAAACTAGGTTAATTAAATACTCAGATAGCTATAAAACAGGGTCTGCTTATGTCGCTTTAGATGAAAAGGGAGAAAGAAGGATATATGCTCATAGTGGTGCCGCTAATTATCTATCTAAAAAAGATCTTTTAGAAGAAGAGATTGCAGCCACTAAATTAATCTTTTTAAGCAGCTTACAAAATATAGAACCCTTATTACACGCAGCAAAAATAGGTAGAAACCTTAATATCCCTGTGATTCTGAACCCAGGTATGTTGATCATAGACCAAGGTTTCGATTATATCAAAAACTTATTAGAGAAAATCGACATATTAATAATCTCTCAGAGAGAATTCAGAACTCTTTTCAATTTCAAAGAAAATGATTTAAGTGAAGATTCGATTAGAGAAAGATCAGTTTCATTGTTTGCTTTAGGAATGAAAGTTATTGTTATTACACTTGGCGAAAAAGGGGCATTCTTATTAACTACCACGCACGATGAGCTAATACAACCGTTAAAATTAGAAAGAGTAATAGATACAACTGGAGCTGGTGACGCTTTTTCTGCAGGTTTCATTTATGGTTTAGTTAAAAATTTAAACCTAAAATTTGAACACCTAAGAAATAATGTAAAAATTGGTAATTTTATAGCTGGCAATTGTATACAAAAATTAGGTGCGAGAAATGGAATTCCAAGGAGAAATGAATTAGAAACTTTTTTGGGCATTCTAAATAAAAAAATTTAAAATATTTCGATATAACTATCTTTTATTCATAAAACATGTTGGTAAAGATAAATCATGGTAAGACTTGAAAGTCCTCTAAAAACGATATTAAGGCAAAGATTTTATTATCTATTTGAAGTATTGATAATCTTTCTTGGTATTTTTATTTTCATGTTAATTCCTACTCTTCTGTTGCCATTTTTGATTGATAGCAATTCCGTGATTTTTGAACCTCTTTATTATTTATTAAGAGCAGCTTTTATAGTCGTTACCATACCTTTATTCCTTTATTTGGCTAATTTTATAATGGAAAAACAGAGAAAAACATTGATATTAGAGGAAGACATTAGTCCTTCAAGAAATTTTCTTAATCTGTTTAAAATAACAAAAAGTAATTTTAAATTTCAACTCTTATACGGTGTATTATTGCTTTTTTTAATTTTCATACCATTAGATTTCTTTACATATCTCTTCTCACCTGATATGCTCAATTTTGTATCCGAAGCTCTAGAACCTGCTGGGGAGTTCTCTTTAAATTCTTATTTCAACGAATCTTATTATATTTTTCTTTTATCAATTATTCTTATACCTCTTAGTGTTGCTCTTTATGAGGAATCCTTAGTAAGAGGGCTCTTAACCAATAGAGGAAGCGATTATATTAATAGAATGTCTGCTGTAATATTACCATCCTTTTTCTTTGGATTAGGACATTTTAGGTATATCTTTTCAAGACCCGTACTAGAATTTCCAATTATCTTTCCTATTATTTGGTTTCTACAAACCTTCCTTGTAGGCATCATTCTTGCGATGGTAGTATTAAGGAAACATTGGATATTTCCAGCGATTTTTGCACATACTCTAAATAATGTTATCTCCTCTCAATCAATTTGGAACTATATAAACGGTATTGATTTTTCGTTTATGACCTTCTATATTTACATTCCTTTATTGATAATAGGAATAATACTTTTTATTTGGCAATTTTCTAGAATTAGAGAGAGTTTAACAATAGGTTGGAAAGAATTTAAAAGTTATTTTGCCCGTGATGAAAATATCGGAGAAAATTCGTTAGAAACTGTTGTTAGAATTATGATGGATTTTTTATTTGGACTAATAATTTTTTTAGTTGGAGTAATACTAATATAGTGAGTATTAGAAAAGAAATGGCTAAATTTGGAATTATTTCTGACACACATTTTACCATTAATGATAAAAATGAGTTATATTATAAATTATTGAATCAACTAGAAGAAACTTTCAAAGATGTTGATGAAATTATTCATGCTGGAGATGTTTGTGAATCATTTCTTCTTGACGATATGAAAAACATCGCTCCAGTCCGATGCGTACGAGGAGAGTCAGACAAAATAACGGGACTAGAGAATTTTATAAAATTTGAAGTTGGTAAATACTCCCTCGGAATAATACACAAGAAACCTGAAAATACAGGAGCTTTTTTTAAAGAGCATAATATCCATATTCTTATTTTTGGGCATACCCATCAACCACTTATAAAAGGAACACCTTACAATACGCTTTTAATCAATCCGGGGAGCCCAACTAAACCTATAGCACCACTTCCTAAAAAAGGATTTGACAAACCCATTGCGAGACCAAGCGTTATTACCCTGAAGATTGATGATGATAATATTCTATCGACTTTTCTGATAAATCTGAATTTAAGATAAAGTAAAATTAAATACTAAATAGTTCATAATATATATACATCTTGTAATAAGTTTTTTTTTATAAGTTGTTTTATAAAAGATTTTAAGGGAGTATTAACTGTGGTTAGCCGACTTGAACTTGTGCTTAAAGAATTAAATGAAAATGGAAATTTTAGAGCGTCATTGTTCTCTACTTCAACAGGATTAGTTTTAGCTTCCCAAAAATCAGAAAAAGTTGATGATCGGGTTGTTGCTGCTATGAGCTCCTTATTGAGCGATGCAGCATATAAAGCTTCTGAGGAAATGAGCTTGTCCCTTCTTTCGAGTTTAAAGATAAAATATATTGAGGATTATATTGTATGCAGAAATATTATTATGCCTGATCAAAAAACACAATTTATATTGGCAGTTTTATCCAATAATCCTGAATCACATGAAATTGAATCCTATTACGATCAATTACTAGATTGGGCTGTTGATAACGCAACTCCCGATTTAGAAAAACTGTCTTCAATATAAATAAACTTAATTTTTATTAAAAATCTAGTGGATAATTTAAGTCAATATTGATTCATAAAAGTTTATTACTTCCCTACTAATCGCTTCTTCAAATCCTTGATAAAAATGATCAGCTCCTTCTATAATCTTGAACTTTTTTGGCTCTGAATAGTAATTATAGTGTTTCATAAAATTATTATAAGGTGCTAATGAATCCATGTCCCCTTGAATGAATAATTTTGGACTTTTCGATTGAGAAAACTCTTTATATTGGATGCCCATAAAGTCCCAAGGAAAAGAAATTGCACAATATCCGATTATTTTTTTTGAATAGTTGATAGTAGAACATCCTATAGCAGCACCGTAGGAGTACCCGCATATAAATATTCTATCAAAAAGTAAAGTCTGCGTTAAATGATCAATACAAGCCTTAACATCGCTTAATTCGCCTTTACCACTTGTATGTTTCCCTGTTGAATTACCAACTCCCCTAAAATTGAAGCGCATGCACGATATATCATTGTTAACGAACGAATTAAAAACACCCGATACAACATTATTATGCATGTCCCCTCCATATTTTCCCTTTCTTGGGATTTAAACCCTAAAAAATTCAGGATGTGGATGACACATTAATGCAACACAACTAGGTGTTTCTTTTTTTATCTGAAAAACTTCGGCTTCAAGTTTAATTTCATTATTAAGAATAAACAATTTTTCAACGCTATGCATAATTTTAATTAATCTTTAATATATAATAATAATACTATTAAAATTCTTTAGTGAAAATGAGTTATAATCGTATTTTAATCAAAGAAAAACTAAAAAAGTTCTTAATTGAAGACAACTATTTCATCGATATTAGTTCAAACTCCATTCCCAAAGAATCTGCATCTTCAGCAACAATCATAGCCAAAAGTGATGGATATTTGTCTGGTTTAGAAGAGCTGGAAATATTATATCAACTCTTAAATGTGAATGTTATCAGTAACAAAGAAGATGGAGATCAAATCCATAAAGGTGATATCGTAGCGAAAATAGACGGTAAAACAAGAGATATATTGCTAGGTGAGCGATTAGGTCTAAATCTTATGAGTCACATGAGTGCAATAACTTCTACAACTCGAAAATTTGTAAAAATAATTGAAGATTCTGGGAAAAATGTGAAAATAGCTTGTACAAGGAAAACTCTACCAGGGTTAAGATTGTTCGAAAAGAAAGCCGTAAGCCTGGGTGGAGGAGATACTCACCGTTTTAATTTAGACGATATGGTACTTTTAAAATCAACACATTTAAGATTTTACAAAGGAAACATCGGAAAACTTCTTAATGATGTGAGATCTCAAGTTAGTTTTACAAAAAAAATAGAAATTGAAATAGAAAATGTAAACGATGTCCTAATTGCCATTAAAAACAAAGCAGATATAATTATGCTGGATAATATGGATCCAGATAAAGCTCAGGACGCTATTAACTTATTAAAACAAGAAAATTTACGTAATCAAGCCATTATAGAAATTTCGGGGAATATTACTCAAGCAAATATTTTTGACTATCTAATTTCAGAGCCAGATGTAATAAGTACGAGTGTTCTTACACAAAAACCCACTGAATTCGTAGATTATTCACTTCGATTTGATTAAAGGTAAAAAAATTAATCTATTATTATTTCGTGGATTGAACTACTCACATCCTTAATTTTTGCGATAGATTGATAAAGATCTTTAATAAATCCAAATTCTCCTACTACTAAAACCGTTTCGATTTTTTTCTCGGCAATTCTCCAATCACTTATAGCCTTTATTATTGCGTGAAATTTATAAAATAGCTCAGAAATTTCATCAGCTATAGATTCCTTAACAGGATATACGAGGTTAATTGTCATGATTCTGTATCCTTCTAAATTCTCGAATTTCTCATGACTTTCTATAAATTTTAATATTGAATCTCTTAGTGCTTCGCTTTTGGAATTAAATCCGCTCTGTTTTCGAACTTTTTCAAACCTGTCTAGTAAGTCTTCACTAACTTGGAGAGATATAATTTTCATTATATAGAATATAAATATGATTCTTAAATAAGTGTATTAAATTCTCCCTCATAAATTGTTCTTCTCTTAGGAGTTATTTGGTAAGTTTAAAATTAATGATTTTTAAAATTACCTCGAAGGAACATATTAAATTGATCAAATTCTTATCAAAGTTATTTCACAAAAATTCAGAGATATAATTAATACTCTGCTCTAAACCCTCCTTGGCTGAAAGTTCTATGATAAGAGCACCTTTATATCCATAACTTTCAATAATTTCTAAAATATGCTTAAAATTAATTTTACCTGAACCTAACTGTGGATGAGTATCTGATTCCGTTGTAAAGTTTTCGACAATATGTACATTTTTAATAATTTTATGATACCTTTCCCAAAGTAAATTCACATCTCCATTATTAGTATAGAAGTGGCTGGTGTCATATGTGAGGAATAATTCTTTTCTATTAATAGACTCTAAATTTTCTTTAATATTATCCTGGTCTAACATTATATGTGTATTTTTGGGCATATTTTCAAGACAAATCGATATATCAAGATTTTTTGTCATATCTAATATAATATTAATTGCTCTAGCTAATTGGATTCTATTATAATCTCTAAAAGATTCCAACAAATAATTAGCCAAACCTGGATGGATAGTTAATATTTTGGCTTTAAATTCCCTGCAAAATTGAGCAGTTTCAAGATATGCATCTATTGAGGCTTGAGAGATTCCTTTATTGTGAGAGCACAAGTTAATATCGATAAATGGGCCATGTACTTGCTTTGCCATTGAATACGATTTAAAAAGATCAAGATATGCTTGTTTCATCTCACCTATAAACATATCTTGCGGATCAACAACAATTTCTACAACATTAATTCCATGTTCTTCCGCAGATTTAAAACACTCTTCTGTAGAATGATAAAACATATTAGAAATATTAGTAAATTTATTATCTGACGCATTTTCTATGATATTCCCTAATGAACTAATACCTAATCTCATTTAACCCTGCCTCATTATTTATTTAGCTCTAAATCTTTTTGGATAGCAAGCAAATAAGCTATTAAACATTTTTTCATGTTCTTCAAGATTTTCTTGAGGGATAGTATAAGGTTCTCCAATTTGTAATGCGCCCCAATAGACTTTAGCCAATTTTTCAAGGATTACAGAAAAACGAACTGCATGATCTAACGACTTACCACATATTATAGCTCCATGATTAGCTAATATAGCCGCGTTATTTCTTCCTAATGCTTTTAAAGCACTAACTCCCATTTCATTTGTATGGGCTTCTGTAATTTCAGTACATTGAATTAATCCACCAAGAAAAATTAATTGTTGTTCCATAATAATTGGAATGCTCTTTCTAAGAATAGATATCATGGAAACATAAGAAGAGTGAGTGTGAATGACACATTTTACTTTTGGTCTATCTCTATAAACAGCTAAATGCATTTTTACTTCTGTAGAGGGAATTTTTCCTGATCCAATTACATTCCCATCTAAATCCATATGAACAATTAAATCGGGATTTAATAGAAGATATTTCGTTGAAGTTGGAGTAACTAATATCTCATTTTTGTTAATCCTAATACTAACATTGCCTTCACCGTCCTCAACTAAACTTTTACTATAAATCTCTTGAGCTCCTTGAACAACATTTTTTCTTAGTTGTTTTAAATGATCAGGCTCCATATAAATTAAAAGGATAGATTCAATAAAAACATAATTTCCTCAATTTTATATTTAACACGGACTCAATTAAATGTTATTTTTAAATCTAAAATTATTAATCTAATATGGTCCAACTTTTTTTATTATATCATTTAATATTCAATATGTCAACCTGTATTCACTTTTTCACTAATGATTAAAAATGCACCGTCTAATTTTTCATTGTGACCTTGATTGTTTTTTTGCTGCAGTTGAGGAACGAGATGCCCCTGATTATAAAGGAAAACCAGTAATAGTAGGAGCAGATCCAAAAGATGGAAAAGGAAGAGGAGTCGTAAGTACATGCAACTACGAGGCACGAAAATTTGGTCTTCATTCAGCAATGCCTATTTCTCAGGCTTTTAAAAGATGTCCACATGGGATATATCTATCCCCCGATTTTAAGAAATATAGCGTAGCTTCGAAAAAAGTTATGGATATAATTAAATCTTATTCAATAAAGTTCCAGCAAGTAAGTATAGACGAAGCTTATCTCGATGTGTCCGATATTTGTAAAAATTTTGAAGATGCCAAGAACTTGGCTAAAAATATAAAGAATCAAATTCAAAATGTTGTAGGTATCACAATTTCGATTGGTTGCGCTTCTACTAAATCTATAGCAAAAATTGCCTCCGATTATAATAAACCTAATGGTATTACTGTAGTTGAGCCAGAAAAAGAACGAGAATTTTTAGAAGATATGGATATTACTCGAATCCCCGGGATTGGAAAAAAATTTAAAATATATTATAATAAAAAAGGGATTAAAACGATCGGTGATATCATTAATCTTACACTCCCCAAAATGGTACAATTGTTTGGAAAAAATGGAGAATGGGTATGGCAGGTCGCAAATGGGCTTGACAATACAGAGGTAAAGAATTCAGAAAGAACTAAAAAATCGATAAGTAAAGAAAGAACTTTTTTTGAGGACACTAGTGACTTTGATGTAATCTTATCAAAACTTGAAGAAATCAATAATAAAATTCATGAATTTATATACAAGAATAAGATTTATTACAAGACAGTAAGTATAAAAATAAGACTTGAGGGCTTTTTAACCTTCACTCGCGCGCATTCTTTTGTTCATCACATTCAAGATGAGAAAAAAACGTTACAAGTTATAACCGATTTAACTAACCAATTTTCTACAATGAACAAGAAAGTTAGACTAGTCGGAATTAAAATATCAAACTTGAAAAAATATCCATGTACATCTCAAAAAACAATTATAAATTATTTAGAAAATTGAAACCAGCTTATAATAACTCATTTTGAACTCTAGTTGAAATAAGAGTTGATATTAATTCTTCATGTTTTTGACCATTTGATGCAATTAAACCAGGGGTATTAACTAAACATTTTTCATTATTATATTTGATATTATTTCCTCTTAAATCTGTTATTTTTCCTCCTGCTTCTTTTATTAGTAAATCACCTGGTAAAAAATCCCACGTAAATGAGTGCGTCATATCCAATGGTTTAATGTAAATATCAGCGGATCCCTCAGCAACCATGCATAATTTTGCCATACTATCGATTTGAACGAAATTAGTTATACCAAGAATACTTGCAAATTTCAGTACCCAAGGTTCGTCGTAATGAAGTGAATGGCAAAAACGAAATGACTCTATTTTCTGATTATTACTTACATTAACTTTGGTAAAAGCGTGGTTTCCATATGATAGTCTAGCACCATGGTTTTTTTGAGCCGAAAATATCGCCAAAGCGCTATTTCTATAATTTGGCGCACTAATTGCACAAATTGTTGGCTTAGAATCAACCATGAATCCAATTCCTATAGCATATATTAAATTTTTTTGATATCCTTTTGTACCGTCAATCGGATCAACTGTCCATTGACGCTTAGAGACAGGTCCGCGGTATGTTAAAATATCCTTTAAATTCTCCTCAATTATGTAGTTTAAAGCAGTATAACACTTCTTAAGAATATTTAAGACATTCGAATTTAAGAAAACAGAAGCATCTTCTTCAGCGATAACTTGATCCTTAGGAAAATTCTTTTTAATTTTAGAGATTATAAAAATTTGGGATGCGAAATCTGCAAGTGTGACTGGGGACTTATCATTCTTAATATAAGATGAAATTTTCTTAGTTTTAAACCATTCAGTTATTCTTGAAGCATCTCTAACCAAATCAACTGCTAGAGATAATTCTTTATTGTAACTTTCCATAATTTTTACTCTATTTTATTCAAGCGATTTAAAAATTTCTATAAATAGAATCTTAGATTTTCTTTGACTCTTTGAAAAGCTCAAAAATATCCTTCTCATAATCAATAGTATCTTCAGGTAATAGATTTGGCTCCTTAATTAATTTAGCAAGATAATATGTTTTTGATCCTCTCTCTAAATATTGTAATACGGTGTATGCTCCTTCTAAATGACTTCCACAACATATACTCCCATGGTTAGCAAGGATTACTGCGTTTCTATCTCCTAAACTTGCTTTTACATTATGAGCTAATTCTTCACTACCAGCCTCACCGTAATCCGAACATAAAATCTCTCCACCTAAGTAGGGCACAAGTTCTTCCATAATTGGAGGTAACGACAAATTGAGAGTTCCGAGTATTGTTGAGTACATTCCGTGAGAGTGAATAATTGCATTCACATCTTCACGTTCTTTGTATATTCCTAAGTGTAGATATTTTTCTACCGAGGGATTCCGTTCTCCTTCAATGACCTTACCTTCTAAGTCTATGATCAGGATATCATCATTATCCATTTCCTCGTAGTTTACATTACTCGGAGTGATTAAGACGGCTTCTTTATTGTCATGGTTTACTCTCATACTTACATTTCCGGCTGATCCTATAACATGACCATCGTTTAATAACCTTTTACATACACAAACAATTTCTTCTTTATATTTTTGGACAGGTTCCTTATTTAACTTTTGTTTGACATCTTCAGCTCCAAATACTTCGGGATTTAATACATGAGTTGGTATCCCATCGTTTAACCAAATCTCAATATCTTCAAGGAGCATTTTAGATTGTCTTTTAACTACTTCAACGGTATTTCCTCCAAAATGAGGTAATATGATAACATTGTCTAATTTTAAGAACTCATTATCTTCATCAATGGGCTCTAAAGGAAATACATCTAAAGCAGCTCCCGCGATCTCGTTTTTTTTTAAAGCTTCGTATAGATAATCGTAATCAATGAGGCTTCCTTTAGCCATGTTTATTAAATATCCAGAGTTTTTCATCATTTTTATCCGTTCTTCGTTAATAATATTATCATTTTCATCATTTGCTACTGCATGTAAGGTAATAAAATCTGATTCTTTCATTAAAAAGTCAATATCTGTCTTGTCGCCGTACTCTTTAATATTTTCCTCGGAAACATATGGATCATATATAAGAAATTTAACACCAAATGGTCTTAATCGTTCGGCTACTCTTTGCCCAATTTGACCAAAACCTACTATGCCTATTGTTTTACTTTCTAATTCACTTCCCATGAATTTATTATAGCAATTAATCCAATCTTCAAATTCAATAATTTCAAAATCCTCTGAATGTAGGAATCGGTCTAGTTTAGTGAGATTTCTTGCCATAGATATTATTAAACCAACAGTTAATTCAGCAACTGCAACGACATTCCTATTTGGCGTGTAAATGATAGGTATATTTTTTTTGGTTGCAGCATCTAAATTAATGTTGAAAGGATCCCCACGACAAGATGCAATCAGCTTCAAGTTTGTCTTTTCAAACAGTTCTGCTTTCTTTAAATCGTCTGCTACAGTTATGAAGACATCATATTCACTTAATTTTTCAACCATCTCTTTAATGTCAAAATATATATTTCCAGTATCTCTCCAACTCTCATAGGTTACTTCCATTTTCTTTTTCAATTCTTCTAAAACTTCGTCAGTTATACTTGCTGTTATAAATGCTCTCATAATTTCTCAACCCTCCTAAAAGACTATCCATTCTTTAAGTATTAGATTATCTAATCATACAAATATATTTAGATTATATGATTAAAATAACTAAATTTTGTTAAAACATCAAGCTCTTCAGTTTCATTAAATTTCTAATGTTTCCTTCAATGACCTTTATTTTTCCTGAAGAATACGCTTTCACCGCTCCGAGCTCTTTGTTAAAAAGTTCTAATAAAATATTTTCTGATGTAAACACGATTTTAACAGTAGCAGTTACATCACTAGCATTATCTTTAACCTCTATTCCTTGATCCTTATTAACATAGATCATAACACTACGGTTAGTGTCTGAAAATGAAATTTGTATCGGGTCTTCATAGTTTGCTAATTTTTTTCTTACCTTTTCTGTGTTATTATAACGATTTTCAATCTCCTTTAAACAAGATTCAAAACTATCAAACTCTGTCAATTCTATTCACCTTTAAAATACCAAAATAAGTTTTAATGTTAATAATTTACGATAGTTTATAAAAATAGTAAAATTAAAACCTAGAAGAATTCATAAACTATCAATTTTAGATTTTAGGTTTTTCCATTCGAGATAAATTGTTTTGAATTTATCAGAGATACAAGGATCGTTTTTTACATCTTCAAACGCTAATAAATTACTAACAATCGATTTGTAATTGGAATGATACTTTAAACCTATTAGAGTATTCATTGCAGCGCCAATAAATGCTGAATCTCTAATGCACGCAACAGAAATTTGAGTATTTAAAATATCAGCTAGTAACTTGCAAAACTCATTAGATTTAGCCATCCCACCTGCAACATGTGTTTTTGTGCTCAGATCAGTCTGATTGCATAGTACTTGATGATTTTCAAATATCCCGAATGCTATGTTTTCAAGAACGCTCCGGGCAAAATTTTCAATTTTTGGGACATCCTCAGACACCATAACAGGAGGGTGAAAAATAAAAGCACCTCTTTTAATAGAAGTAGTATTTTTTATATTCATTTTTTCAGGGCCCAAGTAGGCGTAAGTTGATAAAACTCCTGGTGTTGTTCTCTTTAAATAATCCTCAATTAAAGAATCTGGCTTCTCAGTAAAGCTTGATAAAAATCCTTCTTTAAACCAATCGTAGGAAGCGCCAGTGTTGCCTGCAGTGCTTTCAATTAGCCATTTTCCTTTTATCGAATGGCATGAGGTCCAGTAATTACAATTAGGATCAAAAATAGGCTTATTAACAACGAGATGAAGCGGTGCTGTAGTACCTAAACTAATACCTATGTCACCCTCTTCGATTACACCCATACCTAATAAAGTTGCTTGCGTATCTCCGCCCGTTTTTACAAAAGGGATACTATGATATTCAAGAACGAACCTTTTTCTCAAATTTTCTTTTAATTCTCCTACAATAGTCCCTGAATCAACAATTTCTGGAAAAAAATCAGGATCAAAATTAAAAGTGTCTATTATTTCAGAACTCCATTCTCTTTTCTTTATATCAAGTAATTGAGACTCAGCAGCAGATGATAAATCAGAATAAAAATTTCCCGTAAGTTTGTAAACTAACCAATCATCTAAAGACAATACTTTTTTAATTTTTGAGTACGTTTCTTCTTCTTCTTCTTTAAACCACAATAATCTTGCTAAACAAAATAGCAGAGACGGACTATGTCCCGTTATTTCAAATAGATCACTCTCTGAAAATGCATCATCTATAAGATAAGCCGAATCAATACCACGAATATCGATATTGGGTCCTCCATACACGGCGTTTCCTTTTTCGTCTAGAAAAACGGAGGCGATTCGTTGAGTACATGTCGATAAACCTATAATCTTTTTGTTTTTAAATTTGGAAAGAACAAAATCCATTCCCGTAATAATCTTTTTCCAAAGGTCATCCATATCAAAGCGTTTAGCAAAACCATCTAAATCTTCATTATATATTTTTAATTCTTGAGTGTTGTAGGTTTTCAGTTTTAATTGTTCGGATACTAATCCTACCTTTACTGAGTTGGAAGATATATCTATTGCTAAAATTAATTTTTCATCATTTTCCATAATTCTCAAGAAATTTTTAATTTACATTTAGATGGGTGAAAAATGTTTACGAACAACCTCTCCCCGTGGAGACTTTTCTTCAAATATAATTGCTTGAAAAGAATATATTTTAGTCTCTTTTATATCTTTCCAAGCGTCAGAAGAGAGCCACGCTTTACTGCATGTATGATTAAGGAAAGTTTCTACATCCCAATTCCTATCCTGATCTATGGGAACCTGTGGAAGAAGTAAACCTCTTCGCATTCCTCTCTCCACTATTAGTCCATCCCTCCCTATTACTATTTTTTCAAGATACTCATTCGAAGTGCTAACTTCTATTATTTTTGGAGGAGTTAAGATTGAAATTTCAATGGTAATATTATACATTTCATCAATAGAAACAGATGAGAAACGAGTATCCTCAGTAGCTGAACTGATTGAAACTTTATGAATAACATCGTATAATGCAAATCTTGGTTCAATATATCCTATACAACCTCTTAAAGGATTACCTTTAACATTGTGAGTGTTCAAAGTGACAAATGCTCCATAATTTTCCTTATATTTTTCTTTTAGGACTTCAGGAATAACGATACGTTTACCGTTCTTAAGGAAATACTCGATATTATCTCTTGCAAATTGTATTAACTCTTTTCCGTCAGCTACAGTGAATATTTCTTTATCTGCCATATTTTCACATTAAGATTTTGCTTTCTATATAATATAAGAGATGACAAATTATAATAATTACTTAAAATGTTCCTTTAATTACATTTCCCATGGGAGTAGTTCCATCAGTATTTACTTCTATGCCTCTTAAAAACACTTTCCATATGTAAACACTCGTTTGATAGTTTTGGTAGGGTGAAAACTTTGCTTTTGATTTGAATTTTTTTGATTCAATAGGATAATCAAATCCACGATCTACTATAACTATATCAGCATCGTATCCCACTTTAATAAAACCTTTATTTTTTAGTTTAAAAATTTTTGCTGGATTCTCTGAAGTAATTTTAACGAACAATTCTAAAGAGAATTCATTTTTAAAAACTTGATCTAATACTATTAAAGGATATGACTCAAATCCAGGAAATCCTGAGGGTGCGTCGAGAAACGCTTTATTTTTTTCTTCAAGGGTATGTGGTGCATGATCAGTGCCCAATAATTCTATATTTCCTCGTTTTAGTTCCTGAATAAGATAAGAAGTGTGTGTTTCGTTTCTTAAAGGTGGGAGAACTTTAGCATAATTAGGATTTTCAATCTGTATTGTATCAGTTAAAAATAGATGATGTGGTGTGACTTCAAATGTAATTTTTAAGAATTTATTCGTATTTAGCGCTTTTCTAATCAAGGAGTAGCTATCCCGGCAACTAATGTGACAGAAATGAATAATAGGATAATCTTTAGGGGTTAAATCTAAATCTGTAACAATTTTGTAATAATTTTCAAGAACAAAATTTACATATTTAGCTTCCATGTAAGTTGGATATAGTTTATTGTGCAATTTCAAATATGGTAATTTTTCTTCAAAATCTTTTTGCAATATCTTTTCTTTTTCTTCGGTGTTTAAAGGCCAATCTGGATGAATAAATATCGGAAGTTGGAATTTTGAGGATATATTAAGAAGTTTTTGAACATTTAAGTAATCTGTCCAATCGATACCGTTTAAAGAATTTAAAGGGTAAATTTTAAAGCCTATAACACCTAATTCAATAATAGAAATTATTTCTTCGAAATTGAAATCTCTTGGAATCCCCGCTATAAATCCTACATCTACATGTATATTATTGCGTGCCTTTTTCATCCATTTTTTAACTTGGTTTGCACTTATAGCTGGGGGTTTTGTGTTAGGCATAGTAAAAACAGTTGTTATTCCAGAGAAAGCTGCTGCTAAAGTTCCTGTTAAGAATGTTTCTTTTTCACTTTGTCCCATATCCCTTAAATGGGAATGTATATCAATTATTCCAGGTATGATCGTTCTGTTTTCACAATTAATTTCTATTCCGTCTATATTTTGACTCCTTATCGATTGTAGAATCTCCTCGGTTATATCGTATATAACTGATCTTATTACACCTTTAAGAATTAAAATAACGCCATTACGGAGCGAACCTTCAGCATATATAAGCCCATTTTTTAAGATCATCGATCTATCTCAACTTTATAGTAATTTTTGTGATCATATAAGAAGTTTATATATAAGATTTTATTTTCAATTCCTCTTATTTTTGAAAGATCAATATTTTTTAAACTATACTCTTCATTAACTTTTTGTAAAAACTTAAGAAAAGGGATAGATTGAGGAGAGAATGAAAAAATATAGCATTGTGAGCTATTCTCATCAATGTTCTTTCCATACTTAACATTTTGTTTAAAATTTTCTTTAGAAATATCAGTAATAAATATCCTATTATCATTAAAGTTACCATTAATGTTTTCCAAAAGAAAATCTGAGCTAGGCAACTTTTTAACATATATCCCTGGAGTTGACCTGATCCATTCTCGACCGTTATAATTTTCATTGGTTTCTATTTTCATAAAAGCTCTCAATAAAAGTAAAGCTTGGGATCTCTCATCAGAACCTAAATATCTCACAGATTTACCTTCAATCTTTATAAAAAGGTGATCTGTTTCAATATATATGTATAAAATATTATTTTTTCTTATTGCATAAGAGATACAAAAAGATTCTCTTATAGAAGCGCATAGCATATATATATCGAGGGGAGTTTTTCCTTCGTCAATATCGCTTTTAGTATATTTAGAAATGCGTTCTACAAAGATTAAAAAATCCAAATTTATCAAGTCTAGATATTATATTTAGAATTTATAGTCTTTTCCTAACTTATCCATGAATTGGGCTCCTGCCTTTCCCATTCCTGGCATACCAGGAATTCCTTTTCCTTTTTTCTGCATTTGAAGCGCTTTTTTCATGAATTTTTTCATTTGATTATATTGATCAAGCATTTTATTTATTGTAGTGTAATCAGTACCACTCCCAATAGCAATTCTTCTTTTTCTTGTTTTTTTGATAATTTTCGGATCTTCCTTTTCTTCTTGGGTAAGGGAATTTAAAACAACCTCCCACTTTTCTAAATTTTTTTCAGCATCATCAGTTAACGCCTCAGGAATATTACCCCCTCCCATCATTGCTAAAATTTGTTTCATTTTACCCACTTTTTTAATAGATTTTAATTGATAATAAAGATCTTCGAGAGTGAATTTTCCTTTCATCATCCTTTTAACTAAATCAGGATCCACATCAATCTCAGCTTCTTGTACCCTTTTGACCAAGCCTTCAATATCAGGAACGCCTAGTAGAGAGCCTACAAATGTAGTTGGATCAAATTCTTCGAAATCTTCTAATTTTTCACCAACTCCAATGAATCTTATGGATTGATTAGTGGCAGCACAAGCAGAAAGTGCTCCACCTCCTTTTGCTGTTCCATCTAATTTGGTAACGATTATACTGCCAATATTTGTAGATTTAGCAAATTCTTCTGCTTGTGAATAAGCTTGTTGCCCTAAAGTTCCATCTATTACTAAGATAACTTCATTAGGTTTTAAACTTGATTCGATCCTTTCCATCTCTCTCATTAATTCTTTTTCTTCTTTATGTCTGCCAGCAGTATCTACAATTATTATGTCATGCTCGTCATTTATGGCTTTTTTAGTTTCTCTAATTGCAAGTTTTATCGCATTTTTTTCATTCGGATTACCATAACATTTAACTCCAATTTGGTCTGTTAACTGTACTAATTGTTCGTAAGCCCCGGGACGCCATGTATCAGTAGTAACTGCGGCTACTTTATATCCTTTATTCTTATAAAATCGCGCTAACTTGCCAATGGTAGTAGTTTTACCTGAACCTTGGATTCCCACAAGTAGAATAACATTGCTCTTTCCTGGTTTTATTCTTATAGGGGCAGATTTCCCTCCGATTGTTTCCACTAGCTCATCATGAACGAGCTTAATTATGAAGTCTTTTCTTCTCGCTCGTTTTAAATCCGTGTTCATTGCTTCCTTTTTGATATTTTCAGTCATCTGGAAGACTAATTCTACTTTTACATCAGCACTTAATAAAGCTCTTTGCAAATCTTGAATTATTTTATTGATTTGATCTTTGTCAATTTTAGGTAATCCTCGTAAACTTCGCATTATCGATTCTAAATCTTTCCCTAACTTCTTAAACACCATAGTATAAATGAAATTGCATTTATAATTTAGTAATTAAAATAAACAAAAACTAATATTTTTTTTTAAATGATTATAATATAATATAAAAAAAGATATGTGAAAATAATAAATATTACCTATAAATAATACAGAAAAAAAAAGAGATTTTAAAATATGAGTATTCGAAGAACAGAAATTCAGAAGTTAAAAACGGGACAATATATGATGGTTGATGATGAACCATGCATAATTAAAGCAACTGAAAGGAGTAAATCAGGAAAGCACGGACATGCAAAAGTAAGAGTGGTATGCATCGGAGTATTTGACAATAATAAGAGATCTCTTACAATACCCTCTGGTCATATGTGTGACATTCCCGAGATAATCAAGGGTACCGCTCAGATTAGTTTTATTGAAGATACATCAATTAATATAATGGATATTGAAAGTTATGAATCTATGGATGTGAATTGGCCTGTTGATGAGGATTTGGTTTCAAAACTAAAAGAATTACAAGTAGATCCCGGAAAGATGTCAGTAGCACAGATAGAGTACTGGAAATTAGCGAGTAAAACCTTAATTACTAGAATTATAATAAATTAGAATTCATAAAGCTTTTTTCAATTAATATATTTTTAAAATTTTTTTGGATTAGATAGAAGTTCCCTTAAAGGTGCCTGAGAAACATGGAAAAAAAACCAATTTCTTTAGCTTGCAGAATGGACTCAGAGAGAGCGATTAATTTAACAAAGAAGATTTTCGAATATTTAGTCAAAAAGGGCGAAATTGTTCAAATGGAGACTAGAATTGCACCTAAAATCTTTCCGCATAGTGGAAAAGATTTAAAGGAAATGACGAAGGATAACACAAAATTTTTAATCTCGATAGGGGGTGATGGAACTATATTAAGAGTATCAGGCGGATTGCCGCCAAGGGAAGCACCTCCCATACTAGGCGTTAACATTGGATCCATAGGATTCCTAGATGAAACAAATGAAAGGAATGTTTTTAATGATATAAATCGCGTTTTAAAAGGAGATTTTTTAATTGAAGAATGCTCCAAAATAGCTGCTTTTATATTAAAGGATTCTGAAGAAATTCGATTGAGCAATGCTCTAAACGAAATTTTAATAATCTCATCAAAGAGTTCAAAAATTCTTTTGGCATCTATAAAAATAGACGGGTGTTATCTCAATCGTAGTTATTTAGATGGACTTATTATATCTACTTCTGTTGGTTCTACTGCATATAACCTTAGCGCAGGTGGTGCGATTGTTAAATCAACGATGGATATAATGCAAATTACACCGTTAAATAGTTTTGCTCGATCAGGCTTGAAACCTATTGTACTACCAATAGAAAGTGAAGTTGAAATCCAACTTTTAAGACCAAGATTAACTGCTATGATTATTATAGATGGCCAAAAATCTTTAAAAGATATCCAACCAAAATCAATAATTAGAGTACGTAAAGCAAATTCTCATACACATTTTATTCGTCTTTCTAAAAGTATTAGTGATAATTATGTCCGAAGATTGAGGAAAAAAATAATTAGAACTGTAAAGGTGCCTTTAGACGACAGCCCAGAAGAAGAATTTAATTCTAGTTTTTGATACAAATATTTTTTTAACTGGCGTAGATTTTAATTACTTTACTGAAAGAATTTTCACAACACCAGAGATTGTGAAAGAGTTAAAAGTACCAAATTATATCAATCGAAATAGAAATATTTTACGAAGAGTAGAATTAGCTATTGAGACTGGAAAACTAGTCGTTAAGAAAAGCAAGGATAAATACATAAACATAGTTGAGGAAAAATCCAAATCAACTGGTACTACTAAGGTTTTATCTAAGAACGACATCAGTTTAATGGGTTTAGTATTAGAATTAATGGACACATACCCGGAAGATATCATGCTATACACTAATGATTATTCCATGGAAAATTTATGTACTATGTTAAAAATTAGATTCAAACCTTTATATAAAAAAGGAATAGAGGAGAGAATGTACTTCGAAGTGTATTGTCCTTATTGCAAAACACTACACAACCCAGAAGATTTATATAAAAAATGTGAAAGGTGTGGATTGCAACTGAAGAAGCGTTTGTTGAAAAAGGAAAAATTATAGTATAAGATATATAGAATAAAACTTAGATAATTATTTGATAAAAAATTAAAGATAAACCATGGGCATTAAAATAAACGAACTAGTAAAAGAAGTAAGGAGAACTATAACTTTTGATAATTTATTAAATAAACAAATTGCTATTGACGCCTTTAACACGATATACCAGTTTTTAGCTATTATTAGGCAAAAAGATGGAACTCCATTAAAGGACTACAATGGAAATATAACTTCTCATCTATCCGGATTATTCTATAGGACAATTAATTTTTTAGAGCATAGTATAAAGCCTATTTATGTGTTTGATGGAATTCCTTCTGACCTAAAAATGGAGACTATATTAGAAAGAAGAAAAATCAAAGAGGAAGCTGAGAATAAAATGATCAAAGCACAAGAGGATGGGGATTTTAGAGAAGCTAAAAAATATGCTCAGATGACTTCTAAATTGGATACTAACATGATAGAGGAGAGTAAGAAATTATTAAAATATCTTGGAATACCCATCGTTGACGCTACTTCTGAAGGTGAATCTCAATCTGCTTTTTTAGTCGAAAACGGTGATGCTTGGGCATGTGCTTCTCAAGACTACGATACATTACTCTTTGGTGGAGAGAGGTTAATACGAAATTTTGCTGTTAGCCGGAGTAAGAAACTTAAAAACACAACCGTTACCCTTGATATCGAGTACATTTCCCTATCAAAATTTCTTGAAACTTTAAACATAACTCGCGAACAGTTAATAGAAATGGGAATATTAATAGGAACTGATTTCTATCCTGGTATTAAAGGGATAGGACAGTATAAAGCTCTCGAACTTATTAGAAAGTTCGGTTCATTAGATAATATCATAAATAATAAAATTAAAGTTGGAAATATAGAAATTCATGTGGAAAGAAGTACTATTGAACAAATAAAAGAGATCTTTTTATACCCCGATATAAAAAAAGACTATCCAAAGATAATCTGGGAAAAAATTAAATACGAAAAAGTCGAAGAACTTCTGATAGAACAACATAATTTTTCAAAGCAAAGGGTCGAAAATGCGATTGAACGCCTAATAAAACAGACTTCTTCCAAAACACAAGTTTCATTAGATAGTTTCTTCAAAAAAAATTAAAATCTACCATAAAAAAAAGCAAAAATTTTTACAAAATCATTCTTTCATATTTTTAGAATACTCAAAATAGTATTAAAGGATCTAAAATGTCAGCAAAAGAGAACGACAATAACAATTCAAATGGCGATGATAATCTAATAGTATCTTTACGAGTACAGGAAGCAAAAAAAAGGGATATTGGTCGAAATATAGCTAGAATTGATCAGGAAACCATGGAAAAGTTAGATATAAAAACAGGTGATGTCATCGCCCTAGTTGGAAAGAAAGAGAGTGCTGGAATAGCTTGGCCCAGTTATCCTCAAGATAGTGGTTTAGGGATCGTACGCATTGATTCTAGATTGAAAAAGAATATCGGAACGAGTATTGACGATACAATTCAAATCAGAAAAATAAAAACTCATTCCGCTCAAAGTATCGTTTTAGCGCCAATTAGTGTTAAAATAAAATCAAACCCAAGGTTTGAAACCTTCGTTAAACGAAAATTAAGTAATTACCCCGTTACTATTGATGATTTCATATTTATATCAATAGGCATCAGCCGGGAAATTACTTTTAAGGTCATAAGTATGAGACCTAGTGGAATTTGTACTATTAAACCAGAAACATCGCTTCACATAAGTGAACACATTACTGAAGATGAAGAGCGGGGGGCAGATTATGTTACATATGAGGATGTTGGAGGTTTAGATCGTGAAATACAAAGAGTGAGAGAAATGGTTGAACTCCCATTAAGGCATCCTTCATTATTTAAGCGTTTGGGTATTGACCCTCCAAAAGGTGTTTTATTAAGAGGTCCTCCAGGGTGCGGTAAAACTCTATTAGCTAAAGCCGTAGCAAACGAAAGCGAAGCCTTTTTTATTTCAATCAATGGTCCAGAAATAATGAGCAAGTTTTATGGTGAGTCAGAAAAAAAATTACGTAAAATATTCATTGATGCTGAAGAAAAAAGCCCCTCAATAATTTTTATTGATGAAATTGACGCTATCGCACCTAAAAGAGAAACTGTTACTGGAGAAGTTGAAAGAAGAGTTGTAGCTCAATTATTAGCATTAATGGATGGGTTGCATAGTAGAGGTAAAGTGATAGTAATTGGTGCAACTAATCGACCCAATAGTTTGGATTCCGCATTAAGGCGTCCAGGTAGATTCGATCGCGAAATAGAAATAAAAGTTCCAAATGAGAAAGGGAGAAGAGAAGTTTTCCAAATTCATACGAGAAGTATGCCTCTCGACAAAAAAATTTCCTTAAAAGAATTTGCTAATGTTACTCATGGATTTGTAGGGGCTGATATTTCTGCTGTATGTCGAGAAGCAGCAATGTCAGCACTTAGGAGATATCTCCCACAGATTGATTTAGATTCAGAAATAATAGATCAAGAATTGCTTGAACAAATAGAGGTTACCAAAGCTGATTTTGAGGAAGCTTTAAAAGAAGTTATGCCCTCTGGAATAAGAGAAGTGTTCGTCGAAATACCAAATGTTACTTGGGATCAGATAGGTGGATTGGAAGATTTAAAGCAAAAGTTGATAGAATCTGTTGATTGGCCTTTATCTCATCCTAAAATATTCGAGCGAATGGGAATAACTCCTCCAAGAGGAATTCTGCTTTATGGTCCCCCTGGATGTGGAAAGACACTTTTAGCTCGGGCAGTAGCAACCGAAAGTAAAGCAAATTTTATATCAATTAAAGGACCTGAATTGCTCTCAAAATATGTTGGAGAAAGCGAAAAAGCAATTCGTGAAGTATTCCGAATAGCTAAAATGGCAGCACCCTGTATTATTTTTTTTGATGAATTTGATTCGATAGCTCCAAGTAGAGGTAGACACACTACCGATTCAGGAGTTTCAGAAAAAGTTCTCTCGCAATTCTTAACTGAATTGGATGGATTAGAAGTAAAAAAAGATATTATAGTGATTGCTGCTACAAACCGCCCCGACATTTTAGACCCTGCTTTAATAAGACCAGGAAGAATTGATAGGATACTACTCGTTCCCGCTCCTAATGAAGATGGAAGAGAAAAAATCTTAAAAATTTTTACCAAAAACATGCCTTTAGCAGCTAATATTGATTTAAATGCGTTAAATAAGAAGCTAGAGGGTTTCACTGGAGCAGATCTAGAAACTTTATGTCGTGAAGCTGGCATGATTGCTTTAAGAGATAATATGAAAGCAAGGAAAATTTCTGAGGAACACTTTAAAGCGGCAACAGAGTCGATTTACCCGAGTATTACACCAGAAATAAGTAAGTGGTATGAAGATTTTGGAAAAAAATTAAAAACTAGAATTATTGAACAATCAAAAGAAGATCAGATGGTTGTGTAATATTCCAAAAATTAATTTGTAGGATATTATTTTATATTATTGTAACAAATAAATTCCAAATTAAATTTAGTAAAAGGTGATTTATTATCGAAAACCACAGATGGAATCAAAAACCTATCGTAAATTCTTTAATAGATATTTTGATAAAAAATAAAGGCGAAATTTTAGATAAACGTTTAGAAGAACTACTTAAGAAAGAATTCCCATATATTCAATCATTAATGTTGGAAGAGCTCCTAATGAAACTGGAAAGTCGAAGTATAATTAATGTATTTAGGGTTTCAAACACTAAAAAAATGATTGTGCTGAACAAAAGAAATCAAGAAATTAGAAGTGAAATAATGGAAGGTTTAAATTGAGTGGACCTTTTTCCAGTTAATGCATTCTTGAGCTAAAGTTGCGTGTTCCGTTGGAGATTTAAATCTTCTTTCTCGTATATCCACAAATATTGGATAATTTACGGCATTTCCCATTAATAACATCTCACCAACGCCAAGGCTTGAAATCATATTAGAGAATTCTTTAGTAATTGCTTCAGAACTGTCCATCAGATGCTTTAAATCGTAAGGATTTTTAATATTTAGAATTAATTTCGAATTGGTTTGCGATAAAGCAGTAGTGCTTAACTTTTTAGGTCTCTGACTTATTAAACATAAGCATGCCATAAATTTCCTTCCTTCTCTTGCAATTGTTTCAATTATATGTTTTGAAATTGCTTTAGAATGAGCCGCTTCTGGGCAGAATTGGTGTGATTCTTCAATTATCAATAAAAAAGGAGGAATCTCATTCATTCTTCTTAAATAAAACAAACGAGTACAGATATAATCAACAATTATCTGTTTTTTACGAATTGAAATTTCATTTTGAAGATTGAAAATTGATATTTCTCCTTGCTTCACAAAATTATTTATAACTGGATTTTCTTGCGGTCCAAACAGTTTTAACCGGTCTAATTCAGATAACCACCCTATCAAAGCTTGTTTAGTATTTTTACCGCCTTCTGAATCATTTTCAATTTCTTCAATAATTTCATTAAGTGTATATTTTTTTTTAAAATCATTATCTCTTTTCAATGTCTTAATGTATTTAGCTAACTCTCTTAATTGAACATGAGATATTTGTTCTTGGTATTTTTTAAAACTATAAGCACCTAAACTAGGGGTTGAAATTTGAAAGTACGAAGTGTCTACAACTTTAACTTTACTTTTTAACTCAGGAATATTTTTAAGATAACTATATTCACCGTGTACATCAATCATAATGATCGCTGGTGTTCCATAACCGTTTTCTCTTGTTAACAATTCTTCTATCAATACTGAAGTAAGATAACTTTTGCCTCCTCCCGAGATTGAGAGAATTGCAAAATGTTTGTTTAGTAATCGATCCATATCGATAAAGGCTTCGATGTCAGATACTTTAACTTTTCCGATATTTAATCCATGTGTACGATTAATACCAATAAAAACTTCTAGGATTTCTTTTTCAACTATAAATACTTCTTTGCCTGGACTTGCGGGATACAGCATCCTCTTTATCCTTCTCAAATCTGTTTCATTAGAGTCATTGAATTCTACTATTCCTAAGTTTCTTACAATTGCAATAGCATATTCAAAATCGTCACTAGGAAAGAGTCCTTTTAGAATATTTGGATTAGTTTCACTGTTATAAGCTTTAATTGTAAGCGCATCAGAGAAATATTCGTTTAAAAGGACAATTTTTTCAATTATGCCTATTAAATAACCTTCAATAGATCTAGTATATACAAATAATCCTTTTTTAACGAGTAATCCACCAGTTCTCTTATTTATTACAAAAGGATAGTTTGAAACATCAGGTAATTGAAGAAAATTAAATACTATACCAAGCTTTAGAGACATTGAATTTAGATAAGTAAAAATATTAATAAATATAGACAAGAGACAGAATTTACTGATTTAAAAAGAAAGTATATTAGAAAAAAAATATGGATGAAATTACGTTTAGGCTCTAATTTTCCAATTTTCCCATTATTCTTAATATTACATAGTATCCGTTTTTCCAAAAGTAGATCATAAATAAGGTAATTGCTAAAATCGCAAATACCGCAATTCCTGCGAATAGAATCTTATTACCTGTTGGAGATAAGATTAAAAATACAAAAAAAGGTGAACTTTCGCTAGAACCTATCTCTTGAATTAATGAGATTATAATACCAACAATAACTGCCATAACACTTATTAACAGACCCCCAGCAGCAATTTTAACATCAATACGATTTTTATACTTTTCTTCAATTTCTCTTACATTGAAAATGAAGTGTAACACCCATTTTCTTCCTTTTTTAAATAATCCAAAGAAAAATATCAAAAGAAAAAACAGTCCCGCTAAAATTCCCGCGATTATAGCAATTTGGGATCCTAAACTAAACGCTAAGAAAACATCTAACTTCCCAGTTGGCATTATAAAGTCAAATATTGACCAGATACCTCCCGTAATGCAAGTCAAGCAAGCAAGAACGATAAAAATGTAAAATATATTCCCTACTACTCTTTGGTTTGAAGGATAAATTTCTTCAGAACTTGAATATGATTCTTCCATTTTTTCCACCAATCTATTTTATATAAAAAATTTATAATATTCTAAATATATAAAATTGAGTATTTTAGCTTAAATTTGAAGTAAAGACCTCGAAGTGAAAGCTTTAATTGGTTTCTTTATGTTGGAGCGTTTCGATGAATGTTTTAAAGAAATTTTTTTCATTTAAATACGAATATAAATTATTTGACAAATTGTAAATCTCATTATATACCTTCTGATGAGATATATTAGGAATCCATTTCTTATCCACCTTACAAATATTTTCAGTAGCTTTAATAAGATCAGGAAACAATCCAGCACCTGTTGCTGCTAAAATTGCCGCTCCTAAAGATGTAGCTTCTTCAATTACATTTCTTACACAAGTTATACCTATAACATCAGAGTAGATTTGATTCCAAAAATCTGAGCGAGACCCACCCCCAGTTAACTTTAATTCTTTTGGAGCTATTCCTAACTCTCTAAAGATTTCAATATTTTTTCTTACTTCAAATGCCACACCCTCCATAATAGATCGTATAATATCTCTTCTTTTATGACCTAATGATAAACCGTATATTATACCTCGTGCATACGGGTTCCAATGAGGTGCTCCAGCACCAACCAAATGCGGGATTGCTAATAGCGAGTTAGCTCCAATGGGTGACTTTTCAGCTTCTTCAGTTAATATAACATACGGATCTTGGTTTAGTTTTTCAGCCTGTTCACACTCTTGTGCCCCTAGTTCGTCCCTAAACCACCTCAAAAAGGCTCCAGTTGTAAAAATACTAGCTTCTTGAACCCATGCGCCAGGAATTGCATGACAACTGCATAAAACACGCTTTTTCGGATCAAGTTTAGGTTGTTCTAAATAAGCTAATATAAAACTTCCAGTTCCAGTCGTGACTTTAATGGTTCCTGGAGAGACAACTCCTACTCCCAGTGCCGCTGATTGCTGATCACCTGCTCCAGTTATTACTAAAGTCTTTTTGTCAAATAATGTATCCTCAGTTATGATTTCTCCTATGTCGATTCCACTCTCTAAGGGTTCTGGCATTTTATCCAAGTCAATTTCAAGTTCAGAGGCGATCTCATCTGAATACTTGAATTTATTAATATCAAAAAGCATCGTCCTCGAAGCGTTTGAGTGGTCTGTATAAAAATTTCCAGTTAATTTATAGATAATATAATCTGAAACAAGTAAGAATTTATGGGTTTTTTGATATATCTCTGGTTTTTCATCTTTGAACCATAAAATTTTTGTGGCAGAAAAATAAGGATCAATAATTAACCCCGTAGTATTATATATTTTATCTTCTCCTATCTTTTTCTTAATGAACTCAACTTGGTTAGTGGTTCTTCGATCTTGCCACACTAACGCATTATGTAAAGGGTTACCTTCTCGATCTACAGGAACAATTGTTTCGCGCTGATTAGTAACAGAAAGACTTACAATATCTGATTTATCGATTCCGCTTTTTTTAATAGCTATTTCGATAGTTTTCTTTAATGATTCCCACCACGAATTAGCGTCTTGCTCCACATAAGAAGGAACTGGATAAAAACTCTCCCACTCTTGGTAGTCACTTGATATTATTGAACCAGACATATCAAAAATAAACGTTCTACATCCTGTAGTTCCAAGGTCGAGTGCTGCAACAAACATAATTACTAAACATCTTTGTATATTTAGTTTTAATGATATGTAATAGATTGTATTATGAAATAAAAACTATTATTAACGATTATAAGAAAAAACTTTTTTTATTTCACTTTTTTAAACCCACATTGTTGACACACTAATCCAACTTTAGGAATATAAACTTGTGTAAGGGGACCATTACAAATTGGGCACTTAACATCAGATGTTGGAAACCAATGTCCTTTAATATTGGGCATTTGTTTCAAAGTATTAACGAATTTCAATCTCTCTAAATCCTGCTTATTTATCTGCAGCAACTGTTGTTCTTCAGCAATAGATTTTCCTTTTGGAGCTAAAACCATTAAAAATTTCATTTCTTTCGGATTGTTTAGTAAAGATAATGTTCTTAATATAGCTCCTTCTTTATATTGCTCAAATAATTTAGCTAATTCTGGAGGGGCTAAAGCTACTAATATTGCTTGCGAATCCTTTGAGTGTTCTTTAACTTTTTGGATGAGGAATTGGAACATTCTCCTTTCTTGATCCATTCCCCAAATAAAGTTCCAAGGTTTTATATCGTAATCCTCCTTATTAGGTCCGACGATTCTTTTGATACATTCCACCCATGAATAATGGTTAAAATTATACATATTAGAGAGTAAATCGTCAAAAAATCCTGGTTCAATTACGGGAAAAGTTTTGATTATATTTTTTAGTGATAACAATTTAACTTCGGTCAAAACTTTTGCGTTAAGATTATCCCACGGCGTATATGCGAAGACTGAAAAGAAATTGCTCATGATATTTTAAAACTAATTTATAATATCCTTTTAATTTTAATATTTACTAAAGAATAATGGTTTAAAATATAAAAATAAGATTTAAGAAATATTACTCTTATTCCTTTGTTAAATACTAAACGAGATGATTAAATGAATGGAATTTGGGATGTAAAAGCTGATGTAATAAAGGAAGGAGATAACCTTAGGGATGTGTCACCTCTTATCGATAAAACTCTGAAAGACGAAATGGGTTTTATTCATTACATCTTTAGTAAAACTGATTTTAATAATCCTTGGTACACCATACCAGAAGACGATTTCAAATTATTTGAAAACTTTATTGAAGGTGGATCTAGAGCGTATCCTTCAGATGGTAGCATCCCCTGTGATATAGTGGCGAGTGAAGCGAGAAAAGTTCTCAAGAAAATTGAACTATGTTCGCAAGATCCTAATCACCATTATTGTGAAGATGCTCGTTTAGTATTAAAAAAGGGGAAATTATCGTCAGTCAGAGGCACGTTAAAACTCTATTTAGGTAAATATACAACCCGGGATTGGAGAAGAAAAAGGTTTACAGATGACATCGATTTTTGGATGTTTCAGACTAATTTATTGGACTCTTCTTTAAAGGAGTGCAGTTTTATAAAAAATAAAGAGACAGGAGAATGGGAAAAAACCGTAGAATGGAATAAATTTGAAACTAAAGAAAAGAGGCGTGAAACTCTTTTTGCTGCAAATAACCTTAATCAGCTACTCGATTTTGGAGCGGGTAGTTATCTCGAAGGTTCAAGTTTAAAAGAAATTTTTGATAAAAAAATTAAAAGAGGTCACGATGTAGATTTAAGCGATGTTATAAATGTAGCAATGGTAAACAATGGTATTGAAGGTGTTCATAAAGATGAGTGGTTAGATGCATGGAATTCTTTTGAACAGGCAGCTAATACGCGAAATACTAGAACCACATCTAATTTAATAAGTATTTGCCGTTACTCCTTTGCTATTGCAGACCATCTTGAAAAAGTCGGCGAGGCTATCAGAAAGCATAAAGATCTTATTTTTGATAAATCCAAATATTCAGACGAGAAGATAAAAAAGCTCTGCAGAATCTCTACTCATTGGGAAAAATTTTATGAAACTAACGGGGTAAATGAAGCAAGAAAGATGATTCATGATTTTTACAATGAACAAGCAGAAGAGAAACCATTGCACTCGCAAAACCTAAGATTTCTTGCGAATAAAATACTAAAATTACTTAATTCCAAATACGAGTATCTTAAGGTTATATTCGAAATTGAGCATTAATTGTCATCTTTTTATGAATTTATCCTTAAAAAAAACCTAACTATAAAATATGAAAAATAGAATAATCAACAAAGATTATGTTAAAATCTAATTATTGTCAACCAATAAACCTAAATCTATTTAATATTTTTATTAAACCTATCATTAATTATTTGTGGTGTTAATCAACCAAGGTGGAAAAAAATTGTATGATTATTTGTTAAGCGAAGAAAATATGAAATTTAGAGATGAAATTCGAGAGTTTGTAAAGAATGCGGTACCTCCTTCTTTATTAAAAAAAATGGATAAAGATGAAGTACAATACCCAAGTGAATGGTTACTTGCTCTAGCCCGACAAAATTTAATAGGTATCAGGTTTCCAAAAGAATATGGAGGTCGTGGATTGAATTGGGAAAGTGAAATAATTGCTCAAGAAGAAATAGGTGTATTAGGAAGTTCTCTAGCTTGTTTATTTTCATTACCAAGCATCTGTGGAGAGGCTATTAATAAATTTGGTACCGAAGAACAAAAACTTAACTACCTTAAACCCATGTGTGAGGGCAAAAAATTTACAGCTGAAGCACTAACTGAACCAAGAGGCGGGTCTGATTTTTTTGGAGCTACATCCACAGCTGTAAAAGAAGGAGATTATTATATATTAAACGGAGAAAAGCGATTCGTTGTTGGAGCTGAAGGTGCTGATTTCTTTTTGGTTTACGCTAAAACCAATACTAAAGCCCCTACTCGCGATTCTTTAAGCTTATTTATTGTTGATAAAAGTGATGCAGTAGATGCTGCATATATTTACGGTTTATTAGGCACTAGGGGCGGTGGAGCAGGTAGGATAGTTTTTAAAGACGCAGAAGTCCCTAAGGAGAATTTAATTCTGAAGGAAGGAGATGGGGGTAAAATATTTTACCACATGATGGTTCCAGAACGATTAACTACAGCGTCTGGTTTTCTTGGATTGGCACGTGCTTGTTTTCAAATAGCAACCAAATATAGCACAAAAAGAAAAGCATTTGGACAGATTATAAAGAATTTTCAAGCTGTTCACTTCATGATAGCGGATTGTATTACTTATTTAGATGCAACAAGAGCAATTGTATTTAATACAGCGAAATCTATAGATGCAGGAGCGCCACCCGCTCTTCAAAGAAGATTAGTTTCTGAATCCAAAAAATTTTCAACTAAAGCATGCTGGAAAGTTATTAACAAATCAATGCAAATAATGGGTGGTATCGGATATACAACCGTGTATCCAATAGAACGCCTTTTGAGAGACGCTCGTATAGGAGAGATTTGGACCGGAACTACAGAAATAATGAATTTAATTATCCAACACGAGTATTACAAGGAAATTTTAAGCGAAAAATGGATTGGTCGCGATGTGGAACTAGACGCTATAGACGCTGAACACGAGGAAGAAAAACACTACGGATAAGAAGGATGATATTTAAACAATACCTCATTCTATCTGTTCTACTTTTGAATAGTCAACAGTAATAGTATTCTTTGTCTCGATTATCTCTCCGAATATCAACACTTTTTTATTTAAAAATCTATGCAATTCAGGATCTTTTTCCCACATATGAGTTTTTTTCCTAACAACTATTTCTGACCATCTGTCTTTGTCATGATCCAATGGTTTAATGAAATATTCAGGTCCTTCTGATAGTGTTCCCTTTCCCTTTATAATGGCAAAAAGAGTTCCTCTAATTTCATTCATAGTTTAAATAATTCTATTATATTTTATTATTACAAGTTAAGTAAAAAAAGTTAGCAATGCGATAAGCGAATAACAAAAGAGATTTTAGCTCTTCTTGAATTCTTTGAATAAACTTCTCACTTTTAAGAAAGAATTGATCAATGTTAACAATCTTCTAGGGTTCAAAATAAATAACAATCCTCGAGTTTTAATTAGACGATGACCTAAATCTTTCAAGTTATTAATATATTTTAATTCTCTAAAAGAGAAATATAAGAGTTCATATAATTGTTTTGGACTTAATTGATGAGTTCTAATAACAGGATAAAAAACTGTATATTTAGACCAATCTTTAGATATTATTAATCCTTGCTCATCCAGTTCTTTAAAAGTATCGCTTCCGGGAAATGGAGTTAATAACACAAAACTCACTATATCTACATCCACAGTTTTCATAAATTTAATTTCTTTAATAACTTCTTTTTCTGTTTCTTTTAAATCAATCCCAATTATCAAATTCCCAATTACAATTATATTATTTTCATGTAAAATTTTAAGCCCTTCAATTACTTTTTTAAATTCAAATCCCTTTCTCATTTCTTTAAGAGATTCTTCATTTACACTTTCAATCCCTATAAAAACCACCCAAAATCCTGCTTTTCTCATCTTTTTTACCATTTGAGGTGCGTTTATAATAGAATCGACTCTTATCTGCGCAAAAAATTTAAAATCATTAATTTCTTTTTTTTGTTTACATTCAATTATTTTATCACATAAATTTTCAATTCTTGTAGTATTCACAGTTAGATTATCATCTACAAAAAAAATATCTGTAATTTTTCTATTCTGTGAGATAATCTTTAATTCTTTTATTATTTTTTCAACAGGACGCGATCTCCATAAATTTTTATTGAAAACATGAGTAGTACAAAATTTACAAGTATAAGGACAACCTCTAGAGGTTTCCACTGTTTCTAATCTTACTGTAAACATTTTATATTTATTATTTTTTGTGAGTTCTCTTGCGGGAAATCTAATGTTTTCAAAATCTTTTATTAATGGTCTATCAGGATTATGAATTACTTTCCCATTAGATTTATACGAAATCCCTTTTACACTTTTAGGGGTACCCTTAATGATTAATTCTCTAAATGTTAACTCTCCTTCGCCCCTTACTAGTATATCAACTTCATTAATATTTATTGTTGAATCTGGTTCGAATGTAGGGTGTCTCCCACCAAATACTACAGTACAATTTGGATTAACTTCTTTTACAATTTTTGCAATATTATTTGAGTTCTTTAATGCGGCAGATACAAAAACTGAAATACCAACAATATCTGGATTAAATTTTTCAATTTTTTTCTTAATCTGACTAAATGTTAAGTTTTTCACTTTTGTATCAAGAATTTCTACATTTACATTTAAATCAGTCAAATAACTAGCTATATAAGTCAGATTAATTGGAGGAAAATCCATATTATAATAGTCCCAGCCAGTGGTTCTATAATTTGGTTTAATTAATAGTACTTTTTTCCAAGTAAAATCATGATTTTTTGAAATTTGATAATCCATTTCTTTAGATCCTATAGTTTTTTATAGCATTTTTTAGATCTTTCATTTGGTTTAAATTTCCTGTTTTTATTTGGTTTACATCTTTCTTTTTTAATCCACTCAAATTATTTATAACAATTTTTTTCCATTTAAAATATGAATTGAATGCTCGATAAACTCTAAAAGGATTGATAACATAGAAAATTCCTCTTGATCTAACAGTTCTACGGAGTAAATAATATTTATTTCTCGTATTTCCTCCATAATACCCAATTGAATAAAAACCAAGAAATAATAGTTTTTTAAGAATTTCTTGGCTAAGATTTAGGGTTTTTATCACAGGGTTAAGCCAATTAAATTTACTATATTCTTCTGTTAAAAGTAGATCTTTTTCTTTAATTTCATCGTAAAATCTAGTTGATGGGAATGGAGTTAACAATGTAAAACTTGGTAAATCTAAGTTTAACTCTCCTGTTTTATAAATTGTTATAAGAACATCATCTACAGAATCGTTTAGGTTAGTTCCGATAATAACATTTCCCATTACTGTTATTTCGTTTTCATGTAAAACCTTTATACCCTCTTTAATTTGATTTATATTACACCCTTTAGCCACTGCTTTGAGTCCCTTGTCATCAGTTGCTTCGACGCCTACAAGAACAAGCCAAAAACCTGCTTCAGCCATTAACTTAACTACTTTAGGGTGTCTCGCCATTGAATCTAATCGTCCTTGAAAGAAAAAAAATAAATTTTTTCGTATTCTTCCCATTCTCTTGCCTTTTATAATTTCAAAGCATAATCTTCCAATACGTGTCATATTAACAAGAAAATTATCATCTACAACAAAAATATCACTAATTTTTTTATTTTTAGAAATTATTTCTAATTCATTTATAACATTTTCAACTGATCTAGATCTCCATGTTTGATTATAGACCACATTAGTACTACAGAATTTGCATGCTTGTGGGCACCCACGAGAAGTCTCAATCGCGTCAATATTCATATTAAATATTTTGTATTTATAATTTCTTACCAAATGGCGAGACGGAAGCCTTAACTCATCCAAGTTTTCTAAAAATGGTCTATCTGGATTATGTATTAATTTTCCATTCATTTTATAGGATAGACCACGTATATTTAGTGGAGACCCCTTTTCAATTAATTCACGGAAAGTAAATTCACCCTCACCTCTAACCAAAATATCTATCCATGGAGAAGACAAAGTTTGCTCAATAGCTAATGTTGGATGCCACCCCCCAATAACAGTTGTAGAGCCATATAATTTAGCAATTTTTGCATGTTGTAAAACAGTATCAATGGCACTTGTAACTGGAACTGTTAATCCTACTAAATCTGGTTGATAATTTTCAATTTCCTTCTTAACTTGAGAAAAATTTAATTTAGCAGCTTTTGAATCTAATATTCTCACTTCTACTAAATCTTCTATATAAGCCGCAATATATTCAAAGGCTAGAGGAGGGAAGGCAGAATCATAAAAATCATAACCAGTTGTCTTATAATTTGCAACTAATAATAAAATTTTCTTCCATTTCATAATTTTCATTTAATTTAGATTAATATTTAACTTCTAAGAAAATTTCGCTTTTATTTTACATGAGATTATATTTATATTATCAAGAAACTAAATACAAAAACATTGGGTTTGAAAAATTCCTTTTTTATACTAAAAATATATAAAAAAAGAAACTCACTTATTTATTTCTGTTTTGATAGATATCTAATTTTCACTAAAAGGTCTCGTAATTCCATTTTATCACTATCCGAGGTAATATATTTCTTTTTTACACCTTCTGAAAGTGGTATCGTTTCAATTTTATTCCCCTGAAGCGAAACCATATTCCCAAATTTACCTTCCAAAACAAGATTCATAGCTGCTAATCCAAATCTCAATCCTAAAATTCTATCGAAGGAGTTAGGAGTTCCTGCTCGCATTGTGTGTCCCAAGACTACGCTTCTACACTCAAAATCCACTTCATTTTTCTGAAATTCCTCTTTCAAATCTTCTCTTAAATTGAGTTCGTCAACAATTATTTTGGATATATTCAATTTTACAAGTAAAGGGTTTCCATATGTATCTTTAGGTAATTTATCTATCGTTTCTTCTGATATTGTTTTAAAATCCTTTTTTAACGACTCAGAATTTGGATAAGCTCCTTCTGAGGTGGCAATTATGTGATATTTGTACCCAGCATTAACTCTTTTTTTAAGCACATCAATAACATCCTTTTCTAAACTAAACGGTGATTCAGGAACTAATATTATATCGGCACCAGCAGAAATCCCACTATACAATGTAAGAAATCCTGCGTCTCTTCCCATAACTTCTACTACAAATACCCTTTGATGAGATCTTGCGGTAGTAGTTAAATTATCCATTGCGTTTGAAGCTAGTTGTACCGCACTCCAAAACCCAAATGTGTAATGCGTTCCCGCTAGATCGTTGTCGATCGTTTTTGGACATCCTATTACATTTGCCTTTGCGTATTTACACATAGCATCAGCAACACTCAAAGTGTCATCACCCCCAATTGCGATTAACGCATCAATACCTAATTCATCTAATTTATTTACCAAATCCTTAGCAACTTCTTTTTTAGATTCTACTCCCTTGAAAGGATTAGTTCTGCTTGTGTACAAAATTGTACCTCCTATTGTATGTAAATCATCATGCTCTGCTATGTTAAGAGGGATTGTTAGATTTTCTATAAGACCTTTCCAACCTTTGAGGATTCCAACGCATTCTATGCCTGCATCGTAAGCTTTTAACATAATTCCGTAAATAACTGAGTTTAAACCTGGGCAATCACCGCCTCCTGTGAGGATTCCAATTTTCTTAATTGTCATTTGATTTCACACTTTCTTTAATCTATATTTTAGATTTTATATCTATATAGAAATTATGATAATTTTATTTATTACTTTTAATTTAATTCTTTATTTTCAACTTTTTCAAACGAGTATTTTGATTCATCTTCAGGAATGATATAACTTCCTCCTCCTGTGTCAGTAATAATTAAAGTAAATGCAAATTCTCCCTTTAACGCCTTATGTAGATCATGTAAAATTTTATCAATTTCTTCTATTTGAACATCGTCCTTTTCGAGATTCTTGCGATAAATTAAAACGGCATTCTCAAATCGGTATAATATTCCCTCAACATTGGTGTAATAAAAATCGGCGTTTGGACCAGGCACTACAAATAATTCCAACTCCGGAATTTCTAATTTTCCAACGGGGGAACGATAGATTTTTGAATTTAAATCTTTTTCATTTGAAACTCTTAATGTCATTATTCCTGGAGTATTGTTGGTAGTCAAAGGAATTATATCATTGTTAGTAAAATTACAAACGTTACATTCGAATTTAATAATTAACATTTTATCTCCGTCAGGTACGTCATAAGTTGTTTTATGAATTTTTATTTTACCCTTTTTACATGAAGGACATTTGAATGAAAATTCTTCTTCCTCATTTTTTGATTTTTCTGACAAAATTAATCACATTCTACATTACTAGATTTTAGGTAATCGTTATAATTAATTTTCAATAATTTCAGTGGCTAACTTATAAATTTTATCCAGAAATTTTTAATTTATTGCTAGTTACTTTACCTTAGTAGTTCTATTTAAGATAATTTTATAAGTTATCCAAAAACAATAACAATATTATTGTTTTACGGCTTGTGTAATAATCAAAATTATAAGATCGAATAAATTGAAGGTTGGAAAAAATTGACAGATAATGGTAAAATAGAAATTACCTTTCACGGTCGAGGAGGACAAACCGCTATAACTGCTAGTCAACTTCTAGCTCAATTGGCTTACGAAGAAAGTTTTAAAGACGCAATTGCGATACCTATTATTGGAGCAGAGAGGAGAGGGGCACCTATTCAAGCATTTACTAAATTATCAAGGAACAAAACGATAAAAACTTACGATAGTGTAGTAAATCCCGATTACATTTTAATTTTTGACCCCTCACTATTAAATATTCCTAGAGTTTTGGAGACGATAAAAAGTGGAGTCACATTATTAATTAATACAAAAAATCCGATTGATACTTGTGAATTTCCCGAAAACATAAAAATTTATATTGTTGATGCTACAGGAATCTGTATAAAATTAGGATTTATGCATTCGAGTGGACCTATTTTGAACATTCCAATGCTGGGGGCATTTGGACAATTAACTGGCTTTTATAATTTAGACACTATGAAAAAAGTGATCTATAGCGAATATGGAGAAGCTAGGGGTAAGAAAAATTTAGAAGTTGCTGTCGAAGCTTACAATAGTGTTAAGGAGGTTGAATTTGAATGAATAAGGTGAAATGGAAGAATATATGCGAAGACAAAGATAAGCGACCTGAAGTTCAAGAATATAAAAATTGGAAAGACCTACCTCCAATCCCAATATCCTTTCCTATTAAAGGAAGTATAGGAACCACAGGAGATTGGAGAACGTTTAAACCTGTTATAGATCGGGATACTTGTACTAAATGTGGTATTTGCTGGATGTATTGCCCCGAAGGTACAATAATCAGAAATAAAGAAGGAGAATTTGAAGTTGATTATGTATATTGTAAAGGTTGTGGTATATGCGCTAAAGAATGTCCCACAAAAAGTATAGAAATGGTTAGAGAGAGTGAAGTTTAATATGGTTGAAGCAAAAGAAGATTTTACACAGGAAAGAGAAACTAAAATAATTAAGGGAAATGTAGCAGCAGCTTACGGAGCGAAATCAGCACGAGTCCAAGTGATAAGTGCTTATCCTATTACCCCACAAACAACTGTGGTAGAAAAACTATCAGAGTTTGCTGATAACGGTGAGATGCCTGGGACTCAATATCTTAAATTCGAGTCAGAACACTCTGTGATGGCTGCTACTATTGGTGCAAGCACTGCAGGGACTCGTACTTTCACTGCTACTTCTGGACAAGGATTATTTTACATGTATGAAATGGTTCATTGGGCCGCAGGCGCTCGTTTACCTATAGTAACAACAATTGCTTCGAGAGGACCTGCCCCTCCATGGAACATTTGGGCAGATTTCACAGATATAATAAGTTGTAGAGATACTGGTTGGATGATTTCATTTGCATCGAGTCATCAAGAGATTTATGACGACATTTTAATGTCATATAAAATTAGCGAAGATCACGAAATTTTATTGCCTAAATTCGTAGCTTATGGTGGATTTACATTATCTCACACATCTAAACCTGTAACTCTAGAGGATCAAGATGCTGTAGATGATTTTTTACCACCACTTCCAGATGAGAGAGGATGGCCCCATATTTTTCTCGATCCTGAAAGACCAATGATGCACGGGAATCTAATCATGCCATCTGGTTTCTACAATGAATTTAGATTAAAAATTCACTATGCTCATACTATAGCAAAGCAAAAAATCAAGGATGTTACCACAGAATTCGAGAAAAAATTTGGCAGATCTTATGGAAATGGATTAATTGAAGAATATAAAATGAAAGATGCGGAAGTTGCTATACTTAACTATGGTGAACTTGCCATGCAGATGGAAGAAGCCGTCGATGATCTTAGGAATGAAGGCTATAAAGTGGGATGTGTAAAATTAAGATATTTACGACCATTTCCAGTTGAAGATATAATACATATTGCTAATAAAGTTAAGGTTCTTGGCGTAGCTGACAGAGCTACTGCATTTGGATCTCCGACTGGGGGGCCCGTAAGTAGTGAAGTGAAAGCTGTTTTATATGGTTCTGGAGCATCGACAAAAATCTTACCTATTGTAATGGGTTTAGGTGGTAGAGAAGTTGGATTAGAACAACAAAAAAATCAATTAAAAGTATTGACTAAATTAAATGAAACTGGAGAGTTTCCAAAAGATATGATTGAAGGAACTTTCTGGGATGGATTATTGGAGCTCGATTAAATATGGTATCTATTAAAGAAGCATTAGAAATAGGACAAGAAGAATATTTTTTAGCAGGGAATTCCACATGTGCTGGTTGCGGTCTTGAAATAGCTATAAGATGGGCTATGAAAGCTCTTGGACCAAATACCTCTCTCGTTACCCCTGCTAGTTGTTTAAATGTTGTTGTAGGTTTATGGCCAAAGACAGCACCAAACTTTCCCTTTATGAATATGGCGTTTGCTGCTGCTGCTGCTGCTGCCACAGGAATTTCAGCAGCTTTTAAAGTAAAAGCTCGTAGATTTCCAGGCAAAGTTTGGGAAAAAATGACAACTTTAGTTTTTGCTGGTGATGGGGGAACTACAGATATTGGAATTCAAGGTTTAAGTGGTGCTGCTGAAAGGAACTCTGATTTCATATATTGTTGTTACGATAATGAAGCATATATGAATACTGGAATTCAACGATCGTCTAGTACTCCACATGGTGCAATAACAACTACAACCACATTAGGAAAAGAACGATATAAGAAAGACCTACCTAGAATAATGGCGGCACACGATATTCCTTATGTTGCTACTTGTTCTGTAAGCGAACCTCTTGACATCTATGAGAAATTTAAAAAAGCAAAATCTATTGATGGTTGTAAGTATATTCATATTCTTGCCTCGTGTCCTCCTGGATGGGGTATTGCATCCGAAGATGCTATCGAAATTCCTCGATTAGCTGTTAAAACGGGATCTTGGATTTTATACGAAATCGAAAATGGTGTATTGACATTATCAAAAAAAAGTAAACCTTTGTTAGATCCCTCAAAAAGAGCTCCGCTAATTGAATACTTATCGAGACAAAAAAGATTTTCAAAATTGTCTGAAAAAGACTTAATTGAACTTCAAGAAATACTCGATCTTCAGTGGTCTAAAATCGCTGATGAATTATCCTGCCAAGAAAATCATCAGTGAAGCTTTTTTTATTATATAATTAAGCAATAATCCAAATGAATCCAAATGGATTTTTTTAATAAAGTTTAAAGGAAGAGTTATTCTAGATTGAAATTATGAGGAAGGAAGATATTTGTTTCATGTCTGCTTTTGAAATGGCAGAAAAAATTAAAACACAAGAGTTAACATCTCAAGAAATTATAGAGACGATCATCGAAAGAATTCAAAAGATAAACCCAATAATTAACGCTTATTGTACTCCAACGCTGGAATTAGCAAGAGAGATGGCAAAAGAAGCAGATGGAAGGGTAAAGGAAGGTAAGAAATTCGGAACCTTGAATGGAATTCCAATTTCTATAAAAGACGAAACTGAAGTAGAAGGAATACGAACTACATTTGGTAGTAAAATTTTTGAGAATAATAAACCGCGGAGAGACGATATAGTAGTTAAAAGAGCAAGAGAAGCTGGTACTGTGATTTTAGGTAAAACAAATACTCCCGCTTTTGGATTTAAGGGAGAAACAGATAATTTAATTTTTGGGGTTACCAAAAATCCTTGGAATTTAGAAAAAACTCCTGGAGGGTCTAGTGGCGGGGCTGCAGCAGCTGTAGCATCTGGACTGAGTCCATTAGCAATAGGCTCAGATGGTGGAGGATCTATTAGGATTCCTAGTAGTTTTTGCGGTACTTATGGACTCAAACCTACTTTTGGTCGAGTTCCTCAAAGTAATATGTTTTTATTTGGTTATCTTGGTACATTTATTCATAAAGGTCCAATTGTTAGGTTTGTCAAGGATGCTGCATTATTATTGGATGTGCTGGTAGGAGAGCACTTTTCGGATCGATACTCTTTACCTAAACCAAATTATAGTTATTTAGAAAAACTTGATGATAAACCTAAAAAATTGAGAATTGGGTATTCCTTAGATTTAGGATTTGCGGAAGCACTCGATCCTCAAGTTGAAAAATCAGTTTTAGATGCTATTCAGAAATTTGAACAGTTAAACTGGTCAGTTGATAAGACTAAGCTTAAAGTGAAAAATCCTGAATCAATATTCTGGACTTTTTGGGCGTCGGGATTTGGTTATGCATTTCAACCTTTTTTGAAGAAATGGAAAGATAAAATGGATCCTGAATTTGTAGAGATTATTAATATGGGGTTAAGATTTTCCTCAGTAGACCTGAAAATGGCAGAAGTCCAAAGAGAAATGATATATCTTGACATTTCCAGACTTTTAAGAGATTTTGACATAATTATAACTCCAACTGTTGCGTGTCCTGCGTTTGAAATAGGTAAATCTGGAATTCACGATATAGAAACGATGAAATCAAATTTAATTATAAATGAAAAAAGAGTTTCACTGTTAGGCTGGTTATCTTTTACATATCCATTCAATATAAGTGGTCATCCCGCAGCTACAATTCCCTGTGGTTGGTCTAGTGAGGGGCTACCAATAGGAATGCAAATTGTAGGAAAGAGATTTGATGAATTAACTGTCCTTCAAGTCTCAAAAGCTTTCGAAGATATATCTCCTTGGCAAGATAAAAGACCAATTGTTATTAAATAGATGAAATTTTACATTTAGAAATCTTCCAAACCCCCTATCTAAGTATAAATAAAATTATTTAATGATAAAAAAAGTTAAGTTATATTCATGGGTTTTTTAATAAAAATTAAAGGAAAAAACATTCAAGATTTAGAATTTATATTCGAAATTGCAGTGGAGAACATTATTGAGGGTAAATTAATTGCTTATCCAACTAATTCCGTGTATGGTCTAGGAGGAAACCCACTTGATCTTGAAGTAGTGAATAAAATCTATGATATTAAGTATCGAGATCGATCAAAAGGACTAATATTATTAGTTGCAGATACTGAAGAAGCAGAAAAAATTGCAAAATTTAACAAAACAAGTTATAAGTTAGCCGAACGCTTCTGGCCTGGTCAATTAACCTTAATATTGAAAAGAAAAGAACCGAATATAATTCCTATGGAAGTTACTGCTTTTAAAAATACAATTGGTATACGCGTACCAGAAAACGAGATCGTCCTAACTATCCTAAGAAAGTTAAAATCAAAAGGATATTTTGGTGGAATAATTGGAACTTCAGCTAACTATTCTGGAGAACCTCCATCAATAAGCGGGGATCAAGTTGTTAAAAAATTTTTAACACCAATAGATCTAATACTTGATGGAGGAAAAACAAAATCGCGAATTCCGACAACTATCATTGATTGCTCCTCACAAGAGTTAAAGATATTGAGAAATGGGATTATAACAGAAGAGGAAATTGAAGATTTTATTGAATTAAATAAAGATTAACTAATTGGTGTAAATATTGAATAACTTTAATTTATTAGTTTCGACCTCGAGATTTAACGAACTGAATGCAAAAGCAGAAATCTGGTTTACTCTGTTAATGTGTGGTGATAAATATCCCATTATATCAGGGATCAAATATCCTGGATTAATAACTGCTGCAACCAATATTGAGAATAAAGAAGTTATAAAAAAGATCAAAAAAATCCTCGAAAAAGATCCCGATTTCTTTCAATTTATCCTTAAAATTGCCCCTATTGATTATGTGTGTGAAACAAACATAAATATAATAAAAGATTTTGTAGAAAAATATTACCCTCTTTATTTAAACAAAGAAGATTCTTTTAAGATCGAATTGAATCGTAGAAAAAACGAGATCATAGAAAGAGATACCTTTATTAAAGCGGTAGCAAAAATTATTAATAATAAAGTCGATTTGGATAATCCAGATAAAATTCTAAGAATTGAACTACTAGGAAATGTTAGTGGAATATCGTTTCTAAATCCCGATGATTTCATTATTATCCATAATAAGTATAATCAGTCCTAAAAAGATCTCCTTTTCTCTAAACTTAATAAAGCCATCTTTTCACATATTAGATCATTCAATGCTCCATATAACCTTTCTAAATTTAAAGTTTTTATATCTATTATGTCGTTTTTATATCCGTAAGACTTCAAGACGGTTAAAATCTGGTTGTCAGAAAATTCAAAATACTTTTTGATGATTTCAAACTTATCAATAGATAAATTTCCTAAATCTAAACTTGTATCCTTGGAAAGCAAATAGTTATTTATTTCGATATTTACTTGCTGAATATTATCCTCTAGAGAGATAATACAAAAACTTATTCTTCTATTTTGTAAATTATAACTTTTTACCCCAAAACATTCGAGGCTTAGCTTTATTTGTCTTTTAGCAGCTAAGTATAGAAGTAATTCAAGATTCTTTTTATTTGAAATATTATTTTTAGTATAGAAGGCTTTTTGGACGAAATAACAAGCATGTATTATATGTTCTGGGTTTAGAATATATCTATCGTTGAAGAATTGTAAAATAGTATCTTCATAATGACTTTGGATAACCTCAATTAATTCCACTAATTTGGTTATTTGAACTTCTTTGGGATCAATCTCAATCTGGTTAATTCCAATGTAGTAATTAGAAACTCCATTTGAATTTGTAATAGAATAGATTTTCATAAAGGTAAACTCCATCTAAACCATAATGGCATTAACATAAAGTTAATTTTAACATATATTGAAAAAGTCAATAAAAAAATCAAGTATAGCGAAAATATCCAATCTTTTAAGGAATATCTAATCGTATAATAAAATGTCCGACCTTTTTTACTACCAAAAGATCGTGATTCTAAGGCTTCTGCTACGTTAAAGGCTCTTTTTATAGAACTAACTATAAGAGGAACTAAGAGAGGAAATAGGTTTCTTATTTGATTTATTATCCCTTTTTTTTGCATTTCATAACCTCGACTCTGTTGAGCATCGATGATATTTTGTGTTTCTATAGCAATAGTTGGAACAAACCTAAATGCTAACGAGAAAGAAAATGCATACTCGTATGGAATTTTCATACTAATTAGGGAAAGAGCTAAATCGTTTGGATCTACAGTTAAAAAAAATAAAGAAAATGCTGAAATCATTATTGAAATTCTTAAAATCATAGCAATCGCAAATGATAATCCATTTTCATTAATAAATAGAGTATTAAGAACAATAATAAAAATATAGAGAAAAGACATTCCCTTGACGCTCTCTAACCATTTTTTAAATAACCTTCCTATAATTATTACTGGGAATAGGGTTATTAAAAGTAGTAATAAGGGGATTATTTCTTGAAATAATAGAGCGCTAATAGTGTATGTTATCGCTAGTAATAATTTAGCTCTTGGATCTAAATTGTGGAGAAAAGTCTCTTTTTTCAAGAATTTGAACGCACTCAGAAATTCTAAAGACATTTATTAATTTTCCTCCTTTAAATTGTGGATTTGCTTTCCAAATAATTATCCAGAAAACTAATTATTTCGCTTTCTCTAATAACTTCTTTAGGAATAGTAATTCCTATTTTTTGAAGTTCTTTTTTGAATAGATATATTTGCGGCATAATTAATGAAGATTTTGATATTAAAAACTCGTTAGTAAAAATACTCTGTGTTGGACCATCTGCAATAATTTGTCCTCCACCCATCAAGATTATTCTTGGAGCATGTTCTATTGTAAACTCTATGTTATGTGTCACCATTATTATTGTTTTTCCTCTTTTTAGCTCGTTTTTGATTAATCCAAGGAAGAAATTAATCTCTTTTGCATCTTGCCCTAATGTTGGTTCATCAAAAACTAGAATGTCAGGGTCACGACAAATAATAGAAGCTATAGCTAATTTTTTTGATTCTCCACCAGATAAGTTTAATGGGGATCTTTTTCGATATTTTTCGAGATCAAATTCCTTTAGTATTTGATCAACTTTTATTTGAATTTCTTCTTTATCTAAATTTAGACTTTTCAAGGAAAATTTAATTTCGTCCTCTAATGTATTAGAAAATAGTTGATGCATAGGATTTTGGAAGATAACACCAACTTTTTTCGATATTGTAGCAATAGTTTTTGAATCAATATTTTCTCCTTCTAAATAAATACTTCCTTTTGTTGGTCGGATTAATCCATTAAAAGTACGAATCAAAGTCGTTTTTCCCGCTCCATTTTGCCCCATTATTGCAATAAATTCGCCTTTTTTAATATTTAATGAAACTTGCTTTAACGCAATTGTTCCGTTTGAGTATACATAATCAACATCGTGTACCATTATTAAAGGGAGCGAATTTATATCCTTCATGAGTATTTCAAGTTATTTAATCATTTTTAATGAACTTATGGCATCTTGAATAGAAACTGGAATATCGTGTTGAAATTTATTTCTATTTTTTAATTCATTAAAAATTGAATATATTTTTGGTTTATTAATATTCGAATTCTTAAATGTGCTAGAATTTATGACTTTGTCTTTAGCACCATAAGCTATAATCTCACTTTCTTTCATTAAAATTATATCGTCTACTAATGGTAGAATTAAATCCATTCGGTGTTCACTAATTATAACAGTTATCTTCTTTTCCACTTGAATTTTTTTTAATAGGTTTAAAATTTTACTTGCAAATAATGGGTCCAAATTTGATGTTGGTTCGTCCAGAACGATAACCTTAGGTTCTAATACTAAAATTGAAGCAATAGCAACTCGTTGTTGTTCACCACCACTTATCTCGAAAGGTGCTTTATCTATTATGCTTTCAATTTCAGTTATTTCTACAACCTCCTTAATTTTTTCTTTTATTTCATCCCTTGGAATTCCTAAATTTTCCAAACCAAAAGCTATCTCATGTTCTACATTCATTGCAATTAGTTGGTTTTCAGGATTTTGGAATACGATTCCAACTTCACTAGATAATTGAGATATTGTTGTTTCAGTGGTGTTTTTTCCTGAAATTTCTACATCTCCTTTATAATAACCAGCATAAAATTGGGGGATTAATCCATTCATACATCTAATTAATGTGGTTTTCCCAGATCCCGTCTCACCAGCTAATAAAATAAATCTATTTGATCCTATTTCTACATTAATTTTTTTAAGCGCATACTCGTCGTTTCCTTTATATCGAAAATGAAAATTATTAAATTTAATCAAGCTCATGAAATGGGATCTCCATAATTCTTTTAGCTTTATAAGGATAGTTAATTAATTAAAGTTTTTTTTATTTTATCGATTAATTGATTGAGGCTTTCCTCTACATCACTCTTACCATTCAAAGTAGCAGCACCATCATGTCCACCACCATTCACATTATTTATTTCACTTATAATTTTCCCAAGATGTAAACCTGTTTTTAGGCAAACTTGTTTTTTTGCTCTTGTAGAGATTCTATAATCAGATTTATTTTTGGATACGACAATTCCAATATCAAAACCCACATTTGTTAAGATTGAAGCAGCAGAAGCGCTAAAACTACTAAGATGTGATATTCCTATTAACCAATCGTTAATTCGAATTAATTTAACCCTTTGAAGCGCTTTAATTCGTGCAATTTTCTCGGAGATGTCTTTTTCATTTTTTAGTAAGGGGATTACATCTTGAATTTCTAACTGATCCTGTAAGATATTATTTAAACTTTTTATGGTTCTGGTATTTCCATACTTGAGAAATCCAGAATCGGTCAAGATTGCTGATACAAGAAGATATTTATATGGTATTGGAAGCTTTATGGTGCAATCATCAAATAATTCTAACACTATTTCTGATGTCGAAGAATAATTATCAAAAATCAAATTAAGCGACGAAACATTACCTAGATAATCCTTCTGTAAATTTAAATGATGATCTATAAAGATATAAGGAATATCCAAATCTAAATTATTAAATAGCTTTATTTGGTCTAGATTATTAGAGTCAACTATTGCGATAACATCTATATCTGATAATTCAACATCTTCTTGAAAGCTAAAGTTAAATTTTGGAAATTTTATACTAAATTTGTTTATAAACCTTTTTGTATGCTTAGATAGTCCTGAAAAAGTTAAATATATGTTTTGGTTAGGGAAATAATATTCAAAACAATATTTTAAGACAATCCCTGAGATAAAAGCATCGAGGTCTGCTAAATCATGGGTGGTAATTAAGAGATTTTTTCCTTTTAAAAAGTTTAAAAAATCCTCTTTTTTAGAATTAAGCATGAATATTTCATTAAGTTATTGATTTTGAAGATCTGCTTGAAGAGATTTTTGCATATTTTCAAAAGTGCTCTTTGTTCTTTCAATTTTTTGAGCAAGCGTGGTTGAACGCATATTTAAGGTTTCTTTATCAGATTTTTTTTCTACTAGAAGCTTATCTCTTTCGCTTCTAACCATTATACCACCGATTTGCTTATAAACTGTTGTTTCGGGGCTTGCTCTTTCTAACTCTTCCAATGCAAGTTCTGTTTCTCTGATAGAACTATCAATTTGAATCTTCTGTTGTGTTAGGAGTTCTAAAGTCTGCCCAACCTGAGTTAAATTTTGAAATTTCTTTTTTGTTTCTTCATCTAATTGGTCCAAATTAATCGTCAACGAAAATCACAAAATTTGTTTTATAATATCAAATGAAATGTGGAATATGAAATTTACGAATAATTTAATCTAAGACTTATTGCGTTTTATTTACAATATTCAAAACGCCTTCAAATATCCGACCAAAACTGATGATTTCATTAATTGTTGCTCTGAATGCGGTAATATCTTTACTTTCTATTGAAAAGATTAGTGAATTTTCTTCTTTTTTTAAAGAGAGAGTAGATCTTTTTAAATTTTGAACTTTAAATTCAGGTAAAAAAGAGTTATACGAATAATTACATAATTCAGGCGTTTTAAATTGAAACTCTAAAGTAGATTTAATAGTAAGTAAGTTATTATTATTCATTATTCTTCTATAGCTTCTAACTCTCGTTGTTTTCGCTTCGCTATTCTAAAAGATTCCGCACCACGAGGAGTTTGGGTGTTATAAGCACCACCAGTAAATTTAGCATCGCATTTTTTACAATGCCATACACCTGTGGAGATTCTATTAATAGATCCTTTTGTTTCGCACCGTGGGCATTTTAAATTACCACCTTTTTGTTTCTCCATTACTAATCGCCATTTCTTTCTAACATTAGCACCATAACGCGCTCCAAAAGTTGCGGATATCCCAGTTTTTTTAGTTTTACCCATATCATTCACTAGTTTCTTTTATAATAATGCATTTAAATAAAAACTATTATAAACTTTAAATTTTTCCAATGAGGAAACGTTGAGGAACTTTTGAAATTCTGAGAAAAGTAAGAATAGGAACTTAAATTAAGAAATGAATTGGTCATGTTTCTTATAAATGAAAAATAAAAATAAAAAAAATTAAATTAACGAAAAATTTTAATCCTAACGCTTGTATTGCCAAAGATTTAAATCTTTCCTGATCTTCTTGCCAATCTCCATAGATTTTTTACTTAAAGTCTCTATTTCCTCTATAGATAAAGTAGCATATCCACTTTTTTGAATAGATGTTATTTTATCTTCGGTTACCGAAATTGAAATGCTTCCATCGCATACTAATTCTTCTGGCAAACTCGGATCTAAGAAAATAATATCTCCTATTTTTCCATATGTTAAAACTATAGGTAATTCGTTCACAAGTGTATCTCCGCTCAAATATTTTCCCGTCCATGTAACTTCGTTGTTCTCCCATATTCCTTCAGGAATTTTGCTTGAAATTAATGTAGTTAAAGCACTAATGCCACCAGCATCAATTAAATTCCCTGAATAATTAATAACATAAATATCCACGAATAGAATATAAACTGCTGCATTTTCCTTTATACACAACTTTTTCGTTTGAACACAGTCTGCATGGCGAATTCCCCTATCAACAACACGTGCTAATTCTATAGATTGTTCGTCAGGAGGACCTCTTTCAAACAAAGGAGATGCTAAAGGTAATAGTTCAGCCATAAATGTACAAACTCCCTCGTTAGGAAGATCTGGAAATGGTGCACCTACATCGTATTTCAATCCAGTGATCACCCGTGTTTTTCCTAAAGAAACTTCAGCAGATCCCTCCGCTGAAGCTATTACATTACTTTTAACACTCCAGTCTCTATGCTGCCAAAGATTTCTGCCATCTATTCTTTCCTCTTTTTTCAGATTTGAAAGAATATAATTCTTTTCTATAGTCGATATTACTCGCTTTATATTCATCATTCTTTTTTCTCTCCTCCGCTATATTCCTCTTGAATTTCGATGTATTTCTTTTTCAACGCGTCCAGCTGAATTTCATAGATTTTAGAGATTGCATCTTTAGCAAGGCTTAAGCATTTGCTAAATTCATCTAAATCCATACTACCATCAAATTGAAGTAATGAGAGTTCTTCATTAAACCATGTCATTGCACAAGGTAAATCTGCTTCACCTGCTTTATCCTCTATCCCTGATAGATCAGTTATTAATTCTCCATCGATTTTTCCTACAGCAACAGCGGTTACTAAACTTCTCATAGGAACACCTGCATCTGCAAGTGCTAATGCTGCAACAGTGGTACAAGCACATCGAGTTCCACCATCGGCATCCATAACGTTTATAAAAACCTCAAAAGCTGTTCCAGGATAAAGTTCTAAAAATAGAACGGGTTCTAGGCAGTCAGTTATTACCATTGAAACTTCTTTTTCTCGGCGCCCAGGAGCAGGGCGTTTTCTTTCAAACACCGAAAATGTTGCCATCCGATAAAAAACGCGTAAAATTCCTCTGTCTGGTTTTGCTAAATGGTGAGGATGTACTTCTCTCGGTCCATAAACGGCAGCATATATTTTGTTATTACCCCATTCAATATAAGCTGAACCATCAGCATTTTCTAAGACTCCTACTTCCATTTTAATAGGTCTCAGCTCGTACTTATCTCGGCCGTCTAGCCTCTTACCGTCTTCACGAAATAACTTCTCCGGATACTCATCTTTAATAATTAACGGCATTTAATTCATACCTCTTATCTTTTTTTCATTCTCAATATATTCAGACATTCGGTCTGTTAACCCAACAGTATGGGCTTCTTTTTCTATTTTTCGTATCGCATCTATTAATAATCTTTCATGAGCCAAATCATCGCCTTTTAACCAAATACGACCATTTTGAGTCACAAATATATTACTTTTAGTCAGGTTTTTTAACATTTTAATCATCGAACCACTACGCCCTATAACGCGGGGTACTTTTGGAGGGTCAATTGTAATTACTAATCCATCCCTTCTTTTACCTAAGTATTTACCCACGGTTGTTAATTCCGGTTTATTTAACCTATCTGCCGAAAGTACTTTAACTATTAAAATGTCTCCTATTTCATACTTTTCCGTAGAATTATCCTGATCATCAGATGCTCCACCTCTGTAACCTCTCGGTTTTCCTCTTTTTACAGTGTTCTTAGGTTTTAAAACACCATTGTCTTTCGAGTTTATATCGCATATGTATTTAACTGGATTTTTATCAGTAACTAATGCAATTATTTTATCTCCTGGACGAGGTGTATAAAATCCTCTAAGGGGAATTACATTAATGTAATTTCTTTTAACTTGTTTTAATCCAATATTTAAGGAAATAATCTTCGATCTATCTTTATTAAATATCGTTCCACGTCCCGGTAGGAAATTTTTTGTATCCTCTGATAAAATTTCTCCAGGTACTACAAGATCGCGGGAAGTTTCCTCGTCATCAAACTCATCGATATCTACGTCCTCAGAAGTATCTCCTGTAGGATCTTCATTAGGTTCATCTTTCTCGTGTTCCATTTTTTAAACTCACTTTTTCTTATTATTTATACTTTTACTTAACCAATGTTGTAAAAAAAATCTAAACAAAAATTAGTTAAAAATTATTCGGCTAAGATTTCATAATTTTGGTTTGAACTCTTCCATGAGTAAGTTTATTTAACTTATCTACTAATTCCATCTGTAAACCTGCTGGCAAACTAACAACAGATACCCAAGATCCATCCGATTGCCACTCTTCGTTCTTAATTTGCGCTAATTGTGCTACTATGTTATAACCTTTTGCTGTAAAAGCAGAAGGTATTTTAAGCGCAAGTTCTACCTGTTCCATTCTAATAGGTATGATTGCCCGTATTTGTTTGATAACATCATCAACCTGTTCTTCTGCATTTCTCATTAAGTCAACTTTAACTTTAGCTTCTTCTATAGCTTTCTCGATTCTCTGATAAGGATGTGGCTTCTTATTTTGAGGATTTATCGCATTTTTGGTAATTATTGTTATAATTTGTTTTAATTTCTTTTCCCTCTCTTCCTCTCTTTGAGAACGAGTCCATTGAATCTCCCCATCAAGTAAAATATAGCCCGCTATAATTCTTCCTTCTGTAGTGTTAAATACAGCCTCCATATCCCCATCGGTAGCTTTCTTTCCTCGCCTTAAATCCTCAAATACAATGAAACTTTCGAAAATTAATTCAATTGCTATCTTAGGATTCTTTAGAAGTTCGTCCACAGAAACACGAGATTTATCCTTTCCCTCTACAAGACGTATATTGATTTCGTCTCGAATCATTTTTTTCGCTTCCCAAGCCTGATCTGGAGCTAGGAGCATTTCAAATGTTCGGCCCTCTTTTTCAATGCGTCCGATTATAAAATCGCCTAAATCTATCCGCGCTCTTTCTATCATTGAACCTTATCTCGATTTGCTTTATGGAAATATCTCGTTTCTGTATGTTTTTTGCCTTCTATTATTAGATAAACGTTAATTTGAGATAACCTTGAAATAGATATAATTGTAAGAAGATTATATTTTAGCTAATAATTCATCTTTTTCTTGATTATTTAATAGTTTAAATTTTAAATCGTCTTTCATAATAAAAGCTATATCACAAGTATCCTTACTTAAATTTTCACCCATTAATTCCTTTAAGGTTCTTAAAGGTAATAATTTTAGATCCTCATCATTTATATCTTCTTTATAATTTTTCTCAAGGTAAGCTCTTGCTTCGGTCGCTCCTGACCCAATTGCAAAGGCTTTATAACCCCACATAGCTCCACTTGGATCAGTTAAGTACAAGGAAGCTTCTCCATTGGAATCAACTCCAGCTATAAGAAAACTTACTCCAAAAGGTCTTACACCCGCATTTTGAGTAAACAATTGGAGGTATTCGCAAATGTTTAAGGTGCTATCTTTTACAGAAATTTTTTCATCATAATTTAAAATATTAACCTGTGCTTGGACGCGAGCTTTATCAACTAAAACTCTTGCGTCAGCTGTTAAACCGGCAATGGCTACTCCAATATGGTCGTCAACTTTAAAAATTTTCTCAGAGCCAATAATCTCTTGAAGCTCGGAACTCTTTTTCTCAACGGTAAATACAACAGAATTATTATTTCTACATACAATAGCCGTTGTTCCTCTTCTCACAGCTTCTATGGCGTACTCAACTTGAAAAAGACGACCCTCAGGGGAAAACTGAGTTATAGCCATATCATAACCCCTTCCTGCTTGCTGGAACATGATTCTCTCCTAATAGAATTTTTAATTAATTTTTATTTAGTGTTTTTTTTACTATTAATAATCATATAATCAATAAAATTTATATTTTGTCTAAATAAACTATAACCTTTCTGTGATTTGAATCTGAAAATTTAAATAAAAATCTTAAAAGAAAATAAGAAAAAAAATATAAAAGGTATGAAATCTCAATCCCTAAGATTGTAAATCATTTTTTTTGAACTAATCTATAAAATTTATATCATTAATTAATTTCATTATCAATCTCTGAAATTTTGTATAATAATTATAGAAAATATTATAAAAGGATTTTTTTATAAAAAATTTAAACTAAATATGAGCTATAGTGATCAACAATTAATATTTATTAAATTAGAATGGGTTTAAAATATAAAAAAAAGTGATACTACGCTAACTCCAAGCAACCTTATTGATAAAAATCGACCACTCAAGCAAGATAAGGCCCTTATCTTGCGTATGGGCTATTATGTAGTCTCCTTCTTTCGTAACGGATCCAACTATATTGCCTTTTCCTCCAACGATATTTTTTGCCGCTAGTTGTATCTCATCGTTTTTTAAAATGGCATATCTATAACTCTGGAACATTAAAGCAGGTTCATTCTCTTTCCATGCTTTTAAGATGGCTTTCGCTTCTCCATCAGATAATTGGAATTCTTCCGATTTAAAAAGGATTTCACCTTCAGGACTCAACACGAAAATCTCTTCCATACCGTCATATTCCCTTAATTCGTCTATTAAATAATTAAACCGTTGTAGTTCCATATCTCCACCATAATTTTCTAATATTGTATTTAATGAATTATAAAACCACAAGAATATAAATTTTGTTAGAATGAAAGAAAGTCAGAATTAAATATGTTCTTGATATGAGATGATGTGAGAAAAAGAGAAATTTTAGATTTAAGCAATTCTTTCTAATATTATTCATAATACTAATTTTTGAGAATTTTTATGGTAAAAACACTGGTTCTATACGATCAAATATATAACATCCCAAAAAAAGGCAATATCAAAGATATATCGATAAGATACCTTAAATATTTAAAAGAATCAACCCAGAGCTTTCCGGACACTAAAATACATATTAAGAAATTAAGGAAATTTGATAATAGGTTTGAAATTCTCATATCAGGTTCCGAAGAAGTATTCATTTTTAACATACTAAAAAAAAAGATTGGGGCTATCCATGAATTTGATACTGTTAAGACAAACGATATCTTTAAAGGAGTCTTACTGGAAGTAGGAAAAGTAGGTTTTGGAATTTTTGTAGACTGTGCCATTGTAAATCCTAAGGTAGATGTATTATTAAACCTCTATGACATACGAACTCAACTGTGTAATGGAAAAAATGTTTCATTGCCAGAAATTATCAAAGCTTATGATTTTATTAATAAATTCCCTGTTTATGTGAAATTAGTTACGATAAACAAAGAAAAACAACAAATCCAAGGCATATTGGATCAAAAAACTTTAGACTTTTACGAAAAACTGATTTCAGAGAATCTCGAGGCGGTGTTTGTCAGTGGTGAAACAAAAGGGCAACTTAAAAAAGCACTTGAGAAAACGGGGCATTTTAGAGATATTGTATCAATAGAACGATTCGGATTTTTAGAAAACATTGTAATATTAAGAGAATCTACTACAGCTCCAGGAATTATCGCAGATATAGGAAAACATCTTAAAAACTGCAAATTAAATGCAGTTCGGCCTGAAAGAATTAAGAAATTATATAAATCGAAATTATAAATGGTGGGCCCAGGGAGGTTTTCGTACAAGCAATAAATTCGCTTTAAAATCGAACTCCCGACCTTCTCGGTGTATTCTCGAATAAGGTATGTATTATACCATATTAGCGAGACGTTATAACCACTAGACCATGAGCCCATTTTATACGTTTATAAATAAATTTAGTGGTATTTAAAATTAAAATATTTGTAATTCAGAAGAATTTTAAGATAGGTATAAACCTTGAAAATACTACTCTACTATTCTTTAATTTTAAATAATTTAATTTAGAATAAGCATTAAAGAGGACAAAGAGTACACCAGATATTAATAGAGAGGTAGAAGAAAACGAAAGAACAAAATTTTAAAGAATATGATGAAAGTAAAAATAAGATTGGTACTGATATTGAAGTAAAAGTTGATTTTGAAACTAAAGATGAAATAATTATTTTTCCTGAGCCTGAATTTCACCCCCATGATGAAGACAATTACTTAGATAGGCTATTGAATATTAATTTTGAACCAAGAGATGAAGAGATGTAGATTTTCAAATGAAAATGAGAGAATTACCAATATACATAAAAAAGTATGGAAGGGTGGACATGAAAGAAAATTTAAATTAACTTAAGAAGAACTTAAAGAAGTTATATGGAAGATTCCGAAAACAGAAATTGCCAAAAATAATAATGTTTCGGACCGCACTATTATTAAATGGTGCAAAACCTGGGATATTAACACTCCACCTAGAGGATATTGGTCTAAAATGGATGTTAAAGAAGGTAAAGAGTAGGTAACAAAACAAAAATTATTAAAGTTTTTAATAATTATTTATAAAATAATTGAATTTAAATTAATTCAATTACAGTATCTCTCTTCAGTTGTTTGCTCAGGTCGCTTAGCCTGGTAGAGCGCTGGATTGCTAATCCAGTGTCCATCGGATGCGTGGGTTCGAAAAGATGTTGCATTTAGCACATTATGGAAAATCCCACCCTGAGCGCTTAATAAATCAAATTTGAAGTTTTAAAATTTTAATACTTTTTCATTATAGCGAGAACTTTTTATTAAAGAAAAACAGCTGAATCGAGATAATAAATAAGAATAATACTTTTTTCTTAAATTTAACTTTCTAATTAACGTTGTTTATCCTTTTTATGAAGCTTATAATAATCTCTCAGCTTAAAATCGATGTAATGCCAGAAAACTCCACACGGAATGCATATCTCCCAGTTGATGATTAGGTGTAAATAAATGATCAAATCATATGACATATCAATTCCTAAGATACTTGCGCCGTAATGATCTCCATAAAATGAATACACAACCGAAAAATACAATATCTGCGTTAGTAGGATATGATAGGTAGATTTTCCTATTGTAGAAATAGCTCTAGCAAACCAATTATCCAATCTCTTTGGTAGTAGTTTGATTCCCAATAAAACTAAAAACGCTGAATATGGAAAGACGAATAAATTATAATCCCCCCTAATAAAATCATACCTAAAATCAAAAAATTGGTATTGGATTAAGTAATAAAGGCTTAATGGGAAGATAATCCACATAAAAAGATTCTGTTTGGCAAAGAGATTAGGTCTTTTTGAAAACCACATACCTAACCCGATGGCAGAAAGCATGAAAAACGGAGTCGTTACTATGAACAAATACCAATAAGTAAAATCGTAATACGCTTGCCAAGTAAGAAATGGAGTTGGAAAGATATTGAAGATCACCAATTGAAGTAATAATTCTATACCGTAGCATAAAAGAAGTGTAAAAATTCTCCATATTAATTTTCCAGAAAATCCTTTATATAACAAAGGTAGGAGTAATATAGTCCAGAATATTACGGGTAAAAACCAATTCCCTGGCCCCCAAAAAGGCAAAATTCCAATAAATAGATGATAGAAATGCCATCTATCTTTTTTATACTGATTTAAAGCGTTCCATTCGAAACCGTTGATTGCCAAGCCAATTAAAGAAGAAATTACCCATAGGACGATAAATGGGTAGATGTAGCGCCAAAATTTTTTTTTGAAGTATCTCCAAGAATACAAATTTTTTAGTTTCTTATCTTCCAATTTACTAAAGGATAAACCCATGTTAAAGCCCATGATCACTAAGAAGACGGGAATTGAAATTCTTTCCCAGAGTGCAACGCCGATTTCTCCTTTAATTACCCATGGAATAGTATGGTCGTAAATAACTAAGAAAATCATTACAGCCTTGATAAAATCAATCTGAAAAAAGCGATTATCTTTAACTTCAAATTCATCTGGTTTAACTAAGGTTTGGTAGTCAGCATCCATAACAATAACCTTATATTCATTTTTAAATAAAAATTAAAACATTAGGTTTTTATATTGTTCAGAGTACGTATCAATATAAGTTTTATTCCACCTTTAAACTTAAAAGAAAAAAAGAAAGTCGCTAACGAGAAAGATTTTTATTCTTGGATGATCTCAAAAACCATTCTCTCAATCATCGGTTTTTTTGTATACCGCTTATCGTAATACCAACCCACCATATGCCCTTCTAACTCTTTTTCTGGAATGTTAGGGATGATGATAATCATTACACCGTTTGAAAGATATTTAAGAATCCTCTTATCAATTTGGTGCAATTTATCGTTTCCAGATGGATGTGTGTGTGCCTGCCAGACTATATCTACGTTAAGTTCCTGTTTAAACTTACGCATGTTATAAATTTTTGACTTTTTATACCTCATCCAACTTCTTGGTTTTACGTGGGTTTTTGATTTTCTTAAATCTGGATTAATGATAAATTTCTTGACAATTCCAAAGTTTTCTTTACGATCAGCAAAAATCCAATAGTGTTCGATATTTGGATAAACCTCTGCGGCTTTCTGGGTAATTTCTTTAAATAATCGATCTGGTATCAAATACCTAAAATTTTTTGCTACACTCAGTTTTACATCATCTCAATTATGAGTCAATGTAACATAAAATTTATATTTTTTCTTTAATATCATCATAAAGGTTAGGAATTACGAGGCTAAAATAAAAAGAAATTTATTTTATTAAAAATAAACTATTTTAATACTTATAGCACAATATTAAAAATAAAAAATTTCTACATATAGGCTAAAATTATATGCAGATAATTTTTAGAAATATTTTTCCATAATTATTCTGCGTAGAATCAAAATATTTAGAGCACCTGTAGCCTAGTGGTAAGACGCTGGCCTTGAGTAGATAATACAATCAAGTAAGCCAGTGCGCGTAAGCGCTCGGGGGTTCAAATCCCTCCAGGTGCGTTTT